>CAVYRJ010000009.1:0-204727 GCA_963770935.1 Candidatus Bathyarchaeota archaeon
GAGGGATAGCCTAACTTCGGGTTTTCGCAGAAATTCTCGACCTTTGTCGGTTTCCAACCAATTATCTCGTAGTCATGCGAGACGATACGCGCATCCTTTTTTAGATCGTTCTCAAGCTTTGGTTTGATTTTCTCGTTGGCACTAGTTGTCAAGTAAAGATAGACTACGTCAGCAGAGGTCAGGTTCACGTTGAACATGTCATCGTTCATGATGGTTACTCTGTCGTCAAGACCGTTCTCATGAATGTTGCCCATCGCTTTTTTAGCCAAATCCTCGCGCAACTCAATACCGACTCCTCGGGCGCCAAAAGTTTTCGCTGCCATAATCACGGTCCTGCCGTCTCCCGAACCCATGTCGAAGAGGACTTCACCAGCTTTCAAATCAGCCAGCTTAAGCATATATTCTACAACGGTTTGTGGACTTGGAACAAAGGGAGCTATAAACATACTCAATTCCTGCCCTTAACAGAGACTGTCATGTTGTTATGCCACATAAGCGTCTTTTTTGGGCTGCGGACGTTTTGCTTCGCCGCATTTGACGCAGCTTTGTGCGCATAGATCCAGGTATTTTTCTTCTTCCGCTGATTCGATAGCTTTTGCTGCCTTGGTGCACATTTCGCTGGGCTCTTTGCAGCCCTCTTCCTTACATAGGTTTGAGATGTATTGGCAAACTTGTTGGACATCTTTGGGCTCTAGAACTGCTCTGTTGGTACGTACAAGTAAGCAAAGTTCCCGCGCCATTACGCAGGTTTTAACATATTTGATGCGTTCGAGAACTTCGTTGCGTAGGTTCTTTCGGCTAATTTCCACTTTCTATTCTCCTATGAATATAATAAGTAGATAGCAAAAAATAAGAGGCTTTAAGCTTAAAAGCTTGCTGTTAAGTTCCTCGAAACAAACACTATAAAGTCTTCAACATGCTGCCGGATGCATAACCTTCTAAGTCAAACGTTACATACTTGAAACCAAGTTTCTTCAGTTCAAAAGCCACCTTATCCTGCACATCAATGTTGCAAAACAAGATTCTTTCTGTCTTAGCAACCTCAATGCGGGCTAAACGGTTGTGGTCTCTGACGCGAACCTGCTTAACCCCCGTTACAGCCTTTACTGCTTGTTCTGCCCTATCGATTCGGCTTAACTTTTCGGCGGTGATCTTCTCATTAAACGGAATCCTCGAAGCTAAACAAGCCAACGCAGGTTTGTCATGAACGCTAAGACCCATCTGTTTGGCAACTTGGCGAATCTCAGTCTTACTAAATCCGTTTATCATCCAAGGGCTGTAGACGTCTTTTACTTCTTGGACGGCTTTGAATCCTGGTCGGTGGTCGTTTAAGTCGGAAAAGTTTGTGCCTTCAAAAACCGTTTTGAACCCAAGTTTATTGGCAAAGTTGATTAGGGTTTGGAGGAGTTCTTTTTTACAGTAGTAGCAGCGGTTTTCGGGGTTTCTGCTAAAATCGGGGTTATCCAGCTCATTGGTTTCTACCACGTACAAGCGGATTCCTATGTCCAAGGCTATTTTTTTTGCGTCGCATAGCTCCTCAGAAGTGTAGGTAGGGGATTGAGCGATAACTGCTACTGCTTTGTTTCCTAAAACCTTATGGCTTAGGGCAGCCAACGTTGAACTGTCTACGCCTCCAGAAAAAGCGACAACCGCACCGTTTCTTCCTTTTTCCTGTATGAAATGTTTGATTAGATCAAGTTTATCATTTAATTTTTCCATGCAAATTACCTATTCTTTAGAACTTCTCGTGCTTGTGAAACTGCAATTTCTGAGAGTTCTCTTAGAGGTTTTTTGGTTTTTTCAGCCAGCTTTTTAAGGTCCTCGTACTCGGGTTTTATGTGGATAATGTCTCCGTTTTGGTTTTTGGCAACTTTAACCCTAACAGTTTCCTTATTGCCCATCACAAGCAAATCCACCATGTGCAATTCTCGGTTTATTATGTGCCGCTCGCAGAAGTAAATTCTAACGCCTAGCGTACCTGTTTCGTCAATTAGTATTTTTGAAAGGTGCTCAACATCTTTTTGGTCAGCAATTACCTTGATTATTTGTCCGGGTCTGTTCTTCTTGGTGAACATAGGAATGATGCTTACGTCTTTGGCGCCTTCGCTTAACAATTTCTCAAGCGTATACCCCAGAACCTCACCAGATGCGTCATCAATATTGGTTTCCAAAACAGCAATCTCATCCTTCACAAGTGAACTCTCCATCGGCTCGCCCATTGTTAGTCTTAAAACGGCAGGCATCTGGGCAAACTCTTTGGTTCCCGCACCGTAACCAATCTTTATAGGCGTCATAGACGGGTAAAATCGGGTAACTTCGTCAACTAAATTAACTAAAATAGAAACACCCGTCGGCGTCGCCAACTCAAATTCTATTGGTCCGCCTTGGAAGGGGAACTTTTTTGATTGCAATATGGCTAATGTTGCAGGCGCGGGACTTGAAACTATGCCGTGAGAAAACTTGAATGTTCCCCCACCTACCGCAACAGGTGTAGAGTAAATTTTTGAATCAAACAGCCCTAAATCATCCAAAGCTACCGAAGAGCCAAGGATTTCGGCGGCGGTATCAACCATCGCCACCTCATGCAAATGCGCATCGTCAAACGAGGTTTTGTGCAAATCTGCTTCCGCTCCGACTAATGTGCGGATGACTCTGGAGGCAAACTTTTTGGCTTTTGGAGAAAGCTCAAGGTTGCCTGCGGCTTTTTCTACTATGTCCACAAGCTCACTGCCGCGTCTTCTCTGGGCTGATCCAGAGGTGATGTCGATTTGTGTTGCTTTGAATTCGCCCCTCATTACAGGGTTAACTTTTATTTTGATGTTTTCGTAACCGTACTCCGGCTTTTCAAGCGTTTTTATGGCAGAGATAATCTTCTCTATGTTTGCTCCAAGGTCAATTAACGCACCTAAAATCATATCTCCAGCAACACCCGAAACCTGGCAATCGATTAGAAGAATTTTCTTTGTTACAGTCATAGTTTATCACAAAAAATCGTTTCAATCAAGCAGGCATAATAGATATATTATCATGCGTTTTTTAAATATTGTCTGTTCATGTCGTCGCTTAGAGAAGTTTTAGACAAAGTTGCTTCGAATCAGATTTCGCCCGCTGAAGCCGAAAAAATCCTGCAATTGCTCACAATTGACGAGGTTGGTTGTTTAGCTAATCTGGATGGGAGGAGGGGGCTCCGCAAGGGGATTCCTGAGATTATTTTGGCAGAAGGCAAATCGGCAAGTGATGTAGCGGAAATTTCTCGGCGGATGGTTGCTAATTGTGGGCGAGCGATTGTGAGCCGTTGCGCTAAGGAACATATTTTGGCGGTTAAAGAAGCATTTCAAAACGATGTACAGATGGAAATTAACGATAAAGCCCGAATGGTTGTAGTCAAAACGAAAGGTTTCAACATTACTCCAAGCGGGGGTCGAATTGGGATTTTAACGGCTGGGACCTCCGACATCCCTGTAGCTGAAGAAGCCAAAATCATCGCTCAAGAGATGGGCTGCACTGTTTATTCGACCTACGATGTTGGGGTCGCAGGAATTCACAGGTTGATTGAGCCACTAAAACAGGTATTCTCAAACGATGTTGATGTTGTAGTAGTTGTAGCTGGACGTGAAGGCGCTTTGGCGTCTGTGGTTTCTGGGTTGGTTGATGTTCCAGTTATCGCGGTTCCAACCTCTAATAGTTACGGTTTTGGCGAAAAGGGATTGAGTGCGCTTATGGCTATGCTTCAGTCGTGTTCGTTAGGGTTGGCAGTTGTTAACATCGATGGCGGCGTATCTGCGGGTGCAGTTGCGACGTTAGTTGCTAATCGCGCTGCCAAATTCAGAAAAAACCCTTAACTTTTTTTGACAGGTTTCCTGAACATTACTTTGCTAATTAATAGACCCATAAGTAGAACCGTTAATACACCAAAGATTCCAGCAAATAAAGTGGAAACATATGAGTTACTGATTGAACTAAAAGAATAATCTGATAACAGACCGCTCCACAAGTTTTCATTTTCTTGGGCTCCATAAGTTTGTACTACCTTTTCAAGACCGTCTGGATTAGTCGACGCTAACGGTATAAAGAAAACTAGAAAAACAATGACTAAAGCTGCAGCAACGACATATTTTTTCAAAGTATTTTTCTCTCCTTTAACAATGTTAAGCCACCCATTATTGTTGGGTTCAATCGCTGTATTGAGGTAACAAGCACAGTTGTAATTGCGCCTTCTCCTATTCCGATTATTCCATGAAGTAACATCATGGAGGGAAGAGTAACAGCAATCCCGCCAGTGAATGCTGGAGCAACTTCAAAACTGGTAATTAAAGCGCCAAGCATCACTGAAGTCCATGATGCTATGAAAACACTTGCAATGAACCATTTTTGGCTCTTGTTTTTTTTAGTCAGCAATTTAATCAGAAAGAAGCTCAATCCACCGATGATTGCCATGTTAAAGAGGTTCATGCCAAACGCAACGATTCCTCCATCGGCAAAAAATAGGGCTTGCATGCTCAAAACCAGAGTCATGCTTAAGATAGCTGCAAATGGACCTAGCAGTACGGCAAGGAAAGTTCCGCCTATCAAATGTCCGCTTGTTCCAAAAGCTATCGGAAAATTAATCATTTGTGCGGCAAACACGAATGCGCTTGATATTGCCAACAGAGCAGTTATTGAACGTGAATATGTTTGCTGTGCTTTTTTCCAAGACCATGCCAAGATGCCGACGGATATTATCCACATTGCTATGGCTAAGATGATTGAAGTGTTGTTTAGGATTAATCCGTCAGAGATGTGCATGATTTAACTTCCTTCAGTAACACTTTTTGAAATTTTAGTGTTACTGGAAATATAAAAGTGTTTAGGAGCAAAAACAATCAGGTTAATCAATCAAATCCCAATTAGAACCAACCAAAATGACTCA
The DNA here is from genome assembly GCA_963770935.1 of Candidatus Bathyarchaeota archaeon. Classification (GTDB taxonomy): domain Archaea; phylum Thermoproteota; class Bathyarchaeia; order Bathyarchaeales; family Bathycorpusculaceae; genus Bathycorpusculum. Next base: position 4,910 of record CAVYRJ010000009.1, read on the forward strand.
ACAGTCCCCCGTTTGGCTGCTTCTGTTGGTACCCTGATGTGACAACAAAACAATATATTCCATCAAAAGAATGATATATTTTGCCGGTTGAGGAACACGCTTCACGGTGACACGCAGTATTGGTCGCTAAGCCACTGCTAAATCGCAGCTGAGATCACATCAAGGATGCGAATTGGTAAGAGCTTCTGACTAGGCGGTGTTGCTGTGGGGTTTAGACTCAACCCGGCTTTTCTTCTCGCAAACAAAACTGTTTTTCTTTTCTTTAAACCTATATTTTTGTCAAGCTAGTGGTTAAAAATTACTGCAAGACTAATTTACTCTCTAAGGGTTTCCGCAAGCAATAAAAATCTCCAAAACAAACTTCTATATGCGGTCTTTTTATGGTAAATCAAAGAACAATAGACGAAATTTTAGGCAAACTTGAACCAACCCAAAAAGAAACCATCCAAAACCTACGTGCGCTAATCAAAAACACGGTTCCAGAAACCGTAGAATTGGTGAAGAACGGAAAAATCGTCTACAAGATAGGCGATATAGATTTTGTTTGGATAAGCCACTTTCAAGACCATGTGGATTTAGAGTTTGCCATGGGAGCAAGCCTTGACTCAAATCAGCTTAAAAGACGAGGCGTAGCTGAAACAAACGAAAACGTACGGCACATCTCAGTAGGTAACTTTGGCACCCAAAAAACTGAAGTAACCAAGCTGCTCAAAGAAGCAGCTGCAATAGGCTTTAAACACTGCCAGCGTTAAAATAAACTACCCATCAACCAGTCACTTACCCAAATTTTCCTTAACTCTAAACTTCACCATCTTTTTCACCAAACCAAACGGAATCGGCTTATTCAAAGGAAACCTGACGGTGCCTTTGGACAATTCATAATCAGACAATTCCTCTTTAAACGCTTCAATAGCTGATACTTTGGGAAAAAACCCAATGTGATTTTTGAAGGCAGCAAACCAAACCAAGATACCATTTAGCTTGAAAGCTGGCATCTGATAGCTAATTACCTCTTCAGCTCCAGGTGCAGCATCTTGGACAGTTTGTCTTAATTCTTCTAAAATAACCTGTACATCTTTTGGGAATGTAGCGATATATTCGTCTATTGTTTTGAATACTTTCTTTGGCGATGCCATATAGCTTCCTACAATAGATAATTTCTTTGGCAAATTTTAAGGGTTATTTTTAACGATGCCTTTATTGCTTCTTTATAGAGTTCCTTAACGAATCTGCAGATATTATTGTTTGTCAGCTTGCAAAAGCACATTTTTCTGCAAAAAAGGCTTACCTGCGAGGTAGCCTTCTACTAATATAGCGAAGCTACGATTGCAGTCGCCGATCCTTGAATTTGTGGAACCTCACTTTGTATTTGCGAAATAAGCTGTTGTAGGTCTTTGTTATCGTTTGCCTTTACGGCGCATATTACATCGTAGGGTCCAAAGACTGTATCAGCTGACAAAACCTTAGGCATTGCTTGAAGTTTTTCTTGGACCAGTTCAAGATTTCTAGGGTGAGTGTTTAGGAAAAGGAAAGCATAGGGTTCCTCGGTGAATGATTTGCCTTCTGAGATAACTATGAGAGTTTCTGTTTTGTCAACCATTGCTTCTTGAGTAGTTATTGTCCTTATAGAATTGAACCATTTGCTTACGAATTCGTCAAGATTTTTTAGTCCCTTTAGCTGGATGAGCACTTCAGCAGGGCCAAGAAGCAAGTATATATCTTTCTTAGATAGGCCCATTTTAATCAACTCATCCAAAACTTTGGTTTTAGCGCCAACTTTGCAAGATAAAGTATTGCAGGATAAAATCATGTACGCCTTCATAAAAATAACCAATAATATATTGGAACAATCAAGTTGATAAGGCTAACGTAATTTGGCTATTAAAAAGACAAGATAGGGCGCATAGTTTTGTGGATCTTTAGAGCAATTCGGGTTTTATTGTGCGTTATGGATGTACGTATTGCTTCTAAAGCGATTATTTTGCTTATACGATGTTTTATTGAACGCCGTCTTTTGATTAGCTTATTTGGAGCTTGCATTCAAAATGTTAAATTGGACATTAAGTAAATAGACTCTATGAATAGAAAGGATACAGCCTATCTTCTCTTTATGCCCATTTTAATAGCCTCTTCTTCAGCTATCATATATTATTTGGTTAAAGCTAATTTCTTCACTAATTCAGATTTATTTTGGATTGGTGCGATAGCAGGATTCTTAGGTTGTCTATTTCTAACGTCGGCTGTAATATTGCTCCTTTATCTAGCAAGAGGTTTTGCAACTAAAAAAAATCGTCCATTACTTTCAATCCTGCTTTTATTAGCTTTAGGAGTTGTAGTAATTTACCTCTACAAAGGACCATTCTCCTTAGACTCCGACGTTTGGTGGTATGGAGCAATTGCAGGCTTTCTTAGCAGTTTAGCTCTAGTTTTTCTCAGTCTCGCAATCTTCATCGCTTTCAAGTTAAAACATCAAAGATAAGTTTACGATCCAAAATTAGTTCTTAGGTTCCTATATACGACTCAACGTCTGCAGATAATCAAAGTTTTTTAATTAAGCCTTGAGCATCGCTAACTTCAACGTTACAGCTATAACGCCCGATAAGTTTACTGACCTGCTGGACGGGAAAAGTGGGCGAGCAAGAACGCCAAGTGGCGCTTCCTCGAAGCTCAGTACGGATAGAGCACTAGCCTTAGGGCTTAGTAATTTCTTAAGTCAATTAATCAAGATAGAAACGTTATATCCTCAACTTCCAGAATCAACTGCATGCTTTTCTCCCTCTTTTCTTTTCTCCGTCTGTTGCAGGAGGAACAATGCTACACCACCATAAAATTTCTTGTCCGCCATTTCAAGTCACCGTAAGTGCACGCTGTAGTTTATGCTTTAAGATATGTATTTTCATTTTTCTCTAACTCCTTGAATTACTTCCATCGGCAGATTCATTCTAATAGCTTTTTGAAAAATTCATCAACGTTAATTGTCAATTTTAGAGCAAGTTTTGCGAACTCGATTTCACAAAGTTTGCGAAGCTTAGTAAATGATTAAGGTTTTAAGCAACGATAGGTTTATACGAACTATGCCCAAATGTTGCTTCCTTACTGATAACAACTGTTGTGATGCAATTAAAATTGAATTGTCTGAAAGCCAATTAAAGAAGTGCAAGGATAATTTTAATGAGTGCTTAAGATACAAGTTTGCTAAGGACTCAGCTCGAATTAGGGCGATTTAATACTACACTATTTTATCCTTAAAGGAGCATTATTTTTGCGTAACTGACAGAGTTCTTGCATGCGAGGGGGTTGCCCTTTATAGAGGATTACTCGATACCGGCGGTGTTTTTGCTTGACAGGTAAAAACTCTGAATGATCATTTTGATTCTATTGTGTTATTTGCATTCTGAGATTTCGGGATTTCGGGTTAATTCTTCAAGACATTTGTTTAGTAATATGTTGTCTCCGACTTTAGAAACCAAAGATATCGGCAAGCATACAGTTGAGCTTCTGAATCTTTTCTTGAATCCAAGATCCTCAGATGCTGATTTTGACAACTTGACATGTAAATGGGTAACTTGCCATGTATCAACGTTAATTTCTACTCCATTAATCTGTCCAAGGTCAAAACCGCCTGCACAAATAACAAATTTATCGGAAAGGTCTTTGAAGCTAACCAAACATAACCACCACTTCTAGTACATTATAGATTTGAATATAATACTTTTCATAGTGGTCTGCTTTGGAAGTGTTTTTTTGGGTCTTAGAGTACCAAAAAACAGCTTTCTGACTACTCTTGTGCAAACATAAAGTAATTCATTTTGATGCTTTGTATGCAGTTGTTTGCGGGTTTACCACTTAGACATTTGTATCTTGCTATTGCCAATTCAGCTTCCTCCTAGATTGTCAAAGGTTTGCTCTCTGAGAAATCAGTTTAAGAATTTTTTTCTGTTGCGATTTGTGTGTTCTCGCTTTTTTCTTTGCCTTCTAAATGTATGAGCAGTTTATCTACTTTTAGAAGAGTATTTATGTTTAAGCTGTTGTTTTGGTTGTTGGCGTGGGCGAGTAGCTCAGTACGGATTGAAGAGTTCTCTTCAAAGAGGGGGTTCCCGCTTTGTTTTGATATCTTCCCGCAGAGAGCACCAGCCTCCTAAGTTGGGGGTCGAGGGTTCAAATCCCTCCCCGCCCGCCACGGACAATCCCCGCCCGTTTTTGGTTTACTTTATACACCAAGCTTACTTGCGTTTTCTGAAAACTTTGTTAGCGCCAAAATCACACACGAACTCGAATCCTGCCTCAATCTCGACGAGCAAGCGATATGCAAATCGGAGATTGAGGATATTGAACGGTGGTTTGAAACCTCAATTGGCGAAATCAAACTTCGAGGTCGAATCGACCGCGTCGACAAAGATGGATCCGGCTTCACTGTTGTGGACTACACGGCAAGTAAAAAGGGGGGTCATCGCTAAATGAGCTCAAAAAAGACATGCAAATGCTGGTTTACGCACTCGCTGTCAAAGAAATCCCTCCCGGCGATAATCCATTGAAGGTGGGACACTGGTTCTTACGCTCCAACGAGAAAGTGTTCTTTGAACCCGAACAAAAAGCTATAGAGACTATGCAGGCAGAAATCGCTGAGATGGCTGCTAAGATTAAGGCTTCATCGTTTGAGCCTAAAAAGGGAAGCTGGGAGTGCAACTACTGCGACTACCAATGCCTATGCGACTAAAATACGCTGCTTTGTCCGCCTTTTTGCCTGAACTTGAATAACTCCTTCTTTGTTTCTTCTATAATCAGACAAGAGTTAAGCATCATTCCTTGACTTGTAGTGAGACTCCAATGCAAGAATCTGTCACGGTCTCTGAAAATATCTAAAAAACTAAGGAATTCTTCCAGCAATTCTCATATACGTTGTTATCTAATATCCTATGAATAGTAATGGCTTCTCAAAAAAACCTTAAAGAAACAGAGACCGCTCTCACTAAAGCCAGAACTTTCATTCAAAGTAAACGTCGATCAGATGGTTTATGGTCTGATTTTTTAACCTTGGCAGGGGAAAGCATACATTGGGTTTCAGGCTACGTTGGCTACGCCTTGATCTCTAGCGCAAACAGCTTTGCGCAGAATACGGAATTAGATGGAATAGCCTTGAAGATTCTTCAACAGCAAAATCCAGACGGTGGATGGGGCTATGGACCCGGCGTTCCCTCGGATGCAGATTCCACGTCTTGGTGTCTACGATTTCTATCAAAACTCAAAGTACAAGACTCCAAAAGCAAGGAAAATGCTTTAGCTTTTCTTTTGAAGCATCAAAGCAAGCTCGACGGGGGTTTTAGGACTTATGCAAATCCAAAGGAAATCGCGCGCTTCATGAGGATTGGAGAAGGCATTTCGTTTGTCGGTTGGTCGAGTTCTCAGATGTGTGTTACCGCAGTTGCCTGTCAAGCCCTGATGGAAAACGGCTCTCGCGTTGGAGTTGAGGAGGCATTGGGCTTCATCAGAAAAGGACAAGCCGAGGAAGGCTTTTGGAATCCGTACTGGTGGAGCGGCAAACTCTATGCTACGCTTCACTGCATGCAAGCACTAAAACAAAAAGGCGACGCCAAAGACGAACAATCCCTGAGTAAAGCGCAACACTGGATTACCAGCACACAATTAACAGACGGCGGCTGGAGTGACGCCCTAAACCAAGAGCAAAGCTGGCCATTCTCAACCGCACTCGCAATCAAAGCATTACTGCTCACACTTAACCCCAAATACATGGAGAAGATAGCGGATGGGGTACGTTGGCTTATACAAAGTCAACTATCGGATGGAAGCTGGAACCCAAACCATATCTTGAGAATTCCCTACCCGTTTATGAAGGACCCTTGGATGCAAGAAGAGTGGCGAACAGACGGGAAAGCTATAAACGCCGCCATCAAAGACCACAATAGACTCTACACTACTGCAACAGCACTTTCAGCGCTAGCTGAATCGAAAAAATACGTGAGGGGAAATCAATGACAACTTACCCCCATCCAAGAGAAGCCGCGCTAAGACAAGCAACCCAAAAGATAATGCAGGAGCTGAAGCCTAAGGCTTTGGCAATTTTCCATCGCAAGCCGCTAATAGACCCAGAATACTCTGACGTCTCAGACATAGACATCACAGCCATATGGACCCAACGAGAAGAGCAACCTGAAAGAATAGTAGTCGACACCCATGAGGGAAGGGTGTTTATAGATGTTCTCTGGGTACCAGTTTCAAAGATGCTAAACGCAGAAGAAGCGGCAAGTTACAAAACCCTACCGCACCTACTGCTTGAATCAGAACCCCTCTACGTTCAGACCGAGACAGTGCAGTCAATTATCGACAACATAAAACAGAAAACATACGAGCAAACAGTTTGGGAACACAGGATTGGACATCAACTCGGTTTTGGCGATGCAGCCTTTGAAGAAGCCAAAAAAAACCTCGATTTCCCCTCGGCAGCTCTGTTTTTCTTGCAGACCGCACACGCAAACTACATAGTTGCCTTAGCCGATTCCCTCAAACAAAGCACCATGAGCTTGCTCACCCGCCCCGTCACCAAACTCAAACAAATGACCGCTAACAGCAACCCCTACTTAGCAACAGACATGGAAACCAATTTGCATTTGGATGTTGATCCATCTCCTAGCATAAGCGCTCTTAAAAGAATCCACATGGCGGTTTCCCAGAAATGCGCGGGAAAACAACCATACGGCGTAAGCAACAGGACACTGGGACACTATACATACACGCTATCACCCATTGAGACCGATTATAGACTAATCTTTGCAACGGCGCTAATTAAAAACAATGACCTCGCCAACGCTAATTTTTACTTGAGGTTTTGGGCTTACTCTCTTGCGAGATGCCCCGCAGTGCTTCATGAAGCTAACCAGTCTAAAAAACCGTCGTTTTATGTTCCCATAGAATCCTTAAAAACCTCCATAGACATCGAACTCCCAAAAATTTTAGATGATATTAAAACAATCATGGGAGGAGATATCACAGGTCAAAAAATTCAAGAATCAATCAAAGACACAATAAAATTTAAGGATCAAATTGTTAATCAAATCCAAAAGTCAGGAATTAATATTAAAAAAGAGAAGAAATAAGCAACCCAAGATTAGTTGGGTCACACTTTTTTATGGCCATAGACCAGGTAATTGAGGTATGTTACTTACAACGCGAGTGAAGTATTGTCCATCTACCCCATCCGCTCCGGGCTGAGATACGCTTTTCCTCCCTTCTGATATGCATCGTGAACCATCAGCGCCATTTTGCGATGATAAAGCAGGTTTGCATGGTGGAAGCTGAAGTCCAGCGTCACCTGCTGCACCACCTTTCCCTGGGTTGCCGCCATCTCCGACTGGGCCTCCAACCCCCTTTTGAAGCTGAGGATGTATCTTAGCCAAGTTCACTCCGCTAGTATTGAATATTTTAACAGTACCCCCGTTGCCGCCATCTCCGCCGTCTCCACCGCAACCGGCATTTCCTCCTTTTCCTCCATCGCCTGGCAATCCAGCTTGCTGTATACAAACTGGGTTGGGGACTCCTATCCACGATTCTTCAGTGCCTGGAACTGCATTTGAACCATCTTCGCCTTGACCACCAAATTGTCCGTTACCACCTTTTCCGCCTTTGCCGCCAGTTTGACCTCTAAGATCAATGGTTAAGTCACCGTCGATTTGCTTAAGCCAAATCTCAACCATAGGTGCATGAGCACCGTTTACTCCTTTTCCTCCTCTGCCGCCTGCCGCCCCGTTTCCACCGTCTCTTGCTTTGGGAAAAGCTCCTGCTGTTGTGTTAAGCGGGTCTATGGGATCAAAAAAGTTCGGGGATGCTACATCTGCTGGTGGAATAGGTCCTTGATTGAAGTTCGGTTGACCGTCATCACCATTTTTAGCCGAGGTTTCGGGGTCAAGTCCTGAGTTACCCAAGGGCAACTGATAAGCGGGGAAGTAGTCACCATCAAGGTTATATGTGATTTCTCCAACTCCTCCAGCTAAAGTCATGCTAATCACATCGGTGATTATCTTTAGCATCCTCGGGGCACCCAGAGGCGCGCCTTGTTTGGGTTTAATGACAAGTTGAGCTTGGGGGCCAATGAATTCTAGTCTGCGACAAAAGATTACGTCATCTACCACATCTGTGTTGCCTTGTACTGTAAAAATCTGAGTTTTGATCATGCTTCTTTAGCCTCCTTAGTTTGGAACTCCTGTAAGTTCATACTGGTTTGCTTCTCCATCATAGCCGTCTTTTCCTTTGAAATTAGTTTGCCACTTGGGATCTGCTTCATCCATAGACAACCCTGGCGGACCATCTGAACCTCGATATTCAGGTCGAGAGGGACACGGATCGTTTTGTTTACCTTGAGCTCCGCCTTTCCCACCTTCGCCCCTTTTGCCCGGGTCACCAGCATCTCCACCTCTACCTCCTTTTACGATGTAGTTCCATGTTTGAACCAAGGGCAAAGATGAACTGCCAACAAAGACTTTTACTATACCACCGTTACCGCCGTCACCACCTCTTCCAGGGTAACCAGCGTCTCCACCTCTGCCTCCAATGCCTCCCCTCCCCGGCTCACGATCGCATTGATCTCCATCATACCACGAATCACTAGTCTGCGATGCAGCGCCTTTTTGTCCATCGCCACCTTTCCCACCATTGCCCCCTTTACCGCCTTTTGCGCCATCTTGCCCTTTAAAATTGATAGTCAATGCATCGGGGTGTATTTGAGACACATCTCTAGCGAAGATTTCTAACTCTGGAGCATGCATGGCGTTCGTGCCTTTTGGACCGCTTTTTCCATGATCACCATCTCCTCCGTTCTCAGCTTGCGGGTAATTACCCTCACCAGCGGGCGAGTTACCGTCAGCTCCATCCGCCCCCACCCCCAACTGCGTTACAGCAGGAGTGTCAGGATCGAGCCCCGGCTCCCCATCTAAATCATACGTAATTTCAGCCCGATCCACAATCTCAATCTTATCAACCATTATAGTAAGCGAAGTGGGCGGGATCATATTTCTCTCTAAACGCGAAAGGATTAGTTTGCTCTTCTTTTCAAACCGCAAAATAGACGCCTGCAAAACCATCTGACCATACTTCATATCTCCAACAACAGTGAAAACCGACATATCATCGACCCCCCAAAGAAGAAACATCAATTAGGTTTTTAATGTCGTATTCTAGGTAGTTTTTGACGGAGACATCTCCAAAACCGTACGAGAACCCCTCAACTAAATTATCTATAAACTTCCTTGCGTACTCGATTGAAGGTGCTTCAAGGATTGCAATGCCATGAGGCCGAGCCGCATTACGCGGACGGTCAGGCAAACCAATGAAACTAGTGACTTCAGTTAAATCTGCGACGCGATAAATTTTTAGTTTGTTTTGTTTGGTGGTTCGGGTTATGTAGTCGAGTCCTTTTTGCAGGACTTGGGGGTGGCTTGAGATTTGCTGGAGGTTTTCTGGAGTTATTTGGATGCTCCAGGTTATTAGGTACTGGTTTTGGGCTTTCTCTAGGGTAGGCCTTTTGGGTTTGTCTGGTTTTAAAACCATAAAAAATTCGCCTAATACACATTAGGTATCTTAGAATTTAAGAATTGCGTTAAGCGACTCAAGAAGAACTAAACCATAAAAAAATAACGCCTAAACATCAACAGCCTCTAAAGTCACTAACCTTCACGGTGGCGGGAACATGAAAAATCTCTCCCAAGCACTTCCCTACAACAAAGAAAATAAGAATACAATAGAAACTACCTTGCATCCATTTAATTCAAGAAGTAGTTGAACAGAAAAAAATTTTCTACCGGTCAACTACTACACCCAACCAATAAAAGAAAAAAAGGGCAAAGGGGTGAAATCTCCACTTTGAGCAGGTTCAACTCCCATCCCCAGCTCAGTTATGAATGCCTGTGGCCGCAATCACGGCAAAGGTAGCGTTGAATTTTTGCAGAATTGGTATACCTAAATCCATCTCTGTAAGACTTAAAAGAGCCACACATAGGACATTTTACAGATGGCAGTTTCTTTCTGTCAAGAGCATTATTTGATATTTTCCTGCCACAATGAGGGCAGTTTATGATTTTTTTCTCCAATTTTATTCCTCCATTTTGTTTTTATGTGCAAACTTAGAAAAAAGGGGGTTTTGCGGGTGTCGTTAAAATAGACTCCACTTGAGCTTAGGTTCAAATCCCTCCCCGCCCGCCACGGACCTTCGCTGGTTTCCACCATTGCCGGTATTCCTCAACCTGCTTGACAACATCTAGCGAATCGATTTTTTGGGTTTTTGGAATTTGAGTTTTGATGAGGTTATAAGTATGCTCCAAGCTGCGCAAGTAACTCATTTCTCAGGCCTCGATTCTCTTTCTTGATTATTGCATTTAAATCATACGACTTGACGGTAGAATTGTTTTGCCGTCATGATTATGGTTAAAGGCCTTCCAACGGTTGCCGGGAATAGAAAAAAGCGGCTTGATTATTTTTTATAGATTTTGATGATAAAACCAGAAAGACCTTTCCTGCTATACCCCCTAAAAAATTGAAAGCCTTTGTTGTCCTGACTTTTCTTTTGATACATATTCAGGGTGCAGAAAATAAATAAGTCAATAAGGCAGAGAAACTCAAGGGCATGAAAGATATGGGTAACTGTGCTAAGTGCGGCAAAAAGTTTGGTTTCATGCAATTTACTCGTCAATGGAAAACAAAAGCATTCCATCCAGAGTTTTATGGTCAATCTTTGCATTGGGAGTGCTTAGTTGAGGAATGGAATAGTATTCCAAAGGTTTGCTCGAACTGCGGCTATTACGAATTGACAGAGACCGTCGAGGATGAAGATGTTGGTGCTTACAACAATACCAGATGCAGAAAATTCAAAATAGCTCTTGATATAGCTGGCGAAGAGAGACTAACACAATTAGGCGCAATGGCTACTCAATGTTCAAGTTACATTGGGAAGAGCGAATACCGCGACAAATGCTTAAGAGGAGAAATCAATTCTGATAAAACAAATATCCAAATCATCCTTGATTTTTCATCATTAAAGGACATAATGGCAAAAGGCGGTCTAATCATGGCAACTTACAAGTGCCCCAACTGCAATGGGATGGTTAACATTCCCGAAGCCGGAAAAGTCCTCGTCTGCCAATACTGCGGAACGCCGATAAAACCCGTGGACATATTCGAGAAGATCAAATCACTGATTCAATGAAAGGGCAAAGGTCTGTCGCCGATTGGCCCGGGTAGAAAGAATCAACCCAGAAATTATTTATTGTATTTTATATGTTCTGATGATAAAGTAAAACCTGGAAGACCTTCCTCCCTCTATACCCCAATTTTTGGAAGGCCTTGGCGCATTCGAATTCTCTGGTTCTTCCCCACGCATTTTACACATTTAAACACATAAGCTTATAAGCGCGTATACATATATGTACTTATGTTAATAAGCGAACTCGAAGGGACAAAAAAGAAACAAGCAAAATTTGCCTGCTCACTTATTCCAGAAACAAAAACAGGTGACTTAACTTGGGCCGCATAAGCGTTGACATTCCAGACGAACTCGAAAAACAGCTCAGATTAAAAACGGTAGAGCAATTCGGAGGCAAAAAAGGCGACTTATCGAAAGCAATCCAAGAAGCGGTCAAAACATGGATCGACAAAAAACAATGAAGCCGTCCCTCTTCAAATCCTAATAACTACATTATAAGAAGCCTATGTAAAAGGCAAGGGCAAGCCAGTTAGCCTGGAACTCCTCGCATGAGGCATATGGGCAATCTAGCTGCAAAAACCCTTTTAGATTGTTCTGCATTCAAGCAACGATAATTTCTTTTAGCTATTACCTTTCGGTTCATTATTGGCAAGTTCACTTTCGCTTCTCAATTGGCGTTTTAGATAAGCAACAACTTCAAAGCTTTGGTTAATTTGAAGCGCAACAATAGAAACCAATTCCCATCCATCTAAACCATATTTATTCAACAAATCTTCTTGCGTTTTGACCCCGGCATCCAAGATTCCTTTTACCAGAGCAATTGAGACATACTCCCATTTTATCATGTTTGAAACCTCTTTGCACTTAACGATAATTACGGTTAATAACAGTGTGTTACTGTGACCTTGCAGTCACAAAACATTACGTAGACAAAGACCTTTCACGAATTGACCCAATAGAGTAAATCAAATAATATTAATATTCATTTTATATGTTGTGATGATAAGGTAAAACCTGAAAAGCCTTTCCTACTATATCCCAATCGGCGGAAGACCTTCATGCCGAATACAGCGTACACTGATCGGGCTAATCCGCGAGAGCTTTTTCCCAGTCGTCAACGAACAAATAGACGCCCAAGCCTGGGGAGCAATAAAGATCAGAAGTTATGCCCGAAGCCATGACGACTGCGCCCAAAACGCCCATGACTCGGAATTTTTGTGTATATTTTTTGGTTTCCAATCAGTTGCACCTACCATATGTGAGCTTCCGACTAATCGGTGCCTATGCCCAACTGCCTGTCGAGCTTGGCGATGAAGTCGTGGAGAAGAAGCTTCTGGGATACCGCTCGAGGGCAGAGTTTGTGGCTGAAGCGGTAAGGGACAAGCTGATTCAAGTTAAGAAATAATTTTCAATAACCTGCAAGGCAGGTATCCTTTTCCCGAAAGGTAATAAGATCATTTATGCAGCACTTTCAAAAAACCAAAAAATTGAAGTTTTTCCGAAAATCCGAAGCTCAAGAAAGTTATTCCCAGATCAGGACAAGGTTCCAGCGTGTGGGCGGTTTTGAAATTTTCCCGGGAAATTTCTGGGTAAAACACCCGAGTTAAATCAATGAAGGAGCAAAGGAAAAGTCAATAAGCAAAAGAGGGGAGTGTCCCATTTTGAATTATAGGAGCTCTCGGTGCCCTACAAAAAAATAGAAAAAATCTATAACAATCAAATAAGAAATAAGTCTAACATGCCTAGACCTAATTCAAATATCAGAAGAAGTGAATTTCCAGAAGGATTGAAACTCTGCAAAGAAAACGCACTTTCATTTCTTGAATCGGCAAAGATACTAATTAATTCAAACAAAATAAACCATGCCGTTATTCTCTTTCAATTCGCTAAAGAGGAAGTTGGAAAACTCGCTTGGTTGATTAAGCTTTCAGAGGAACAATCTGAAGCAATTCAAATTCCAAGAGAACTATTTCGAAACCACAAAAATAAGTCTGAAAAAGCTGAAGATTTTCTAGGCATTGAATCTTGGGTGATGAAGCCTGGTTTTGATAAAAGATACTTTTATTGTGGCCCTGAGGGTGGTTACGCTTCTGCAGTTGAGTCTGACCATAATGCGCGTTTAAAATGTGCATTTGTAAACTATGATGGTCAACTTAAGAAATGGTTTAAACCAGGAATAGACGCGGACAAAGAAGTGTTTTTGGCAACTATTGAAAGAGTCAGAGAAAAACTTGATTGTTTAATCTTTTAGGTTAAAAGATAATTGATCCAAAAAAAATGGAATTTTCGGGTGAAATCTCTTTTAGGGCGTAGGATCAAATCCCTCCCCGCCCGCCAGCAACTAAAGTCAGCTTTTTTTTGAGATGTTTTTTGTAGCTACTATGTTAACGCCTGTATCGAAGATGTTTTGGATGATTGGTTCATGGATTTTGATGGGTGCTTCTACTTCAACTTTTGCCAGCAAAGTCATAGCGTCGAAGATTCTGCTTTTAGGTATTGGTTTGTTTGTTCTTACACTAACTAATGGAAGATTACCGTGTTTCACTTTCACCGTGGTTGTCAGGGTTCGTTCAGGACTGGAAATCTCTTTTTCCGCGTATTCCAGCCCAACTTTGCATCGGTTTCCGCTGACGTTACGTATTTTTTTCCCGACATAATCTACAGTGATGTAACAGCCCATAGGACAACCGATACAGATCATTTCTTTCTTCATTTCCTTAAAACCTCAACTTTTAGCGAGTTAACAGCGCTGGTTTCGCTTCCCTTCAGTTTTATCTTAATCATCTGAGCAGGATGAACTTTACGAAACTTATTTGTCTTTACCAGCGTTTCTCCATCAAAGAACCCAACAGCTACATCTTCTCCGGGGCAGGTTACACGAATCGAAAACTCAAGGTCAACGCCACGACAGATGCTTTGGGGCAAAACATACCGAATTTTATTACCTGCCTCTACAGGGATTCTTTCCACCTTTCGAATCTTTCCGAGAACGTATTCTGCCGCGCTTTTTCCCGCTTTCTCCGCTTCAAGAGTAACAAAATCCACTACATCGTGAACATGGAGGGCGTTACCACACGCAAAAACTCCAGACACAGAAGTTTCAAGATTTTCGTCGACGATAGCTCCTCCAGTAACTTGACTGAGTTTAACATCACAATTTTTTGATAGGTCATTTTCTGGAATCAAGCCTATAGAGAGAAGGAGAGTGTCACAGGCAATCTTTTGTTCTTTTCCTTTTATTGGCTTCAAATCCTTGTCTACGGGAGAGATAGTGACTGCTTCAACCTTATTCTGCCCATGGATTTCGGTGACGGTGTGTAAGAGAAGAAGAGGAATCTTATAGTCAATTAGGCATTGTTGAATGTTTCGCGGCAGACCATTGGTGTGAGGAAGAATCTCAACTACAGCGTGGACTTTAGCGCCTTCCAGTGTAAGACGACGAGCCATAATCAAACCTATGTCGCCCGAACCGAGAATAACAACGTCTTTGCCAACCATCACATTTTTCAAGTTGATGAGATTCTGGGCTACACCAGCAGTATACACTCCAGCAGGTCTTGTTCCTGGAATGTAAATCTGTCCACGCGTTCGCTCACGACACCCCATAGCAAGAACTATGGCTTTGGCGTCAAAACAAAGTAGCCCCTTAGGACTAGCAACGAACACCTTTTTTTGAGGCGTGACTTCAAGCACCATACTGTCAAGCATATAAGGAATTTTTAACTTCTTCAGTTCATCTAAGTATCTTTGAGCGTATTCCGGACCGGTCATTTGTTCTTTAAAAAGTTCAAGACCGAACCCATCATGTATGCATTGAGGAAGGATGCCGCCAAGCCAACCGTTCCTTTCTACGATTATCAAGTCTTTAAGGCCATTTTTCTTTGCACTAATAGCTGCAGCTAGTCCTGCTGGACCAGCACCTATCACAACCAAATCAATATTTTGAGACGGTAACTCACTCACTTTTTCTTACCCTCCCTCAGGACTTTAGTTTCACCTATAAACAGCGGCGAATCTAAATTCTTCAACTTAATCTCTTCAGGTGACAGCCCATATTCCTCTTTTAGAATTTCCACAATTTTGGGTAAGCAGAAACCCCCCTGGCATCTACCCATACCCGCTCGGGTACGATATTTCACGGCGGAAATTGTTTTCTCTGAAATTTGGTTGTTTAACGCGTCTAAGACTTCCAGTTTGGATACATGTTCACACCTACAGACGATTTCACCGTATGCGGGATTTACTTTAATCAAAGAAGCTTGCTCTTTTCTTGATGCTTCACTAAAAGGAGTTATTCTTCTACGAATAGGATTAAAATCTGTTTTTTCCTCCAAATCCATTTTCGCTTTAATCATTTGAACAACCAATCTTGCGATGGCAGGAGAGGATGTGAGACCAGGGGACTCCATTCCTATCATGTTGATGAAGTTTTCAACGTCTTCTTGGATGACGAAGTCACGAGACCCTTTCTCTTCTGGCGGAGTAATCTTAGACCTCACTGCAGAAAAGCCGTAGATAACTTGGTTTAGGGGAATGGAGGGAAGTAGACTCTTAGCCCCCTCAATTAGTTGCCGAATCTTTTCTTTGGTTGTTCTTGTATCTTCTCGCTCATTGATGAATTCTTCACTAGGTCCAATCAATATGTTTCCATCCAATGTGGGTGTGAGATGAACACCCAAGACTCCTGCGATTTTTGGCGGCACCGGATAGACCATGCTGTTGATTAAGTCGCGACAATTCTTGTCAAGGATGAGATATTCGCCACGGCAGGGATAGAGTTTGTAATTATCAATGCCTATCATAGCGGAGATTCTGTCTGCGAATAGACCTGCACTATTCACAACGATGTCTGCGTGGAAGACTCCCTGATTTGTTGTTACTTTGTAACCGCTGTTCACTTGTTTTATTGCTGACACTTGGGTGTTGACGTGAACTTTCACGCCATTGTTTAAGGCATTCTCAGCTAAGGCAATTGTGAAAAGATAAGGGGGAACGATTCCAGCCACAGGAGAATGTAACGCATAGAGGGCATCCAAGTGGGGTTCTCGCTTTTTAAGTTCTTCTCCAGAGATTATGTTTAATCCTTTGACTCCGTTTCCTTCCCCCACGGCTTTTAAGCCTTCTAAGTCTTCGAGTTCTTCTTCTGTTCGGGCAATTACATGTTTTCCGCAGAGTTTGTAGGGTACATCAAGTTGCTTCGCCAACTCTGGAAACATCAGTCGCCCTTCAACACACAGTTTAGCCTTCAAGCTCCCCCTCGGATAGTAAAGACCTGTGTGAAGGACTCCACTGTTACCTTTGCTAACGCCAGAACCGACGTCAGAATCCTTCTCCAACAGCACTGTTTCGATTTTGAATTTTGCTAGTTCTCTTGCGATGGCACAGCCTATTACGCCAGCTCCTATCACTAATACTTCACATCTGCTGTTCACAGTGAGTCGTCCCTTACACATTAACAACTATAGAAGAACAAGATAGCATCTGCTCGGATAAAAATTGTTCTCAAATACTTTATCCTAACGTAGCCTGCGCAGTCTGACAACAATAATAACATTTCGTATCTGTTCAGCAAATATAATTTCTTGAATAGCCCCATGTATCATGACATCCAATTCCGCAACTGTTTGAGTGAAAAAACGGGAAATGCGGATAATATCTCCACTTGCAACGGAGGTTCAAGTTTCTCCCCGCCCGCCTCTAATACTCATCTATTTTGTTGGATTAGGGCGAAGTTGAGTTATAGAGGAGATGTCTCCCTTTATGATTGGACTTCCGTTCTTGTATGAACATTGGATGCCGTATTTTTTCACGCATGCTAAACAAAGAACGGGGTCGCAGAGATTTGTGCTGAGGTATTTTTCGCCGCCGTCAGGAGCGATGCAGACCAGAACGCCGTTTGAAAGCGTTTTTGCTTTTTGTAGAGCAACATGGAAGATGGCGCCTGAGCTGGGTCCAACAAAAAGCCCCTCTTGCAAAGCCAAAAGCCGTGCTGCGTCATCTGCCGCTTTGGGATTGACGTAGTGTACTTCGTCGACGTAGTCTTGGTTCCAGATTGCGGGAACATACTGAGTTTTCAAATCCTTTAGTCCCTGAATTGATGTGCCAACTTCAGGTTGAACTCCGATAACTTTTACATTTGTGTTGTGCTCTTTGAGCCGTTTTGAAACGCCCATAAGCGTACCGGTGGTACCGATACCACCGAAGAAATGTGTGATCTGCCCGTTGGTATCTTTCCAAATCTCTTCACCTGTAGTTTCGTAGTGAGCCATAACGTTTGCTTCGTTTGCAAATTGATTTGGCAGGAAGTACTGCTCTGGGTTTCTGTTGACTATTTCATGAGCCAAATCTTCTGCTCCATCCATTCCCTTGGAGCCATCGCTGAGCAAAACCCTGGCACCTAACGAGATAAGAATTTGGCGTCTTTCCAACGACATAGTTTCAGGCATAACCAAAACTAAATCGTAGCCTTTGGCACGGCAAACCAAAGCTAACCCGATGCCTGTGTTTCCACTAGTGGGTTCAATCACCGTTTTTCCGTTTGTTAGCTCCCCTGATTTTTCAGCCTGTTCAATCATGTATTTGGCAATTCGGTCTTTGACAGAGCCGCCGGGATTATATTTCTCCAGTTTGATGAAAATTTGAAGGTTAGGATTTAGATTCAATCGTGTTATCTCAACCAATGGGGTGTTGCCGATAAGTTCAAGCACGCTTTTTGCATTCATCCAAATAGACCGCCAAGAATAGTAGGTATCTGCTTCGGCATTATAAATTGTCTGCAGATATATGCGCCTCATAATCCGAGAGAGAAAAACAACCAGCTAAGTTAGGTGTCGAGGAATCAAATCTTTCCCACCCTCTACGGACAAGCCCGCCACATTTTGGAACTTAGGAGATAATTACAAAATTAAATTTTTCTTACAGTCATTTTTTTTCTTTATTGTCTTTGGACTTTTGTAACAATAAAACGGGATCTAACGCGTAAGGTGTTGATAATTAAGAAATCGGTTATTATGTGACCTTGAAGTTTGTGTGACATTTTTCGCAATTAAAAACTTCGATACTAAAAAAATGATTTTTCAGTGACTTTGAATGTTTTTTAACTTCATTACCACAGCTGGGACAGTTAACCATCCAAAACCCTCACTATCTTATTGTCGGAAATGGAATAAGAGTATTGTGGACACATAAATCTCAGGATATACGCTAAAAGTAAAGGATTTTAATTGATTGAAATATCATGTTGTATTAGTAGTGGGAGAAGAAATTGTTAATTCATCTTCGTTCACTTTAACTATTAAACGATATTGTTTTACTATTTTTATTACCTGTTCAAATTGGTCACCAAATAGTCCCTTAAAATAGACGCTATAATATGGCGAAGGGAGGTGATTAGATTTAGATTCTATTAAATTGACTATCTGAGGAAAGAGGTCTGGGATTTTGTCATAAATTTCTTTTAATAGGTAAATTGCTTGGCTTCTATCCATTTGATGCCTTAACACTATTTTCTTGTATCACAATTAAAGCTTAACTCAAATCCCCTAATTACCTCAAGCCGGCAAGTTCTAACACATCAATTAATAAAATCAAGAACAGTGTGAAGCCACACCTATTACAAACATCAATTTTTAAGACCTACTTGGATCTGCCCAAAAAAAAGCTTCCAAAGCGAATTGAAAACCCTGTTAAATCGTTTGATTCCAATAGTACACGTGCTTGTAGCCTGCATTAGTTACAGGAAACTGTGGGTCTTCATAGATAATGTCTAAACTGGTACCGTATTTGGCTACAAGTTTTTGTGTGATATCCCAAATTCGAGTTGAATTTCCATCAGGCGGCCAGAGTCCCCAAATCGGCTCGCCTGGATTTCTCATACCCCAGCCGTAATTACGGGGCAAAACCAAAACAGTTTCAGGTTGATCGTTAACGTTAAGTTTTGGTATTTTGTTCCAGAATCTCTCCAACGCCAAAAAATGCTCATCAGTCAAGATTCCATAAGGATTCCCTGGAATTTGTGGGAAATCAAAAATTACTTCATATTTGGCTCCTGCCTCATAGGCGGTAACGAGTTCGCTGAACATTTCAGTGCCATCCACCAAGTATGGAGGTTGGTCATAGGTCCAGGTTATTATAGTGCCCCAAGTTTTATCCTGCAAGTCTTGCTGCGCCCCTTGCCAATGCAATGGTTTGAGGAATGCTGTGGTTGGAGCCGAACTCAGCGAAAATAACGTCATACCCAGCTAAGTAATCAAACCAGTAGAGGGCATAGTCTGATGTAAACGCTGAGATTGAACGAGATTTTAGTTCATTTATTTCTAATCCTGTTTCTATTGCATCATGAAAGTGAACAGCTGCGTTGTTGTAATCTCTGGTTGATGAGCTGTTAATGGCAAGGTTAAGTTCGACTATTGGCGTGTGTGAATAATACTCGGAGGTGTTGCGGATTCTTATTTGGTTAAAGTAACGCGTCCAGTTGGCATCTATTGTTTGTCCACCGGGTTCGTCGTTAAGATAGATACCAAGGAAGCGGCTGCCCCAGGTTTGTTTAGCATAGTCAAGCCAGGGAATTTGCCATGGATACGCTGGGTTAAAGTAGCCAAAATAAGCAATCACATCCAAATCTGAAGTTACAGCGTAGTCAACTATTTCATTAATCGCGGTTTCATTAATACTGACCGGACCAGACTGCACCACCAAGAGGTTAGTGTAACTTTTGACTCTGTCAATTAGAAGTTTGGCCTCGGCAGTAGTGTTGCCGCAGAAAGAAACGCCAACGTGGAACCCTGATTTATGGATTAACGATCTCTGATTAGTGTTTAGTAGTTGTGTTGCGGTATAAATGGAAGCTACAATAATGATAACGGCAAGAACTGCAAGAAAAACAACAACAATTCGCCTCAGTAAAATGCCTCCTGGATCATTTAACCTGTATAATCAAGCTTACTCGCTTCTTAGCAGAATAAGTATTTTCAAGTAGAAATATGTTGCCAATTTTATGGCGCGCTTAAATTTTTGTCTTAGTCAACGTCCCGAATCAAATTTGCAGCATATTAGAAACTACGCACAAACCAGATTGTGGATGCTGTTTATCCTGTTCCTGCAGCAAAAAATAGGTCAATTTATGGGTTTTTTCCATCCGCCGTTGCTGAACCTTGCTATACACCCAAACGGAAACGCCAGCACCACAATATCGATTATCGCTATGTATGAAAAGGGTAAACTTAAGGCAGTTTGCAAGACAAGGTTGATTGTGGAAAATGTGAGAAGCAGAAATATGCCGTTTAACCAGAAACCCACTTGCCACCCTTTGGTTTTGTAGAGGGTGTTGATTATGAAGATGTTTAAGACGCCTATCATTATCGGTTGAATAAGGTACTGTTGTGAGCATTAAAAGGACAAAGCCTATTGGCGGCATGTAGGACATAAAAGACTGCCGAGCATCCTCCAACTGTCGTTTGAATAACAACTAATACGATGGCTAAGACTACGCCTTGGATCAAGAGTTTCTCTACTAAACGCAAATTCCGCAGATGATTAAAGACTCGGTTTTCAGTTAGCGTTTTTAGCAATCCAATCACCTACAGCTTGTTCTGCTGGTCTATCACGGATTCCATAATTATCAAATGCACTGTTCCAGTAAACCAGCCAACAGCCTTTTAGTCCCATGTTTTTGAAGAGGTTAAGTCCTTTGATGAGGAAGTCACTTTGGGTTTGGCTATTGCTTGTTGACATTCCAAACTCGGTTATAACTACGTCTTTGTTGGTTATTTTCTGTAGGTTTTGAATAAAGTGCGGTGACAACACAAGAAATGAATCCATGAATATGTCTAAGCCTACGAAATCGAGTTTTTTGCTCAGTTCAATTGGCACATTGCTTCTTAGGATATAGCCGATTCCAAAGTTAGTGTAGAGTTGAGCTGAAAGATTGTGAGCTGCAACAGTTGAGTACAAACGCTCAAAATTGGTGATTATTTCATCGTCAGTAAATATTGATCCAACAGACCACGTAGAAGACAATTCTGGTTCATTCATAACTTGAATATATCTGAAGTGGCTTCCCCAACGGTTAAGATAATAATCCACTTTATCGATTACTTCAAGATTCTTGATTACTAACGCCACAGCTAAACCATAATTGCCAGTTGCCGAAAATAATACATCTAATTTTTGGTTTTGCGGATCGTTATATTCAAGGGGGTTGCATTCAAGAGTTATGCGGATAACTTTGAAGCCTAAATCGTGAATGCGCGTGACTTGACCGTAAATTTGGTCCAATTCGTCTTGTTCGTAGACATAGTGGATTCCAACTTGAAAGGAAGAATTCGCGTTCTTGTCCGCTGACGCATAATACTGATATGGAAAAAAGACTTGAACAAAAAGAAACATGATACATAGCGTGATGACGATGAGGTTTTTTATCAAGCTCTTGTTTGTGAACCCGACTAAGCCGTGAATAAGGTTTCCTAAGAGCTTATTCATAGCTCTACATTAAGAGCTGATGTTCTTTTAAGTCTTAATGAATTAACCCTATAAAACGTAAAAAAAAGAAAACAAAGAAAAACTTTGTTTTTTAGTAGAAACTTTGAATTGGCGACTCGTTGTTTGCAGCGGTTGAGGATTTGATTTCTTCGATTTTGGTCTTCGTTAGGCATTTGATGTTGTTAAAGTTTGACATTTCGCCATAGCTTACCAGTGTAATTGCTGTTCCATCTTCGCCTTTGCGTGCAGTTCTGCCGATGCGGTGGAAATAAACTGGTGCATCATTTGGTACATCATAGTTGATTATGTGGGTAATGCCTTCTATGTCTAAGCCTCTTGCGGCAACGTCAGTTGCTACTAGCAAGTTTGTCCGTCCACAACGGAAGTCGTTAATTGCGCGGTCTCGCTGCGCTTGTGTGAAGCCTGCGTGAAGCGCTTGTACTCGGCAGCCTTTGCGGTAGAGTTGGTCGGATAGCTTGCTGGTTTCTCTGCGTGTTCGGCAGAAAATGATTGCTTTGTCGACGCGGTCATCGTGTAGGATATCGCAGAGTGCTCCAAATTTGCCGTTTTGGTTGACGATGGTGTAGTATTGTTTCATCTGGGTTAGGGCAATTTCGTCTTTGCTGACAAAGATTTTCTCTGGGTTCTTCATGTATTTGTTGCATACACGCATGACTGATTGTTCCATGGTTGCGCTAAAGAGGCTTGTTTGCCTGTCTCTGGGGGTTTTTGAAAGAATGAACTCAACGTCTTCAGTGAATCCCATGTCAAGCATACGGTCAGCTTCATCAAGAACAACTATCTTCACTGATGAAAGATTCAAAACACGCCTTTCCATAAGGTCAATTAGCCTTCCGGGGGTGCCGACAACGATGTGGACTCCGCTGGCTAACGCGTGGATTTGCTTGTTGATTGATTCTCCACCGTAAACAGCTAAAACCTTCAGTTTAGCGTATTTCGCAAAAAGCGCCATTTGTTCAGCAACTTGCACAGCTAATTCGCGGGTTGGAACCAAAATTAGTCCTTGGACTCCGCGGATTTCACGGTTTAAACGTTGAACCATTGGCACGCCGAAAGCAGCTGTTTTTCCTGTTCCGGTTTGTGCTTGCCCGAGGACATCTTTGCCTTCGAGTAAGGGAATTATTGCTTGAGCTTGAATTGGAAAAAGACTATCAAACCCGAGTTCTTCTATACTTTTTAGGACTTCTCCTGATAATGGCAAGTCCTTAAATGATTGAATTTGCATACTTATTTGTTCTTCTGCCACAGGATTTTTTCATGATGTCTCTAAAAGCTTCAGAAGCTTTGGTGATAGCATGATTAATGTGACAGTCCCAAAAATGTGTGGGCGTGTATAAAAAGGTTTAGCAAGATTTCAAGCAAAAGGCACATTGAAAATCAAAGTTTTTTCAATAAAAATGTTCTTTGTAGCAAAAAAACACCGCTTTTCCCTCAAATTAGACTATTTTTGCAATAAGGAGAATTAAAACACATAAAAACTATTGCCTGACTGGTCCATTTATTTGCGTTTTAGCCGCTAAACTCCTCAATCCAACTGTTTGTGACTGTCAAAGCCCAATCACATAGTAATAAAAGCAATTAAAGGGCAAGTTGAATCAGACTTAAATCATAAGCTTGAACGCTTAAAATCGAGATGCAGAAATAAAATGAGTAAAGCCAAAAAAAAGCCCCTACCGCACTTTTATTCTGGAGACCCAAAAGCAGACACAACAGAGGAAACAGAAGACATATACAACTCAAAAGAAAGAGAACAAATGCTAGACGACGATGAAATTACCGCTGCTGAAGAAGGCTTCATGAAAGGACGAGAAGATGAAGGTCCAAGCAAGAAAGAAACACGCAAAAACGCCATCAGCCATGACGACCAAATATCAGTAGAGTTAGCTAAAGAAGACGCAGAAGAAGACTAAACGAACACTATAGGAAAATATTGGTTTCCAAATATCTTTGTCTTTTTCTATGCAATTAATTTGTTTAGGTTGTATTGTGCGCTAAGCTGCCACTTGATCTCAAAGTAATCTTTTAGTATAAACGTGATGGCGGGGTTTTTTGTCCAGAGAGCCGGTGATTCTGTAGAGTTAGGTGTACTTGAAACGGTAACAAATACTTCTTTGCCATCGTATATTCCAAATCTTGACATGGAAGAAGTAGGCTCTGTCCTAAGTGTAAAGTTGGGGTCTCTAATTAAAGCACGCGTGATTTCAGCAACCAGCTGCTGGTCCTTCTGTATTTCTGTAATCCACTTTACTTTTACACCTCTTTTTAGAGCTTGTTCCCATGATTCATTCAAGTTAAACAACCATTGAGTTAACTCGCGCCAAGGACTAATAATAAGAATGCTTTCTTGAGCACTTTCAATTGCTTTCTGTATTCTAAAAATAAGCACTTCTTTCTTGGGTATCAAAATGAATTGATGATTCTCCTGGTGAAACCTTGAGTTTTCATTCAAAGCGAAAACCTTGATCAGTTCAGATGCTTCAGCAAGCAACTCATGTGTTCTCTGATTTTTTCTTTCCATCATTATAGCTATTGTCTCTTGCAGCGGAATTGCCATAAATAGTGCAGGGTTACCTATCACCATCTCAACTAGGCTAAGCTCACGAAGTTCTGTCAGTGTTCTGTAGACATCTTGCCGTGCAACTTTTGAAAAAACGCTCACGGCTTTTACCGTTGAATATCTACTCAACCTTACAAGCGCTAAATACACTCTTGCTTGCGATAAAGTAAGCCCAAGTTCGCGAAGAGTTTTCTCTCCGAGTTCTACCGATGCCAAATATATACCCCTTAAGACTGTTTGTTAGTTGCATAATAACTTTTTATTGTTGTCGGTCGGAAGGACTTCTTACTACATTTTATTAGATAACATCACCCAAATTGTTGGTCGAGTGAGGATTGCATCTCAAAAGCTAGTCCTCGCTCTAAAATACAAAGGAAAGAAAAAAAATGAAAATTGTAAAAAATAAGAATATAGCTTCTTTGATTGCATTATTTCTAATGTTAACAATTGCTGTTCCACTTCTTGCTTTACCAACAACAAGTGCACAAACTGTGCGAACCCTAGCAACTAATATTTACGTTACTGCCCAGCCAATTGGAGCGGTCGGTCAAGCGATGCCTCTCATCTTTTGGACTGAACAAATGCCCCCAGACATAGGAGAACAATCTGGCAATATCAGTAGCCCTAGCGGAAGAGCTGGATGGTACGGTGTTACAATGACAGTAACAACGCCTAACGGAACCGAAGAAGTCTTTAACATTGCGTACTCTGACCCGGTGGGTGGCGGATATGTCAATTACGTTCCTACTGAGGTTGGTAACTATTCTTTGAGAGCAAACTTCCCTGGAACATGGAAAAACACAACCACTACAAAAACATGGTATCCACCATCCGAGAGTCCAGAAGACCCTTTTATGGTATCAACCGACCTAATAGCTAAATGGCCAGAAGCGCCACTTCCAGATGATTACTGGGCTCGCCCAATCTCCGGTCCAAGCCATTCATGGTTTGTGCTTGCGGGACAATGGCTGGGTGGTGCTTCGAACCAATTGCCTTTTGGTGGCTCCGGCGGCACAACACGCAACTACGGCTATGGTACAGCCCCAGAATCAGCTCACATTCTATGGACAAGACAGCACTACCCAACAGGTAGCATTATGGACGAACGATTTATTGACCAGCCCTACACACTCAACCACTACCAAGACATTACTTTCAGCCCAAGCATAATCCTAGACGGCATAATTCACTACATCCCGCAGTATACTGGACACTGGGGAGAAGGAAACCCCGGTGATGTCTATGGATGGGCTGGGCTAAGCCTATACACAGGTGAACTCCTCTTTGAAGACATGCAAGCAATGAAACCTGCATTTGGTCAAATCTACCTGTACAACTCGCCAAACCAACACGGAGGCTTTTCATACCTATGGAGAACAAGTACAGTCAAACTGCCTACCACCGTAACCAGACAACCATATCCGGGAACAACCAATGAAACCGTTACTTTAACAACACGATCCGGCACACAAACCTGGGAAATGATCGACGCATACACAAATAACAGAGTAGCCTATGTAGCAAACGTATCAGCAACCGGTACACAAGTCTACGGCAAAGACGGAAGCATAACAATCTACAACACAGTTAATAAAGGAACAACTGCTAACCCAAGTTACTACTTGACAATGTGGAACTCTTCTAAAATCAAAACCATGGTCGCAGGAGACGATGGAACCTACTATTGGCAATGGAGACCCCAGTGGGGAGGCCACGCTGACTACGGATTCCGTTGGCGCGAAAACGTAAACGCGTTCCATGACGGAGACACAGGCTTCTCAATCAACGTATCGATACCCAGCATACTGGGACCAAGGAATGCAATGTCAAATCAAACCGCTACTATTCGAGCAGTACGTGAAGACGAATACATAATCTTCGGAACTCAAGGGCTAAACAACCCGAACGGAGTTGTTCCATGCTGGCTTATGGCTATTAGTCTAAAACCAGGACAGATAGGTCAAAAACTGTGGGAAACATCATTTACCCCGCCATTTGCAGATGTGGAAGCCGCACAATTCACCGCAGGAATCGGCATGACAGAGGTTGTCCCAGAATACGACGTTGTTCTCTTTGACGACGAAAGATCGCTGACACGATGGGGTTACGACATGAAGACAGGGCAGTTGCTCTGGAAGAGTGACCCTGAACCACAGTTGCACTACTATGGTTTAAGCCACGTAATCTACGATGGTAAGCTCATATCATACAGCCGCGCAGGCGGAACGCTACCAGCTTATGACCTCAGGACAGGTGAAATAGTATGGAAGTACGTCGCTACAGGTCAAGGCACAGAATCTCCCTACGGCAATGCAGTTACAAGCAGTGTTATGGTTGCTGACGGAAAACTCTACGTAGGTAGCAGCGAACACTCAGCTTCGACGCCATTGTGGCGTACACCAGGTTTGCGCTGCATAAACGCAACAGACGGAACCGAAATATGGAAGATCCTCAATTGGGGAACCGAAATGGCTGTAGCAGACGGTATCCTAGTGGCTTTCAACTGGTATGATGGTCAAGTATACGCATATGGCAAAGGTCCAAGCGCTGTAACAGTTTCTGCACCACAAATAGTCCCAACACAGGGCGACAGCATAATGATCCAAGGCACAGTCACAGACCAAACTGCTACCGGCAGACGCAACATAAACAATGAAATGCAGTTTACCCTAAAAGATACTCCAGCAATCGCTGACCAAGACATGCAGGCATGGATGGAATACAAGTTCAAAGGACAAGGACGACCAGCCGAAGCAAAAGGTGTTGAAGTAGTGCTTTCCGTGCTCGATCCAAACAACAACTTCTATGAGATTGGCAGAACCACAAGCGACATGAATGGCAATTATGGCTTAGCATTTACCCCTGAAGTTCCTGGAAACTACAAAATAATCGCAGATTTCGCAGGCACTAAGTCATATTACCCATCGACTTCAACAACATACCTATCTGTTGGCGAAACAGCTCCAACTCCAACACAACAACCACAAGTAGCTTTGCCTCCGACTGAAATGTACTTTGCAATCTCAACATTAGCCATAATCGCAGCAATCGCCGTAATCGGCGGTTTAATAATGATGATGCTGAGGAAGCGTCAATAAAGACATAGCAACCACAAAACAATATCCTTTTTTCTTTTGTTCTACAATTGACACAATTTTTACATAATTTAAGAAATCTATAGTTTTTTCCAGTTTACAAGTATTGGCGGGAAGTTTTCATACGCTAATTCGTAATTGCTACTCGTGTAATTGCCTGACACTTTAATGGTAATATAAGATGTCTGTTTAATATCCTCACTTACCAATATTCCCTCACTTGTCACATTATTGTTTATAGTAGCTATTGCTACGTCATTTTCTTTTAAGAAAAAGTTGTTTTCATACAGTACATATGTTCTGCGAGAGGACATATCTGAAATTACCTCTATGTAGAGCACTATTTGAGTTAGGTTTGCATCTTTATCGTAGCTTCTGTTTGTCTCTAAATATTTTATCAAGCAATCATCGGGCAAATTCGATGTAGGCGCTGGCGTTAACTCAATTAATGGATAACTTGTATGATTTGGAGTTGGCGAAATACTTGGTTGCGGAGTTGTTATTGTATTATTTTCTTCAGTTATAGTACTGTTATTAACAACAACTGTTGAGTTGCTATTTTGGTTAATTTGTAAAGCATTTCTGGTGTGATAATTCACGTACACACCTGCAACAATCAATATCATTAAAACTATTATTGCAGCAGTGATTATTCTAACTTGTTTCTTTTGAATTCTAATGCGCCTTCCAAGTATTTCTTAAATGCAGTATGAAAATAATTCGCTTATATTGAATCTTTAGTATTTAAAAATATTTTAGGTCAGATGGAGTGTTTTGCATTTTCATCTCTTTATGTCCAAAGCTTATCTTTTCTACTGGTCCATACATGACTAAATATTCAGGTTCATAGCGGGTATCTTGCCAAGAGTTAAGCACAAGATCTCAAATTTCAAAAATAAGGTTATGCCTAATGGGTAAGTCGAAGTTTATTCGGATTAGATCCTTCCATGGTTTTTTTGCTTGTAAAATAAGTTAGTTTTATAAAGATATAGGAATCACTAACCGACACAAGCACCGGCATCTTTAGCTGATCAGTACTTGTTGCCCGCTACCGCAGGGATAATTGTAGCAATCGCGATAGCCACAATCGTTATTGTGTAGTTTTCAAGAAAACGATCATAAAATCAACATTTACAAAAACCATTTCCTTTTTCTTTTTTATTTTTGCCAAAAATAGGGCTTCTACGAAGTTGTTCTGCCCTAAATAAGGACCATGATTTTTCGCAGTTCGCTTTTCCCAGAGGTTTAGCTTTCTGCACCACTAACCATAATAGGCAGAAAGTAGAATCTTCTGGATGAGGGTTACCTGAAAGTAATGTCATTTAGAGATCCTGTTTGCGGAATGGTTCTAGACGAGAACACAGCTAAATTCAAAATTTCTTATGATGGTGAAACCTACCATTTTTGCAGCCTCGTTTGTAAGAAACGCTTCAAAAGACACGCCTCAAAATTCATAAAATAAAAATATTTATTTTAAACAAAAAAGAAAGGGTTTTGTTGTTTATTTTTGCTTGAAGATTTTCCAAACGAGAGCAGCCAAGATTCCGCCGATTATTGGCCCAATGATGAATAGCCAAAGTTGACTTAGCGCTGTGGTGTCTGCTAAGCCAGCGATGATTGCTGGTCCTAAACTTCGTGCTGGGTTCACGGATGTACCATCTATGGGTATTGCAACAAGGTGGATAAGCACAAGGGTTAAACCGATTGCTAAGCCTGCGAATCCTTTAGGCGCTTTTTCACTGGTTGAACCGTGAACTACGAGTACAAAAATGAAAGTCAAGACTATTTCAGCAATTAACGCAGATGCCATGGTATAACCAGCTGGAGACGCAAGGTCATAGCCGTTTTGGCCCAAATTTGCAGCATTAAACGATGGACCCCCCATTGCTATCGTGTACAGTATGCCTGCTCCGATAATTGCACCTATGCATTGAAAAACAACATAAAACGCCGTGTCTTTCACACTTAGTTTTCCTGCAACCAACATTGATATTGAAATTGCAGGGTTAATGTGACAACCGGAAATTGTGCCTATCGTGTAAGCCATAGCTACCACCGAAAGACCAAAAGCAAAAGAAATCCCTGAGAAACCTATAGCGTTACCCGCAATGACAGCGCTGCCGCAACCCATCAACACCAAAACCATTGTTCCGATCAGTTCAGCAACATATTTTTTTGTTGGTGTAATTGGAGTTGGTATTGCAATTTTTTCTGATTCAGTCATTTCTTTTTCCTCTTATTTTTCTAATTTACTTTCAGTTTTCTATCAAATTACTTATAATAGTTTTCATCAAGAAAGCGCTAAAACAGAACCGCTGCTCAGAGTTTTTCGCTAGCAGAAATATCCATCATCATCAAACCTGAAACCAGCTTTGGATAAAAATCCGTGCTTTTCTCAGGCAAGAGCTCATGTTGTTGCGCTATTTCTGCAACTGTTTTGGCGCTAATCGGGTTAACTAAGAATGCGATGCTAGCTTCTCCATGGTCAACTTTCTCTACAGCTTCTTTAGCCCAACGCACGTAGAGAATGTTCTCATCCATGCTTAATTCACCAGTTTTAAGGATAAACCTAAAAACTATGTCTCTTAGGATAACTACGTCAAAGATTTTAGTTTCCTTCGAAACGTTAGCATTTACGAAGTCATAGACAGCTTTATCGTGCTTCAACAACAAACCAAAAGCTTTTGAACCATCATATACACAAAAAGCATGTTCATTAGTATGGTTTTTAAGAAAACTCTCTAAAGCATCAACTTCGGGTTCAACTTCTACCAGGTCAAAGAAAAACTTGAAGGCGTGCACTAAATCTTCGGTTAGCTTGTAATCTTTCAGCAACCTATGCGTTGGCAAAACAATTAGTCCTTCTTCTTGAACAGGTACAAGGTAGCTCATTTGGAAGTTGAAGGCATCGTCTTCTGTCCAGTTGCCTTTGCCTCGCATCTCATCTCGGTAAGCCAACGCGCTCTCATAGCGGTGGTGTCCATCCGTTATCACCATCGTCTTAGCCTTTAGATACGCCTGTAACTGATTGATTTTTTCTGGCTCAGTTATCATCCAAACTGTATGCTTAACTTGCAATGTATCTGTAACTTGGATTAATGGCTTGGTTTTTGCTGTTTCTTCTAAGAAATCGATGGTTTTTCTTTCTTGGTCTTGGTAGATTAAAAAAACGGGTTCGAGGTCTTTTTGGACAGTTCGCAGCATGATTAAGCGGTCAGCTTTAGGTGCTTTGTAGGTGCCTTCATGCGGAAACACCCTGTTTTCGTTGTATGCGTAAAGCCTTAGAGCTGCGATTATTCCTGTACGCTCGTATTTTTTACCGTCTAAGCTAAATTCCTGACGAGAAACAAAAATCGCTGGTTGAGTTTCTTTTGCCATTATGCCCTCTTTTAGCCATTGTGTGATGCGTTCGTTTGCGACTTGGTACTTGTTTTTTTCTAAGGGCAGAATCAAGCGGCAGTAATTATATTGCGACTTGGCATAATATTTTCTTTGCATTTCAGTGTCTATTTTGTCGTATGGCTGTGTTATCAAATCTTCTGGGCTGCCAGCTTTCTTTGTATATCGTATGGCTTTGAAGTGTCGGATGTCAACCAAACGTTTCAGCTCACATTTTTTCGAGCGCATCAATAACGGCTTTAGCTATTTGTATGCTGGCTTTTAGTTGCGCTTCATGTGTTTGCGCACCCATATGGGGCGTTGCAATCACGTTGTTTAATGTGAGTAGTTTGTTGTTTTTTGGCGGTTCCTCCTCAAAAACATCCAATGCTGCACCAGCCACCTTTCCTGACACAAGGGCCTGGTAGAGCGCTTCTTGGTCCACGACGCCACCGCGGGAACAGTCGATTAGCATAACTCCTTTTTTCATTAAGTTGAACTCTTTGGTTGAGATCATGTGACGCGTGTGGGGTGTTAGTGGCACGTGGATTGTTATGAAGTCTGCTTGGGGTAGCATTTCACCGAGCGGAACGAATCGGTCGTAAACGCATTCTTCCACAGGCAACACCTTCATGCCCAAGGCTGTAGCTAAGTGTTCAACGGTTTTGCCGATGTATCCGCAGCCGATGACGCCTAAGGTTTTGCCGTTGACTTCGTTGCCGATTAATTCCTCTTTTTCCCATTTTCCTTCACGTAGACTGGTTGTGCCCTGCACGATATTTCGTGACAAAGCCAACATGTAACCGATGGTTAATTCTGCAACGCTTATGTATGAAACATGAGGGGTATTCACCAGCTTGATGCCCATTTTTTGGGCTTTTTCATAGTCCACATTGTCTAATCCTTCGCCTGCCCGACCAATTATTTTGAGTTGTTTGGCATTGTCAAGCAGTTCCCCCTTCACTTTGGTTGCTGACCGAACGATTAGCACATCATAATCAGCGATGATTTTGGGTAACTCAGCCTTTGGCATATCCCATGCTCGCATGACTTGGTAGCCTTTATCCTCGAGAAGTTTTATGCCTTCGTCAAATATTTTATCACTTACGAGGATTTTGATAGTCACTTTAATCCCCAAATCTCGTCAATTAACCCAATGACTTCCTTAATGCCATCGAGGTTCCATTCGCCCATGTGACCGATGCGGAAGGTTTTCTCTGCCAATTTGCCGTAGCCGCCAGAAATCATGTAACCTTTCTCTGCGAGTTTCTGGTTGAGTTCTTTGACGTTTTTGCCCAAGGTATTGTTTATGCAGCTAACGGTGATAGATTCGTATCCTGCTTCGGGAAACATCGCAAAATGCTTCTTTGCCCATTGTTGAGTGTATATTGCCATATCCAAGTGGCGTTGGTAAACTTTATCGTAGGTTTCCTCAAGCAAAAGATCCATTCGTTTGTTTAGCGCATAAAGCAATGGAATATTTGGTGTAAATGGGGTTTGGTGTTTCTTTTCAAACTCAAAGATGTCCACCAAGTCGGTGTATGCTCCTCTGTTTGGAACCTGTTTGGCACGTTCAATCGCACGGTCATTTACGAGTGCAACTGCTAAGCCAGGTGGCAAAGCGAAGCATTTCTGGGTAGAACCAAAGACTATGTCGCAGTTCATCTCTGAAGGCAAAGTTTTGTCTCCAGCCATCGAAGAAACAGCATCCACAGCAAATATAATGTCAGGATACTCTTTTTTTACCATCTTGCCGATTTCAGCTATAGGGTTTCTTACACCTGTGGAGGTTTCGTTGTGGCAAACCGATAGGGTGTCGTATTTGCCGCTTGCAAGTTTTTCTGCAACCATTTCAGGTTTAATTGCTTTGCCCATTTCAACTTCGATGACATCGG
The DNA here is from genome assembly GCA_963770935.1 of Candidatus Bathyarchaeota archaeon. Classification (GTDB taxonomy): domain Archaea; phylum Thermoproteota; class Bathyarchaeia; order Bathyarchaeales; family Bathycorpusculaceae; genus Bathycorpusculum. The sequence goes on from CAVYRJ010000009.1 coordinate 37,541, forward strand.
TTTCTTTACCGCATGCAGCAAGGGTTTGGGCACTTCGCTGTGAGAAAGCGCCGTTTACGCATGCCAAGGCTTTTTGTTTTACGATGCTTCGACCGATTATGTCAAACCACAACGTGCCTGATGAAGTGGTTACTGTGGGTTTGAAGTCTGCGGTTAGCTGGAAGAATTTGGCTATTTTATCAGTTATTCCGCCATATAAGTCAGAGAACTCTTTTTCTCTGTGGCCGATTAGGTAGTGAGTTTGTTCGTTAAGCATTTCTTTACTTACTTCGGTTGGACCGGGAATCAAGAGTTTCTTATGCATGAGCAAACCTTCAGCAAAAGAGGTTAAACCTTTAAAATATAAGGCTTTATGTAACAAATAATAACGCCTTTCAAGCATCAATGAACCATTGAAGCTTAATGATGGAAAAAACTAAAATCCCTACATAAAGCGAAAATCTTTATTGGGTGTATGTATCATTACTAATAATCAGCAAGGGCTTATTGAAAAAGTACCTTTTTGCTGTTTTCAAGAATTGAAATATATCGAATTTAGCAATTTGATTCTTAAACCCTGACAACAAAACTATGTTTTGATACGGAAGACGAAGCAGATGAGAAGGAGAAGGCTTCAATGTACACTCTGAAGGCAGAGATAATCCCAAGTTTCCTAATTATCTTACTTGGCTCCATAGACGCCATAACCACAGTTATAGGCGTACTGTACTTTGGAGCCGCCGAGTTGAACCCCTTAATGAATGGCATCGTGAACACAAGCATCCTTGCGTTTCTAGCTCTTAAAATCGCGGCAACTTTTCTGATTGGTTTTACCTACATTCTAGCCAAAAGAACCTTAAATAAAACCATTAACAAAGAAAGCCGCACGTTCAGGTACTCAAACAGGCTCATGAAGGTAGCCTACTTAGGCTTGATGGTTTTCCTAGTAATCGTTGTTGTCAACAACCTCACAATTCTCTTGGCATGAACTAACCCTGTTGTGGGCTATTCTTTTAGAAACTCTGTATAATCGGAGCTTCGAAGCAAAATAAACTCGCGCCTTAGCAAATCGATTTTAAGCTTCAGCATTCTTTAGTTGCGTTGTCCTCCAGAACTCATGTCGTTAGTCTTATTAAACGAAAACTTGATAAATACATGAAACTATAATCATCTAAAGAAAACTCGTGTTTTATGTAAACTTTTTGAGGATGAAAAAAAATGATTGAAAATGATGTCGATGATTTGAGATTGCGATTAGGCTGGCTACCAGATTATCCAAGCATAAAGGACTATACTAAGAATCAGGACAAAGTCGCTGAAAAACTGTATCGCTTAGGCCAAAAAGACTCAATTAAGACAATGCTAAACAAAGTGGGAGTGCTAAAAGAAGCGCCTGAAGCAGTTCCAGCTTCAGTCGATCTTAGAGAATGGTGCCCCCCAGTTGAGGATCAAGGTACACTTGGTTCATGCACTGCAAACGCAGGGGTAGGATTAGTTGAATACTTTGAGAAACGCGCTTTCGGAAAGCATCTTGACGCGTCCAGACTTTTTCTCTACAAAGTTACAAGAAACTTGCTGCACTGGACAGGCGACACAGGAGCCTTCTTAAGAAGCACAATGGAAGCCATGGTGCTCTTCGGCGTGCCTCCCGAAGAATATTACCCATACAAAATAGCCGACTTCGAAGTAGAACCCTCTGCTTTCCTTTACGCGTTCGCGGACAACTACAAGACAATCCAATACTACAGAATGGATCCCCCTGGAACCGCCAAGCCTGCTTTGCTGCAAACGATAAAGACATTTCTTTCCGCGGGTTTACCCTCAATGTTCGGGTTCACAGTCTACAACTCCCTCAACCAAGCCGCAACAACTGGTAAGATACCGTATCCTGTTCCAAGCGACAAAGTTGCAGGCGGACACGCGGTCGTTGCAGTGGGCTACGACAACAAAATAACAATCACAAACACGAACTCCGGCGGTAAACAAACAAAAGGCGCATTGCTCATAAGAAATTCTTGGGGTCCGCTGTGGGGAGGAATGGGCGGTTACCTATGGTTGCCGTACGAGTATGTTCTCAGCGGATTAGCCACAGACTGGTGGTCCCTGCTCAAAAACGATTGGATAAACACAGATCAATTCAAGATTTAAGGGCATAATTTAGCACCAAACAACCAAAATCCTTTCTTTTTGCATTTTTATCTTCTAAGCAAAAGAAGAAAACAAAAATGAACAGTCTAACAAATCAAAATTTAAGCTTCTAATTATTTCTTAAATCAACAAGGATCGGACATTAAGCCCTAACTATTTTCTCCAGATCATAAAGATATTTAGGAACATTCTTGTTGCTCTTCAAAGTCTGCATGAACAAACCCTTGTCTTCATAAATGGAGAGCGGATCAAGTTCGCTGGGGAAAAAACTCAATTCAGCTTCAGTCATACCGATAACCCTCTCAAGAACATCCGAAATTGAAAACATTGGCACCACATCTGACCCGTCACCAACAGAAACGGGAAATTCTTCGATTTCAAGTTGAGGTGGCTCCTCTCCAAACTTAAAAGTCACTGGTTTATCTTTATACTTGCGGGCGGCTTTCTGCGGGTCCTGCAACGTTTCTGTCAGCCGAGTTTTCACTTCTTCCAAAGTAATATTGCCAAACGCTACACCAGGTTCTAGTATATCAATACCCTTTTTTATCGAGCCTATTTGGAGCGTTTCATAATCCTGCAATCCCAACATATTCAACAGGTCAAAGTCCCCAAATCTAGGTCTACCTTCGATTGTGACAAGTCGAATATTTCTCTCAGTTGCTTTTATTAAACTGCGATAAGGATCTTTGTTTAGACGTTCAGTAACCAGAATATCTGCAAGGTAGTTAGCCTCAATCCTACCTAACCTATCATCCCACCTAATTGCCTTCGCAGGATTGATAATAACCATATCAACAAGTTCTTTATCGCTGAAAATTTTCCCAAGCCCTTTTTTGTTAATTAAGTCTGCAACCTTAAGTTCCCACAGCAAATTCTTACTGCCCGTTGGACTCCAATCAGGTCCAAGACAAATGAGCACTCCATTTTTCTTCGCGTAACTAACCCTCGCGGTTGAACCGTAAAGGAGCATGTTGCTAAGAGGAGACCAAACAAGTGTGACGCCTTTTTGACCAAAATCCACAAAATGTGTTTTTCTTAACGCGTTACAATGAATAGCCACAAGCTTGTCACGAAGAAGATTGTGCTTCTTCAATTCGTCAAACTCTTTCTCAAGCTCTTTGCTAATGCCTTCAGCTAAGTGATAAATGAACGCGTTGCCCTTATCCATCTTTTTCGAATAGTCTAAAAACTCATCAGGTCTGATGGGCTGAACACTCTGGAAAACTGGAGGTTCCAGAGAACCAAAAGGTTCAACCTCCACATTTCTAAGTAACCACGCTGCATAAGTTCCTTTAAACTTCGAATAGCCATCAATAGTTGTTACTCCGCCTATGAGCGATTTAACCTCACAATACTTTACAAGCTCTACACCATTAGTTATTGCCAGAAGATTCGCAGGCGTACTTATTTCAAGCTCATATCTTTTTAGACGAGGCCACTCATATCTGTCTCTAAAAGGCTTATTGCCATCAATTTTCCAAAGTGGAAGAAAATCGAAAGGCAAATGATTATGCAAATCAATCAAACCAGGATAAATGTACCCATCTGTTTCGATCTTAGCAACACCGTTAAAGTTTGAAGGAATGTCCTGCTCTTTAGCTGCTACCGAAACGATTTTTTTCTCATCCACGCAAACGAATCCATCATTAATGATGTCACCTGATTCGTTAAAAGTTACAATAGTTCCCTTGAGGATATACTTCATAATGGTTACTCCTCTATAATTTGTTTAACTCACGCTTACTACATTTATGAATTGCCCAAGACCAAGGCGTTACCGCAATTATGGAAAAATTGAAATACGCCAAATAATAATAGACAAATTAGTCCTTTATATCAATTTTTTGTAAGAGGACTCGATATCCAAAAAATGGTGAAGAAATTGACAAAATTTGATCCAGGCTACTGCTCAGAACCTTTTAAAACTCTCTGTACAAATTATCCAAACTCAGATGTATACGATCCACTCCACTTCCGCGTGGAATGGGGTCCCATTTTTCACAGAGGTCGCTTAGACGGATCAGCTAAAATCCTTGTAATAGGCCAGGACCCCGCCCAACACGAAACAATTGTTCGAAGAATCTTGGTAGGTGAAGCAGGTCGAAGAATACAGGGATTTATGGCTAAGCTTGGGATAACACGAAGTTATACCATGATAAACACATTTCTATACAGTGTTTACGGGAATCCAACTGCGAAGAGTAGGAAAAACCCTCAACTTGTTAATTACCGAAACCTATGGCTTGATGCTCTTCTTTTAGGAAAACCGGTTGAAGGCGTGGTTGCGTTAGGCGATCGCGCGGACGAGGCATGGAAGATGTGGAAAGCAACAGCAAATGGACAGTCTTTCCAGAAGGCATTTGTTAAAATTACTCATCCCACGCAGCCAGAGAGTTTTTCAAAAGGAAATCATGCAAAGCTTACGGCGGCAACCAAAAAGATGCTGCAAAACTGGAACTCTGGACTCCAAACACTGGCGCCTTCGATAAGCAACCCAGATAAACAAACTCCGCTTGTTCTTTACGGAGATTCCTTCGCCCAAGATGAGAAGTCAGAAATTTCTGAAGAAGACTTTCCAGCTGGTTTGCCATACTGGATGAGGGAAAATGATGGATGGGCACGTAGAGTTGGCAAAACAACAATGGATAAACGTGCAAATATTACGATAACGGTGCCTAAAAAGAATCTTCCCCAATAGAATATAGAGGAAACTGGAGAATGAGACGAAGGCTACTGCAGGATATTAAGTTTCAATATAAGCTCTTTTCTTTATTCTGATTTCGCCTTGATTTCTTTGCTAGCTTTCTTCCAGCCTGCCGAATTTCCAACCCCATAGTGATTGATACAAAAGAATAGACATTTTCGGGACCTTTGCCATTTAACACATCAAATCTTAGCTTTAAACCAGAAAGTAATGAGCGTTAAAGCACAAATCAAATATTTAGGTGCCAACAAATCTACAATATAGCTCTGCATTAGAGGTAAGCTAAAGAAACGCTTAACTGTTAAAGCTTAGATATTAATGGGTTTAGAGGAGAAAAAAATGCCATTCAACTTATTCCGCAAAAAGAAACAATCAGAACAAGAAAAACCAACCGTCCCTCCTCAAGAAGAACACAAACAACAAGCACCCGTTTCAATTCTAAAAGAACCGCAACAGGAACCGGAAGCGCCAGTTCAGGAAACAACGGAAGAACCAGCCGTTGCTACTCAGGAGCAACCACAACAAACCTCTGCAATCGTCCAAGGACAACTACAAGAAACCTTTTCCCCCACAGTTGAAGAAAAACAAGAATCAATTGTTACACCGCCTGAAGAACAAAAACCCCTAGTTACAGAACCCCCAAACAAAACCTACCTGAAAGCAATGCCTCTCCGCGAACTATCCGACCTTGAAAACATAAAAAACGAAGTCAAAAATGGAAATATCATAATTTTACGGGTAACGCCTCTTGCTGGCAAAAGCATAGAAGATGTTAAAACCGCAGTTAATGACCTCTTTCAGTTCGCAGATTCGATAAGCGGCGACATTGCGCGCCTAGGCGAAGAACGCGTTGTTTTAACTCCAAAAACAGTAAGGATTTGGAGAGAAAAATCGCCCGCGCCAGTTTCTAGTTCCAGTCAGCCTTTGCCTACAGCAGCCTAATTATCTTTGATTTTGCTGTTCTTTTCATCACAGCAACCTATAGGTTTCCAGTATAGCAGGAACAATTGTATTTATGCCTGCTTTATTATCCATGAAGTTAGCAAATGTCATGGTTTTTTGCTTTTCGCCGTGTACAACAAAGATGCGTTCAGGCTTAGGTGTTAGGTGAGTCAAGTAATTAACCAGTTGGCGCCTGTCAGAGTGACCTGAAAAGCCCTCAATCGATTCTACCTTCATCTTAACTGACAATGCTGCCATCTTGCCCTCGTTGTCCATCATTGTTACTTCGCCCACGCCTTTTTGAACACGTTTACCCATGGTGCCTTCAATCTGGTAGCTAACGAAGATGATTGTGTTCTTGTCGTCGTTTGCCCAGCTCTTGAAGTACTCGATTACTGGTCCACCTTCAAGCATACCGGAAGTTGCTAAAACAATGCATGGCTCGCCTTCAATTATGCTTTGACGTACGCTGGGGTGCTCAACAATTGTGAAGTAGTCCGATTGGAACGGATTGACTTCTTCGTGGAGGATGTCGTGGCGGACTTCTCTGCCGAGGTATTCTGGGTAAGCGGTGTGGATGGCTGTGGCTTCACTTATCATTCCTTCGATGAAAACGGGGGCTTCCTTCATTAAACCACGTTTCATGTAGCCGTTAATTATAAGCATGATTTCTTGGGCTCTGCCGACTGCGGGGACTGGAATTAGGACTTTGCCCTTGCGTTCCAAGGTTTGATTGATGACTTTTGCCATTGCGTCTTCTGCTTCAACACGGGAAGGCATAAAGTCTTCTGTGCCACCATATGTGCTTTCAGTAATCACGGTTTCTATACGTGGAAACTCAGTTGCCGCAGCTTCCAAAAGCATTGTTCTAGCGAACTTGTAGTCACTGGTGTAAACGATATTGTGTAAGCCTTCGCCTATATGTAGATGAACCATTGCGCCGCCCAAGATGTGGCCTGAATTATGCAGTGTCAAACGGATGTCCGGGGCAATGTCAGTGACCACACCATACCGCAAAGGAATCGTGTGCAAGACGCATTCGCGCACATCCTTCTGGTCATAAAACGGAGTGACACCTTGCTTGCTGGCAACATCCAAATAATCGAGCTGAAGCATAGTCATCAAGTTTGATGTGGGCGCAGTACAGTAAACTGGACCATCATAACCATACTTGAAGAGGAACGGCGTTAAACCGCAGTGGTCAAGGTGAGCATGGCTGATGACTACTGCATCAAGGGAATCAATCTGGAACTCCGGTGAGTCAAAGCGTGGAAACGACTCAAACGGGCGGTTTGACCCCGGATTAATGCCGCAATCTAACAAAACGCTGCTTTCACGGGTTTTTATCAGGAATGCGCTGCGACCGACTTCTTGAGCGCCGCCTAAAACTGTCATGCGTATGTCGCCAACATCGTAGGTTTTAGGTCTAAAGATGCGTTCACCAACAGTGCGCAAAATACGTTCGCGCTCTTTGCTCTCCGAGTGTAAGTAATGGCGCATGTGGGTAACAATCTTGGATTTAATCGGCGGACTACGAAGCACGTGAGGGCGCCACTTTGTTTTCTTTATAATTTCCTGCAAAACCGCGCCGTTTCTGCCGATAACTAAGCCCGGCTTTTTGGTTTCGATGATGATTTCGCCAAGGCTTGGGTCAAAATTAATGTCCGTTACTTCTGCTTCCGCAGGAATAAGTTCACGAGCGATTTTTTCTGCTTCCACCTCGGGAATACGCACGGATGGGTCAGGTCGGATAACTATTCTTTTCCGGATAACACCAACGATTTCCGCTACAATGCTGCTTTGGTCAACTAAGATTTCCGGTTTTTTGGTATAAACCGCAAGCATGGGACCTTCGTATTCAATCCTAGTAACCTCTGCTTCTCGCGGAACTTTTTGAAGAATATATTGGCTAATTTCTATTTTGTCTTTGTCTTTATCTTGGGTTCGAGCCAATGTAATTTAACTTCCTACTTTGAGAAGTTTGTTTTTCTCCTCATCGGATAATTCTTTGTAACCATACTGATCGATTACGATGATGTTGTAGTTGTTGCCGCTTGCCACGTCACGCTTCATGGCCGCGTTAACGGCTTTTGCGATAGTAGGTAAAACCTCATCAATGGTCAAGCCTTCACGGTACTTGTCCTCTAATATACCGTAAGCGACTGGCGAACCGGAGCCTGTGGCAACAGATTTTTCCTCAGTTAAGCTCCCATAGGGATCCAAATTGAAAACGTGGGGGCCAGTATCATCTATGCCGCCAACCAATACCTGAGTTGAGAGGGGCACATACCTTGCTGAAAACAGCAGGTTTGCGACTAGTCTTGCCGCTGAGCTTATAGGCATTGGACGGTTCATGTTAATCTTGTAGAGGTGCGCGTTTGCCGTCAGGATATCGACAACTTTCTGCGCGTCGGCGACTGTTCCAGCGATGGTCATACCCATGTGGTCGTCGATTTTATAGACTTTTTTGCCGAATTTATGCGCAACGTAGTAGCCCATAGTTACTCGAGTGTCTGAAGCTAAGATTACGCCATCTTTGCAGACGACGCCAATCGTGGTTGTACCTTTTAGTACTAACTGGCTAGTTGTATTGTTTTGTGACATAGTTTGGTGCTCCCTAAAACTCTGTTTATCGGAATGCCATCCAATAGGAAGTAGCATCATGTAATCGTTCCGTGGGATTTATTAATATTTCGCCCAACCTCCCGAATCCAACGTGTTAGTTTGGAAGGGCGTTTCCTAAACATTTTTATGTTCGCTTGAAGGTTTCAATGCAATTGGCGGGTGAGTGGATTCTCCTACCCGTTCCGCCAAGAGAAAAATAAAACCCGGGAGTAGGGAGAAAAATCGCTTGAAAATACGTACAAAAGATTTAGCTTTAATCTCGATCTATGCTGCACTCTATGCAGCACTTGTAGTTGTTCTTGGAGGATTCTCTTATGGACCCGTTCAGGTCCGCATCGCAGATTCGATGCTTGCGGCGGTCCCCCTGCTTGGTATAGCAGGAGTTTTGGGGCATACGCTTGGAGTATTCGTTGCTAACATATTCTCGCCACTTGGTCCAATTGACCTACTTAACACTGTACCTTCATTTGCCATGTCTTTTGTTGTGTACTATGTTTACAAATGGACAAGAAATGACTATACCGTTATCGGAACATGCCTAGCTTACTCTGCTGTCTTAGGAGTAACCGTTGGATCGATGTTATCTTATGTTTTATCACTGCCACTGCTTCCCACCATAGCGTATGTAGCCATTGGAAATGTTATTGCTAGTGTGCTAATCGGATGGACGCTGTTTAAGGTATTAAAGAAAATCGGGTTGTTCCGAAGGTGGTTTCCAGAAAGAGATAACAGAACCTATGAAGCACAAAATTAGAGATTTGAAGGAGAAGTGCATAGATGAAACAGAACAAAAAATGCGTCATCGTTCTTAGTGGTGGACCAGACTCCGCCACGGTTGCCTACTGGGCAAAGGCGCAGGGTTACCAAATCTACCCCATAACGTTCAACTATGGACAAATCGCCCTCAAAGAAACAGAATCCGCAAGAAAAATCTCTGAAAAACTCGGCACAACCACCAAAATCATTGACCTCTCAGCACTTAAAGAAATCTTTATCAGTGTAACTTCGCTCTGTAACATCGACATTCCGTTAACCACTGAGTTTAGTGCCCCAATCATTGTGCCGTTTCGCAACGCCATATTCCTTTCAGCAGCAGTTGCTTACGCCGTCGCAGTTGGTGCTAACATGATCTTTTATGGTGCCCAAGGCTCAGATGAACCTTTTTACCCTGATTGCCGACGAGAATTTTATGAAGCGTTCGAGAAAGCTGCAAAACTGGGCACATGCCAAGAAATTACCATCCAAGCACCCTTCAGCGGCAAACGCAAATCAGACCTGTTCAAAGCAGGCGCAGAGTTAAGGGTGCCTTTCGAACTCACATGGTCCTGTTACTTAGATAGAGCAAAACACTGCGGTAAATGCGAATCCTGTAATAACCGAAAAAAAGCCTTCCAAGAAGCAGGAGTAGCAGACCCAACGAAATATGAAAACTAATCAGTCAACAACGCCAGAGAAGATGCTGATGATGCTGCAACAGCATTTTGCACAACTGTTGCATCTTTCAGATCAACTACGTTTTACCATGCATTAAATCTTCAACTTCCATGGCTGCCCAAAACTAACCAAGGACCAAAATTTTTCAACAATGTTGCCTTAGGCATATTTGTATCCGAGAGGTGTGCATAATTTTGTATCATCTATTTTTCTTCTGTAACTTTGCCTGAAAACCTTGTTCAATTAGTGGCCACTAGAACAAACCGCCTTTTCCTGACTTTCTGTGACTATTACAGACTACTGTAGACTATTACAGACTCAACCTGCAGACGCCACAAACCCCAAATCAAAAAAACAACCCGAAAAAAGCTCTGCCAAATCGCAAATTCAACTGTTTTTCTTCTACAATTGAGCAAAAATCTGCATTGGCAGAAAATACCGCTAAAAACATGCTGGAAACTGGTAACTAAAAGCTAAGCGGCAAAAACCATTATTAGTCAACAAGGTTATTTCCTAGTTTAGGAAGCGACGAAAAATGGATGTTTTTGAAGCCATACAAGAGCGCCGTTCTATCCGCAGCTACCAAGACACATCTGTTCCTAGAGAACTGATGGAGAAGATTCTAGAGGCTGGGCGGTTAGCGCCTTCAGCTAAAAACTGTGAGCCGTGGCACTTCATAGCCGTCACGGAGACGGCGAAGAGAAAAGCGTTGTCCGGGGGCACATGGGCAAAATTCCTAATTCAATCCCCACTTGTGATTGTTGCATGTGGGGACAAGAAAGCTTCTCCTGAATGGTACGCCATCGACGTCGCATTGGCTGTAGAGAACATGATTTTAACCGCAGTAAGCTTGGGCTTAGGAACCTGCTGCGTAGGAAGCTTTAACGAAAAAAATATCAAAGCAACCCTGAAAATCCCCGAAAAATTCGAAGTCCTGGTCATGATAGCCGTCGGCTACCCAGGCAACCACATAGATTTATCAAACAAACTCTTAAACATCGTGCGGACTAGAAAATCTCTCAGTGAAGTCGCCAGTGAAGAAGAGTTCGGGAAACATTTAATCCCTAAGAAAATCGAAGAGCTCTAAACTAAAGTTCTCTGCTTCTCCCCAGAGACCAAACTAGAAACCCTCACGCCAATAAGCCTGACTTTTCTGTCTTTGCGCAGATTAATAAACAATAACTCGTTTGCGGTTTTTTGCAAGTCGCGGAGTCGGTTCGTTAAGAAGGGAAGGGTTTTGCTTCTTGTATGAGTTTCAAAGCCTTGGTATCGAATCTTAACGGTTACAGTTTTAAAAAGTAAGTGCTGTTTGACGGTTTCCTTCAATACGTCCTCACAGAGGGTCTCCAATGCTTGAAAAATTATTGTGGAATCTAAAATATCCTCTTCGAATGTGGTTTCGTGACTTATGCTTTTAACACCTTCACGTTCCTCTACTTCGCTGCGGTCAATGCCCTTGGCCATAAGGTGCATCTGCAAACCCACAACCCCAAACATAGAACTTAAAACTGACGGGTCGTAGCGCGCAAGGTCACCGATGGTGTTTACCCCTAATTCCTTGAGTTTGGCTTCGGTTTTGCGCCCAACCCAAAGAAGCTTGCGTACCGGCAGGGGATCAAGGAATTTTTCGACTTCTTCTTTGACGATGGTTAAACCGTCGGGTTTCTGGATGTCGCTAGCAACTTTGGCAACGAGCTTGTTGGGTCCCACACCGATGGATGCAGTTAATCCCTCTTTTTCTTTAATCTCCTTTTTAATCCGACGCGCTAGCTCCTCAGCTTCAGCCCAACTCCCAACCTTGTCTGTGACATCCAAAAAAGCTTCATCAATCCCCCATTGCTCAAACTTACCAGCGTACCTACGCGCCACCGCCATAATTTCGCCTGAAACCCGAATATAGAGCGGAAAATTCGGCGCCAAATAAACCGCCCTTGGACAAAGCCTCCAAGCCATAGAAATCGGCATTCCAGAGCGAACACCTGATTTTCTTGCTTCATAATTACTCGTGCTAACTACACCTCTACCCTTGCCACCTTTAGGGTCAGCGCCAACAATAACGGGCGCGCCTTTAATTTCAGGGCGTTCCCGCTCCTCAACTGCCGTGTAAAAGTGATCCATATCTAAATGGAATATTATCCTCTTTTTATCACTCATGCGCTTCAAGGATGTTTGAGTCGTTTAATAATTTGAATTTATTGACGAAATAGTCGCTCAAACACCTTTATTTGTGTGTAAAAATCTAATCCGACACATTCAGTGCAGTTATAGCAAACTTTACATTGATGTTTCTTCTTAGTTTTTAGGCAGGTGAATCCAATTGGTTGTCCCTTTCTACATGCTTATTAGAACCAGGATAGGTGAATCCAAATTTGTTGTTCATGAGACACTTAAAATAGAAGGCGTAAAAGTGTCCCATTCTGTCATGGGCAACTATGACGTTATACTGTACGCAGAAGGAAAAGACCTTGACGATGTAAGACGCATCCGAGATACTGTGTTTAACATCAGTGGCATAACAATAACTGAAACAGTAGTTCACGCATGATTTTTTTAATTTAACTTTAATCCAGATTTTAGGCCTAATTCAATATTGCAGACTGATGGGTGTTACTCAGTTGTGTGGCGAAAATAAAATAATGCTTGAGAGAAAAACGAAAAGTAAGGTTGTTAGACTTTTCTTCTTCGTTTCTTTGGTTCTCTAATGAAGGCTTCCTCAACAACTTGCTCAACAATATCTAAATCTGAAAAATTAGTAGCAGTCGGGAACTCTAAAGTGCAGCTTTCGAACTTTTGATTACTCTTCATATTTAATTCAGAAACACGTTCACCGATGTTATAAATAGATTTTATGAATACAGAATTCAGGTTAAAACTTATTTGGAGCCAGAATCGTTTTCATCCATGGCTTCGCGAATTATCTCGACTTCCCGAACACTATAGCCGTTTGTTGGTGGCTTTTAGGACTATGCGTTCTTGCCAGCCGCAGTCGGGGCATTCGTAGCTTGGCGGTAGTATTCCTATGTGTGCCCACATGTCTCCTCCTGTGCTTTTTGCACGTTCAACTTTGGGGCTTTTGCATCTGGGGCAAACCTGAATATCAACTTGGTATCCCTGCTTCTCAAGCTCTTCAAGGGCTTCTGTAACTTCCTTGGCGTTTTGGATTGCTGTTTCTTCCTGCACCTGCTCTACGATGGTGAGCTGCTTCTTCCGCTTTTTCTTCTGTTCTTGAGTTTCTCCCATTTCATTGCCACCCTAATACAACATTTCTATAGGTGTATCTTAAAGAAAGGTTTTCTGGTTGGATTACTATCAGAAAATGGTATGCGCGCGAGCATATTTCGATTTTAACAGAACTTTATAAGGGAAATTTAAGGGAGAGGTCGAATCTTTTAGTGTCCTGAGTGGGTAAATAGAATCAGGGTTTCGCATTGTGGGCATTGATGGTAGATTACTTGTTTTTGGCGATTGCATTTGGGTTTCATTTCTATGAAGCAGGTTGGGCAAAGGGGCGCTTTAGTTTTTGCTGGCATTAATCCTAAGCTATCTTTTTAGCGATATAACCTTTGTCCGAAAAATCCCTGATTGAATCTAAGAGTACCAGTCAATTAAGGCTGGCGTTAACAGTGCTGTTAAGTCCTGAGTTAAGGTGTTTATTTGGTCGCAGCTGAGTTGACTGTAGGAGCAAACCTTCTTGTTCACACTTATCACAAAAGACTATGGCTAAGTTAACTCATAAATTTTTGTATAAAAACAACGAAAAAAAACCAATCAAAACAAAATAAAAACCTCTTCAGCAATATGACAAGTTACGCCATGCATAGACCAAACACTTCACTTCACACCGTACCGAAAGATGCGTCTCAACCAAATATCGCTCAGACACTACATTGACTCGACATCTCAGGCGATTGGTGGCCGCAGGCTGAGCTAGTCGACCGAAGTCTTCTAGCTTACACCCCGGCTCCATCAAACCCATCTTTTATGGGAGCCTTCGTCCAGTGAAACTGGAATGGCTGCCTCTTTTCGGGAGAGGCTTCGAGCTTAGATGCTTTCAGCTCTTATCCACAACGGCGTGGCTGCCCGGCGACTGCCTTATCAGACAACCGGTTAACTAGAGGCCACAGCGTCCCGTTCCTCTCGTACTAGGGACCCTTTCCCCTCAAGCAGCCAACACTCCCAGCAGATAAAGTCCGACCTGTCTCACGACGGTCTAAACCCAGCTCACGTTCCCTTTTAATAGGCGAGCAGCCTCACCCTTGGCCCCTTATGCAGGGCCAGGATAGGAAGAGCCGACATCGAGGTACCAAGCCGCGGGGTCGATGGGGACTCTCGCCCGCGACGAGCCTGTTATCCCTAGGGTAATTTTTCTGACACATCCAGCCCCCACCAAGGGGGAACATGGATGATCGCTAAGCCCGGATTTCTCCTCTGCATCCCTTACTGTTTGGGATTCAGTCAGGCTGGCTTTTGCCCTTGCACTCTACGGAGGGTTTCTGTCCCTCCTGAGCCAACCTTAGGGCGCCCTTGATATCTTTTCAAGGGCGTGCCGCCCCAGCCGAACTGCCCACCTACCGTTGTTCCAGCCCGCAAGGGGCCGGTGAGAAACACGGTTGCAGAAAGTCGGTGTTCCATTGTTGCCTCCCCGAGGTCCCGGAGAACCCCAGATCGACGGCTCCCGACTACGCTCTGCATCCACAACCGTATTCCAGCGGCAGGCTGCAGTAAAACTCCACAGGGACTTCTTTTCCCGCTGGGAGATCGTGGACTGTTCGTCCACGTTATGTGGTTTCACCGGGTACTACGCGGGGACAGTGGGGCCCTCGTTGATCCATTCATGCACGTCGGAACTTACCCGACAAGGCATTTGGCTACCTTGAGAGAGTCAGAGTTACTCCCGGCGTTTGCAGGCCCTTAGCCCAGTTGGACCCAGGTTTCAGGTACCTGTACTGGCCAGGATTCAGAAGCCGTTCACAAGCTTTCGCTCTTGCGGCTTCCTGTGTTTTTATTAAACAGTCGAGACCCCTTTGTCACTGCGACCTGCTCTCTCAGCACGAAGCTGAAAGAACAGGCACCCCTTATACCAAAGGTACGGGGCTAATTTGCCGAGTTCCCTCGCATTAGTGTATACCCGACACGCCTTAGGTTTCTCGCCTTGGGACACCTGTGTCGGTTCTAGGTACGGTCATAAAGGATCCTTCTTAGTGTGTTTTTCAGTGGCTCCAGAGATCAGCTGAACCTCCCTAAAACGGGTGGCTATTCCCACTTTCGCCTAGTTCTCGCCATTACGGCACTCCCTAGGTTTATACGGTTAAACAAGGCGAAGACCTTGCTCAGCTTACCCCGAAACGTCAACACTAAGCTTGCGTCGCCGCATGTACCTCTATGGTTCCGGAATTTTAGCCGGATTCCCTTTTTCGGCATAATCGGTTAAGTTATGCCTTAGGATCGACTTACCCCCGGCTGACGATCGTTGCCGGGGAACCCTGGCCCCTTCGGCGGAAAAGATTCTCACTTTTCTTTGCTGTTACTACCACCGGGATTCGCAATCCTAATCGGTCCACTGGACCTCACAGCCCAGCTTCTGTCCAACTAGGACGCCTTCCTACCAGCGCAGTGTGCACTGCGTTCTGAGGTATCGGTAGCTGGCTTAGCCCCGTCAATTTTCGGGGCCGTCAGCCTCGGCGGGTGAGCTGTTACGCTTTCTTTGAAGGATGGCTGCTTCTAAGCCTACCTCCCCGCTGTCTGAGGCTGACGACGCCCTTTGGTTTGACATTTAGCCAGCATTTGGGGACCTTAACCTCAGTCTGGGTTGTCCCCCTCTCGGTCGTGGAGCTTACCCCCACTAACCCGTTTCCCAAAGTCTTAGGTGCGGGTGGATTCGTAGTTTGAAAGGAAAGTGGATCCTTTCGGGTCCTTGTTTTCCAATCAGTGCTCTACCCCACCAGCCGCCTCGTTCGGGACTGGGCTCAGGCCCACTTCGGAAGGAACTAGCTATCACCAGACTAGATTGGTCTTTAGCCCCTAGCCCCAGGTCTGGGGAACGAATTGCACGTCAGAACCCTTTCGAGCCTCCACTAGGCTTTCGCCTAGCTTCGCCCTGCCCAGGGCTAGATCGTCTGGTTTCTAGTATGTATCGCTATGACTTCAGGCCCTTTCAGACCTTGCGCCTGGCTCTTGCGAGTTGCGCGCTTGTTGGTTTCCCTTTGCTTACAAGTTTACTGCTTTTAGGCTTGCCATAGCAATAAACTCCCCGGCCCGTGTTTCTAGACGGAACGTGCGACCCTGATCCACCTTCCTCGTACTGCCGCTTCACAGCGGGTTCCTATGGATGGCTTCTACTCTTCTGGGCCGCACACGTCTGTAACTGTCTGGTTTCAGGCACTTTTCACCCCCATTCCGGGGTACTTTTCAGTTTTCCGTCACCGTACTAGTGCGCTATCGGTCTTGAGATGTATTTAGTCTTGGAAGTTGGTGACTCCCAACTTTCCGCACCAAAACCATGGTACGGTAGTCTGGGACTCCAGCTCAACTCTTTCTGGCTTATGTTTACGGGGCTATCACCCTCTGTGGCGGGCCATTTCAGGCCACTTCAGCTTAACCAATGAAGAGGCAGCCGGGCCCTTAACCCTACATCTCCCACAAGTTTCCTTGCGGGATTCGGTTTGGACTCTTCCCAGTTCGCTCGCTGCTACTAAGGGAATCCCGTGTTTGGTTTCTTTTCCTCCCCCTACTAAGATGCTTCCGTTCGGGGGGTTCCCGCTCCGTAAAGGAGCACCAATCTTGCGACTGGTGAGAAGTCTCATTCGGGTATCCTCGGTTCTAAGGCTGCGTGCGCTTACCCGAGGCGGTATCGCGGCTTGCCGCGCCCTTCTTCGGCTCTCAAGCCGAGCCATTCTCCAGACAGCGTGGCATGTTTCGGGCCAATGGTAGTGTCTGTTTGGCGTTTGGTGAAACACATATTTCATTGTATAGTGTGTTGCGTCGTTGTTGTTTGGCCTATGCATGGTGTCATTGTGAGCTACTAGTGACTTAAGTCGCTCATTCACCCTTCACTCCACACTAGTTAGGTGGGGAGTTGCATCTCAGTTTTTATGGTATAACCCATATTGCTGAATTGCATTAGAAGCGGAATTCGTTAATATAAGTGTATCGTTGGACAGCTGCATGGTTTGTTGGCGTTGTTTTTGTGCGTGGGTCTGCTTCTTTTGCTCTTCACTCGAGCAAATGTTTTGTTGCCGAGTTGCATTTGTGGGGAACCTTACTAGCAGCTTTCCGCCATATAAGATTGTCGTACCATATAGAACAACATTGATACTTTTTGTTCTGTTCAAACCCAATTGGAAATGGAATTTAGGTTTTTTTATGTCTAGACTTTCTTTTTAGGGCATCATTGCACCCTGCGGGCAAATTCGCAGAAAAATTATAGACCTACGTATAAAGGTCAGTATTCTAAGCAAAAAAAGCTACTATTGACTAGCTTACTTTTTAATATTTAGCAGTAACTTTTATTTGGGTTGTGTTTTATGTGTTGGTGTAATCTGGGGAAGTTTGTCGGGTGCCTCGATAGCTCAGCCCAGTAGAGCGGCTGCCTTGTAAGCAGCAGGCCGCGGGAGCAAGGCCCGCTCGAGGCTCCATAAAAAAATTTTAGACTTTAGTTTCGGGGTCTTCTTCTTTGGCTGCCTTGGGATCTTTTCCCGTCAACGAATACTTTCGGGCTTTCGTCTCGATGATTTCTTGTTCAAAGAATTTCTTGAGTGATTTGAACACTTTTTTGCAGGGTTCCCCAGTTTTGTCGGTTAGTTCCTGAAGAGTTAACTCTTTACCTTCTGTTTTGAGTGTTTGGTAGACTTTTTCGTCGACTTTATTTAGTTTCATTCCAGTCCACTGCCTTGTTCTTTGTTTATTGGCAGAGTGGCTTTTTCAAGTTTGCGGTACTTTCTGCAAAAATTAGTTCCTGCCTGCGTCGATTGAGAATTCGTAAATAATCCGAAGCCCTCTGAGGATTGCTCAACGAATCCTCTGGTGATGCCTTTTTGGTCTGCAAATAGGCCTTGGCTTTATTTTGTGGTTTGGCGCCACTTACCGTTGCAAAAACTAATAAAATCACAAGCTATGCAAGAGCATTTAACGCCTATATCGCAGCAATCATCTATTTGTTGTTTTTCCATTTCTAAACTTCCATTGGAAAACAATTATCGGGTTTAGTAATAAAAGGCAAATTCCTAAGCCTTGCATATGTCAAATTCAGTAGCATCGCTCATTATTTCTAATTTAGAAGCGTCTAAAATAGGTCACTTTTCAAGGGAAAAACTTGCCCCATAATTGTCTGTTTTTTCTATCCAACAGTTTGGATAATGCCTGCCCTTAGGAGTCGATGGACAAAGAATTATCCGATTATAAAAGGGGAAAAATTGATTGGCATTGCCCACGAACCATGTTAAAATATCAACAACTCTCTCCTGACAACAACAAGCAACTTGGAAAAGACGTCTCACATCAACAACAACCAAACAAACCCAAAACCACAACCTAAACTAAAAACAAAAGCCAAAAAACAGCCGCCCAGCAAGGCTTGTTCATAAAAACTCCTACAACAACCAAAACAAAAAATAGAAAACAAGAAAAGCAAACTCAAAACAAGCCACTACATTTTTGCAAAATCAACTGTTCTTCTTCTGTAGTCAAACAACAAATGTCTAAAATTCCCTTTAATCTTTAGGCTTGGCAGATAGGCATTTTCAGATTAATTCTCACTTTTTTGTATGCACAGATTCAGGCATAACAAAAGGAACAATAAACCCGCTGAAGAGGGCAACTAACCACTATAGCTTGCCTAGAAGTACTCGAAAACCGCTCTCCCGCGCAACAACCCAACAATTGCCAAAGGTTTCATTAAACAATACAGGCAATATTTTTGCGCCGATTTTAGAGCGTATAACCATCTGAAAACTTGCTTCTGGCGCCATCACTTTTGGAGCGCCCGTCACAATTGCTCTCACTGTTTCCATGCCTGCACTCACAGGAGGATTCGAGAGGACACAATTGAACTTTAAATCTCCAACAGGCTCGTAGAAGAAGCCGAAGCGTACCTCGGAGTTAGTAACCCTGTTTAAGCCGACGTTCTTCTTGGCTAACCGAACCGCACGCGCATTCACGTCTGTCATGACAACTCGCAACTTTGTATTGAATTTAGCAGCTGCAATTCCGACAACACCGTACCCGCAACCGATGTCCAAAACGAAGCCTTTTTCTGGCAAAACCATAGATTCGATGAGCAACCTAGTGCCAGAATCAACTTTTCGCTTCGAAAAAACACTTGATGCAGTCAAAAACTCGAAAGGTTTGCCGCAGAGACTGGTTCGAACAAGTCCGAAGCGCTCCTTGGACTTAGGCGCAGACACAAAATAGTGCTCAACGCTGTTTTGGTCTTTGCTCATGTGCGCTTCCAGTCTTCCAAACTTTTGGGTAAGTGCCCCGTGGCATTAGCACACGAGAAGAAGCTGCAACTACGCCGTGGGTTAGCTCAATTATTTCCTGGGTGGACACAAGAGCTTTTGCCAACGCAATTGCTTCGCCTTTCAAAGTGAAAACTGCAACAACCGAACCCTTCATGATTCCAGTGTCAACATGCAGTACCCCTGGCGCAGTCAAATTAGCTCCATGACAGAGCGCATCAACAGCTGAGTCGCGAACGATTATTTTAGGTATCTGCATGAGGGCCACTTCCATGGGCTCGATGAATTTGCAAAGGAAGGATTGGTCTTTTTTCTCTTCATATTCGCCAAACCAGTAAGCTACATCGTGCAAGGTGACTTTTTTGGTGCTGGTTTCAAGGAAGGGTCCTGCACGTGTGCGGCGAAGCTCTTGCATGTGTGCGCCTACGCCGAGGATTTCGCCGATGTCAAAGCAGAGTTTGCGGATGTAGGTGCCGCCTTCGCAGCCGACTTTGAAGAGCACGTTGCGTCCATTCATTTCGATGTATTCGTTATAGTAAATCCTCCTGGTACGCAGTTGCCTCTTAACTGAAGAACGTAATGGGGGGCGCTGAAAAATTTCGTCCTCAAACTCTGCAAGGACGCGTTTAACTTGGTCTTCACGTACGTCGCCATGGAGTTTCATGACGCAAACGTATTCTTTGCCACTGTGGAGAAGTGCCTGAACCATTTTGGTAGCGTCTTCTAGTGTGATGGGCAAAATACCCGTAACTTTCGGGTCAAGGGTTCCTCCATGCCCAATCGCATCTAAATGCATGATTTTTTTTACCCAGGCGGCAACCTCGTGGCTTGTTGGACCTGCAGGCTTATCCAAATTTATGGTGCCGTATTTGATGTATTCTTTTGCTGGTCGCTCAGAGGGTTTGCAACCGTACTTTGGGTCGGTGTGGTCCTCTTTTTTTGTTAGCAGTTCACGTTTGGTTTCCCATGGAGGGGTTGTTCTGGGCATTCTCGGGTTTTTTCTCCTAGTTGGTGGTAAGAAAAAGAAGTTTGAGGTAATTAAAGTTTAAAATTACTCTGCTTTTGCGGGTTGGGTCATATCTTTGAGTTTGCCTGCAGCTTCTAGGGCTTGAGCAACTTCCTCGTCTGAGGCGCCTCTTTTAACTTCAATCTTATCTACAAGAGGCATGACATGGTTTATGTTGACTCGCCTGCGCTTAACACCTGTAACTTTTCTTGGTCCCGTAACTAAAACGAAACTCTTGTCCATGACATCGATAATGACGCATTTTTTGCCGTTTTCTCGACCGAGCTGTTTTATGCATAACCTTCCGACTTCAATAGCGGGCATGTTTTGTTGTGTCTCCTTAAAAACCAATAAACAGAGAATCTGTATTTAAGCATGACATTATTCGAGTTAAAAAATTAGAAAGCACCGCGTGTTTTGTAATGCTAATTGCTTCAATAAGCGCCAATGCTGACCTATCCCCCTATGTGTTCTCGAATAGGATTGTTAGTGGCTTAAACATGAAGTTTCCCAAAGTTTTAAAGCATCCATCCCCAACTATGTTTCTGCAAGTAGTTACCGTGGTCTAATTTGAGTTTAAATTACCATTACATGCAGCTTCCACGTGAAGTAATTGTTGGAAAAGGCACTCTCAAGCGTGTTCCGGAAGTCGTCAAGAGGTTAGGCATCAAAGGAAAAGCTCTAGTGATATCGGACCAGCTATGTTACGAACTTGCTGGGAAGACAGTTTCTAAACTTCTTGAAGAGTCAGGTTTGGCTGTAGATTTTCTTCTTGTTAAAACCATGACAACCAAAGATGTGTTAGACGTTGAAAACCAAATAAAAGAGTTAAAGCCGCAAATACTCTTTGGTGTGGGCGGCGGAACAATAATTGACTCCGCCAAAGTAAGTTCAGGTAGCCAAAACATACCCTTTCATCAGCGTACCCACAACCGTCTCCCATGACGGCATCGCCAGCCCCCTTGCCTCAATCAAAGGCTCAGACAAACCCTACTCGATTCTGGCGCAGGCACCCCTGGCAATAATTGCTGACACCGAAGTTATTGCTCAGGCACCTTGGCGGTTTGTGATAAGTGGTTGCGGAGACATAATCTCCAAGTTTACCGCTGTCAAAGATTGGAAGCTCGCGCACTTAGAAAACGGCGAATATTACGGTGGGTATGCGGCTAGTTTGGCGTTGATGAGCGCGAAATTGGTAACGGAGAATGCTGAGCTAATTGTTTATCGGCAGGATGAAGGTTTGCGGATTCTTCTGGAAGCTTTGATTAGCTGTGGGGTTGCTATGAGCATTGCTGGGAGCAGTCGCCCCTGTAGTGGCTCTGAACACCTCTTTAGCCACGCCTTAGATATCATAAATTCAAATCATGCCATGCACGGCGAACAATGTGGTGTTGGCACAATCCTCACTGCTTACCTATACAGAACAAATTGGCAACGCATAAAAAGCACTCTCAAACAAATCGGCGCCCCAACAACCGCCACTGAATTAGGCGTTAAAGACTCAGATATTGTTAAAGCGTTGGATTTAGCGGCGAAAATAAGGCCCGAGCGCTACACAATCCTGCACAGACTAAACCTCAACACGGAAGCCTGCGAAAAAACAGCCAAAGCCACGGGAATAATCAATTAAACACGTATGGGCTGAATTTTCTGGATGGTTGTGTTTTTAGGTTTGATGTTTGTTTGCTTTGTTTTTCGGGTTTTGTTTGATTGTGGCTGTAGGTTGTAGCGGCGTTTTTTCCATGCAGGTTGTTGATTTAAGAGCTAGAACTTGTTGATGGCGGCGAAGGTTTTGGATCTGAAAATCTTGGAGTTATTGCTAAGAATAGTTCGGCTCCAAATTAATTGTTGAATAAACTAAGGCGATGAATTAGTTCTGTATCGTTTGTTCTTTTTTGGATTTTCTTCTTTAGTTGTGGTTGTGGGTTTTTTGTGTGCACAAGGGGACTGGGTGGTTGTGTTTCGGTTTGGGGTTTGTTTGGTTGTGGTTGTTGAGGCTGTTTTTCATGTTGGTTGTGGCTGGTTGTGGATCAGTTGTGGGTGGTAGAAGTACTCTTTTTGAGCTGAATTTATTTATGCTTGGGCGGTTCTTTAAAGAAAAGGCTCGGCTACGTATCAACTGTTGCGTAAACAGCTAAGGCAATACGCCAGAAAACGTTATCATGTGTTCCAGCAGGATGCGAGAAACCAATAGCGCCGATCATGCGCAACCCATAGCGTTCAACGTTTAATTTGATTCAAACGCTATAAAAAGGAGTTTGAGTTGCTATTATGGCTTAGCAGTTTTTGCTGCTTTGGGCGCCTTTATAGTTTTAACTTCGGTTGGGGTTTTTTCTTCTTCCGTTGGCTTTGCTTCTGCTACTGGTTCAGTTGTTTCAGATGCAGGGGCAGCTGGAGTGGCTGCAACTGGGACTGGTTTAGGCTCTGCTTTGAAGGTTTCAACGAACCTTGTCTCAGCCAACTCTGGAAGGAACTTTTGGATGTCCATGGCGATGCCTCGTTTAGCGATTTGTATACCCTCAACGTAGAAGGTTTCTTCAGGCAGGTCTATGGTTAAGTCACAGCCTTGTATAGTTAGTTTGAATTTGTTTTCTTCTACCACCGGGACTCTGCGATGAATTATGGCGCCGATTTTCTGTTCCGCTGTGTCAAGTTTGTTTGTTATTGTGACGTCGTAGATGAGGGTTCTTCCTGCTAGTGGTGGATTGAAGTCTAGTAGGACTCTTCCTGCGCCTACAGAGCGAATGGTAGCGTTCTTGCCTTGGTATTCGATGCGTGCACCGACGACAGGGTTAATTTCTTTTGCATAGAGCTGTTTGATTGAGACGCGTTTGATTTTTTCTGGGTCACGTTGCCCGAAGCCTTTGTCGGGAGAAATCTCCACTGTTCCGGGTTTGTTTACTTCCATTGTTGCTAATGCTTCATCTAGGGCTTTTAGGACCCAGCCTTCGCCTAAAACAACAAGTTCAGGCTCATGAATTTGTCCTTCTTTGTGAAGATGCTCTTTCTTTGCGACAGCATCTTTGGTAGTGTCGAAAACTTCGTTTGTTTCCTTAACTTTGGCGACATAATCGATTAGTATGAAATCTCCTTTTTGTAGGGCCATCTTGAATCATCCTTTGTCTTAACGGGACTCTTTAAGTTTCAAACGCGCATAAAAACTTTGTCTAGGAAAACAACTTGCAGTTATCTGCAATGATTTATGCTACCTGATTTAAGAATAAAGTAGCCATTTAAGATTATGTATAAAACTTGAGTCCATTGATAAGGGCTAAACTTACCAATTTGAGTTTAATTCTGAAAGATGATGCAGGTGTGAAAAATGCTGTTTAATCATCATTATCATCATCACCTTCTCCAGCGCACCCATTTGGATTGTAAAGCTCCTGTCAACTATTTTACACTGCGCAAGAATTATTTTTTCTTGCCGTTCGCCTGCTCAAGTTTTGTGGGCAAATACTCATCAACGATATATGTTAATCCGTAGCGGCTGAAAGCTTCCTGCTCCGCCTTGCGCTTAATTTTAAGGAACAGCTTGATTTCTCGTTGCCAAAGTGGGTCGTTTTGGTACCGCGGGTCCTTCTGTAACTCGTAGAGACGTTTAATGTCAACTTCATCTAGTGGGTCGGTAGGTAGCTTGTACTCGACGATGTCGGATGCCCAAACCCCACTCCAGACAGCGTCAGGCGTATTTAATTCTCTGAGGTGGGCGGCGTTGGCTGAGCCGGAGATGATAACTTGGGCAATGTGCATTCCCCAAGGGTCACCATCAGTCAGAATAAAGACTGGCAAATTCAACTCATCGTGCAAACGTCTAATGAAGCTACGGGTTTGCCTTGGAGCTTGTCCACCGCAGGAAATAAGCAGCGACTTGTGTTTGTTGTGTACGTTTTCTTCGATGAACCTTGTGAATAGGGCGCCTTTCTCGATGGCTATGACTTTGTCGGCTTTTGTGTTTATGAATTCGGCTGAAGTTAAAGCTGGACCGATGAGTACTCCGTCTGGGTGGCTGGTTAAGTTGAGTGTTTTGCCTTCGTAGCCTGGAACAGTGTAGCCTATGTCTAAGTCGCCAAAAATGGCGCTGCGTTCTTCAGGAAAGATATGGAAGTCTTCTCGGGCAAAACCCGTGAGGGTTTCAAGATCGGTGATAATGTTGTTTGATTCCTGCTGATCAGTGAAGGTCATCTCGTAAGCTTGTGCTGAATAATAGACATCTCTTAACGTGGAGGTTTTGCGTTGGGTTGTGAGTTCGTTGCTGAACATTGCTGCCCAAGCGAGTTGTGTGAAGGGTTTGATGTGGCGGATGTTGCGGGCGCTTCGGCTAACAATTCTTTCGCCTAGGATGTATTGACGCAGTGTTGGATCATAGTTGATGTTTTCAGTGGAACGGCTAGGCATGTTAATGGTTGGAAAGACACCTTGGTCTAGTTGATTGTAGATTTGTGTGCCGAAGGTTTTGAGGCCTGCAATGACCTCGTTTTGTCTTTCGGCGATTTTAGCTTTCTTCTGCGCCATATTTCTGTACACTCTTGAGTAGTTTATCTATGTCTGGACGCTTTTCCTGCTGGGCAAGGGTGGTTGCGAACTCGGCGATTTTGGGCAGGTACTTGCTGAAAATTCCCAATCGTTTCTTCTCCATGTGCACATGCTCTTGTCTTGCCAGAAAATGCTGAAGCTGACGTGCAACTTCACGCAGGGCGTTTGCGACTTCTCTTCGTACTTCAGGTCGGTCGGAGATGAATTCTTTGCCCACCGTTTTGTAGGGGACTTTGGTACTGCATATATGCACAACTATCGCGATGGGCATTTCAGGAGCGACCTTGTATCGACGCCAATTCATCGCGGCGATTACACGGTAGGAAACATCGCTTGCTTCGTCGTATAGCAGGGGGATTTTGTTAGCAAAACGGTAAATAACAAAGGTGCCACGTTTTGGCACGTCTCCACCATAAGCCATGGCCAACTCAACAATGAATGGGTGACCAGCATAAGTGGATGGCTTGCGTTGGTGAACAACAAGGTATTCTGGTTTGAGTTCTTTTTGGATACCAGCTTTAAGCAGGTCTTCGCCAAGTGGGGAGAGGCAACTGGCATCGGGGGGCAGGAAATCCTTGTATTTTTTGAGGTTCTGCATTAAACGCACAATTTCTTCATGAGATAGTTTTTTGGGATTTTTGTTTTGGGGAATGCCAGCGAACTCGAGGAATTTTTGGGCAGTTATCTCGCCGACTCGGTGAAAGTGCCCTTTTAAGAATTCTTTCATATTAGAGAATGTTGTTATTTGGATGAGGCGTTGGAGAAGTTCTACATCGACTCCATAAGGATGGGGCATGGTTTCTTTAGGCGACTCAGGCATAACGGTAGTTGCCCGTGTAAACTTGTAGAGCCTGACCTTTAGGGTCAACAAAAGTTATGTTTGCATATGGGTTTACCATGGCAGTTTGCTTGAAGTACTCTATGATTTTCGGCATGGCACGCAGGTAATCGCCTTCCAACGTGAATTCAACGATGGTGCCGCGCCAATTGGTCTTTGTTGATGAGGACTTTGCGGTCTAAAATTATGGGTTTGTTCCGCTGAATATCAATCATTAATTTGAAACTATAAATTTTTTCTTGACCAGTACTCGAGGTTACAAAAACTGGTTGATGCGTTGTGATTTGTCCATAGAGCACTGCCATTTTGCCGCCTAAACCGAAGGTTCCTCGTGCCTGTTTGAGCTTGTATTTGCTGCCGTAGAGCACTTGGCCAAAAGCTGAGGGGATGAATCGGGGTGGAATTCCGCTGCCGTTGTCTTCGACGCGGAGTTTGTAGATTTGGGTTTCTTTGGTGGCTTCCCCCTCGTAGGATAAGCGTACGTAGACATCTGGCGGGATTTTTTGACTCTCCGCTGCATCAAGCGAGTTTTCAACAATTTCTCGTATGGCAACAAAGATGGCACGTGAAGGGTTTGTTAAGCCTGCAATGTCGCGGTTTCGGTAGAAAAAGTCTGATGCACTGATTTCTTCAAAGGTTGCTTGAGCCACTTGCCGCTTACACCACTTTCCCCGTTTTTAGTTTGCAGATTGTTTAGTATATTTGCTTCTTGTTCTTTAAGTTAACTGCACCTTGAGGAGAAACACCTTGTTCCAAAAGCAGGCTTCAGCATGCTTGAATGGTTACTTTTGCTTTAAACATGTAAAATAATCGCTTGTATGGCGAAATTGAAAGTAGCTCGGAGAATTCTATAGCCCCTATTTAAAGTATTTAAAATTCACAGGCAAGGAAGAAGATAGAATAATCAGATAAAATCACGACTGTCTTTTGTTAAAAGCTCTGCCTGAACAACTGGTTGTCAGCTAAAGATCACGAAGCTACTATAGCCAATTGACTGCTCACGTCGACTATACTTCAATTTGCTACAAGATTAGCTGCGGCTTCATAATTAATGAGGATTTATTCATCGATGCTAACTCGTAGAAGGTTGAGCTTTTTATTGCTTTTTTGCGGCAAGTATCTGCACATTGGTAACAGAAAATACACTTATCGAGTCTGAATTGGGGTCGATTTTTTCCATCAACCTCAACCATTTCAATCGCTCTTGAGGGACATTCTTTGCCGCATAACCCGCAACCGACACAAAGCCGAATATCGAATAAGGGTTGACCTCGAAAATTATCAGGCAACTGAGGCTTAACAAATGGGTACATAGATGTAGCTGGCTTGGTAAAGAAGTTCGTTAATGCGCTTTCAAATATTTGAGGAACACGTGGTTTTTTCGCCATTTCCTTTGCCACCGCCTAAATGATTTTGGCAAAAGCAATTCGAGAGTCTGTAACTTGGTTTAATGGCGGGGTTTACTTTGCCAGATTTGATTTTTTCTTTGGCTTGCAAGAAAGAACGTGAACTTCAACTTAGCTTAAGATGCTATTGCTCTCTATCCATCTGACCTTCAAGGAAGAGCTTAACGCACTGAAGAACAAATTTTGTTTTTGCTTTTGCCCTGCTTAACATATAGACTTCGCATCCTTAATTGTTTACGGTTCAATCATCTTTTTTGGACACCTTTTAACCATAAATCAGCATTCCTAAACAGATGGGCACCAATATCGCAGTAAATATAGCTATTGAAGCGTTTGAGGCAGGCTCTGGGTTAGCTCTAGTTTTTTATTCAACATTTCTTGAAATAACCACAAATTAGAGCGGTAAGTTACTTCTTGGGCGTTTTGGTTGGCTCTTTTTTCTCTGGCTTTGTTTCAAGTTTCTCAGGTTTGGTTGTTTTGGTGTAGTAGTATTCGCCGATGCCCTTCTGGAACTTATCCATCTGCGAATCCTCCTTGTTTACTCTGGGACGGAAAGTAACTGAGTCTCTGCGGAAGGTGATGTCCATTTCCTTGAGAAACGTGTTCATGCCTTTTCTTAAACTGGTTGGCGGATGTGCTAAGCCGCTGACTCCTGGTTCACCGTTGAAAACCATCAAGCGGTCAGCAATGAAGTCTTGGGTTACCACGTCGTGTTCAACCACGAAGGCTGGAATACCGTGCGCTTCCACGACACGTCGCAGGGTTTTTGCCACATTTAATCTTTCTTCAACATCTAAGTATGCACTTGGCTCGTCAAGCAGGAAAAGGTCAGTTTTGCGGCTAAGACACGCGGCTATTGCAACTTTTTGGAGTTCGCCTCCACTGAGTTCCATCACATTTTTATCCATCAAGACTTGGAGACGAAGCGGCTGGGCAATTTCGGTTTTGTACCAGCTTGAAGTAAAGTTATCCTTAGCCACGTTCATCAGCAGTTCTTGCACAGTGCCTTCGTAATCTGGGGCGATGTACTGGGGCTTGTAACTTACTGTTAACTTGCCCAGTTGACGTTTATCATCTGTTTCATCTAAGCCTGCTAAAATCTTGGCAAAAGTAGTCTTCCCAATCCCGTTGGGACCAAGAATACCGATGATTTCGCCTGTTCGTATTTCTCCTGGTTCTATGGCAAGTTTGAAGCCTTTGAAGGTTTTCTCCATCTTTTCCCATTTGAGCAGAGGTTCACCGACCATTTCTCCTAGCGGTTGGAGGTTTCTCGTGGAAGACTATGGCTTCTTTTCGGAACATTATGTTTTCGTCGGGGATGTAGCCTTGCAAGTAAATGTTAATGCCTGTTCGGACGCCATGAGTGTGTGAGACGACACCGTAGACGCTTGGTTCCCCATAGAAGACGCAGATTTGGTCAGATAAGTAGTCGATGATTGCTAAGTCGTGCTCAGCCACAACGATTGTCTTCTGTTGTTCTTTGAGGCTTCGGATGGCTCTTGCAACCACAAGCCGCTGCTTAACATCTAAGTAGCTTGATGGCTCATCAAAAAGGTACACGTCTGCTTCACGACTAAGCGCTGCCGCAACCGCGACTCGTTGAAGTTCTCCGCCACTGAGTACATCCAGCGGTCTATCCCAAATCTTCTTGAGCTCCAACTCTTCAGCGATTGCATCAAGCTGTTTACGTTCATCGACTTTTTCCAAGAGCTCACCAGCCTTGCCTGTTACCGCCTTGGGAATTTTATCGACGTATTGCGGTTTGCTGCTGACTTTGAGTTTTTTCTCACTCAGCTTCTGGAAGTAATCCTGAAGGCTTGAACCCCGATAATACTGAATAATTTCTTGCCACTCGGGCGGTTCATCGAACCTTCCTAGGTTGGGTTTGATTTCGCCTGAAAAAACCTTAAGCGTGGTGCTTTTGCCTATGCCGTTTTGTCCCAGTAACCCTAAAACTGTTCCCGGCGAAGGCATCGGCAGGCGGAAAAGCTTAAAGCTGTTTTCGCTGAAGCGGTGGCTGCAATCCTTCTCGAGCTCATCAGGCAGGTTGACGATGCTGATGGCTTTGAAGGGACATTTTTTGACGCAAATTCCGCAGCCGCTGCAAAGAGTTTCCGCTATTATTGCTTTGCTTGCCTTCGACTTTTATGGCTTCCACTCTGCTGCGTACCATAGGGCAGAAGCTAACGCAGAGTGAATTACATTTTTTGACTTTGCATTTGTCTTCATTTAATACGGCGATTCGCGTCATGGGTGGCGTCGTTTAATGATTCCTACAAGATAGTTATAAATGTAAACCTCAAAAGAAAAAGAAACAACAAAAAGCGAAGCTGACTTTTTCATTGGGTCAAAAAATTAACCTCAAAAATCTCGTGGAATAATCAAAATTAAAAGAAAAATATCAACAGGCGGAGTTTATGGTTTATTTTACCATTCTTCTTCTTCCCATTCTTCATCTTCGCCTTCTTCCCATTCATCTTCTTCTTCGAATATCATGTGCTCTTTTCACCTCTCGAATAAGCCGTATAAGCTACCCTACCCTCGGAAGGGTTTAAGCCTTTAGATTCGTCAGTTGTCGTTAATCCCAAACCAAAGCTTGGGCTAAAACATCGGTTATGCAATAATTCTTCTACTAAATCCCTATTTGTATCGAGACTTCGTAAATAACCGTTAACATAAAATAGGCCTACAAAACTTCAACTTTTTTTTCCAAATTTTGTCAGTTGCTCAAATCAAAATAGATAAATCCGCACAGGCAGAATTAAAGTGGGGATGATGTAAGGCGACGGCTTCGAGCCTAAAGCTGTGAGAAATCGTCAATAATTACTGACCCAAATGCCAACATAGAAAACAAGGCTTTACGGACTGCAAAATTCACTTCTTTTATGTATATTCAAAATGTAGACTTGGATTTTGGTAGTTGAATCTTGATCTAAGCTTGAAGGATTTAAAGCCGATACAAGTTTTGCATAGTTTAAAGATTGAAAATCGCGAAGTTCTTTTGATTTGTTTTCTTTAGCTCTTGCAAGAATGATTATGTTTGTTTGATGAATGGTTGTGTTTTTTCATTTAGAACGTGTGCAACAACATTCATCAGCGGGGTTCCTATAAGATGATGTGAAAAAAGTTGGTGGTCTTTTAATTGTTCAAGTATTTCTAGAGCCACGCCAATTGAGGCTTTTTCTGAAGCACACATAAAAGGTCCGACTAGGTCGTATCTTTTTGTGGAATAGTAATTTGTGCATCCGCACCAATTCATGCAATATTCGTTTAGTTCACATTGTGTGCATTCAGTATTTTTGGCGCTGCTTGAGTTGGGTTTACATACTTCACTAGGTTTAAATCCAATTTTTACGTTTCCAAGACAGTGTGTTTTTCCATCGTCAGACCCAACTAGTCGTTCGCATGGGTAAATATTTCCTGCTGGAGAAAATGCAAATTCTCCTTGCCCCATTCTACATCTTTCAGCAGGCTTATATCCGTCACGTAGTATGACTGTGATTTTTCCGTCAATTAGGTTAATGTATTTGGGGTGCCCAGTCAAGTAGAAATCAATGTATTTTTTTCCTATTTCTCTATACACAGTTGGTAATAGGTCAGCTTCTTTCTGAGTCCAATCGGCCGAAATGTTCGGATTTAGATAAATATTGACAGCTCCTAGGGAAACAAGATAGTCTATTACCTCAGGTAGATCTTGCAGATTTTCAGGAGAATAAACTGCGTTTACCGGAATAAGAGGGAACTGACTGAGAGCTCTTTTTAGGTTTCTTTCCACTATTTCGGAGGTACCTGAGCCGTCTGGAAAACGTCTGTAAATGTTTTGTACTTTTGCGGGACCATCACAACTTATGCATAAAATAATTTTTTTCTCTGTCAGGAACGCAGATATTTCATCAGAAAAAATCGTTCCATTAGTAACAACAGATATGTTTACGCGGTTAGCATCATAGGATTTGTGTTCTTGGATGAGTTTTGTGATTTTTTGGATCCTGTTAAATTCCAGGAGTGGTTCACCGCCAAAGAAACCGAATTCTATTCGTTCATCTTTGGCAACTTTAGCGAAAGCAAAATCAACAATCCTTTTCGCCATCGACAAAGAAATTACTGATTTCTTTTTTTCAATGTAACAGTATTTACAGGATAAATTACATTGCTGTGTAACAAAAATAGTACATTTCATAGTTTTGGGATAATAAGAAAAAGGGGAAGGGGTAGTTTCCATGTTTATCTTTTTGACCTAAACTATGGCGTTTATGGATTCAGAAACGGCAATCATTTTTCCAAAACTGACTGTTTTGGCAGAGTTCAATTTAGCTTTGAGATTCTCTAGGATTGGCGCAGAAAACCTGACCCATTGTTCAGTAGTCAAGACATAGACGTTTCCTTTGAAGTGCAGATGCGGCGATATCATACCGCCATGCCACCAAATTGGAATAACTGCTGATAAGGTGTTTGCCGTTGGCGCTTTTGGTGCTGCAGCAATGTCCGCAGGCGCTAAAAATGATCCCATAGCAAGACCCATCTGTGCCTCTTTAGATAGCGCTGGAATTTTGCTATTCTTTATGAAGTCACCGACTTGATTTTCAAAGACTGCCCAGAATTCTCGACGTCCGCCATTTCTCCAAATCCAATACAAAAAGGGATTAGATTCTGACATTTCAAATACCTCATAATGCGTTTTTGGCGCAATAGAAATGGTTGTATTTCTGTGTAATAAGCTTTGCAGTAAGACAAAATTGGCAAGACTGAATAATTGTTATATCCTATGCTTTTGGAAATGTGTTGCTGCAAAAACAGTTACATCTTCTAATTTGAAGAGTTTTAACTCAAGATCTAAGACCACGTTTTCAGTCTAAATGAAAGTTCTTGAGCCAAGCGCATCTTTCCTTTGATGATAAGCTTGAAGGGCTTGCCAACTTCCTCAAAGTTAGCGTTGTTTTCCTCACAATCGGTGAGTGAGGCTTATTAGCACTAATACATAAGTACTGTTCCACGAACTTTAAAGGAGAATAAAAAACTTGAAAATATCAAAAAATAAAAGTGCTACATTATTTGCAATGTTTCTATTGTTAACTATTTCTGTACCGATTTTCGCTCTTATGCCAAATGCAGATGCGCATGATCCTTTATGGAATATGCCTACATACACTTACATCAGTGCTGCGCCAAACCCGATAGGAGTTGGTCAAACCGCAATTATAGTGTTTTGGGTCGACAAACTGCCCCCTACAGCAGCCGGACATGCCGGTGATAGATGGTTCTTCTACGTCGATGTCACAAAACCTGACGAAACCAAAGAAACCGTAGGGCCATTCACTTCAGATCCAGTCGGAGGTAGCTATTATTCATTAACACCACAAGAAACAGGAACATACACATTTACCGCACGTTTTGGACCACAAGTAATAACTGGAAGCAACGGAACAGGCATATACAACTATAACATTGCTATCAACGATACTTATCTGGCAAGCAGTGCAACAACGACGCTTACAGTGCAGGATGAGCCAATACCAGAACCTGTGAACTATCCGCTCCCAACCGAATACTGGACACGCCCAATAGAAGGACAAAATGTCCAATGGTATACAATTGCATCAAACTGGCTTGGCGCTCCTCAAATATATGGGAAGTATCAGCCAGGCGGTAGTGCACCAAATAGCGCCCACATAATGTGGACAGCACCTTATGCGTTTGGAGGCGTGGTCGGAGGAGACCCATCCCAAACAGGCATCGAAGGCATAACATACTATGATGGAACTGCATACGAAGGCGTTTTCGGCGGTCCACTAATTATTTCTGGAAAACTCTACTACCCTCTAACATTGAGCACCTCCAGAACTGGTTCAGGATACACATGTGTAGATCTAACTACAGGCGAAACGATTTGGTGGCAGAATTACACAGTCGCTCCGTCGTTCGGTCAACTCTACGACTATGAGTCAATTAACCAGCATGGAGTCATCCGAAACGGTTACTTATGGGCATCTTCCGGCACTACATTGATTGCATACGACCCCTTAACAGGAAACTGGGTGTTCAGTGAGACTAACGTTCCTTCAGGAACCGCAGCTTATGGTCCAAACGGCGAGATACTGAGATACGTGCTCAACGCAAATGGCAAGTGGCTTGCTTTGTGGAATAACACTGCAGCCCACGATCTAACAGCCTCAACTAATCCAACAGATTACACGAGCTCAAACTACAACCAATGGCGACCAGTAGGAAAAACAGTTAACGCTAGCACAGCCTACTCATGGAACGCATCAGTACCCTCCCTTATGACTGGGGCAACCATACAAGCCGTTATCAATGACGACCTATTACTTGGCAGCAATGGCACTTTACCTACACCTGGCAGCAGTTGGAGTCCATATACAATGTGGGCAATAAGTCTCAAACCAGAAAACCGAGGACAACTACTATGGATGAAAAACTACGACGCACCAGACGGCAACATCACCAGAAGCTTCGCACCAGTGTTTATGAGCGAGCTAGTGGATCCAAAGGCACGCGTCTTCACCATGTATGACAAGGAAACTATACAGTGGGGAGGTTACAGCATTGACAATGGCACAAAGCTATGGCAAACTCCAACAGAAACCTCATTCAACTACTATGCTGATGTTGGTCTCACAAGATTCGCTGTCGCATATGGCAAACTTTACTCCAGTGGCTATTCAGGAGTAGTCTACTGTTACGACCTTATTAGCGGACAACAACTATGGAACTATAGCGCACCAGCCGGTTTAGAAGCAGCTTATCCAGGTTACCCACTAGGTATAGGTGCAATCGCTGACGGAAAAGTCTACTTATTCACAACTGAACACTCTGCCAATTCACCACACATAAAAGGCGTACAATTCCGCTGCATTAATGCCACCACTGGAACTGAAATATGGACTATAGATGGATACGGCTCAAGTGGCGCCATGGCTATTGCAGACGGCTACATGGTATATCTAAACTTATACGACATGCAGTTATACACCGTTGGTAAAGGTCCAAGCGCAACCACAGTCACCGCATCACCAAAGGTTTCAGTTCAAGGCAGCAGCGTACTTATCGAAGGCACCGTAACAGACATCGCTACAGGCACCACACAAAAAGAACAAGCTGCTCGTTTTCCAAATGGCGTTCCAGCTGTTTCTGAGGATAGCATGAGTGATTGGATGGAATACGTATACATGCAAAAGCCTCGACCAATGAATACAATTGGCGTTGAGGTGGTCTTGAGTGTTCTCGATGCAAACAGCAACTTCAGAGAAATAGGCAAAGTTACAACAGATTCTGACGGATTCTACACACTCAACTGGAAACCAGACATTGAAGGACCATATACAGTGTACGCTTCCTTCGATGGATCCGAATCATACTGGCCATCACATGCAGTAAGCTCTTTTGCAGTAGATCCAGCTCCACAAGCAACAACAACACAACAACCAGTAG
Source organism: Candidatus Bathyarchaeota archaeon (assembly GCA_963770935.1). Classification (GTDB taxonomy): domain Archaea; phylum Thermoproteota; class Bathyarchaeia; order Bathyarchaeales; family Bathycorpusculaceae; genus Bathycorpusculum. The sequence continues at coordinate 72,063 of CAVYRJ010000009.1, forward strand.
CAGCAGTACCACAAACCGAAATGTACGTCCTAGGCATAGGTGTAGCCATAATCCTAGCCATCGCCATAGTAGGCGCAGTATTATTCAGGGCAATCAAAAAACGACAATAGAAACAAACACCAACAAAACAACATTTCCCTTTTTTTGTATTCCCGAACTCAATACAATTTCTAAATTTTGAGTAAGGTTCCTTAGTACATTTACAGGCAGCCATGTGTGAAAAGTAACTGGTAAGTTCTTAGTCTCCCGTGTTTTTCTTTTGTTTTTTTCTCTTTGCGAGGATGGGGTGCTCTAAAAATTTCCCATCCCATCTTTTAGATTGAGGCTGTTTGGTTTTTTGGTTTAGGGCTTTTTCCAGTTGCGGTTGGGATGGGGCAAGTGGATTTTTCTCACAAAAACTATGTTGGATGGGTGGGATGGGATGGGCGGGTATGTTGAGTTTGTATTCTATGGGTTATGTAGGGTTGATAAAAGAAGAAGAAAGTAATGACGACCGCAGATTCTCGATTTATAAGCCTTTCGCAAATCATAATAGCAAATATCTGGATAGGGGGCTATTGAGCGAAAGTGTGAGTTTACGTTTTTGCCCTCGCTCAAGAGCAAAAGCTTGCGTTTTCGTTCAAAAATAAAATTATAGGAAAGAAAAGAAAAAATGAAATCAGAAATAAGGAAGACTAAAACATTTTTGCTTGCGCTAATTATGCTGCTAAGCATTATTGCTACACTTTTTGCCTCGTCATCAGTCGATGCTGCTGTTACTACCTACCAATCCTACATCTACGTTTCCGCCTCCCCTAACGTCGTCGGTGTTGGCCAATCGATGTTGCTTGTCGCTTGGACAGCTGACATGCCCCCAGACATTGGCGAAACAGCAGGCACAGTTCCCAGTCCAAACGGTAGAGCTGGCTGGAACGGTATGCAAATTAATCTGACAAAGCCAAATGGCGAATCAGTACTTCTTGACATGCCGCATAGTGATCCAGTCGGCGCCAACTATATTTCCTACACACCTGAGACCGCGGGCACATATTACATTCAATCTATATTCCCTGAAACCTGGAAAAACACCACCACTACACAAGCGCATTATTTTGCTACAGTCAGCCCAAAAAACAGCTTCACCGTACAGAACGAACCAATACCAGCCTGGACTGATACACCACTGCCAAATGGTTATTGGACTCGTCCACTTAACAGTGCAAACAGATTCTGGTATGTGCTAGCAGGAAACTGGCTTGCTGGTCCTAGCGGTGGAGGTGGTTCAAGCTTAACAACCCCCTTCCTGCAGCCAGCAGGTACTTCAGGCGGCGTCCCTCAGCTTTTGGTCACTTGTCAAGGCACAGCAAGCGCTCACATACTATGGACAAAACCATACTATATGGGTGGACTCATGAGTAATCAATTTGAAGATACAGGCTACCAAACGGCTCACTACCAAGGTCTTGGTTGGACTGGCGTCACAATCCTGCAGGGAAAAATCTATTATGCTCCACGCGCAACCGATCACACAACACAGGGTTACGTCGTCGTCGACTTGTACACCGGTGAAACATTGTACGCTTCAAACAACACTAAACCTGCATTCGGTCAAATATACAACTATGAATCCCCTAATCAGCACGGAGGCTTTGCATACCTATGGAGAACATCTGGTGTTACCATAACTAATCCTGGCGGCGTCAACGGCACGGTTTGGGAGGCGATTGACCCATTCACAGGTCAAACAGTATACAAGATAGCCAACGTATCTTCAACAGGCACCCAAGTCTACGGCAAAGACGGAAGTATAACATACTACAACCTTGTCAACTATGGAACTGCAACAGTCCCCGACTATCGTTTGACTATTTGGAACAGCTCGGCAATACCATCTGAGTTGCTGGGAGACTCTGGAACCAACTATTGGCAATGGAGACCAGCCACAGGCGGCAGAGGTCAACAACTTGGCGGCGAATATGTTCATGACGGAAACCGGGCCTACTCCTTAAACGTGTCAATTCCATCTCCCTATAACGACCGAAATTCACTGCTCAACGAAACAGGAACGATCCGCTGCGTACGAGAAAGTGACTACCTCATATTTGGAACCGCTGGAAGAAACGATGAAAGAGGCGACGTCCCAGGCATGCTAACAGCAGTTAGTTTGAAGCCAGAAAATATAGGCAAACAACTGTGGAAGATAACCTTCTCAGAGCCATATTCACCAACAACATCCAACGCAACAATGAACCTAGCAGGCGTATATCCAGAATCAAACGTGTTTGTCTGCGGAAATGTCGGCATGCAAGGCGGCTCAAAGGTTCTCAAATGGTGGGGCTATGACTTAACAACTGGAAAACAGATCTGGGAAACTGACACCTTGCCACAATTGCAGTACTACGTCGGCCTGTTTAACACCTACAACGGCTTGTTGTTGACCCAAGGTTATAGCGGAGTAATGATCGCCTTTGACCTAACGACGGGAAAACAAGTGTGGAACTACACTGCTGATGGAGTTGGCTTTGAATCTCCCTACGGCAATTATCCCATCGGTATTTCGGCTATCGCTGACGGAAACGGGTTAATCTACACAGCAGCCAGTGAGCACTCGCCCACTCAACCACTGTGGCGTGGTCCAAACTTACGCTGCATTAATGCAACTGACGGAAGTGAAGTTTGGAAAATACTATTCTGGGGAGCCGGTATGTCACCTACTGACCCTCACAACATAGCAATGGCAGATGGCATCTTAGTCGGTCTCAACTTCTACGATAATGAACTCTATGCATTCGGCAAAGGTCCAAGTGCAACCACAGTCTCTGCGCCTCTATCGGGCACGGCAGTAAATTCTGTTCTAACCATCACCGGAACGGTCACTGATCAGACCCTAACTGGCAAACGAACCTCCAACAACGCCTACGAATTCACTCTCAAGGGTACACCAGCAATATCTGACGCGGACATGGGCAGATGGATGGAGTACCTCTTCATGCAGCAAAGCTACCCGGCAGATGCAAAAGGCGTTCCAGTTAACTTAGCAACCATCGACCCCAACGGCAACTACTTTAACATAGGCACGGTTACATCTGACGTCAACGGCAACTACGGCATTCCGTTCACCCCCAACGTTCCAGGCACCTACCAGATCCTCGCAAACTTCGCAGGCTCTGCAGCCTATGGACCATCATCTGCATCAACCTACCTGACCGTTGCAGAAGCAGCACCAACACCAACAACTCAACCTGAAATAGCAATACCAGACAATACATCAACAATCATTGGCGCAACAGTCGCGATTATAATCGCCATCGCAATAGTTGGCGCTTTAATGCTTTTGGCAATTAGAAAACGACCATAGAAAAAACAAAAATAACCAATCCCTCTTTTTCTTTGCTGAAAAACTTTTTTGCCACTATCCGGTCGAGCCATTAACCAGCAAATTCAAACAACTTTTAAACTTCTTCATTGCCACAGCAACATAAGCGGTCTTGTTACCCTTCTTAGCCAAATGGTTATTTCCAATTTTTTCGAGAGTTTTTATGTAGTTTTTAAAAGTTTATTCCATAAATTCTTTGACAGTTATTGTATCGTTTTTTTATAGAAAATCCGAAAAGTCTCTTTGTCAAAAACATCTTTTTCCCAGAAAGAAAAAACCAAATAAATGTTCTAAGAAGTATGGTTATCTGACTCGCTAATTGTTAACCAATCCTACAATGATCTTGCTGACTTTGGCTTTTACACTACTTTGGCGTCAAGTCCCTCAATTACCAACGTTTGGTTTTGCCCAAACAACTGATTGTATAGGTAATCGCTTTCGTTATGCTGGAACGCAATCAGTTTAAGGTCATATGCCATTTGGCTTTGAGATGCGCTTTGTCCGTTTGCATAACCAGTTTGAGCGGTCACTGTTCCCCAGATCGAAACTGTCGGATTTTCCAAGTGCTTTTCTGAAAACTTGCTTAAACTAACCATGCCCGTGAGAGAAATTAACCGTGATTGCCCAGCATCCAAAATGTTGCTAAAGCCGCTTGTTTGCAATCCCGTCCGCATATCAGAAATTATTGTGTTACTTATTTCGAAAGAAGGTCCCCCTAAGGAGCCTTGGGCTGGACTGCCGTTTGAATCATTTAATCCGATTTCATTTTTTGTAATTTGTTCAGCTATGTACCCTCTGAATCCAGTCATACTAACCATTTTATCGCCGTTGTTGGTGACTTTCAATATTATTACATACGAAGCCAAGTTGTATTCTGAACTGGATCGCGAAATGTCATAGTTAAATCCCGCCGAATTTGTGTAAACTATTGGGTGACCAATGTAGATGTATGCAATTTTAACATTTATATTGGGTTTGGGCTCAGGGAGGACGTTGTTCCAGTATATGTAAAAAACGCTTGTTAGCAGGATTGCAGATAAACCAACGGCTAAAACTATCAGAATTACGAATTTTGGCTTCATTTTAATGTCATCATTGTCCGTTTTAAATTACAATCAATGCTAAAATCTATATCATTCTATCTATAAGAACAATAGCAAATTAACTAGTAAGCCGGATTCGTAATTTCACTTGAAAACCCTTTTTTTCTGCTGACGTTTTAGGTCTTATAGATAAGCATTTGATTTAAATTCGAATAGGACCTCTTTCTTTCCTCATAAATCTGTTTGAGAAATTATTTCATCTGTTCAGCATAATTTATTTGAAGATCTGTTATTAGTCTTCTCAAACGCTCCTTTTCCGCATCTTCTATGTAGGGCTCCATCTTGTCAACAAGCGAGATTATGCAGTCAATGGCAACATGTGCTTTTACAAGATCTTTCTTTATTTCACTCGTGCCTGGATTAACCCGCAGTCCGATATAACGCCATGCTTGCTCGCTAAGAAGCATAACGAACAACTCTAAGAGCTGATAGATATCTAAACGAGATATGTCAACAGAACTCGGTTCTTGATCCATCTTTTCCGAATCACTCATATTAGAATTCAATCCCAAACATCCTCCCACACCATCATGTTTCTTCTCTAAACCTTCATTCTAACTAATAATTTCAATCTGCAACTCCAAGCTAAAAATATATAGGAGTTTCGTGAACGTCTATAAAAAACCCAAGAGATTCCGAAGAATTTCAGTATAAAAAAACGCTGAGAAATCCAAATATACACTATTAAGGTCAAAACAGAAATGTATAAGCTTTTATACGTATGTTGATGAGAGATGTTAAAAAGAAAATGTTTGCTTCCGAGAGGATAAAGACTAAATGCCCTACATAAAAAAAATTGAGTTAAAAGGCTTTAAGTCTTTTGGACCACAAACCGTCAAGGTTAGCCTAGACAAGGGTTTCACTGCAATTACTGGTCCAAACGGTAGCGGCAAAACCAACATCATGGATGCTTTGCTTTTTTCGCTTGGGGAACTTAGTACAAGAAGGCTCCGGGCGGAAAATTCTGCTAAGCTTATTTTTCACGGTTCAGAAAAGGCTGGGCAAGAAAAAGCTAAAATGGCAAAAGTTGTTGTTCAATTTGATAATTCAGATGGCATAATGCCCGTGGACACAACCACAGTCACCATTTCCCGCGAGGTTTACCGAAACGGGCAGAGCGTTTACAGATTAAACGGACGCCGGATGTCGCGTGGGCACATCACCGAAACACTCTCTATGGCTTCAATAAGCAGCATAAGCCAAAACATCATTCCGCAAGGCACAATCACGCGGTTAACCGATATTAATCCGCTTGAGCGAAGAAAAATCATCGAAGACCTCATCGGCATAGCCCAATACGACGATGAAAAGACAGAGGCAGAAGAGAAACTACGCGCCGCGGACATTTCAATCCGTACCGCCATGGGCAGAATTGATGAAGTCCAAAAACGCCTCGATGACCTTGAACGTGAACGTAACCAACTTTTACGCTACAATTTCATTCAAACCGAAACTAAAAAGTTCCAAGCCATAAAAATCTCAAGCGACATCACCCAAATGGACAAAACAATAAAGGAAAACACTAGCACAAACCGTTAAGGTTAAGGAAAGGGTTGACAAACTAAAGGAACAACGAAATCTTCGCAGAACCAAACGCCACGACATCGAAGGGGACTGGCGAAAACTTAGCGGCGAAGGTCTTGAGCAGGGCGGCTCCGAGGTTCTTAAGGTTCAAATAAAGATTGGAGAATTAAAATCAAAGCTCACCGAGTTAACTACGAAGATTAGTTCTGGGCAAGCTAGCCTTGAAAGTTTTAAGCGTGTTAAAGAAAACAACCTTGCCCAACACGAGAACCTACGAAGTGAGATTCGGGAAAACCGCTTAAAAATTCGTTCTTTTCGCAGTGAACATGAAAAACTCAAAACCCAAATAACAGAGAAAGAAGCCGCACACGGTGTTTTGGCGCAGGAAACTTCGCAGCTTTGGGGAGGACTAGATGATAATAACCTGCAAATACGTGCGTTGGAAGCTCAAATTGAATCTCATGTTAAACGAATAGCTTATTTACGTTCGGTTTATACACAGGACAAATCGGCTCTGCGGCTTTGCACTGGAAGAATCAAAAACTTATCTGTGAGAAAAGAAAAGTTCCAGACCAGCCAACTTGAAATCGAGAAATCGTTATCTGAGCTTGAGCAGGTTCAAAGGGACCAGAAAACGCAGTTAAGGAATCTTGAGCAAACAATAGAGCGTAAAAAAGCTCAGAAAGAAACCGTTCAAAAAGAAATCACTGATGCAGAAAAGATTGCAAGTTCCGCTAAAGATGCCGTAATAGAGTTTGCAACCCAAAGAGACCTTGCCGCAACAATCGCTAATGAAGAAAAAGCGCTCCGCGGCATCGAGGAAATGGGCGATGTCGACGCAATTGCGGGGATTCATGGCAGACTGCGTAATCTGATAAAGATTGATAAAGGCTTCAAGAAAGCCGTTGACGCAGCCGCTACGGGTTGGCTTGATGCTTTGGTCGTAAAAGATATTGATACTGCCTTTACATGTACTGAAACGCTTAGGCGCATGAAACTGGGAAGAATCAAAATCATCCCGCTTCATGGGGCAATTAACATTAAAAACAAGGCGCCGCCAAAACGAGAAGGCATAGTTGGACCTCTTGTGAGCTTTCTGAAGTATGATAGTACCTTTGAGCTTGCAGTTAACTATGTATTCGGCGACACAATGGTTGTTTCAAACGATAAAGCGGCTTTTGCTCTTTCAAATGAGGGCTACCGTGCAGTTACAGTCAATGGTGACTTGTATGAACCAGGCGCTTTCGAAAGCGGATATTACCGTGCACCGATAGATTTCTCAACTATAATTCCCAGCGAGAAAGCATTAAGCAGCTTAGATGAAGCAGTTAAAGCCCTTCAACAACATCTAACCCAAAGAGGAACTGACATTATCAGTATTGAGGAAGAACTCGAGTACACGAAAATCGCGATAACAAGACTTACAGAATCCGTGGCAACTCTAGAAAGAGAAATAATTAGGGTAAAACGGGGCGTTAAAAGAACCCAATTCAACATTCGACATTTAGAAAAGTACGGCGGCAAACTTGAACGTGAAGCAGCATCCTACAAAGGTCGCATGGACGTTTATAAAAATGAAAGAAACGCCATCCGAAGAAACCATCAAAAAATCCACGCTGAAATCGCAGCTCTAAGATTGAAGACCAATGTGGCTCACATCCAAGAACTTGAGGTTCAACGTGAAAAAATCGGCGAAGAATTAAATACGCTACGGCAACGATTGGGTTCTGCGCAGACAGAGATTTCTACTCACCAGTCACAATTTGACAGGGTTCTACGGATTGGCTACAAAAACACAAAGATTCAGATTTCAAAGATTGAGCAACAACAAAAAAAACTTGAGAAAGAAGTAGCTGAGGCGCTTTCTGAACGAGAAATAATCAAGAAAGAAGCAGATGAACAAGAGAAAAGCCGAGTTGACCTCTCTAAAGCGGTTTTTTCTGCTCGTGAAGAATCCAAAAAATTCACGTCCCAAATCGACTCCATCGACTCGGAGCTAAGGCTGCTTGATTCGGAGTACGAGCAAGCAGAGAGACTTCTAAATCAACTTCAACTTGGCATAGAAACAAACCAATTCCGATTACAACAGCTTCAAAATCAACTTAGAATGTTCGGTTACGAACAGCCAATGGAAACTAATCCAAGACAGGTGCAGGAAGCTGAAACAACCATTCGCATGATGCAGTTTGAAATGGAGCGCATAGGCGCCATAAACCAGCTTGCAGCCTCGCACTATTCTGAACAGATTTCAAGGTACCGAGAACTATCTGTGCGTTTAAACGAGTTGGAGCGGGAAAAGCAAGCTATTGTGCTGTTTATGGATGAGATTGAATCTAAAAAACGCAAGGTTTTCATGGTTGCCTTCGAAAAAATCAACACAAGCCTAAAAGTTTACTTCGAAAAACTCACAGGCGGCGGAGAAGCCACACTTAAGCTTGAAAACCCAGAAGAACCCTTCAACGGCGGAATAGATATGGTTGTGCAGTTCCCAAATAAGCCTTCTATTGTTGTGAGTGGAGCAAGCGGCGGTGAACGTTCCGTTTCAGCTGTCAGCTTCATCTTCTCACTCAAAGAGTTCACACCAGCAGCTTTCTACGTCCTTGACGAAGTAGATGCACACCTTGACGCTTTCCACACAACAAAGCTTGCTGAAGTGCTTTTAGAGGAAGCGGGGAAAATCCAGTTCATCGTCATCAGCCTTCGACCAGAGATGGTTAACAAGGCGCAGAAAGTCTACGGAGTTTATGAACGTAATGGAGTTTCAAACGTAGTTACCGCAAAATTCCCTTCGGAGGCACCTAAATAACATGGCGTCTGTATCAACAACTCCGACGAGGCGTCCGTTTTACCTTCGACCTCCCTGGAACATCCTGTTTGAATTAAGCAAACTCGAGAAGCTTACACCATGGAACATTAACATAGCTTATTTACTAAGGTCATTTCTTGCAGAAATGGAGCGAACACACCCAGAAAAAGTCGATTTTCGCGCTTCAGGGGTAGCATTGGATTCTTCTGCTTTGATTTACTTGATGAAGTCTAAGTTATTGCTTACTTTGCAGGAGCCACCTGTTCTGCCCAAGGCGCCAACCGATTTTGTTCCACCGCCACTCTTTCTTCCTCTGCGACATGAATTGACTTCCACAACCATTCAGCATTTATTGGAAGTCTTAGATGACGTGCTGAAAGGTGAAAAACTTCTAAGCCTCACTCACGGGGTTGAGCAGCATCCTGTTTTGCCAGCTGTCACTGATTTGCTACCTCAGTTTGACAAGTTCATCGCAGAGCTTGAATTGCAGGTTGACCAGCTGTACGCTATCCTTATCGAGAAAACTGGCGGTCAAGGCATAGTTGATTTTTCAACCCTAACCAAAGGCGCTACACGCATTGAAGCTTTGCGAATGTTTATCTATTTGTTGTTCCTAGCGCAGGATGGCTTAGTTAGCCTTTGGCAGAATGAAGAATCCGAGGAATTGTACATAGCTGTGGGGAAACTGAAAGTTGGAAAAGCCGAAAAACCCAATAGTTGAAGAAAGCTCAAATCCAACTCCTGAGGTTGAGCAGGCACAGGAAAATGAGCGTAAAACTCATAGTCTAGCGCTTTTAGAAGCGGCTCTCTATGTTGCAGGTCGCCCCTTAGATCTAAACGAGCTATGTCAAGTAATTGGAAGCCGCTCTAAAAAACGGGTGACGATTTACGTTGAGACACTCATGGAAGAATATAAGGCACGCAGCAAAGCTCTTGAGATTTTGCCGCTGAAAAATGAGCGATATGTTTTACAGGTAAAAGCAGAATTTACACCTTTGATAAAAAAGCTGGTCAACAGGCCCCTTCTATCTTCTGGCCCCCTAAAAACTCTCTCCTACATTGCCTATCGCCAACCCATCTCCCAGAAAAGAGTAATCGAAGTCCGAGGGCAACATGCATATGGACATGTAAAGTTACTCAAGGATATGGGGTTGATAAATGCTGAAAGAAGCGGACGTTCAATGGCACTAAAGACCACCGATTACTTTTCAGACTACTTTGGATTAACAACGGACACTTCAGTAATGAAAAGAGATTTGAAAAAGATTTTCGGTGAAGCATTAAAAGAAGATGCCCAAACTTAAAAGATAGTGGCTTTCATTCGTCAAAGCATTTAGCTAAATACTTTCAATTGCGATTAGCTTTTTCTTTGCAGTTTTCCGTAATATTTCTGTGCTGGTCTACTATGTAGATATACAAAGAAACCGTAAACTTTTTATTTGCAACACGGTGTAACTTTTAAAGTACGTGGAGTTTAAAGAGGAAAGAACATGAGGGATCGTCACCTCAATAGCTGGGATCGTCGGGTACATATTTTCTAATTCACCCAGGTCACCCTCTAAACAATTCACGAAAAAATTCTCGCAAACATCTTCTTTTCTAGACGAGTTTATAGTTGATTCAACTGATAGGAGACAGAATTAAAAATGGCAAAAATGTCTGGTGCACAAGCACTCTTAGAATCCCTAGAACGACAAAAAGTTGAAGTTATGTTCGGCATCTTAGGCGGAGCAATCCTCCCAGTATACGATGCATTATGCAAAAGCAAAATTCGACATATCTTGGCAAGACACGAACAATGTGCTGCCCACGAAGCTGAAGGCTATGCACGTGCCAGCGGACGAGCAGGCGTATGCATGGCAACCAGCGGTCCAGGAGCCACAAACCTAGTCACAGGCATAGCTAACGCCTACATGGATTCCTCCCCAATCATTGCCTTAACTGGCCAAGTGCCCTCTTCCGGCGCCAACACCAGCTACATGATTGGAAGAGACGCCTTCCAAGAAGCAGACATCATAGGCATAGTTACAGCAGTCACCAAATACTGCTACCAACCAAGAACCGTCGCAGAAATCCCAGTTACAGTCAACAGCGCCTTCCACATAGCAACAACAGGCAGACCGGGACCAGTGCTCATTGATTTACCCAAGAACATTCAAGCTGGAATCGTAGACATTGAAATTACAGACAAAATAGAAGTCGCAGGTTACAGAATAACAACTGAACCGGACCTTGCAAAAATTAGCGAAGCTTCAGACTTACTTGCTAAAGCTCAAACCCCAATAATACTGGCAGGCGGCGGAGCCATAATCGCTGGAGCCTCTGATGAAATCGTCAAAATGTCGGACTTACTGATGGCTCCAGTTGCTACAACCTTCATGGGAAAAGGCGCCTTCCCCGAAACTCATCCTCTCTCACTGGGAAGTATAGGCATGCATGGTAACCCAGCGGCAAACAGGCTAATGGGTGAAGCAGACGTACTGTTAGCCATCGGGACAAGATTTAGCGACCGAGCAACAGCGAACCTCGACACGTTTGCCCCAAATGCCAAGATAATCCATATAGAAATCGACAACGCAGAAATTAACAAAAACATAGAAGTTGATGTGCCCATAGTCGCAGATGCAAAAATCGCCATGAAAATGCTGTTGATGGCAACATCCAAGAAGCTGCAGAAAGGCGAAGGCAAAGAATGGACAAAACGGGTTAAAGAAGTCAAGGAAAAGCTAAGTCCATTGATAAAAGATCTGCCAAAAGACGTGGTTCCCAAGTCCTTATTGTCTGAACTAAGAAAATTATTGCCAGACAGCGCCATAGTTACAACCGAAGTTGGACAGAACCAGATGTGGTCAGCACTATACTTCAAAGCACTAAAACCGCGGACATTCATCAGTTCAGGCGGACTTGGCACGATGGGCTTTGGGTTCCCAGCAGCCATAGGTGCTAAAGTCGCATGCCCAGACCGACAAGTCGTAGACATAGCAGGCGACGGCAGCTTCATAATGAGTGAACAAGAATTAGCATGCAGCGTAACAGAAAATATACCGGTCACAGTCATCGTCTTAAATAATTCAGTCTTAGGAATGGTTGCGCAGTGGCAACGAACCTTGTATGACCGCCGCTACATGGCTGTCAACTTAGGCAAGGTTCCAGACATGGTTAAGCTAGCTGAAGCATACGGAGCTCAAGGCTTCCGCGTAAACAGCATCGCTGAATTCCACAAAGCAGTTAAGACAGCACTAAACAGTAAAGTAACAACGGTAATCGACGTGCCTATTGGTTCAGAAACCGATGTGGTTCCTTTTGTGCCTCCAGGCTGCGGATTACCCCAACAGAGAGGTGACTACTAATGGAAGCTGGAAAAACCAAAGTCATAAGCGTCCTGGTAGAAAACAAACCGGGAGTTTTGCACCTCATCGCCAACCTTTTCCGCCGCAGAAACTTTAACATCGAAAGCATAACAGTTGGACCCACCCAAGAGCCAAACGTAGCCCGAATGACTATTACAGTAAACGAAGACGAAAAAACAATCGATCAAGTCGTCAAACAAGTCGCAAAACAAATCGACGTTCTAAAAGTCAGCGAGCTAGAGCAGGGCAACTTTGTGATGCGTGAACTCGCCCTCATAAAGGTTAATGTGCCAAGCCCCAAAGAACGCTCCGACGTAATCAACTGCGTAGAAGTCTTCCGAGGTAGAATCATAGATGTCTCAACCGATAGCTTAACAGTGGAAATCACAGGCACTCCTGACAAAATCGACGCATTCCTAAACCTAATGAAATCCTACGGAATAATAGAACTCGCAAGAACAGGCATAACAGCACTAGCTCGTGGCGCAAAATCGATAAGAATCGACGAATAAACAGCATTGCCTAAGCGGAAACCCTTAATTGTTGGTTCTTCAAAAATGCCCATTATCTTAAGTGTATTTAGTTTAATTTAGGGATAAGAGAAATCATGAACATAACAGAAAAAATCTTAGCTAAAGCTTCAGGAAAAAAATCCGTGCACCCGGGAGAAATCGTCGACGCAAATGTCGACATGGTAATGGTGCACGATTTAACTGGACCTTTAGCGGTTGAAGCCTTCAAAAAAATAGGCGTAGAAAAAGTTTGGGATAACAAAAAAGTAGTGGTAATTCTGGATCATCAAGTTCCAGCTGAATCGGTTAAGGCAGCGGAACTACACAAGACCATGAGGCAATTTGCCAAAAACCAAAACGTAACATTCTACGACGTTGGAAGAGGCGGAATATGCCATCAAGTCATGCCCGATAAAGGACACGTGGTTCCCGGAACTATCATATTAGGTGCCGACTCACACACTTGCACTTACGGAGCATTTGGAGCTTTTGCAACAGGTATCGGTTCAACAGAGGCAGCTGCAGTAATGGCTACAGGAAAAATCTGGCTGAAAGTTCCCGAAGCCATCAAAGTAAACGTTAAAGGCAAATTCAAACCAAACGTCACAGCCAAAGACCTAGTTTTAGCAATAACAGGTAAGCTGGGGGTTGATGGCGCAATTTACAAGAGTTTAGAGTTTACGGGTCCAACCGTCAAAAACATGACTGTTTCAGGACGCATGACCCTGTGCAACATGGCTGTTGAGATGGGCGCAAAAAACGGCATAGTTGAACCCGACGAAACCACCCGCAAATACTTAGAAGGCAAAATAAAAAAAATGCCCGACTTAGATGCTTTGAAAAGCGATCCCGATGCTAAATACAGTCAAACCGCCGAATTCGACGTTTCATCCATGGAGCCTCAAGTGGCATGCCCATCATCAGTTGACAACGTTAAACCAATCAGCAAAATAGGGGAAGTTAAAATTGACCAAGCCTTCATTGGTTCATGCACTAACGGAAGATTAGAAGATTTGCAGTTAGCTGCAAAAATCATGAAGGGCAAAAAAGTTGCCGACGGCGTCCGTGCCCTAGTTATTCCTGCGTCTCAGGAAATCTATCAGCAAGCCGACAAAGAAGGGTTGCTACAGATTTTCACTGAGGCAGGCGCAATCGTTTGCGGCTCGGCTTGTGGACCATGCTTAGGCGGACACATTGGGTTGTTGGCAGCTGGAGAAACCTGCGTTAGCACCTCTAACCGTAACTTTATCGGGAGAATGGGCAGCACCCAAGCCAACGTCTATTTAGCTTCACCTGCAACAGTAGCTGCTTCAGCATTAACAGGAAAAATCACAGACCCCACAGTTCAGGAGATAAAAGCATGTCCAGCAAAATAAAAGCGCCAGCCATAGTGTTCGGCAACAACATCGACACAGACGTCATCCTGCCAGGAAAATACCTAATCCTAGTGGACCCTTGCGAATTAGCAAAACATGCCTTAGAAAGCTTAGATACAACATTCCCAGACAAAGCCAAAAAAGGAATAATCATCATAGGAGGAAAAAACTTTGGCTGCGGCTCAAGTAGGGAACAAGCACCCATAGCACTAAAGTACTCAGGCGTGAAATGCGTCATCGCAGAATCGTTCGCACGTATCTTTTTCCGAAACGCAATAAACATCGGCTTACCAGTCCTCGAATGCAAAGGCATCTCAGACGCCGTTAAAACAGGCGACACCGTTGCTGTGGATTTTGAAGCGGGCAAGATAGAAAATGTATCTAACGGCAAAAAGTTTCAAGTAGATAAGCTACCACCATTTATCTTAGAAATATTTGCAGATGGCGGATTAATCGAAAACCTACGAAGGAAAATGAAAAAATGACAGAATATAAAATATCCCTCATTCCCGGCGACGGCATCGGACCAGAATTGTCAGAAGCCACCCTAAAAGTCCTAGAAGCAGTCGAAAAGAAATTCGGCTTAAAATTCAAAATCATCGACGCACCAGCTGGCGACATCGCCCTTGAAACTCTTGGCGCTGCATTACCTGCCGAAACAGTAGAGAAAATCAAGGATTCACACGCTTGCCTAAAGGGTCCAGTAGGCGAATCGGCAGCTGACGTTATCGTGAAACTCAGAGTCATGTTCGATTTGTACGCTAATTTGCGTCCTCTGAAAGCTTACCCCAACGTTCCTGTTGCTCGACCAGATATCGACATGTTGTTTGTCCGAGAGAACACTGAGGACGTTTACAAAGGCTTAGAGTTCACAATAGGCACCGATACAACTCTTTGCCTTAGAGTTATTACAAGAAAAGCTTGCGAACGTATCGCCAAGAAAGCGTTTGAAATGGCACGTTTACGCAATGGCAAAAAGAAAGTCACCGCCATCCACAAAGCCAACGTTATGCGAGTAACCGACGGCTTATTTGCCAGCGTATGTCGTGAAACAGCAAAACAGTATCCAGACATAGCGTTTAACGAACTCTACGTTGACGCCGCATCCATGCGCTTAATTAAAGAACCACAAATATTTGATGTCTTCTGCACCTGCAACATGTTCGGCGACATCCTAAGCGACGAAGCCGCACAGCTAATCGGCGGGTTAGGCATGGCTCCAGGCGCAAACATCGGCGACAACTTTGGCCTCTTTGAACCAATACATGGCTCCGCACCAAACAGAGCAGGAAAACACACCGCTAACCCAATTAGCATGATACTTTCCGCAAAAATGATGCTGGAATGGCTAGGAGAAAAATACGGTGACAAGAAATGCTTACAAGCAGGCGCAGCCATAGAGAACGGTGTAGTTTACGCTCTGCGTAACTATCAATCTGTTCCAGACTGCGGCGGCAAAACCACAACCGTGGGCATGGCAGAAGCTATCGCTGCAGCCTTAACGGTTAAAAGTGGCTGAAAGCATGACAAACAAAACCTCAAGAACCATCCGAATTTTTGATACCACATTAAGAGACGGGGAACAAACCCCCGGAGTTTCTTTAACAGCCGACGACAAAATTGAGATAGCCCGCCAACTAAGTAAACTAGGCGTTGATGTTATCGAAGCAGGTTTCCCAAGCTCATCGGAGGGCGAACGCAAAGTCGTCAAAGACATAGCAAAACTTGGCTTAACCTCGGAAATTTGTGCATTATCACGCGCAACAAGAAAAGACATAGATGCAGCACTCGCCTGCGATGTCAGCTTAATCCATGTCTTCATCCCGACCTCTCCAGTCCAAATGAAATATGCCGTCAACTTGACAGAGGAGCAGGTGTTAGCTTCAGCGGTGGACTCGATTGAATATGTTAAGAAGCATGGCGTAAAATGCGAGTTTTCACCAATGGATGCCACCCGCAGCGAGCTGCCATTCCTAAAAAAAGTCTGCAAAGCCGCACAGGACGCAGGCATGGACACGCTAAACGTTCCCGATACCGTAGGCATCATGATTCCTAAGACCACCTCCAAACTAGTTGAAGACCTAAAAACCGTTGTCTCCGTGCCAATAAGCATACACTGCCACGACGACTTTGGTTTGGCAGTTGCAAACAGTTTAGCTGCAGTTGAGGCAGGTGCAGCACAAGTTCACGTCGCTGTCAACGGCTTAGGCGAACGAGCAGGCAACGCTTCACTAGAAGAGGTCGTTATGGCGTTGCATATGATTTACAAGTACAAAACTGGCGTAAACACACGCTTACTCTACAGTACCTCGCGACTGGTTGCAGCCTTAACAGGCATTACAGTGCAAGCTAACAAAGCAATTGTCGGCGAGAACGCTTTTGCCCACGAATCAGGCATCCACACAAGAGGCGTAACAGAGAAACCATTAACATTTGAGCCAATAAACCCAGAACTAGTTGGGCGCACAAGGAAACTGGTCGCTGGAAAGTTGGCGGGAACCCGAGGCATTAAAGCTGGACTTGAAGAAATCGGCATTCACCCAACGGAGGAGCAACTAAAAGAAATCGTCCAGCGCGTCAAAGAATTGGGTGACAAAGGCAAAATGGTCACAGACGCCGACTTAATAGCTTTAACCTCAGCTGTTATGGGTGAAGTTGTTGGGGAAGAAAAAATCGTTGACCTATGCGACATGGCAGTTGTAACAGGCATCAAAGTTATCCCAACCGCTTCCGTGCGTTTAGTCTTGAACGGCAAAGAATACGTTGCCGCTGAAACAGGAGTTGGACCCGTAGACGCAGTGCTTAAAGCCATCCAGAAGTTAACCAGCAGCATCGAAAACATCCGCCTAAGCGAATATCGCCTTGAAGCTATAACGGGAGGATCCAACGCAGTCGCGGAAGTTGTCATTAAAGTCGAGGATGAAAAAGGCAACATCGTTAGCGCCAGAGCAGCCAGAGAAGACATCGTTATGGCATCTGTTGAAGCGATGATAAACGGCATAAACAAACTCTTGCTAAAGAACCATCAAAAGCAGGGAAACAAAAAGTGAAAGTAACCTATCAGGGCGAAACAGGCGCCTACAGCGAAATGGCTGTCTTCAAGTTTTTCGGCAGCAAAGCAGAGCCTATTCCCTGCAAAGATTTCCGAGAGGTCTTCGAATCCGTTAAAACAGGTACGGTTCCTAACGGCGTGGTTCCCATTGAGAACTCCATTGAAGGCAGCGTCAACCAAAACTACGATTTATTCCTTGCTTACGACCTCAAAGTCTGCGGTGAAGTCGCAGTGAAACTTGCCCACGTCTTAATCGCTAATTCCCAAACCAAACTTGACGACGTCCAAACAGTCTATTCTCACCCCCAAGCGCTGGCGCAATGCCGCAGCTACCTTGAAAAGCACAAGTGGGAAATCATCCCCGCATACGACACGGCTGGAGCAGCCAAAGCCATCAAAGAAAAAAAGCTTTTCAACGCCGCAGCCATCGCAAGTGAAAAAGCCGCCGACCTCTACGGCATGAAAATTCTTGCCCGAGACATCGCCGATAACCCGTCAAACTACACGCGGTTTCTTGTCCTCTCACATGAAGATGCAGCGCCAACTGGAGACGACAAAACTTCAATCATATTCTCAGCTAAGCATGCCCCTGGCACTTTGTACCATGTTCTTGGAGAGTTTGCGTCAAGAAACATCAACCTGACAAGAATCGAATCCAGACCCACAAAAACCACCGCTTGGCAATACAACTTCTACCTTGACTTTGAGGGTCATAGAACCGAAAAACGCTGCGCTGAAGCAGTGCAAGCGCTAGAAAAGTATGCTACTTTCGTGAAAATTCTGGGATCGTACCCCAGAGCAATCTAACTCGACTCTTTTCGCCTGAATTATTTCTTTGCTTTCTTTCGCGGCAAATCTGCAACACAATTTCGCCTGGGTACCAAAGGGTGCCAATAAAAATAACTAACTTGTGGAAAAACCAGATTAAAGAAGAGCTAAACTATTTTTCTGTTGATTCTAGCATTTTATACATGTTTTCGTAGGATTCTACGAAATCGCTGTCGGATTCCTTTAGCCTCTTCTTTAGCTGTTCCATGCGCTCAACGATAGCCTTATTGTCTTTGCTTTTGATTAGGCTAAGCAGCTCTTGGGCTTTAGCCATAAAAGTGTCCTCGATTTTTCCCAGTTCAGGCAGGTTAGTCTGCACTGCAGCGTAGAGGTCAGGGGTTTCCAGCGCGGTTGCTTCTGCCAATGTGAAGAGCATTCGGTAGGTTGTGCCAGCTACCTTTTTTGTTTCTGGCAGATTCTTCTGCTCTAGAAGCGTTTCACAGGCGACTAAGCCAAGGAAATGAGGGAGGCCAAGCACGACTGACATAAGTTCATCGTGTTTTTTGGGTGTCATGATGAAAACATGTGCTTCTTCCTTTTCCAGCCAATGTTTGAATTTTTCCGCAAACTCCTGTTCCGTAGCGTTCGTAGGGGTTAAGACATAGGCTTTGTGCTTGACGCCGTTGCTTCCCGGACCAAAAACTGGATGTGTACCCAACACGGTGGCGCCTTTGACATATTGGTGCATGGTTTTGACGGGTGCTTCTTTGATTGAGCAAATATCCATAACCACTTGCCCTTCGTGGAGAGACGGGCTAATTGCTTTAACTACCTCTTCCATCGCATTTATTGAGACGCATAGGATAATTTGGTCGGCGTCTTGGACAGCTTCTTGAAAATTTGTAGTTAGGTCAACCATTAAATCTTTTAGATTTTCAAGTCTCGTTTTTTTCCTATCAGCCAATACCACATCGTAATCTTTTGAGAGGAAAAATTTGGCGAACCAAATACCCATTTTCCCCGCGCCGATTACGGCAATCCTCATTTAGCCGCCTCGCAGATTTTATCTAGACCTTCTTCTATTTGGTCGTCTGGTGCAGTTAGGGATATCCGGAAGTGTTCGCGGTAGTCGCCAAAAGCTGTGCCTGGAGCTACAGCGACACCTTTGTCGAGTAATTCTAAGGTGAATTTTTCTGAGTCTAAGCCGTCAAGTTTGGGAAACACATAGAAGGGTGCGTCAGGTTTGGTGAATTTGAAGCCTGCTTCTGAGAGTTTGGTGCTTGCGAGGTCTGCGCGTTTTTTGTATTTGGCTTTGATTTTGGACGCTATTTGCTTTTGTAGTTCTAATCCTTTTAGCGCGGCGTCTTGGATAAAGAGTGGCACGTTGTTTATTGTGATTTGGTTCAGTTTGGTTATATTATCAACTAGGGGTTTGTTGGTGATTACGTAGCCGACTCGCCAACCTGTCATACTGAAGGTTTTAGAGAACCCATTTGACAGGATATGTTTGCAATCGCCGTCGTAGTCGATGATACTTTTTGTTTTAGTGAAAGCTATTGTCCCATAAACCTCATCGGAGAGTATGGTTACGCCTTTTTTGTTTGCAATTTCCATTATGCCATCGAGGGTTTTGGTGTTAATCAGTTTGCTTGTGGGGTTGTTGGGGTTGTTGAGGATAATCATGCGGGTGTCTTTGTCAATTAGGCTCTCCAGCTTATCGATGTCTATATTCCAGTCGTTCTCAAACTCGGTTCGCAGCAGTTTAGTTTTGGCGCCTAAACTTTTGGCGATTAAATCGTAAGCTGTCCAATAAGGAGTAGGAATAATGACATTTCCGCCGCCCTTCATCATTAAAAACATCGTGGCAAATATGCCCCATTTAGATCCAGGTGTAATAACAACATTTTCCACTTTAACACCGTGCAGTTCAGCGAGTTTCTGACGAAGTTTATTCTCGCCGTAAGAAGAAGAATACTTGGTTCTGCCCGTCTTCATAGATGCGTATGCGGCTTCCACTATTTCAGGCGGCGTTGCCAAGTCTGGGTCGCCAAGGTTTAAGCGGATTATTTTTTTTCCTTCACTTTCAAGTTTGAGGGCTTTCTCGTTTATCTCGTAGAGCATCTTTGGACTCTCCGTTAAGAGTTCTTTATTCTTGAACGGCACTGCACATATTAACTATTTCGCGGTAAACTCGTTCAATTTGAGCAGGATCAAGCTGACATTGGACAGATTTGTCCTTTATGCGTCTGTAAACTTCATTTTCCCTTGATGAATCGCGTATTGGCATGTCCTGCCTTTTCTTCGATTCACCGATGGCTTTGCAAACTCTAACTCTTTCGCACAAAGCCTTGAGGACTTCGTCGTCGATTTCATCTACCCTTTTTCTCAGCTTTTGGATTTCATCCATGTTTAGTGCTCCTTGAGGACTTTGGCTATGTAGCCAGCACGGATCAGGTGATCAGCTAAGGTTATGGCAACTGCCGCTTCGACTGCGGGTACGGCTTTTGGAACAACGCATGGATCATGTCTGCCCTTAACGTTCAAAGCTACATTCTCCATAGAGGATAGGTTAACAGTTTTTTGTTCCTTAGCAATCGAGGGCGTAGGCTTTATCGCCACACGAATCATGATCGGCATACCACTGGATAAGCCGCCTAAAACTCCGCCGGCATATTCCGTTGACGTGATAACTTCTCCATTCTTCAGGAGAAATGCATCGTTATTCTCTGAACCCCTAAGCTCAGCAACCTTAAAACCTGCGCCAAACTCGACACCCTTAACCGCTGGAACAGCAAACAGAGCTTTAGCTAAATCAGCATCCAACGAATCAAACAATGGCTCACCTATCCCAACTGGCATGTTAAACGCGATGCATTCGATCACTCCACCAAGGCTATCACCTGCTTTTCGGGCTTCGATTATTGCTTCTTCCATCTTCTCTGCGCAGGCTAAGTCGGGACATCTTGTTGTGGCAGCATTTTTGTTTTTGCGGATTTCTGCAGCACTAAACTTTTTGTCAGTTTTAACTTTGCCAATCGATTGTGTATAGGCCAAAATGTCGATGTCATATCTGTTTAGGAGCTTTTTGGCTATGGTTCCTGCCATTATTAGGGCAACTGTGACTCTGCCTGAGAAGCGTCCGCCGCCACGGTAGTCGTTGAAGCCGCCGTACCTTACGCGGGCTGGGTAATCTGAGTGCCCCGGTCTTGGCAGGTCCTTAATGGCTTCGTAGTCGCTAGAGTTGGTATCCTTATTTTCCACCATCAAAGCGATTGGTGCGCCTGTTGTTAAGCTGTTAAAAACTCCGCTGAGAATTTTTGCAAAATCCTTTTCGACACGTGCCGAAACAATTTTAGTTTCTGCTGGAACTCTTCGGTCAAGTTCCTCTTGGAAATTTTTTTCGGAGAGCGGCAACCCTGCTGGACAGCCATCCACGACTACGCCGACGACTTTGCCATGGCTCTCGCCAAACGTTGTAATAATGAATTCTTTACCTATCGAATTTCCCGCCAACTAAGTCAGCTCCTAACTGTTTTAGATGAGTGAAGAACTGTCGGATAAGACTTTCTGACGCACTGAGCATTTTGAATTGTGGTTTCTCCCTTGGCTCCTAATGCGGCAACTGCGCAAGCCATAGCTATTCGGTGGTCATTGTGAGGATCTATGGCTACGCCGTGTAAGGGTGAGCCGCCCTGAATGATTAAGCCGTCGTCAGTAATGGTTACTTTCGCGCCCATCTTTGTTAACTCAAGGTAAAGCGATTCGAGACGGTCAGATTCTTTAAGCCGGAGTCTACGAGCCCCAAAAATGTGAGAAATACCCTTCGCATAACATGCAAGGACGACTATGGCTGGGACAAGATCAGGAATATTCTTCGCATCAACTTCTACAGGTTTAAGTAAACTTTCTGAACCTTCAATCTCAACCCTGTCTTCGCAAACTTTCCCGTTTATCCCCATATGTTTTAAAATACCCAAAATTGCTTTGTCGCCTTGAACACTGCCATAGTCAAGGTTGTTAATCTGGACTTTAGAGTTGATTATTGCTGCAGCAGCGAACAGAAAGGCGGCTGAGGAAAAGTCTCCTGGAACCCTGCTGTCTGAGGGTGTATAGGTTTGGTTTGCTGGGATGTGAATGTGGTTTTCGTGTGCAGGCACTTTAACTCCATGATTAGCTAAAACAGTCTGAGTCATCTTTACGTAATCCGCAGACTCCAACGGCGAACTAAGCATTATCTCCGTGTCGACACTTGCCATTGGGCAAGCAAACATCAAACCAGAAATAAATTGCGAACTCACATCACCCGGAATGGAAGTCTCTCCTCCTACAATTCCCCCTCCCGAAACAAAAACTGCATCTCTTTCGCCCAGCTTTCCAAAATGAACTTTGGTGCCAAGTTCCTTGAGGCTTGCCAGCAAAGGTTCCACAGGGCGCTTTTCAATGGAGCCCTTAAACACCAACGTCGAAGAACCAATTGCCAAAGCAGCTACGGGAATCATGAAACGCAACGTTGCCCCTGATTCACCACAATCAATAGGCTCCTTTGCGCCTTTAAGCGGAATTGCACCTTTGATGGTCCAGCAATCTTCAGCAATTGTAATTATTGCTCCCAAAGCAGTAACAGCACGGAGCGTGGCTTCGGTATCCTCGGAAAGAAGAGGGTTAGAAACTTTAGAAATCCCGTTAGCGAGGGCGGCAGCAATGACCATTCTTTGCGTATAAGATTTGGAGGGGGGCGCACAAACTTGACCAATCAACTTTTCAGTTTTTTTAACTAATACATCAGTCATTGCTATAGCACCTTAGCTTTCTCGCTGTTCAACTTTGCCTGCAACACTTCACCATCGTATCTTAGCAGGGCAGCTTCTACGGAAGCAATTTTATCTTTGGATACGACAACTGTCACTGCTGGTCCTTTTCCGCAAAGCCCCGCTGCAACAGCTCCAGCAGCCAATGCATCAATGGCGATTGCTGGATTAAGGTTAGAGGCTGAAGAATAGATTAAGCCATTTAGCGTTAATGCCTCCCAAACTCTCCCCTCCAAAACCCTGTCAAACGCGATTTCTACAAGAGGCTTGACGGATCTGAGCCTGCCTACGTTTGAGTTAGCAGTATAGGCTTTCTGTGGCGGTGCATGGAATAACACCACCAAATCATCTGGTAATGGCAACTGCTTGATTATTTCCCGACTCAGAGTTATCAGTGATTACAATGCCACCAAAGTATGAAGCGCAAGCATCATCAAAAGCACCCGTCACGGTAACGTTTGCGTCAAAAGCTGCTTCGACACCAAGCTTGACGATTTCTATGTCATCGAGTGTTTTCTTTAATGCCGCGATTGTTGCTAAAGCAGTTGCGTTTGCAGCAACACTGCTGCTTTTTAGACCTCTGGCGATAGGAATGTTGGACTGGGTTTTTATTTTTGCTCCAAAACTCTTCTCTAAACCGAAGAGCTGCAGAACTCTTGTCACGGTTTTTTCTATTAAAAGGGAGCTTTCTGTTGGGTCAGAGGCAATCTCTCCGCTGATAAATCCTACCTCATTGGTTAGTTTGACTTCTGCCTTTGTCCACAAGTCAACTCCAAACGCTGCACCCTTCCCTAAAGCAATCGCGTTTACGATTGTTGCAGCCCCATGCGCTATAGCAGTAGCTTTGCCAGCCAAGTCTACACCTTCTGCAAATGTTTAAGCGCTGCGTGCCTCATGACTTCAACAGGCGCAGGTTTCCCCGTCCAGATTTCAAACGATGCAGCACCTTGATAAATCAACATCTCAACCCCGCTTACAACTTTGGCTCCTACAGCTTGTGCTTCTTTAACCAGTTTGGTCTCTATGGGGTTGTAAACTATATCCATTACCGCTAAATTTGGACCTTAACAATTTAGGTGCTACAACGCTTTCTTCTGACTTTGGGTTTCATTCCGATTGATGTGGCGTTAATTAGAATGTCTGAGTCTTGTAGGTTCTGCTGGATTTCCTTTGGTGAAAGTGAACCCGCAAATATTTTTTTGTTAGCTAATTTTTCCAGCAGTTTAGCCAGGTCTTGAGCTGGTTTTAGGGTTCGGTTTAAAACTGCAAGCTCATCGGTTTCCTTAGCCATCGAGTACGCTATGGCTCTTGCAGCTCCGCCTGCACCAAGCAACAAAACTTTTCTGCCCTTAAGCTCCACACCGTTTTCTCGTAGAGCCTTTAGCGCTCCAACTCCATCAGTATTGAACCCAAAAAGTTTGCTTTCTTTGTTCAGGACAGTGTTGACCGAATTTATTATTTGTGCAGACAAGTCAACTCTATCTAGAAATTTTAGGATCGCACTCTTATGAGGCATCGTTACGTTTAGTCCGCGTATGTTTAGTGCGCGCATTCCATTTGCTGCGTTTTCAAGTTCTGCAGGTTTTACTTTGAAGGCTATAAACGAGTAGTCAAGTTTAAGGGCGTTAAAAGCGGCATTATGCATAATGGGGCTTAAGGTGTGTTCTATTGGATCACCGATGACTCCACAAATCCTTGTTTTTCCAGATATATCCATTTTATTTTATCCCCAAAAGAGTATAAGCAGATCTCATTTCTCGGATACTCATTTGCCCTGTTGCGGTTTCATCGCCCGCATCTAGCGAAGCGAAAGTGAAGAAGGCTCCAAAGACCGGTGAGAGAAGCCTAGAGACTTTGCCGGGTTCACCCATGCAAAAACAAACTATCTTGGCCTTGCTCGATGCGAAAGAAACAAAGCTCAATGCGGGGAGGGTGTCTTCAACTTGTTTGGCGGTTGTAACAATCTTGCATATGCTGGCTCCACTGGCAATTTCCTCGTCAAGGATTTTCTCCATTGCTGAAACGTTGAGTGCCCCATCGAATTTGTGGTAGGAAGCGATTGGCTTAGCCCCCAGCAACTTAAGTTGGCTGATTGATTCTTTATGCTTTGGGCTTAACAAATCAACATCAACGTACTCAAAACCATTTTTGGCAGCGTTTACTAGTGTTTGTTGCCGTTCAGACTCTGTTCCACCAAAGAAACCTGTTTCGCTTCGAAGTTTATTTGTTGCGATTAGGGGTGTTCTTGTACTTGCAGAAATATTTGATAGTTGGCAAGAATTTTCTAAACAGTCTAACCTAACTTCGATGAGGTCTGCTTTGGCTTTCTCGGATTTCTCAATCAGATTTAACGCTTCAAAATTGTTTTTGGGGAGAATCGAAACACAGATTCTCGCGGTCACTTTTCGATCACCGTTTCTTCAGGCACAGATATGCCGAAGTGTCTTCCTCCCTTCGCCGCTAAATGCACAAGGACTTCATCATTTGGTTTTAATTCAGTGACTGGTTTGGAATCTTTGGGGAGTGACTAGGCGGATGGTTTCTGCATTCTGAAGGATTGTTTTTATTTTTGTGTTGCCTGCTTGGGCTTCAATTAGAATGAGGGGGCGAAACTCGATTTTGGATCTGCCAACGTTTGTGACCCTGACGTTGCCTTCTCGGCTGACTATTAGGACTTCGTCTCCTGCTTTGAGCTCTGAAAGGTATCGCGTGCTCTGGGCAGAGGTTAAGGTGTAGTGAGATGCCGGTCCAGCGTTCACTCGGAAGGGTCTAGACTGCACATAGGGGTTTTCGTTGACTTCAGCTTCAACAAGAAAAAACCCTGCAGATTGGCATCCGACAAGCATTCCTTCGCCGGGTACCATCAAGTCGACCGTGTCCACGCAAACTCTTGCTCCTGAGCCAATCGGCTTAATGGATAAAATCTTCGCTGATGTCAACGTCATTTTCGGAGATTGAGCCTTGATGATTTTGATGGTTTTTTCCAGTTCTGTTGAGTTTCCAGTTTTAAGCAGCACTCCATCAGTTCCTAATTCAAGAGCTTCCAAAACTATCTTCGCATCCTCGGAAGTGTTGACTTCGGCGATAAGAGCGCTTTTTCCTCTGCCTTTGGCAATTAAGTTTTCAAGGGGGATCACTCGCCAATCAAGACAGTTTATAATTACATAGTCAACTCCAAGTTCTGCAGCTTTAGCTGCTTTGTTCTCGTCTTCTTTACCCTGAATTGTAACTCGAAGAGCCGTTTTTTTGCCCTCTTTCTTTAGCTGAGCAAGCTTTTTCTCGTTTAAATCTGAAAGAAAAGTTATGAATAATTTTCCGTTGCGGTTGCTGGCTTGGTTGTTTTCGAGAATTACATCAACGTTTTCAATAGCAAGGCTAAGTAAACCTTCCTTTTCTTGAGTGGTTGCGTTTTGCGCGATTTCTAGCCAGAGTTCTTTCAACGTTTTTCACCGAGAATTCTAAGCGCTTGCTCAACCGATGCATCATGATGGACAATGGCGGAGAGCGCTTTTGAAATTTGAGTTGGGCTGTCACATTGGAATACATTGCGTCCGATTGAAAGCCCAGCTGCGCCTGCTTTCAAAGCGTCACTTGTTGTTTGAAGCACTTCCTCTAAGGATTTGCATTTTGGTCCACCCGCGATGACTACTGGGACCGGACAGCTTTCGACAACTGTCTTGAAAGTTTCGATGGTGCCTGTGTAGTTTGTTTTGATTATGTCTGCGCCAAGTTCAGCGCCGATTCTGGCGGCATGCGCTACCATTTCGGGTGCATGTTCGTTTGGGATTTTGGGTCCACGCGGGTACATCATCGCCAATAATGGGATTCCTAAGGCATCACATTCCTCGGCGACTTTACCCAAGTTTTGGAGCATTTTATCTTCATCTTGTGCGCCAACGTTGACGTGTACAGAGACCGCGTCTGCACCTATCCGTATGGCTTCCTGTAGGCTGCATACTTGGACTTTGGCGTTTATGTTTGGGCTAAGGTTTGACATGCCAGATAACATAACGATTAATCCTGCATCTCCAGTGTCGACTCGTTTGGCGATGCCTTTGTGTACAAGGATTGCGTCGACTCCGCCTTTAACAAGCTTGTCGGTTATAGTTTGCATGTTGGTTATGCCTTGGATAGGTCCAACGGTTACGCCATGGTCCATTGGCACGATAACTGTGCGGTTATCTTGCTGCATGATTCTTTTTAGTCTGCGATTTTTTCCTGTGTTCATTTTTCCACCTAGTGTGTTTTAAGTGAGTTTTTAATTAACTTTAACGCTTTTTCTTTATCATTCCAATCCACAAAAAGCAAAATGCTCGATGTAATGGTTAAGATTCCAGAGATGTTTATGCCGTTGACTCTTAGGTCTTCGCTGATTTTGCCAATGATGCCATGCGTTTCCTCTAAACCGACACCGCTGGTTTTTATGAAGACAAGATCTTTTTTGACAGCCATAGCGATTGTTTCTTTGTTGTTGGTTGTTATGTTATGGATTTGGTTGAAGAGAGCATCGATGTTTTTTTCCTGTGGCACGTAGAGAATGATTGAGTTTGTGTTCATTGACATGCCAAGCAGCATCGAGTTTTCTCTTACTTTCTCCACCATCTCTGTGATGACTTGGGGGTTGGCGGACATGCCGTTTCCTATTACAGTGACCTCAGCAACAGGGGTTGGATGAGCGATTTCAGCGTCAAGTTCAGTTGCTAATCCGCCTGTGATTATTGTACCTGCTCGACTCAAGTCTCCATAGGCATTGCTGATGACTTTTACATCGATGTCTTTGGGTTTGTATTTGAGGGCTTTGCTATGTATGAATTTCGCGCCTGAATCCGCTAAGCCAACAAGGGTGTTAACGTTGATTTCAGAAAGCCGTTTAGGTGAGGCGATAATTTTTGGGTCACTAGACATTATGCCATCTGCATCAGTTACCAGAACAACTAGGTTTGCGTTTATCCCTTGTGCTAATATGAATGCAGTAGTATCACTTCCTCCTCTACCAAGGGTAGTAATTTTGCCGTCTTTAGTTTTGCCGAGGAACCCAGCGATGACGGGGATAGTACCTTTCTCAATAAGAGGAAGGACGCATTCTTTGATATTTTTATCGCACTCTTTGAGCATTGGGTTTGCGTTTTGGAATGAATTATCAGTTATAATTGGCCACTTATCATCCATTGGATCGAAGTAGCATGCGTCAACACCATTATTCTTCAGTGCAGCGGCAAAAATACGCACGCTGGTTCGTTCACCCATTGAGAGAATGTCATCTAAATCATGTTTCTCCAATTTTCCGTTCGAAGTGTTCTTCGCAGTAGTCATGAGGACGTCGGTTGTTTTGCCCATAGCAGAAACTACAACAGCGATTCTTGTGCCTTTTTTAGCTTCATTAACTACGGAAACAACTGCTTTAAGGAGCCTCTCGTGATCGGATAGGCTAGAGCCACCGAATTTAACCACAATTTTTTTGTTAGCTAACATTTCAGTACACCCGTGTTTCGCCCAGAACCGTTCCCCAAAAATTTTTCAGTTCTGGGCTTAAGGAAAATAGTAATAATAAAAGTAGTAGTCGAAGCTAAGGAACGGTGATGCGTTGGTTTCTTTCTTGCTATTGCAATTGAGCATTTTGCTTCGGACCAGTGAAAGAGTCATTGCAGAGAAAATATAAGCGTTTCGGATTCAGACTAAAGTTTGAACGCCGTCTATTGCTCTTAATTTAGTGTTAGTTAATATCGAAAACTAAATTTAGGCAGTTATTTTTGGCGGAGGACGCACACGCCGTCTACCAAGCTTCACACGTAACGCTATGCGGTACAGTTTCCGTAGCGACTTAACTAATTGTTCAACAGTGGGCGCATTTGAGTAAATAAGTGGTATGTGTTCGTATTCAGCTATTCGTATGGCTTCCTCATCAGGCACTGTTTTGTGGAAAACTACTATGCGTGGTTTGAGGCTACTTACACGCACAATCATCATGGGCAAACATCCAGCTTCAACGCTAGTGAAAATCAATGCCCGCTCGGTTGATGCCCCAAAAAGCTGCGTGTACTCCGAGCCTGAGTAAGCCTCAACCGCTTTTCTGCTATCGATAACGGTATATCCGTTGACTTCTTTTACGAATTTTTCTTTGCAAGCCACCACTTCGCCCCCGATAGCCTTACACAAGTACTCCACCCTGACGGGTATGGGAAACTCGCGGAGGTCCACAACCGCCATGCTAGGTGAACTGGTTAGTTTAGCGAATTCCCGTATGAAACGGCTGCCTTTGCCCTCGTCAATATGCAGAAGCGAAAGCACGAATCTGCGGATAAATTTGGCGCCTGGACTTTTCCTTCTGCAGCTTTCATAGTCACTAATGACTGAAGAGGATAATCCCATCGCTTCGGAGAGGCTGATTTGGGAAACAGCGAAGAGTTCACGCCACTTCTTCATAGTTGAGCCTGGTTTGCTTGAAAGAATTATTTCTCCAGCGATTCTTCTCGCTAAAACTTCCCTCAGACCAGGCGATATTGACACGAAATAATTCCTCTCTCTTGCACCTTTCCCTTCAAAGTTGAGGTATAAAACCATAGCGTTTTTTGGAGAGAACCATCGACAAACAACCGATTTAATTGATAAATCTACACAAATAAAAACTGCTTTTAGGCATTATATTTTGCAGTTGGAGCTATTTAGCGGGTCAAGTTGCTGAATTTGGTTTATTAGGAAGTTTAACGTACTCTTGGTTTAACGTTCTACCCGAAAGGGCAAAGAACGTTATCCGCATCGAAGAATCAAATAAAAAAAGGAGTGATATGAATATGACAGAAAAAGCTAATGACGTAATATTCGTCGGAAATAAACCACCCATGAGCTATGTACTCGCCATCATAACTGCATTCTCTTCAGGCGCAGGGAAAGAAATTACCCTTAAAGCCCGAGGACAAGCAATCACCACCGCAGTTGACGTAGCAGAAATCACAAGAAGCCGCTTCATTAAAGACCTCAAAGTGACAAAGATCGCAATCGGCACTGCAGAAATGCCACCACGAGAAGGCGAAAATAGGTCCAGGATGGTTTCAACCATAGAAATTACTCTCACAAAAGAGTAAATCTACGGATAAAATTGAAACTGGGAGTTTTTAATCTCTCCAATTTTTTACTTTTGTTTTTTCTTCAGATATGCATCGACGTTTTTTACAATTTCCATGAAAGCCTTAGCTGCCGCCGAATCTTTATGTGACAGAACAAAGGGTGTTCCCTTATCAGAATCCACACCTACTTTGGGATCGATGGGTATGCTGCCCAGAAAAGCTACTTCCATTTCTTGAGCCATCTTTTTGCCGCCGCCTGACTGGAAAATCTCTATTTTCTCGTTGCAATGTGGACAAATAAATCCACTCATGTTCTCCACAACGCCGATAATTGGCATGTTCAGTCTTTGTGCGAAAGTGATTGCTTTCTTAACGATGGAGCTGGAAAGTTCAGAGGGCATTGTAACGATCACTACGCCGTCGATGTCTGGGAGAAGCTGGGCTATGCTTAAAGGTTCATCGCCGGTTCCAGGTGGCAAGTCAATGAAGAGAAAATCAAGTTCGCCCCACTCGACATCTGAGAGGAATTGGCGGATTGCCCGCATCTTTAGCGGTCCACGCCAAATAGTGGGCGCCTGTTCTGGCAAAAAGAAATCAATCGACATAACTTTCATTCCTAATGGCCCATCAACTGGGAAAAGTCCCATGGGGCTAGTTTTAGCCTGCTTTCCCTCTAAACCCAGAAGCCTAGGCACACTTGGTCCGTGAATATCTGCGTCTAAAACTCCCACACTTTTTCCCTGCATCGCAAAAGCGGTAGCAAGGTTAACGGTGACGGTGCTTTTTCCTACACCGCCTTTGCCGCTTATGATTGCAATTTTATGTTTAATCTTACCCATTGCGTCTTTGAGTTTCTGTTGTTCTTGGGATGCTTCTGTTTGTAAGCTGCAATTTGAGCCATGTTTCTTTCATAAGCCATAAAAACACATCGCTTGCTTCTGTTAAGGTTTGATTCCGAAGTAAACTAAAATAGGTTACGGTAATATCCATATCAGTTAAACAAACGCTTTTTTAGGCGAACAATATGGTTACACTTGAAAATATTCAAAGCGCACAAAAAACCATTGCGCCATACGCAAAAAACGCCCCATTAATCCGCTCTAAATTTCTAAGCGACCTATGCAAAGCCAACGTTTACTTGAAACTTGAAAATTTGCAGGTTACACACTCATTCAAGATTCGAGGCGTCATAAACAAACTACTAAACTTAACCACGGAGGAGAAAGTAAGAGGTGTCGTGACGGCTTCAGCTGGCAATCATGGTCAAGCAGTGGCTTTTGGAGCAAAAGAACTTGATTTCAAAGCGAAAATTATAGTTCCAACTACAACGCCGAAGGTAAAAGTGGAGGGCATACGTCAATATGGGGCAGAGCTGGTTTTGTTTGGTGCAACTTACCCTGAAGCTGAACGTAAAGCTAAGGAACTGGCGCAGGTTGAAGGGCGTTTGTATATTTCTCCCTACAATGACGAGTTAATTGTTGCCGGGCATGGAACTATCGGTTTAGAAGTTTTAGCAGAGCTTCCAAATGTCGATGTAGTTATCGTACCAGTTGGTGGGGGAGGTTTAATCTCAGGTGTCAGCATAGCCTTGAAGAGTCTTAAGCCGACCGTTGAGGTTTTAGGAGTGCAGTCCGCTGCAGTTCCGATAATGTTTGAGTCTTTGAAGTCTGGTGAAATCGTTAAGGCCCATAGGCATGAGGGAAAAACCATCGCGGAGGGGCTCTCAGGAGGCGTCGAGAGGGGCTCAATAACTTTTGGGATTGTACAGCAATATGTTGATGAGATTTTCTTGGTTAGGGAACAGTCTATCAGACATGCTGTTTATGTTCTTTGGGAGAACGATAAGCAAGTTGTGGAAGGTTCAGGTGCTTCTGCTGCGGCGCTGCTTTTGGAGAATAAGGATTTGTTTGTTGGCAAAACGGTTGTATTGGTGTTGACAGGCGGCAATATTGACGATTCGTTGTTTCAAACACTGTTAGCTTGGGAGAAATAAGTTTGGTTTTAGCCTAGTTTGTACCCGATTTTCCGAAGGAATTGCCGACGCTCCCCAACTTCTTTGTCAGTTTCTATGCCTTTGCTTCTTAGCCCATCTACAACGCCAACAATACCTCTACCCTGACGGGTCTCGGCAATCAATACTTCCAGCGGATTAGCTGTCGCAGCATAAACAGTGCATACTTCAGGTACCTTCTTGATTTTGTCCAAAACATTAAGCGGATAGGCATTCTTTATGAATATCAAAAAGCTGTGTCCACAGCCAATTTCAAACGCCTTCTCCGCTGCCAACCTTCTTAGTTCAGGGTCGTTTCCTTCATGACGGACAAGGCAAGGTCCTGAGCTTTCGCAGAAGCCCACGCCAAATTGGATATTTGGCACCGAATTAATCAGGGCTTCGTAGAGATCTTCGGCTGATTTGATAAAATGCGCTATCCCAAGGATAGTGTTGCAGTCTTTGGGTGGTTCAATTTTTACTGTTTTTATCTCCAACTTTAAGCCTCCCATGTTACTGTTATTATTTTTTGGGATATAACGTTTTAAGCAATCTGTATTTATTTTCTGGCTGGCAAAACCTAAATATCAAAGTGTAGTATCTGATTCGAGAATGTAAGGCTGCGGGCTGGTAGTTCAGCTGGCATGAACGCTTGACTTGCACTCAAGAGGTCGGGGGTTCAAATCCCCCCCAGTCCACTGTATTCTTAAACTTGAAAAAATCAATAGAGCAAAAGCCCGCTACAATATTGTGACTGATTGCTCTTCCTCTTTTGATAAAGAATTGATACATCGGTTGCCAAGGTGTCTGTTTGGCTTGGAACCAATTTATAAATAACTTGTTAGTCTAATTATTTATGAGGTTGTTTTATGGAATTTAGAATAGCTGCAGTTGTAAGTTGCTGGCTTTCTGTAGCATTGATAGCTTCTGTTTACATGTTTGTTTTTGCTAGCCAAATTGGAGATATTTTGTTTGGAGTATTTTTGCCTGTAGGGTTGCTTGTTTTAGTGGCTTTGTTTGTAACAATTTATGTAGCATCGAATCAGAAACAAGAGAAAAATAGCGCCGCTTAACCTTCAGTTAGGTCTCACCTCTTAGCACTCCTCTGTAAACTTTATCGGCCTTGACCCTCTGGGCAGAATGGTCCATCGAACTTGAATACAAGATACAATGGTACAGATTACTCTATTGACAACTAAATTAAAAATAGTTTAGATCCGGCGATCCGACGTATGTCTACTCTATTATTGAATGAGCTTTCAAGAGACGTTGTGTAGTTAGTTCACCTAAAACCGCCAAGCTTTCAGTATCCAAGAAACACCTGGCTGATTCGTCAAACAACACATTGGCTGACGCTGAGAACTCATATCTCAGCCCAAAGAATATAGATTAATGGGATTCCCTCTAAAGCAGGAATCTCCACGGATAATTCTCCGAAATCCACGCGGTTTCCCTTTAACAATTTTGCAGCTTCCACAAGTTGTGTTTGGCTGTTTCCAAAAACTTGGGCAATCGGATTAACCGCCCTTTGGATAAATGCGTGTTCATAAGCGTATCCTCCAGGGAGGTCCCTGAACTTAATCAACTTGCCGCTCTTTGGCGTCTCATAAGCTAAGGAGTAATGAACTAGCAAAGCTGTTATGTTCTGGAGCGCCCATTCGTTGTGCACGACACTTTTTTCAAAGAGGTCGAGAAACTCACCTGTTTCCAAATCCAGTGAATAGCCTAAGAATTGGTATGAACGGGCTTTTTCAACTTTTGTAAGTTGCCTTATTTTTTTTAGCTGCTCGGTTTGTAGGTTCAACTTAGTCATTTAATTTAACCTCTGCCTATCTTCGCTTAATCTTTTTGGTTCATAAGTAGATAAAAGAAGGCGCTTCTGATAGTTAATGTGTACACGACTAATGCAACAGGGCATGACCAAAATTAAATATTCTGTTTATAAAAAAAACATGATTTTCCCTATTTCACTTCCCATGGAATCTCCAAAAACAAGAATCACACATTATCACTAAGACACATTCTTAGACAAAATTTATAGCTACAAATATAGGACGTTGAATGGCGACAAAGCATGAATAAAGATGAATTAAAAGCACTCGCAAAAACCGACATAAATCTTGCATCAACAAACCTTAACGATAGCGAAATAAATTTTCTGGTCGAGACACTTAACGAAAAGGATGACAAGTTAAGATACAATGCCTTTTTGCTTTTACAGGCGAGCTCACGCCAGTTCCCCTATGTGTACAAGTATTGGGATGAGTTTGAGAAGAAGTTGGACAACGAAAACTCGTACCAGCGGAGTCTGGGAGTAATGCTGATTGCGGAGAATGTAAGATGGGACCAAGGGGACAAGTTTAGCAAAACAATCAACAAGTACCTAAGCTGTAGTACTGATGAAAAATTCATAACCGCAAGACAAACCATTCAAGGGCTAGAAATTATCTTGAAAACAACCGACAAATTTAACGATATAATAAAACAAACATTAGTTAATTTGCAGCTTTCGCAGTACAAAGAAAACCAACAAAAACTGTTAAGCAAAGATGCATCAAACGTTCTCCAAAAAATTAACCGAAAGAGCATAAAGTAAGCACCATCAAAAACTAAAATCTATAGTATTAAAACGAACTTTTCAATATGAATAAGAGGAATCATTTATTGTCTGTGACAACGAGAAAAGGTATGTATAGGGTTTCAGAATAATAGAGAAAAAAATACGTTTACTTTTTGGGGATTGAAAAATAAAAAACTGGAAAAACTATTTCTTTCCGGTTTTTTCTTCGTGCTTCTTCTTTTTTGCTGCGTTCTTTTTGGCTAATGAAGGCATAATATTCCTCTTGATTAATTCTATTTTAATTATTATGTAGTGAAGTGCCTAAAAGCTTACCTATTAAAAATTTTAAAATACCGTTGCAAAAATTGGTTTAAGCTATATATAATAGCTCATACAGTCTCATGAAAGTAAAATTAACTGTTGATTTGGGGGAATATTGGGTTGGATGAAGTCTTAGAAATGTTAGATAAAACTGCTAAGCGGGTTCAGAAAGTTGTGGATGAAACAAAAGAATCCACTGTAAAACAAACAGCTATCTACGAGCAACTTCTTGCATCATGTGAAGCATCTCAGGAACAAAAGTTAAAGGCATTTATTGGAAAAACCCTAGAGTTAGACCGCTTAGAACAGGTCTGAATTCTCAACTAAGCTTACTTTATTCGCTACAGATTTTCGCGTTTAAAGTTAAAGTGCTTGAGGTTTCAGTTTGCAAAATAAACGAGCAACTTGTAAAGTCTGGGGTTTTGCAGAAAAGCGGCGAAGTAGAAGACATAAAAAAGAACATTGACGCCCTCAAAATCCTAATTGAAGCCCACTACGAATCGATGAAGGAAATAAACGAAACCCAAAACAAAAATCTTGGATACATACAATAAAAATAAATTAAATAAAAAGGGCAGCCTTGGTGGTTTTCACCACTCTAGGTTGTTTCTGCCTGCGTCGGTTTTGGTTTATTTTAGAACAGTTTTTCCCAACTTGTAACTAAGTCGAGAACTTCTTGACCTGCTTTTCCGCCGTAACTCTTCAGGCGTTCGCGTGTGTCTTTTTCAGCGATTGCTGCTTTCTGGAATTCTTGCATTTGGGCTGCTTTGTCTGTTAAGTATAGGAGACCGTCTGCACCTGCTCTTGCCATACGGACTGAGACTGTTAAGAGTTCGCTTGCAGTTGGTGTTTCTTTTGGATCGTCGCCTGGCCCGATAACGTATAGTGCGATGTTTAGTTTGACGTTCTTGAAGAGTTTCTTGAAGTTGCGTGTAAGCATTTCCCAGTACCAGGGTGTAGCGTAGTTCTTGCTGAACATTACGACGAACATTTCTGTTGTGAGTGGTAGCATGTCGTCGAAGTTGACGCCGAAGCGTTCATAGTTGGTAACGGGGTCTGGTAGTATACCGATGTAGAATGGTTTCTTTGCTTTGTTGATAACTGCGTCGCTTACTTGTGCCATGTAGCCTGTGATTTCTTTGCGTCTCCATTCATACCATGAGAGTCCGCTTTTTGCGTGTAGTTCTTTGCATCTTGGGCATGTGCAGTGGCCGTGTTCTGCGAAGTGGATGCTGTTTAGCCAGATGCCTTGGGATTTGCGGGCGACGTCTTCCATATAGACTAGTTGTTCTGCTCTGTGTTCGGGCTGTGTTGCGCAGAGGACTTCCCAGCGTACGTTGTAGTTGTCGTTGGTTCTCCATGCTGGACCAAGGTCTGATTGGCTGATCCAGTCTGGGTGGATGCGGGCGGTTACGTTGTCTCCGAAAATCGCGATGTTGCTGTACATGTCAGCTTTTGGCGGCATTCGTCTGCCTACTTCTGGTTTAACGCGGAAAAGGTCAAAGTCGAAGCCTGGAACTTTTTTTGCTTCAAACATGTATGTGCCGAATTTCATTTTGCTCTACCTTTTTAGACTCAAAACGTGCGGCGCGGTTATAAAGTTTTGCGTAATAAGCCAAAAACTGTCTGCAAAAAAACAAAATGCAGTTTTGAGATTGATTTCCAATACACTAATACAAGTTTTCTCTTGTTTGTTAAACTTAAAACACCATTTATTTTTGGAACCATTTTTTTAGACAAATCAAAACTACAGAAACATAAACAGTGAAAAAAAGAAACTTTGAACTCTATAAATTCTACTTATTATCTGCGCAATCTTTTTAGGGCAAGCTCCTTTCGCAACCTTTAGTAATTATTCAACCTTAGATGTTTAGGTTCTGCCTATGAGCCAATTTCATTCAAAAGACAAACAAGAACTGCTGCATTCATTAGGCGTTGACTCAGATAGGGGTTTAACGGACCAAGAGGCAGCACAGCGCCTAAACCAGCACGGAAAAAACAGCCTTGTAGAAGAGCAGGAAATCCGTTTCTTAGGCATCCTACGGGAAGAAATCACAGAACCCATGATTCTGCTCCTCATCGCCGTCGGAGTCCTCTACAGCGTACTGGGCAGCTTAACTGACGCCCTTACGATCATAGTAATAATCATCATCCTTGTCTTGGCAGAAGTCTGGAATGAATACAGAGCTAAACGTTCGATTTCAGCTCTCAGGCAACTGGCACCACCGACCGCACTTGCGATTAGGAACGGTCAACCAGTAGAAGTTCAAACGATGTTTTTGGTTCCTGGCGATATTTTGCTTTTGAAGGTGGGGCAAAGGGTTCCAGCGGATGCCCGACTTCTTGAAGCCTACGGGTTAGAAATTGACGAATCCTCGTTAACAGGTGAATCGTTTCCCGCCACAAAAGATGCCGACGTGGTGTTGCCGAGTGAAACTAGAATCACCGACCAAACCAACATGCTTTTCACAGGAACCGTAGTTAATCGGGGAAGGGCAAAAGCACTCGTAGTTGCAACTGGCGTAAGTACGGAGCTTGGAAGGGTTGCTGGCATAACCAAAGCGGCGAAAGAGCCCAAAACAGCGCTTCAATTAGCGATGAAGCAGCTTTCAAAGACGCTTGTGTGGGTTGCGCTCTTCTTTAGCATCCTTATCCCTGTTTTGAGTTATCTTAGGGGGTTGCAACCTAACCCTGGCGAGGCTGTGCTCTATGGGTTATCTTTGGCGTTCGTTGTCATCCCCGAAGAACTGCCCATCATAATTACGATGGTTTTAGGTGTCGGAAGCTATGCCTTGTCCCGCAAAGGCACCATAGTGAAGCGATTGCGTGCGGCTGAAACTTTGGGAACTGTAACCGTTATAGCGACAGACAAGACGGGAACAATTACTGAGAACAAATTGCGTGTTGAGCATTTTTATTTTGACGGTACAGTGCGGTTGACGGGTGAGTTTAAAGAAAACGAAAAAGCTGCATTGAAAACTGCGCTTCTGGCAAGCGATGCCATCCGGGACAATGCCGTTTTGGGTAATCCGATGGCGCAGGCAATTTTAGAGAGGCTAAAACAGGACGGAATCGATACTCAAGCCTTATCGAAAGATTGGGTTCTCAAAAACGAGATAAGCTTTGACGTGAAGCGTAAACTAGCTACTTACTTTTACCAATACGGCAACTCCCTTATTGCCTTGTCGAGCGGTGCACCAGAGAGAATTCTTGAAAAGTCCAGCAAGATACTGCTTAGAGGGGAAGAAACACAGCTCACAGATGACTTAAGGAGCGAGACGTTGGGAGTAATAGTGCAGATGGCGAGTTTAGGCGAACGCCTTCTGGCTTTTGGATACCGCAGATTACCAACCGACGCCACATCTGGTAGCGAAAATATTGAAGGTGACATCGTTTTTGTCGGCATAATTGGCTTTATCGACCCCCCACGCAAAGAAGTCAAAGGCGCCATCAAAACCTGCCAAGAAGCAGGAATCAAAGTAATCATGATAACTGGCGACCACCCTGAAACTGCTAGAACAATCGCTAATCAAGTCGGCATAAACAGCGCCAATGTGCTGACGGGTAGCGAAATTGCAGAAATGTCTGATACAGACTTGAAAGAAGCATTGAAGCAGCACCTTTGTTTTTGCTCGGGTCACTCCCGAAGACAAGCTACGCTTAGTCAGGCTGCTAAAGGAGACCGGTGAAGTGGTAGCTGTCACGGGCGACGGTATTAACGATGCTCCAGCGCTCAAAGAAGCCCACATTGGAATTGCAATGGGCATCCGCGGGACCGATGTTGCGAAGGAAAGCGCAAGTATGATTTTAACCGACGACAACTTCGCCAACATAGAAGTCGCCGTTAAAGAGGGACGTAAATTGTACGGCAATCTACGCAAGGGCGTCTCCTACTACTTAGCATGCAAAGTGGCGTTGGTTTCAATTTTCATTGTTCCAATCATCCTTGGGATTCCTCTTCCCTTTGCACCCATTCAAATCATAGTGCTTGAACTCTTCATGGATTTGGCCGCATCAGCCACCTTCGTAGCTGAACCCGAAGAAACGGGAAACATGAAAAAGCCGCCCACGAATCCAAAAGAGAGATTCCTCAACAAATCCGTGCTAAGAACCCTATTTTTGGGGGCATTGGGCCTCTTTATAGCTGTCACAGCTACTTTCCTATTCGCATGGTATACAACGCAAAGTTTGCCTTACGCTCGAACAGTAGCGTTTGCGACATGGATGTTTGGTCACATCTTCCTCGCATTAAATTTCCGCTCAGAACGCGAACCCCTGATAAAGGTAGGGTTGCTTTCAAACAAAGTCATGCTGCTTTGGGCTTTGCTGGTATTTGTGACCTTACTTGTCGGAACATCTTTGCCGATAATACAGACATCTCTGCAGATTACAGGTTTAAGCCTACAGGATTGGGTCCTAGCTATTGCAGTGTCGTTTGTGGCTACGTTCTGGATGGAACTTACAAAAATTCTGGGGAAAAGCGCCTAGCTTTTTAACCCAAACAACATATTGATGGTAAAAGGGAAGAGGGTTAAGTGTGCCGATAAAGTATTTTGAGGCTCCAGAAATCAAAAAACAAGTTGACCAGTTAGCGCAGGAATGCGAGTTTTACCATGTTGTGCCGCAGTTTGTTTTCTGCGTGAGAAGCAAAGGTTCGAAGGCACGGCGCACCATTGCTCGAATTCATGGTTTGGGCAAGATTTGGCAGGGCGTTTTGAACCTTCCACCGTCCTATACGATTGAGGTTATTTCGGAGATTTTTGACAGGATGTCGGCTGAGGATAGGGAGAGAACTTTGATTCATGAACTTATGCATATTCCGGGCGGTTTCTCCGGGGGTTTTCGCCCACATAAGGGCTATGTTGAAAGGAAAAATGTGGATTTTGTTTACAAGAAATTGCAGAATGAACGAAAGATGGTTGAGGAAGTTTAAGAAGCTGCAAAGCGACAGGGCTGCAAAACGGCAAAAACTGCTTTTTTCCTAAATTAACAGGTCTTTTTTGGGTTAGGTTTTAAGTTGGGTAACCGGGGTTATAGAAAGTTACTGCTTTGGTAACGAAAGATAAAAAAAGCATGCATAAGCTAGTAGTTGGCTAAGCAAGAAACTTTGCCGAAAAATGGTGTTTAACCCAAATGAAGCACGTTATGAAAAGTCTAAAGCACAACGGCATATTCGTTCCGCCTTACGACCTTAAAGGGTTTAGCTTAAAAATTCAGGGTCAAACAATCAAACTAACCGAAAAATCTGAGCCCATGGCGATGGCATGGAGCCGCAGAGTTCTATCAACCACCATACCGCCCCCAGACAAGGTCTTTACAAAGAACTTTATGAAAGAATTTCTCGAACAACTAAAGAAGGAAAATCCTTCAGCAGACTACTTGAACACTTTTATCCCAAAATACCTCGCCTGCATCGATAACGCACCATCCACACAAAACAACGGTTGCGAACAAGTTAACGAAATTGACTTTGGACAAGTTAAGAGCTTCATCGTTGATGAAAAAGCAAAGAAAGAAGCCATAAGCAAGGAAGAGAAGAAGCAGCAGGCTGAAGAACGCAAAGTTAAACGTTTAGAATTCAAAGAAAAATATCGGCTACGCTGAAGTTGATGGGCAAAAGCTGGAGATAGCCAACTGGACTGCTGAGCCATCATGCCTTTTCGCTGGACGCGGTGACCACCCGCAGCGTGGCAAATGGAAGGAAGGTCCAAGCGAGCAAGACATCATTCTTAATTTGCCCAAAGACGAGAAAGGCAACCTCTTGGTGCCCCGTCCCGCTGGAAACTGGAAAGACATCGTTTGGGAACCCAACAAGATGTACGTGGCAAAGTGGGAAGACAAGCTAACTGGAAAAATCAAGTACGTCTGGTTCTCCGATACTGCGTTCCTAAAACAGAACCGTGAGAAAGAGAAGTTTCAGAAAGCCGAAACCTTGGGCAAACAAATCAAACAAATCGAAGCACACATTCTAAAAAACCTCAACGACAAAGATGAGACAAGACGGAAAACCGCTACGGTTTCTTGGCTGATTTTGGTGCCAAATATGAGGGTTGGTGACGAAAAAGACCCAGACGAAGCCGACACCGTAGGCGCAATCACTTTGCGTAAAGAACACATCAACATCGTTGGCGATACCATCTACTTTGACTTCTTAGGCAAAGACAGCGTAAGGTGGGTCAAAGAATACAAGGCGCCACCCGAAGTCATCAAAAACATCGAGTACTTCAGCAAAACAAGCAAAGAATACCTATTCGAAGGCATCGACTCAAAACACGTCAGTCGTTTCCTCTCCGAGAAAATGCCCAAACTCACCGCCAAAGTCTTCCGTACATGGCGATGCACAAAAACCGTCCGAGAAGAACTTGAAAAAAGCGGCGTAACCAAAGACGACCCCGACTACAAGAAAAATTTCGCTGCAAAAATGGCAAACTTGAAAGTGGCAGAAGTCGCAAACCACAAACGCAAAATTCCACCCACCTTTGACCAGCGTGTAGCCGATAAAGACTCAAAACTCAAAGATTTACAACTGCTTTTAAAAGCAAAGAAGGCTGAGGGCAAAAAAACTGAATCCCTCGAAACACGCATCGAACGCGCCAAACTCGACTTAGAACTCACCAAACTAACACGTGAATACAACCTTGGCACCTCGCTCAAATCCTACATTGATCCAACGGCATATGTGAAGTGGGCAAAGAAAGTCAAGTTCGACATCGAAAAATTCTACCCCAAAACCCTTCGCAGCAAGTTCAGTTGGGCACTCGAGCACAGAAAAGCTGAGGCTCCATGCAACACTGAGTGTATAACTCCATGAGCATTGCCGAAACTAATGATGGCGTTTTCCTCACAATTTTTGTTAAACCCAACTCGGCCAAATTCAAGATTGAACTCGACGGCGACGAAATTGTTGTGCATTCCACTGAGGAGCCAGTGAAGGGAAAAGTTAACAAGGAAATCATAAAAGAATTAACCAAGTTTTTGCATACCAAAGTTGAACTTGTTTCAGGTGCCACTTCTAGAAAAAAACAATTTTTTATTAAGGGTATGCGAAAGCAGCAGTTAGAAACATTTTTAGTGGAAGCCAATTTAGTGTTTGGATATTAAAAAAATTGAAATATCCTTTATAAGGGAAAAAACACGCTCTTTATCTAATAAACAATAAAAGAGAGGGACTGCCCCCTCACCTTACCCCAATTCTGCATCCAAAAACAACTTTTTTATTTCTTCATTTCTTGATTAAAAGGCTGTTTCACTCAAAGCCCTTAATAACCCAGACACCATTTTTCCTTAAATGTGATTAGCCATGTGTGAATTTAATGTAATAGTAGACGGCAAAGTGCAATTTAGGGATGTCATCTACAGCAAAGTTGACGGAGAAAACATAACCGTTAAAAACATCATGGGAGAGGCTAGAGAATTCAAGGGCTACAAAATCGTAGAAGTCGATGTTCCCAATACAAGGCTTGTTCTTTCTGTACTAAAATAGTAATATAAGCCTTCAATGACGCAAAGAAAAAACCTGCTGTTGCAATCGCAAGTACTGATGGTATCAATTTGACTATTCTTCTAAAAATAGTTGATTCAGCGTACCTCTCAACTTGAGAGGGAAAGGGCGTTTTTGTTAGTATATAAGATTGCCTATACATAGTGGGTTCAATTTGTTCCAGTGGAAATTAAGGGGTTAAACATGAACTTAGCTAAAAAACCATGGGAAAAAAAATGTGCGACTGTAAGCACGGAGGTATTTAAGGCAAGATAACTCATGCTACCCCTCAGAACAATGGCTTTTTTGTCTTTCAGGATTTATATATCCTAAAGTTGACTAGTAAAGATTGCAGCTATCAGCATACCAGCTATTTGGCAAGGAAATATGATGAGTAACAGAGAAAAATTCGACCGTGACTTAACTGCTCTTCTGTGCAGGATGACTTTTGATTCTACTCCAGAAGTTGAAAACAAACTCAACACGTTAAAAGACTGGCTTGTCAAACTCCAGAAAGAAAACGTGGTAAAAATAAACCATTCCGTGATGGAACTCGTATGCGCCAAACACCTCATTCAAAAAGGCTACGAAGTTCAAATTGAATATTCACTTAACTCATTTTTAACGTGCGATTTATATGGCATAAAAGGTTTGGGAAACCTAATAGTTGAAATAGAAACTGGATTTATTCCGCCTGAGAACGCCTTGGCGCCCTTAACCTACACAACCGCAAGATTGGCAAGCAAAATTATCCGGTATAGCAGCTTTGCAGGAAAATTCGCGCTGGGAGTTCCACCACATTACATCTTGCCTTTTCCACGAACCTTGGCAAAACCACCAAGAAACCGTTCAGACCAGGAAATTGAACAGATAAAAAATCTCTGTGATGCTTATTACCAGAAACCACCCGTGACACTTGAAGAAATCCGCAATGCCCGAATACAGGAAATTTACATTATCGACGTTGACCGAGCAAGAGTTCAGGAGATCGATCCAGAAGCCTACCTCAAGAGAGCAATTCAGAAAGGCATAGTTCCTGATTACATAACGCAAACTGAGGAGTAACAAGCCGCAATGTCGTTTTACGTTTACGTACTACTCTGTATGGATGGCAGCTTCTACACAGGCTGTACAAATGATCTGCAGGAAAGAACAAAACAGCATGAAAACGGCAAAGGCGCAAAATACACCAAGTCACATCGACCAAAAAAAGTAGCTTACGTGGAAGTTTTCGGGTCAAGAAGTAACGCCATGAAAAGGGAGAAAGCAATAAAAAAGTTGAGCCACCTGCAAAAACAGGATCTTATTAGTTCCCAATGCAAAAAAATAAAAAAGCTATACTAAGAGTGGCCGCCTAATTGCCAAAGTTTTCATTAGACGATTTGTAGCCAAAGAAACAGAGACCATCCAGTATACATGTTTTTTTTGTAAAAAATGGAAAATTGACGTTTCTGTAATTGCTCAACACTTCGAATTAATATGAAAAACGGAATTGGATAAAGCTTAAATTTCTATGCGTACAAAAGCGAGTTCTCCT
This sequence comes from Candidatus Bathyarchaeota archaeon, assembly GCA_963770935.1. Classification (GTDB taxonomy): domain Archaea; phylum Thermoproteota; class Bathyarchaeia; order Bathyarchaeales; family Bathycorpusculaceae; genus Bathycorpusculum. The sequence goes on from CAVYRJ010000009.1 coordinate 115,669, forward strand.
CGCGGAATAAACCTTGAACAGACAAGACGCTATAGCAGTATTAAGAAAAATAATGGCTAGTTGCGCTTCATTCAATACTGCGCAAGCAGCAAATATAACCAAGGATAAGGAAAAACAAGGCTGGGTTCTTAATGTTAATTGGACTCCTTACTCTGATGAAAACGGATGCTTAGACAACATTCTTGATGAATACAATTTAGAGTCAGTAACTACAAATGGATGCACAGTTTTTCGCTCAATTCAAAAATCCTAATTTTATAAAGCTCAAGAAACTAACAACCCGTGGAAATCAACAAATATCCTCTAACATTGTCTGTTCTTAATTTGTGGCTTTTAACATAAGTGTCTAACTCATTAGAAAATGATTCTTGAATCGAACCTGAATCAGTTAGAACTACGTAACCATCTGTTTCAGTATCCAAAATACCCCACTCAAGGAAACCTTTGAATATTTTTGGATGAAATGCGTCGAATTTTTTTAGGAACTCTATAGCTTCAGCAAAATCCATGATAATTAACCTAATTAACTCACATTTGTCTAATAGAATACTTAAAGAGTTGTGATTGCAAACAAGTAGTAACAACACATTTTATTGCTTTTTTGAATTTTAAAAAATATAGAAATAAACAGCTCCATTTGTCATTTTTCCCTTTTGTGTTTGGTTGAAAGCCTAATATTCGTTTAAAACATCAAATAAAAAACAGGCAACAATGATGTGTTGCCGAAGCCCATAATGTCTGAAGTGACCTACTTATTATCAAAATAAGTGACCGCCCGAAATATTAAAAATGTAAGGGGTAACTTGAAAAAGTTTTAGAAACCCGCTAACAGTGTTAATGTTGCACCCGTAATTACCGGGATCAGTACATTATCGTTGACTGGCAGAGGCAATACTTCAATGGTCATGGCAATTGCTGCCCCAGCCAAAGCCAACCATGGCGAAACAAAGAACGATCCAGCCAAAAACGCAAAAATAAACCCAGCCAACGTGCCCTCCCAAGTCTTTCCTTTGTTAAACGGTAGCGAAGTAGAAATTAATCCTCCGAAAAGCGAAGCTGCACTGTCGCCAAAGCAGAACATTGCGATTGCTGCACTACCAACGTTAGTTGGGAAAAGAAGCAAAGTCGTTACTATCCCAAAAGCAAAGTAAAGCGGCGCCGCAGCAAAACCGTACAGCTCCGATTGTGAAGCTGCATGACGGGTAACCGCTGAAACCAAGCGTAATTCTCGTCCTTCTAAACGTCTAAGTTCAGAAATTGTGTAGATGACGGCTATAAGAATGATTATGGCCGCAACTACGGGAATAGTGATAAATCCCGCGATGACTGGCATAAAAAAACCTGCAGCGTGAATGTCTTCTCTAACCAAATCGTTAATTGACGGAAAAGACCCTTTATGTTTTTTCCCATCGATAATGGGTAAAATGCCTGAGAGTTGGCCGTTAACAACTCGGTCAGCTTTAACCCGTAAGACGTAGTCAGGGTTAAAACCGATTTTTAGACTCTCAGGAAGGAAAATGCAACGGTTATTTCGGTCGTCAGCAACAACAATGCAGTCTTTGGGCAACAAATTTTCCTGTTCTAAAATTTCACTTAAAATTTTTAGCTTCCCATTCCTTGTTATAGCGTCACCCCAGATTTTTCCCGTTAACTTACCTTCTTTGTTTTCAACTTCCACTCCATATGCATACTCTGCGCCAAGGGCATCTGCTAGTCTCCTCACTATAACGGTAGGTATTCCTGAGCTAATCAGGGCTATCTTAAGATTCCGAGTTTTAAGTTGGCAGAAAAAGTTATGCAGATATGGCGTAGCTGGGATGCTGCCGAAAATAGTCAGCAATTCTTCGAAAGATGCGCCTTTTAGGCTCTTGAAAATGCGCTTTAGAGCTGATTCGAGCTTCAGCATGCCTGCTTCATAGAGAAAACCGAAAAAAAGCATCTTAACTAGTGTGACGAATCCTAAGGTTTTTCCTACTTCAAAAATGAAACGGTTCTTTGGAATAAGCACTCCTTCAACATCGAAAACGACAAGTCTGGGCTTTTCCGTTTGAGCCATTTCTATCTAAACTCACGATTTAGCGCTGTTTGCTTTAAAAGAGTTGGCTTGCCAAAGATAAATTATCCTATCTGGGTGCATTGGTGCTCTTTGTTTTGTAGTTCCAAGGGGCATCCGCCACCGCAAACCTGCAATTGATCGCACTCCTTGCATTTATCTTCAGCGTATTCTCGTTTGCGTAGTTTTTCTGCCAACGGATTGTTCCAAATCTTCTCCCAAGGCTCAGTTAAGATGTTTCCGAGGCTTTCAAAGTAGCTTTGACATGGGTAAACATCTCCGTTTGGTCCCACGCAAGCGTTTATCATCGCTGCCGTGCAGGTTTTAACTCCTAACCCCAATTGCAATGGGTCAAATTGGCAATACTGCGTTGGGGTGTACCAGAGAAACTTTAAGCCAATCATTTGGGATTTGTCTCGGATTTTTGGTAAAAGCGTGTTTAGGTCTTCGACGGATAATGCGAATTCTTCGCTTGCGCTTGGAGCTTTGCCTGAGTAGATGAGGCTGTTGCAGCCGAAAGCGTTTACGCCAAGCCCTTTGATGTAGTCAATGGTTGTTAGGAAATCGTTAGCGTTGTGTTTGCTAAGCGTGGTGTTAGTAGAAACATAAATTTGAGATTGTACCGCATTTTGGATTCCAGCTACAGTTTCTTTCCAGCTTCCTTTTTCAGCTGTCATTTTGTCGTGAACTTGTGGCTTGTGAGATTCCAAAGTTACCTGCACAAAATCTAAGCCTGACTTCTCAAGCACATCCACAAAGGTCTTATCTTTTAACTTTCGACCATTACTGATTAACCCTGTAACCATACCCTTGTTTTGAGCGTATAGCAACAGTTCAGGCAAATCCTCCCGCAATGTGGGTTCGCCCCCTGTAAAGGTTAAGATGAAAACGCCGATTTCGCTGAGCTTGTCAATTACGCTCTTCCACTGTGTTGTTGTCAACTCGGGTGTTTCGTGTGGGCCTCCAGCGTAACAGTGGACGCAGTCGTTTTGACACCTAAACGTCAAGGCTAAATCCATGCGTAGCGGCGCTGAATACTGATAACTGAAAGGCTCCTCTTTTTCGATTCCCAAAAAAGTGACAGGATCAATTTTTTCGGTCTGCTCCAAGGTACTTATCGTGTAGACAAGCTTCTCGTAATCTGCTTTTGCTGTTTGTGCACTAACGCGGTACATTTGGCGAATCTTGGCTAAGACTTCTCTTTCGGGTAATCCCTGCATGAAATAGTACGCGAACGCCGTTGCTGTAGGATTTAAATGGAGAACCGTGTTGGCGTTAATCACCATAACACCCTTCCCAGAAGCTTCAATACGTAACTGCAAAGACATTCCTGCAAATTTGTCTTCACCACGGTACATGTAGCGTCCAACTGGAACCTTGGGTTTACTAACGATTTTTTTCAGAAAACTCATTTAGTGTCCTCCTCCACCTGCACATGCACAAGCGCATGAAACGCAAGCGCAGGCACAAGCACATGCATGACAAGCGCAAACGCAATCTGCTCCACTACGTGTTGGTTCATGGGAAGCTTTGGGCGGTGGCGGAACGATGGCGTTTGCAAACTTTTCCAGATTGACAACTATGTTGTTTGAGGTTTTCTCAACCGCTGTGGCTATGTTGTTGGCGAAGTCGGCGCCTGGAATCTGTGGCGGTGGACCTGATTGCAACGGAACATTAACGTTTGGAGTGTACGTGGGATGTGGATGATAAACGGTGTAGCCGTACCACCACCAGAACCACAATGGGCTTGGCTGGATAACTCTGTCTCTAAACACAGTTTCTGTGCGTGCACGCTGGTTAGGGTCAAGTAATAGCCAGAGCAGTTGCTCATCATAAGCGTTTGAGGCTAACTCAACCGTCCCAGCCTGCTCCACCTGACTCCATGCTTGAGCTGTGATTTTTCTGTAATAGTCCACGGTATCTTTTCGGCTGTAACCCTGAAGTTTCTGCTCCACGGTATCGCGAACGAACATTATCGTGCGGGCAAGTTTCTCTTCGTCCAGTATGCCATCAGGTTTTATGGAATTAAGGAAATCAATCTCGTAGTACCTTAGGGGATTGTCTTTTGTGCCTGTTTTGTTCTCATACGGCGCTAACACTTGAAGTTTAAGCGCGGGTTTGGTTTCTTTGGCCCAAACCGCTCTCTTCTGCAAGAGACTATAGAGAATTTCTGTAACGATCTGTGGAGGTTTCAAATCAAGAAGGTATGATGCTTCAACAGCGGTTAAACCACGTTTAACCCCTAACGTTTCCATACTAACTTTGGGCGATGCGTATGAGCTTTTGCTAACCGCTCTGAAAATTAAGGCTAAAATGACAATAGCAAACAAGACTCCAACAACCCCTAGGATGATGCCGAAGATTCCAAAGTCTAAGCCGCCGCCAGTTGGGGCAGGAGTATAGTTTGGCATGAATCCTGCTGGAAAAGAAACACCTACCAAAAACTGTTCGTTTGCTTGTATGACTGGTTTTTCCCAGTAGACCGCCAATCGCCCCTCAACAATCGAGGTGCCATTGTAGAAGGTCTCGGTGGTTTTTACGTCGTTTATTGTTACGTCTGGTGGCAAAACAATCTGCACACGCACATCGCTAATTGGCACATCAGATATCCATTGAGGGATGAATTGCATGCCATAGTTACCGGGGTTTGTGGTGTCGTTGCTTATCATACCTGCAACGTTGGTTGTGACTTGGAACCAGATGGATTGCCCCGCCTGTATACGTGGATTAAAGAGAACGTCTACTCTGTAGTCTCCGCCACTGCTTGCATCATTCACGGTGAGCGAGTTGCCGTTTTGGTCTCTGGCTTCGCCGATGGTAAAGTCGCGGTTTGGTTGACCAACATAAAATCCACCCATACTTCCCGAAGTAACGGTAACGGAGATGTTGTAGGTTAAGTCGATGGTGCCGTCTTGGTTGATGAAAATTTGTGCCCACTCATGATCCACGCTGTAAACCAAGTTTTGGGCGCTGACACTGCCAGCAACGGAAACTGCCAATGTCAAGGCGAGCAACGCAAACAGGAACAAGAGATCTGCGTTTTACCATTTTGGTTCCTCAGTAACCTCAAAAGTGGTGCCGCAATATGGACATTTAACGTATGGTACGCCTGAGACGATTTTGATTTGGTTGGCATCAATGCCTCCGCCGCAGTTGGGACATTTGATTTGTGCCGCCTTCATTTGCCCCGAAATTTCGAGTTGCTGGATAACTGTTTTGGGTTTACGGGTCACGTAGTAGATGCCTGCAACAATAGCTAAACCAATGATGAATAGTATTGCGCTGGTTAACACTCTAGCTTGGGCTGCTTGAGCGGGAAGTCCAACGTAGGATGAAGCTAACGCAAAGATAATGGCAAAAAAGAAAACAACTGCTGCTGCGATGCCGCCAATAATGGGTAGTATTCTCATAATTAGTTGTGTTGGTGTGCTTCCCGATTTAAACTTAGTCCTTGGCTTGGATTGAAGAGAATTAAAGAAGGCTAAAAACTGAGAGCTTGCAATATTTATTTAAACTTGAAACGCAACAAATAGCCATTATATCAATTAATATATGCATGATGCACAATCAAGATACCGAGGATGCATGGCTTGGTTTGGTATGATGACCCCATAATTGTAACCTTAGTGTTGTTAGTGGTAATCATCGCCGTGGGCACCGTAGTCTTTGCCATGCGAAGGTACGGAAAAAGTCCTTCTGAAAGAAAAAAACAGCCCGAGAAGAAAAAAACAGATTTAGACCCCGCATATACCCCCTTGCCTTTTAAAGTTTCTAAAAGCGTCCAAACAACTATGGCATCTGACGCAAAAAACGAGTTGCGCATACTTGATCTAGAACGGGACATTTTAGGTGATGCGTTAAGAAGACTCTACGAAGCTCATGCTGAAGGCAAAATCACAGAGCAAGAGCGAGATAAATTAGCTCTCACTTACAAAAACAGGATGAACCTGATAAAAGAATCTATCACTAAAGACGAAAGCATCGTTGCCTTACACGAGCTTGAAGGCATGCAGGAAGACCTAATGAAACTCTTCAGCGAACGCTTCGGAGAATTAACAAGTAAAGTTGAGGAGCTTCGGGGCAGAATTGACGTTAAACCAATCCGTGAAATCCCAATAAAGATGCCCACTCAAACTCCCATGCAATTGGAGACTGATGAGGAGGAAGAGGAAGAAGAAAAACCTGGGGTGCCTGCATCGGGAGAAGAAAAGCCTAAAAAGAAACGCAAACCGCCAGAAGAAAGACCAGATCAGAAGACTGAAGCGGAAAAACGCATAGAATCAATCCGAAGCGAAGTCGAGAAAGTGCTAGACAAATTAGGACAGATGGAAATTGAAAGCTAACCTTGATCCAATCCAACTGGCAAAGCAAAACGCGGCTTTAGAAGCAGTCAAACACGTAAAAGACGGCTTTATTGTGGGTTTAGGAAGCGGAAGCACAGCCGCATTTGCAATCGAAGCATTGGGCAAGCGAATCAAAAAAGAAAAAATCAGCATCATGGGAATCCCAACTTCTTACCAAGCATTCCTGTTGGCAGTTGAATGCGGCATCCCCATCACAACATTAGATGAGCATCCAGTAATCGATGTAACTATAGACGGCGCAGACCAATTAACTCCCGAATTGTTCCTAATCAAGGGAGGCGGTGCAGCGTTGGCTCGGGAAAAAATCGTTGCGGCATCCTCAAAACTTAACGTAATCATAGCAGACCAGCCCAAAAAAGTCAAACAGTTGGGCGAAAACAACCAGTTTGTACCCATCGAAGTTCTGCCATTCGCTATTGCGTTGGTTAAACAAAAAATCGCTGCAATGGGCGGGAAGCCGATAGTTCGCGAGGGCAAAGGTAAGTTGGGTCCAGTCATAACCGATAACGGTAATGCAGTTATAGACGTTTATTTTGGAGAGATAAAGAATCCTGCCGAGTTGGCGGTTAAGGCGAAGATGATCCCAGGTGTTGTTGAGACAGGATTTTTCATCAACTTAACTGACATAGTCTACATTGGCTCGGTTGATAAAGTGGAAAAAATTGAGAACCCAAGAAAGTAAGCGTTTACCGCTCTATTTTCTCTTGGTAATCTGTGCAGTATATGGAAAGGGAAAACTGTGTCAAGAAACCTTTACAAAAAATCTTTTACCAGAAAAAGACTCAATCATTACATATGGGCAGAATTAGAAAGAGTCCGTCTGTAACTCTTATTCTGATTACAGTTTTTACAAGTCTGATGTTAATTGGAAGTGTATCATCTCAGTCAATACCTAAACCATCTGTGCCAACGTTCACTTTAACATTTCAAGATAATTCCTACACAATTCTACCGAGAATAATGAGAACAACCGACCCATATACGGGAGTACAAACACGCTCTAATACAGCGCCAATCTATGTACAGAACAAAACGATACAAGTTACCATTACAAATCAACCTTTTGCACCCTATACAGATTCAAACGGCAATACGATAGGATTAGTGTATGACGTTAGATACAAAGGGCATTACTCTTCTACTTGGTGGAGTCTTAGTCCACATGTTTATTTTAACCAATCAAATTCAGCCACTACCGAAATACCAGTGGCGTTTGCTGGCAACTACGATCAAACTGGTGGTATAGCATCATTAAACGGTAATCCTACCCCAGACGTAAAAATAGATTTTCAAGTACAAGCACTGACAGGACATATTGAATTACTAAATGGATTGTACAATTTCACAGGCGAATCCAGTGGCTGGAGTAGCACAAAAACAATAACCACCATAAGAAACAGCAACCTCAGCTTCACCAACCTCAACTCCAAACGTTTCTTCTCCAACTCCTACCATTTACCCAACTTCAACTCCTGCCGTTCCAGAGTTTTCTTGGTTGATGATTCTACCCTTCTTCCTTTCAATACTCTTTATTGTAGTCCTAATTAGAAAGAGAAATCATCTTAAGTAATGTAAACAACCTTTGCTAAGAACTATTATGGAAATGTTTGGCTTTTTTTCCTAATTTCTTTAAAATCTAAAGACTTATAACTAGACAGCAATCAATAACAGCACAGGGATAAAAATGAGTAAACAAAAACCCTAAGAAATTAGATAGGCTAATTGAGGCGGGTTCAAATCCCGCCCGGTCCATAATGCAGTCTGAGCTTGGAAGGGTTTAAAACTGCTCAGCCTGCTCTCTTCGATCAAAATAGCTTGATTTTAGTTCTGAGTCTGCAAATAACCAGAAGAGAAAAAATCAAAATCCTTTGACTGCTGTAGAGAGTGCATTTAAGGTATTTTGAAACAGGGAAAAAGTAACCAATTATGTCTAAGACTTGCTATCAAGTGTTTATGGACGTGCACACATATACTTATAAGTGTGTATGCACATATAAGGTAATGTAAATAAGCAAACCAATGTGAAATAAACAATAACGAAAAAATCGGCGCGCTTATTGCAAAAATGCAAAACAACAAAAAGTGACTAAAATTGGGTCGCATCAACGTTGATATTTCAGACGAATTAGAAAAACAACTAAGACTGAAAACAGTAGAAAAATTCGGAGGCAAAAAAGGCGACTTATCCCGGGCTGTCCAAGAAGCAGTCCGAACTTGGATCAACAATAACGAGTAAGCACAAGTCGTCCCTCCTCAAAACTAATAACTAAATTATTAAGAATGCCTTGGTAATGGGCGCAGGGAGCCAGTTAGCCTCGAACAAGGACGCATTAAGGGCAATCTGGCTGGTTTCCCCATTGTAGGTAGTTACTGACAAGTTTCGTTTCTCTGGTTTTTGGAGGCAGCAGGAAACGTTTAATCGATTCCTAGAACAAATAGTTTTTTGATTAATGAGGTGTAAATTATGGTTAATAAAAAAGTAGGAAAATTGGAAATTGTATTCATAGATAAGGAAGGGAAATGGTACCCCCTCGATGAAGTTGACCGTGAAGATTTAGCGGAAGGCTTAGAAAAAGTTTCTAAAGAAGTTGCTAAGCGACTTCAACTGTTAAAAGAGCAAAGGTAGGAGCCTTCTGGATTTCGGTGTCTTTGAAGCTTAAATATCTCTCAGCACTTCGTGTTAGTGGAGATTGTTTCTATGGGTAATTTTTCTGTTTCGTTGCCTGCAAATTGGGAAGAGTTTTTGAAGGGTTTAGCTGATGAACATGACGTTGACGTTGGCAAGGTTATTAGTGGATTATGTGAGTGGGCTTTTTCCAGGGCTGAATTTAAATCCCAGTTTGAATCTTGGTTGGATAAAGCGTATCCGCCGAAAGGTCAAGCCGAAGATAAAGCAATAGCTAAAGGAGAAGAAGCAAGCATGCTCGAAGAGGATCGGCAAGACGAAGATGAAGAGGAAGCCCATGAGGACAGAGATTACAGTGAAGACAGAGACTTGAAGCCTTAACGGGCTTTGCCTAAAAAATGTGCGTTATTTAGTAAGCATTTTTTATCTAAAAAACCTGCAAGCCGAGGTGAAATTAGCATGAATGAGAAAGAGAATGTGAAGACTAATGAACAAGAAACCACTCCACACGCAAAAAAACAATTGAGGCGATACACCACTGAGAACAAAAAAGATCCCGCAAAACTCAAGGAAACAGAGGCAGGGCCACGAGAATCTCGCGGAAAAAAACAAAGACGACAATTCAAACTTGCGCCCAACAGAGGATAAACGACCTTCTCTAAATAGCCATTAAAGAAATTGCAGCGAGACTGCAGTTTCAAAAGAAAATGAGATAATTCAAAGCTATGGATTCTTAGTAACAAAATTTATAGAGGTGAAAAAATGAGCAAAGAAGAAAAAAAGGCACTGGTGAATACGATCGAAAAAGCTGGAATCGCAGTTAAACCTGTAAAAAATATTGCAGCTAAACACCTTCCGGCTAAACACGTTCCCGCAAAGCACATTCCCGCAGTTCATGTTCTAACAACTTTCGACGATTTGGTTGATGATTTTCGAAGAAATTTTATTGAAAGCGTAGCTTTTCCATGGGATTGGGTAAGTCTTGAACCTGTTGTTCCGGTTCGTGAGGCAACTGTAGATTTGGTTGATGAGGGAAACAGGTTCGTGGTGCATGCTGAATTGCCTGGCGTAGCAAAAGACAAAATCGACGTAGCCCTGACTAGTGATGGCATCGAAATTTCGGCTGAAACAGACGTTGAAAATCAAGACAAGCAGAAGAACTTTGTTGTCAGAGAACGCGTTTACTCGCATGTTTACAAACAGCTCTCGTTCCCCGAAGAAGTAATCCCTGAGAAAGCAGAATCCACATTTAAGGACGGATTACTTGAAGTCTGCGCCCCAAAGAAGACGATTGCACCCGCGCCTAAGAAACACAAAGTGCAAGTGAAATAGTTGGCAGTGTAGCATTTTTGTGCTCACTCAACTATACTTTCGATATTTTAGGAACCTATGAGGTCTTACCTCGTTATGTCTTTTAGGACGTTTATCGTTATGCTTTTTGTCGGTCAATTGTTTCCTTTATAGCCCTATAGTAAAGCAATCAGCAAAAGAAACGACCATTCAACACTTAAGACTTGCAGCTTCATTGATCAATTAATTGTGGCTTCGACTCCAAAGTAAGCTGATGCCAGAAGGCTGTTTACTCTTTTACTTGATTCCCGACCAACCAAGTTTTCTACAAAGAATATATCTAAGTTCCGTCAGAACAAGTTCTGTAGTCCAAACGTCGACCAAATCATTTTCTAAAGCTTGCCTTAGTTTCTGTCCAAGCGTGTCACAATTTACTAGCTCAATCAGGGCGATGGCGTTACGACTGCATTGCTAAAGAAAAACGGTGTAAAGTTAACTGTGTAAAAGTTTAGGGTAGCTATGTGCTTCGCAGGACTATCATGGTGTTGGTTTTCATGATGCCTTCGACGCGGCGGATTTTCTCGATGCACTCGTTAACTTCTGTCACATTCATTCCTGTGATGACTGCAACGATGTCGTATTCGCCTGTGACTTCGTAGATGGTTTCTACATTTGGGATTTCTTGGATTTTCTTGGATACTTCCTGGGTTGGGCAAGCCGGGTTTGTGGCAAGTAATGTTATGGCTTGGGCGCCTTCTGCTACGCCGATTTTAACTGTGAATTTTCTAATGACGTTTTCATCGGTTAATGTTTTAATTCTTTTCCTGACGGCTCCTTCGGATAAGCCTACTTTGGCACCTATGTCTCCGTAACCTGCTCTCGCGTCGTCTTTTAGGATTTTTATGATTTGTTTGTCTTTTTCATCCATTGTTTCAGCCGAGCACTTATTGGTGTGGAAAAATTTAACGCTTTCCATTACCGCCGTTGAATCTATAATACGGATTTCGTTGTATTGCCGCGGTTATGGTACGTTTTTTGTTTCCCAAAGCATACGAAATGTCTGCACCAAATGGGACATTAAAAGTTCAAGTTGTAACAAATAGGTCAAAATGTTTAAAAGAAACTGGAAATAATCTGAATGACATTTCCCAATATAAAAAAAGTGACGAATAAAAAATGATTAAACCCGTAAACTCAAACCAACCAAACGCAAAAGCAAAATGCCCAGACTGTGACGCAGACCTTGATGTTCCAGCCGATACTGAGAAGGGCGAAATCGTAAGTTGCCCTGGCTGTGGACTTGAGCTCGAAGTTAAACAGGTAAAATGCGGTTGCGTTGACCTTCAAGAGTTAACCATTGAAGGCGAAGACTGGGGCGAATAAACAGTAACCCACCCTCCTTTTAATGCAAAATCACCCTTTTAAGGTATAATTTTTTCACGGAAGTTGAAAGCGATGAGCATTGCACTTTTGTATGAACGCTCGGAAAACGACGAAAATGGCATAAAGCTCACCGCCCAGCAACTCGGCATTGACTTAACGTTTATTCCCTTTCGAAAAATTGCGTTATCCATCTCAAAAGACGGCTTTAGCGCCAAGACAAAAGGCAAAGACTACTCTGGCGCCATAGAAAATACGAAAGTTGTACTTAACCGAGCGCAAAGCAAAAACCGCCGCCTCCAAGCCTCCTACATAATGGAGATGCTGGGCAAAAAAACCCTCAACTCATCCCAAATTGAATTTATCTGCTACAGCAAATACCGCACCCTTCTGCATCTCTTCAAAGAAGGCATTCCAATTCCCAAAACCGTCTTCGTTCCTTGCGACGCGACTGATACCCTAAAAAATGGCAGAGAAATCCATAACGAAAAAGACATCGCTGACTTATTCCAGCAAGAAATTCCCCTATCAGAAGGAATAGTAATCAAAGCTGACGCTGGCACACATGGCAAAATGATAATGCTTTCTCAAAACCGCGAGGAACTGGAAGTAAACATCAAAGAAACCAAACCCACAATCATCAACCCAATCGGCGTCGTCGCTCAAGAACTTATCCAGAAATGGTTCTATGACTTACGCATCATAGTTTCAAAAGAGAAAGGCAAACAGCCCGTTTGCTACGATATCTCAATGGCGCGTGCAGGTTTCAAGGATTTCCGTACAAACACTTTCCTGGGTAACTTGGTTTTTCACTCTAAACTACCCCTGAGTATTCAGGAGTTGGCGGTGAAATGCGGAAAAACCCTTGGCAAAGGCAGTGACGCTTGGATTTTCGCTTTGGATGCTATGGTGAATGTTGGTGACAACAAGAATACCGATGAGGCTTTCCTGAAGAGTCAGTTGGATTTAGCTGCACAAGCATTTGGTCCTGTCCAGAAAGTTAAGGCGGATGAGTCTCGCCTAACCGATTTTGAAGGGTGGACTGGAAAATTAGAAAAAGCATTCCATACATACAAGAATAGTGCCGCTTACGAAAACGTTAAGAATATAATTGAAGAGAGTGTAGAAAAAAATAAGAGCGCCTTGGTGTTTCATGAGTCGAATTCTTGCCCAGAGTTCTGGGAGAACACGCGGCTCGCAACTGGACTTAACGTGGCAATTCCGCTGCTAAAGGGCGCTCAAAGCCTAATCGACCATTAATCAAAAAGAGAGGAAAAAAATGCGAATTGGAATTATCGGTGGTTCAGGATATGTTGGCAGTGAACTGTTAAGACTGTTGCTTATGCACCCGGAGGTAGAGGTAACGATGGTTACTTCTCGGCAAGTCGCAGGAGAATACGTCTTTAACGTTCACCCAAACCTCAGAGGTTTAACTCAGCTGAAATTTGTTCCCCAAGACATGGGGCAGCTTAAAGAAAACTGCGATTTAGTTTTTACGGCTACCCCACATGGTGGCTCAGTAAACCTTGTACCCAAACTGCTTGAGACAGGCTTAAAAGTCATCGACATGAGCGCCGACTTCCGCTGCAAAAACCCAAAAGACTACGAAACTTACTATGGCTGGTCTCATGCTCACCCGGAAATGCTTAAGGAAGCCGCATACGGTTTGCCTGAATTGCATCGGGAAGAAATCAAAAAAGCCAAACTTGTCGCTTGCCCCGGCTGCATGGCAACATCAGCAATTCTTGGTTTAGCGCCGATAGTAAAAGCTGGATTAGTAGATAACAGCAAAATCGTAGTCGACCTCAAAGTTGGGTCTTCAGGCGGCGGCAGCAAACCAAACCTTGCCTCTCATCACCCAGAACGCTTCAGTGGAGTGCGCCCTTACCAAGTTTGCGGACACCGACATATCGCTGAAGTCGAACAAGAACTAAATGCCCTTACAAACGAACCAGTCAAAATCTCCTTTACACCACATGCAGTCAACATGGTTCGTGGTATCTTGGCAACAATCCATGCTTTCCCCAAACAACCCATCGCCAGCAAGGACCTCTGGAAAGCCCTCCGCGGCATGTATGGTACAGAACCTTTCGTTCGCTTAGTGAAGTACCAGAAGGGACCCTACCAACTGCCCGACCCCAAAATTGTCATGGGCACAAACTTCTGCGATGTGGGCTTTGAAATTGATGAGCACGCTAACCGACTTATCATGTTCTCAGCTATTGATAACATGACCAAAGGAGCTGCAGGACAGGGTGTGCAATGCCTAAACCTGCTTATGGGTATTGACGAAACTACAGGCCTTAAGAGCACTGGGTTCCATCCGGCGTGATCTGCCATGTTACTTGTCATTAAGATGGGTGGAAGCATCCTAAAAGAAGGCGCCTCAAACGAACTAGTATGTGACCTAAAAGAAGTCGCCAAAACAAATAAAATAGTTCTTGTCCACGGTGGAGGCGTTGAAGTGACCGAAATAGCTTCAAAATTGGGCAAAGAACAAAAATTCATAATCTCACCAGAAGGCTTTCGCAGCCGCTACACCGACAAGGAAACCATTGAAATCTACACGATGGTTATGGCGGGCAAAATCAACAAGCAAATTGTACTGGCGCTCCAAAGCCAAGGAATCCAAGCTGTCGGCTTAAGTGGACTTGATGCGTCGATTCTGCAGGCTGAACGCAAAACCAGACTCATTGCTGTTGATGAGCGGGGCAGAAAAAAAGTTATCGACGGCGGCTACACAGGCAAAATTACTCATGTTAAAACCGAGCTTCTGAACTTGTTGCTTGAGAGACGGGTACGTTCCAATCGTTACCCCGATTGCGTTAAGCCAAGACAGTGAGCCCTTAAACGTAGATGGCGACCGAACGGCAGCTATAATCGCAGGCGCCCTAAAAGCCGACAAACTTATCCTACTCACAGACGTTGAAGGCTTAATGCTCAAGGGCGAACGTGTCCCAAAAATTGCAGCAACAGAAGTAAAAGAAATCCTCTCCAAAATCGGCGGAGGCATGAGCACCAAAGTCCACGCTGGACTGGAAGCGTTAAACCAAGGCGTCAAAGAAGTCCTCGTAACATCGGGAACAGTTAAGCAACCCATTACTTCAGTTTTAAACCATCAGGTTGGCACAGTGATAACCAGTGAATGAAAAAGAAATAATAGACATTGAAACCCGCTACATGGCTAATGTTTTCTCCAAAAAGCCAATTGTCCTCACAAAGGGCAAAGGTGCGCTTTTATGGGATATTAATGGCAGAGAATACGTGGATTGCGCAACCAGCTATGGCGTGGCTTTGCTGGGGCATTGTCACCCGAAAGTTGTGGCGGCAGTAAAGGCTCAAGCAGAACAGCTGATTACTTGCCATAGTTGCTACTATAATGATAAACGAGCTGAATTTATAGAAAAATTAGTTAAGATAACTCCCAAAGGTTTAGACAAAGCGTTCCTCTCAAACAGTGGTGCCGAATCCGTTGAATGCGCCATAAAACTCGCACGCAAATACACGGGCAAAACAGAAATAATCGCGCTAATGGGCGCGTTCCACGGCAAAACCATGGGCGCCTTGTCGGCAACATGGGACAAAAAATACCGCGAACCCTTCATGCCGCTTATTCCTGATGTCAAGCATGTTGCCCCAGATAATGCTGACAAAATCCGTGAAGTAATAACCGATAAAACTGCCGCCGTCCTCATGGAGCCGATTCGCGGCGAAGGTGGAGTTCGCGTTCCACCAGAGGGTTACTTGCAGGCGGTTCGAGAAATCTGCGACGAAAAGAACGTTCTTTTAATCTTTGATGAAGTACAAACGAGTTTTGGTCGCACGGGCAAACTGTTCGGTTGCCAAAACTGGAACGTAACCCCTGACGTTATGTGTTTAGCCAAGCCCTTCGCAGGAGGCTTACCAATAGGCATTACAATCGCTAAAGAAAACATCATGTCATCACTCAAAGTTGGTGAGCACTCAACCACATTCAGCGGAAGCCCACTGGTCTGTGCAGCAGGATGCGCCGCCATAGACGCACTCATAGAAGAAAAACTGACGGACAAAGCCGCATCCAACGGCAAATACTTCAAGTCGCAACTGGAAAACTTGCAAGCCAAACACAAAATTATCAAGGAAGTCCGCGGCTTAGGTTTAATGCTTGGTATGGAACTACGCTACGACGTTTATAATGTAATCCTAAAGACGCTAAGCAAAGGCGTTCTGGTGCTGGATGCAGGCAGAACCGTGGTTCGTTTGCTTCCGCCGCTCGTAATCGAGAAAGCACAAATCGACAAAGCCATCTCAGTTCTAGATACAGTTTTGGGAGAAGAGGAAAATGAGCGAACAAGCAGTACGGTTCCTAACTAACCTACTTGGCATTTATAGCCCATCAGGAAAAGAAGAGGACGCAGCCAACTTCTTGGACCTTGAAATGAATAAGATGGGTTTTGAAGTTGGAAAAGACGACATCGGCAATGTCATTGGCGTCGTCGGCGAAGGCGAACCCGTTATTCTCTTGTGTGGACACATGGATACTGTAGCAGGGCACCTGCCACTTCGCATAGAAGAAGGCAAAATCTACGCTCGAGGTGCAGTGGATGCGAAGGGTCCGCTTGCAGCAATGATTATGGCTGCCCTTGCCGCCTCCAAAGAGACTGGGTTTAAAGGCAAAATCTTGATTGCCGCCGTTGTAGAAGAAGAAGCTACTAGCCGAGGTGTCAAACACCTGATCACTCAGGGAATCACAGCTGACTATGCCATATTTGGCGAACCCAGCGGCGTCGAAAACGTAACAGTCGGATACAAAGGACAAATCCAACTTAAAATCATCCTCAAAACTGAGACGGGGCATGCTTCAACGCCTTGGCTCTATGACAACTCTTTGGAGAAAGCCATTGAGCTTTGGAAACAAATCAAAAATGCATCTTCCTATCCCTCGCTGGATCCCTCAGCAAGCCCATACAACGCTGTCACTGCCTGCTTAGTGAAGCTTGTCGGCGGAAGAGCCACCTCAGTTGTTCCCTTCGAGGCAGAAATGAACCTAGATGTCCGGGTACCCATTCAATTCTCCACGTCCCAGGTTTTTGAGCAGATACAGAAGATAATAACCAAGTACCAAGCTGCCAACCCAAAGGTCTCCGTGAAGTCAACTGTTTTGGACACGGTTGAGCCCTTTGAGGTAAACAAGGCATCTCCGCTGGTTCATGTTTTGGCTTCGTCTGTCCGCAAAGTGCTAAACAAGCCCGCAACGCTTCTGCATAAAACAGGAACTGGCGACATGAACATTTTGGGAAAAGCCATGAACCTGCCCATAGTCACCTATGGACCAGGAGACTCACACCTAGACCACACCTTAGATGAGCACATTGAAGTAAGCGAATACCTGGATTCAATTGCAGTTTACAAGGAGACACTGCTGCGTCTGGGTGAGTTGCATAACAACAAGAATGATGCTCAGGGCGCGGTCTAAACATCTAACAACAATTAACTAAAAAGAAAAGAAAAAGACTAAACTGAGTAGTTGTAAATCTCTTGTAGAAACTGAGTTAGGTTATCAATTAGTTCTTCTCTAATTCTTAATAAAAACAAAAAAGGGGAAAGGTGATTGTTTGCTGTGTTGTTTTTATGGTCGTTTTCTGAGCACTAGGATTATTACGACGCCTATTATGGCCATGAATACGAACAAGCCGGCGATTGCGGGAACAAAGTATGCGTCAGCGACAGATTGTACCTGAGGTGTTGGTGCAGGAGTGCTAGCTGGTGCTTCTCCTACTGCCATGTAGGTTGTTGCTGTCGATGTGCCGTAGGATTTGGATCCGTCAAAGGTTGCGATAATTTGATATGTGCCTGGAATTTCTGGTGTGAAGAGAAGTCCATAGTTGCCATTTATGTCTGATGTAGTGGTTCCGATGGGTATGTAGTTGCCGTTGGGGTCAATAGTGGCTAAGTTTACTGGAACACCTTTTGCGTCTGCTGGGTATATTTGTTGCATGAACTTGTATTCCATCCATCTGCTCATGTCTTCATCGGATATTGCAGGGGTGCCTTTGAGGGTGAAGTCGATTTTATCATTGGCGGTTCGCCTGCCAGTCGGGGTGTCGTCGGTGACTGTCCCAGTGAGCATTACACTGGATCCTAGTGTTGCAAGAGTCTGTGGTGCAGAGACTGTAGTGGCGCTTGAGCCTTTGCCGTAACAGTATATCATGTTATCCATGCTGTTGCTACATATTAGGCGGCCGTCTGCGACAGCTACACCGCCACCGAAGTCCAAGATGCTCCATATTTCTGTTCCGTCTGTGGCGTTGATGCAGCGTAAGTTTGGACCACGGATCAATGGAATAGTGTACGAGTGCTCCCACGAGGTTGTGTAAATCTTATCGTCACTGACAGCACTTACGGTGATTGGGTAATTGCCGTAGGGTGATTCAGAGCCAATGCCTTTAGCGTCGAAAGTCCATAATTTATCTCCAGTCTTTATGTCAAATGCGTTCATTTCTCCAGCATAGCCACCGTAGATTATGAGTTTTCCATCTATAACGAGGGGGCTCTGGCCATAGTAATTGTATTGTGGTAGAGCATCAGGTTCGGTTTCCCATAACTGCTGACCTGTATACAAATCGAAGACCCAGAACTTCAGTTGCTTGACTTCTGAGAATACCATTACTCCGTCTTCTGGATAGACTCCGTTTAAAGTAAATCCGCCTGTGAACATTGCTGCTGCTGTAACGTTTTTATCTACGTCCAAGAACGGTGGTGTAAAGGTGGTTTTCCAAAGTTGCGTGCCTTTATTTTCTGGTTTTAGACTGATACCTATCATCCATCCTTGTACTATTCCTGTTTTGTCGTTTCGTCCTTGAGTTCCAACGATCATAACGTCATCTTGGCGAATAGCGCGAATTGTGCCAGTTTCATTGAGAATAGAGTTGGATGGGCCAACTATGTTGGGTATTGAGAAGTTTTGAGAGTAGAACACTTCTCCATTATGTACGATGTCCCAATCCATAGTCATGGGGTTAAAGAAGTCTCCGGATCCAAAGTAGGGGTTTTCTGCTCCGAAATCGCCGCCCGCAGGTCTCCACTGCCAATAGCCTGTACCAAGTTGGCTAGCAACCATGGTTCCTGCTGAGGAGTTCCATACTGTCAGATAGTAGTTAGGGTTTGCAGTAGTTCCTTTGTTGACCATGTTATAGTAAAGTATACTTCCGTCTTTACCATAGACCTGTGTTCCGGCTGCGGATACGTTAGCTATGTAGCAAATCGTATTTTGCGTCTTTGCATCCATCATCTTCCAAAGAGTATTGGTAACCAGTGGTGTTGTTGTCCTGTTCAATTTGTATGGGTTTCCTGTTTTGATTACACTTAGGTTTGCAGGTTGGGTTACTCGAGCTACTGTGACAACTTGTGGTAGTTGGATTGGTGTGCCGCTTACGCCGAAAAAGGATGACGCTAACACCAGTATCCCATAGGTATTCGAATGTTCCGTGTTGGTTGGGTGACTCGTATTCATAGACTGAGCCAAAAGCAGGTCTTGATGCATTCCAGTCAAGGAATAGTGTTTCTCCTGTATAGAGATCAATTATTTCCCAGCCTTTGTTGCCATGTGTAGTGTAGCGTGGTGACCAGTGAATTTTGCCGTCAAGCACTATTGTTGGACTAAACTCGACACCTTGGTAGTGCGCTGTGTGGCCTGCTGCTTCGCCGAACCTTTCATCTGTGACGCCTCCAATGAAGAAGGGCTTTGACCAGAGTATGTGAGCGCTCTCAGGTGCTGAGCCCCAGGCATAGGTGCCGATGTTGCCGCCTGAACTGCCTAAAGGCCATACGTTCGCGGCACCTCCAAGCCAGTGACCAGCAAGCACATACCATTCTCTGGATGCACCGCTTATTGGGCGAGACCAGTATCCGGTTGGAAGAGGCGACTCAATCCATGGTTGTGTTGTTCCTTGGTAAACCTCGAATGTGTCTATTGGGCTAGTATCGGCGGTATAGATATAATGGTCCCCTGCTGTGTAAAAGACTCCAGCTGATGAAACCGTTACTTTGAGTTCTTTATCGGTACGCGGGAAGATAGCTTGAATTCTATATGTGCCGACTTTGAGAGGAGTATAGGTTATGTAGTTGGCGCCGACTGGATCACTATAGGGCATATCAAGGATTTCTGTCTCATTGTCAGGGTCCCAGACTTGTATTTGCATACCATACCAACCGGCTCTGCCATTTGGTGAAGAAACGACACCGGATGTTTCACCTGTCTCTGGGGGCATATCTGCAGTCCAAGCGACTAGCAACACCATTTCGCCAACACCTACACCGCGGGGTCCAGCGCCATCAGCAACGTAAACGTAAGAATAGAAGTTCCTGGTAGCTGCGCTTGCGCTAGGTAAAGTAACAATTGGAAAAGCAAAAGTCAACATTAAAAACAACGCAATCAAAGTTATAGTTTTTTTCTTTAAGAATATCATTTTTTATCTTTCCTTTTTTTCAGTGGTAACTTGTTTGGTGATCTCACCTAATAAGAAAGCGTCATAAGTCCAATGAACAACAGCCTGTCGCACAATACTAGACGACAAATAGAAAATGATAAATACACAATCTCACAAATCGAAGCCCTCGATAAGCATGAAAGAATTAAGTTACGAAGAAGACGCCAAAACTTTGTCAGGATTGGGGATTACTATCTCCCAAGGAAAGGTGTATCTTGCTCTTCTTCGGTTAAAAACGGCTTCTAGAGTACACACAATAGCCAAGTTTACGGACATACCAAGACAAGATGTATACCGACTTTTAGATGAACTCATTCATCTCGGAATAGTTCATAAAACGCTCGTCAAGCCTGCAACTTTCAAGGCTACTCCTCCAACAGAGGCTGTTAGCATTCTCATAAGAAGAAAGAAGGGAGAGTTCTCCAGGATGGAAAGAGAAGCAAACAAATTCGTCCAAAGAGCAACAGAACTCCTTACAGAAACACAAACAGAATTGGAGAAAGATCAATTTCTCCTAATCGCAGATAGAGAAGCTATTATTTGTAAAGCGATCCAAATAATCGAAAATACCAAAGCAACTTTGAAAGATATTACGCCATTTAGCGAGTTTGTGCCATGGCTTGCCGTTTTGTCCGAATCTATTGAAGGAGCCCTGAAAAAGGGAGTAAAATTCCAATGGCTTACAGAAAAGCCGGCAGACGCAAATGTGTTGCCTAAATCTCTACATACTATTATTAATCACCCGAATTTTAGTCTACGATTCATTCCCAGTGCTCCAAAAGTGAAACTGGGGATTTTTGACAAAAAAGAAGTACTTTTAGGGATCTTTGCAAAATCTGGTTTTGCTCTCTCGCCTTGTTTGTGGTCAAATAATCCTTCTTTGGTGACAATAGCAGAGAGCCACTTTGAAACTTGGTGGAAAAAAGGAATTGACATAAAGATTGAAGTTTGAAAGACTTCAAAAAACGAAGAAATTTTTATAGAAACCAAACCAAAAAAGCCCGATTTATTTTTTGCGTGTACCATTAATTTTAAAGGGTAAATTTGGGGTTAAACATTTTTTCCATTCATCCACACGGCGCCCGTAGCCTCGGACAGTTCTTTTTTCAGAGCAACAAGGTCTTCCAGCCCCAATTTTTTAATATCGTTCTTTCCAACAATTCTCAGTAAATTTGCAATTTCCATATTTGAAACTTTGATGAAATTTGTAAGCTTACGAACCCCCTCGTCAACGTCTAATCGCTGGACTAAAATTGGATCGTTTGTAGTTACTCCAGTCGGGCATTGTCCTGTGTGGCAGAGTCTGTATTGCTGACAATTTATTGCTATCAAAGCAGAAGTTCCAATGGCAACTGCATCTGCACCAAGGGCAAGACACTTTGCGAAATCCGCTGAAGTTCTCAATCCACCCCCAGCTATCAAACTAATTTTATCCCTTGCGCCAATCTTCTTCAAATGCCTGTCAGCTCTTGGCAGAGCAACGATAATGGGAACCCCAACATTCTCTCTGACAAAAAATTCAGTGGCTCCGGTTCCCCCGCCAAAGCCATCAAGTGAAATGAAATCTACACCGCTTCTCGCCAAGATTTCAATGTCATTTTCAACGTTTCCGCAACCTATCTTAGCTCCGATTGGAACTCCATTAGTTAGTTCTTTAAACAACCGTATTTTTTCTTTAAGCTCATCTTCATTTCTTATGTCTGGGTGATGTGCAGGAGAGTGTTGGTCTTCTCCTTCTTTAAGCGCCAACAACTTTGATACTTCTTGAGGTACTTTATTTGCTGGCAATAGACTCTCCCAACCTGGATATGCGCCTTGACCAAACCTGATTTCTACCGCTGAAATTTTCTTGAGAATATCTTCAGTTGTGTTAAGCCTCACGGTTGAGTATTGTAAAATGAGAGTTTTTGATGCAATATCTAGCTCTTCTGGAAGGATAATATCTTCCCCCGAGTTTATTCCAACATCTAAGCTTGATGCAACCTTTGCCAGAACTAACCTGACATTTCTAGATACAGCTCCATAGCTCATCCCGCTGAACAATATTGGAGAAGAGACTTTCAGAGGTTTTTTTGCTTGTGGTCCAATAACAGTCTTTATGTTTACTTCTTCGTTGGTATTAAGAGGAATTTTAGAGACTTGAGCGGGCACAAAATGAAAATCGTCAAGAGAAAATGGCATTTTTTTAAGGGACCCCATAGAACCCAGCATGCTTACTCCCTTTTCTGCCACGTTCCTTATTTCGACCATTTTAGAGTAAAAATCTTCCCTTTCAGCTATGTCCTTTTTAATCATGGAATTTAGCCTTCACAGACTCCCTTATTTAGGTAACTATTACCATATTTCACAGCTTCTCTCTAAAAAGTTCGCGCTCTATGCGATCCTAATTATTTTAAGAAGCAATTATTTCCAAACAACATCACCAAAAAAAGATTAAGTTGAACAGCCATCCTTTTTCATTTCCAATCTACATTTATACCGCGTTTGCCAGTTTCTAATAAAGTAAGGTGCTTTACTTGAAAACATTCGAATTAACAATTCCCAAACAGTATATAGACTACGTCAACAAAGAAATTAAGAAACCAAAACGGTCCAACACTGAACTCTTAGAACTCTGGTTGGAGCGAGAATTAAGCATCGAAAACGAAGGCACATATGGAAACTTGCCGACCGACGAAAGTCACGTGACCGTGGAGGTTCTGCCAAATGGAAACTACAAAGTGACAATTTCAAACGTGTGCTTTGGCATGATTATGTCGCATGTGCAACCGGAACCCCATGGTCACAAGATGCACAGCGAAGATATATTCCACTGTTGGCTTGACATAAAAACAAACAAACTTCACCTCGACCAACACATCGAAGTTAAAGAAACAACCTAAACCTTGACTTTTAAAATTTAGATGTAAGCATCTATTCTAACTCAATTTCTCTGGTTATTCTCGATGGTACAAGCTCATTGGTCCTTTGTATAACCCCAACTTGTGGGTGATAGCGCTGATTCTTCTAGGCGCACTTTCCCTACGGAACGCCAGAACCAATAGAGCCACCTATCCGCCTGAACGGAAATTACTTATTTTTTGTTTTCCTTTCTAACGCCACAGCAATAAGAACAATTGAACTCTCCTGACTTTCTTTGACTACTACAGACTATTTCAGACTACTACAGACTATTACAGACTCAACATGCAGATGTCACAAACCCTAAATCAAAAAAGCAACCCAAAACAACCTCTGCTCCAAATTGTAATTTCAACTTTTGTTCTTCTAGAAGAGATTTTTTTCAGGGTCCAATTTAACTTAATTAGTTGATCGAGCTTCCATTGCTGAACAGAATTTTTTGAACATTTTTGTGTGCAAGAAAACCAAGAAAGCCCAAAAATGCTTCTGCCGAAAATGCCGTTGTGTAGTTGACATTGCCTATAAGCCAGGTCTGCTCTATGTGTGGTTTCCCGAGGTAATGGTATGTTTGCTCAAATAGTAATCGATTGTCAAACTCGAAAAGAAACTTTTGGTTGCGAGTATTGTATTGTAAAAGAGAATTGTCATCTTCGCCTAGAATTAGAAGGTAAAATTGGAGTTGAGGAGAAACCGCAGAGACTGCTGGGTCCTCTTTTAACTATGGAAGCTCCAGTTTTTGGATAATATCTTTAAGCATAAATCAACGGTACATACAATAATCCAAGGTTAGTTTAGGCTAAAGAGCGTTTACTAAGAGAGGGGGCAATCGGTTGAGTGAGAACGACAATAATATAGAGCATTCATGCAAAAAAAAGCCGAGCAAAGATTCCTTAACTGCTTCAGGAATCGCAGAGTACATCCGCTTCAACTGCTGCCCCAGATTCTTCAAGCTAAGACTCCAAGACGACGATGAGGAAGAAAAGCGCAAATGGCCAATCTTTAAGCCAATTAGTCCCCTGCTTTATGGCGTAGGAAAAACGCTCGAAGAGAAAAAAGTTGCAGAACTCCAAACCAAAGCAGCCGAATACCACGATTGTAACAAGTACGTTGAAAATGAAGAGTCTTCCTTCAATAATTTGCGTGACGTCATCGAGGAACAGATTTCTTCAATAGAAAGAGCTGATGGTAAGCCTGTTTTGCTCTATCAGGTTCCAATGATGGGCAAAATCGGAGTTTGGAAAGTTAAGGGCATAGCTGATTTGATTGCCCTTTGGCGCTGCAAAGACGGAAAAGTGAAGGTTAGAATTTTTGAACTCAAGTCCTCTTGGCTAGAGCAGACTGCGCACCGAATACAAGTAGCCATCTATGTATTGCTCCTATCAAAAGAATTAGCGAACCTTCTGCCCAAAATCGATGTTGAAGGCGGAGTAATTAATAGGGAAACGAATCTGGAAAATCTGACCCCTGAAACACTTCCCAAATTCAAGCTCAGCCCCCTAATTCAGGATGTTGAGCGTCTGCTTGCTGAAAACGGCGAGTTAAACCGTATTCGTAAGACTCCGCTACCCCAGGTTGAGTATCAGCTTTGCGCGAGATGCGACAACTGCGGGTTCAACGAGTATTGCATTGTTTGCTCAGTTGAAAATGAGAGTATTGCGCTGCTTAACTTGAGTAGGGGCGAACAGAGGGCGTTGGGACACTATGGAATCAAACGGCTTGAGGATCTGGCGAGATTAAAGGTTGTGATGGATACAAGCGATTTGCGCCCCTACGACTTCAAAAGCATACAAGCCAAAGAACCTGAGAAGGTACATTTGTTAGCCACTGACAGAGTCGTAGGTGCCAAGTTGGATTGGCTGGTTCAGCGTGCGCAGTATATGCTTGGTGGAATTCGCCCAAACAGCCCCTTTGCCAGCAGGAGCAGGTGGATGCCCTGGTTAACAGGAACCGGTTATGGCGGGCTTCCCGAGGATAGTCCTTCAAACGGCATGGATTCAGCCCTTCTCTTTAGTCCAGACGGCATGATACGCGTTTACCTTTTTGTTGAACGCGACTATATGTTAGACGTTATTTCGATGATTAGCGCAAGGGTGGATTGTACACGCTACAAAGGCGACCCCTTAGGAGTATCAAAGGTTATTGCCAATCTTCCCGACGACCGACAAGAATGTTTAGATGAAGAAAAGAATCTGCTAGAAGCCTTCTTCAAAGACCTCACGGAAGCTATTACAAAGGTAGCCAAGGAAGTGGGCAGCCCAGATGAAGCCCCAATCCACCTTTACTTCTTTAGCAGAGGAGAAAGAGACGTACTAATGGAGGCAGTACGCCGCCAACCAACCTTGCTAAGTGCCATGGCGATTAGAGACCTTTTAGGACTAAGACAAGCCATTGACCAGCCAATGTTTTCAATCCTCCAAGATGAAGTAATACATAGAAAAGCCCTAAAATTTCATAGTACAGGGCTTCTGCCAATCCTTGAGCAATCGAGTTTTTTCGAAAATAAAGCTTGGTTGGCGAAGCGTAAGGATGGATCATCGGTTGATTTACGTTTAGTTTTCCGCGATGGATTGTTTAATTATTCACTTCCCTACAAAAGAAACCCAGATGGGTCAATCCTTTTTCTTGATGATAGATACGGACACAAAGATGGATATTATCCTGCGCGTGCTCGGTTCGGCAACCAAATCCCTATAGAGTACTTGTGGGCCGCCAAAGGTCGCTTGGATAATTACCCGACGAAGGTTCTATTGGAGAAGCACAAATGGTGCGATTATGTTCAAAAAACAAGACGGATTACCGATGAAGAACTCAACCTCATGGGACTAAAGCTCTGCATGGCTCTAGAACACGTGGAACGGTCACTAATTATTCGTAACAGAAGGCTGGGCAAGAAACCGATTGCTGTCCCCACAATTGCAAATTTTTCATTAGGCGCTGCAACTTTAGAACGTGGATGCAGAGAATTTTTGGATTTAGAGTATTTTTCCAAGCGACAAGAGATGTACCAGCACTATTCTTTGCTCCCCTACCAGCGAGTAGCTTCAGGTAGATCACTGATTTTTGAGTGCACTGGTGTCGCTGAGTCCGAAAAAGATTTTGTAGTTCGCGGAAAACTCGTCTATGAAGGCATTGGTTTGCCTAAATCTGACTGCGTGGCTAATGCTTGTAGAGTTAAAGGAGCAGACGGGTCAAGTTCTGGCGATTGGATGGTTGTAACCGAGCTTAGGCGCAACGAGCAGGCTCAGTTTGAAGAAGCTCAGAAACGCTCCCCATCCGAAGTGGAAAAATCAGCCCGGGCAATCGTCGACAAAATAGATGTACGCAAATCAGAGATAGTAATCAATGTAGTTACTTGGCCAAGCGGCAAAGGAAGAAAATATAGCGCCTGGCACAATCTTCCAACAACTGACCCTGAGAAAGCAAAAAACAAGTATATGCAACTCTTTGAGGTCGGGCGAATCTACATTTTGGATGAGTTAGCGGATGATATTATTTCTGATAGGGCGGCAAAGTGCCTTGACTATGCGGGCAACAATGTGCTCTACTGTTTGTTAGCGAACTTCTTAGCGGGCAAATCTGAGGCTTCTTCGCATAAGGCTTTGCCACGGGATGCGGCTGCTTCGTTCTTGCGTTGGGTTGAGGGCAGACGATTTTCTCCAAAGGCAGAGCAGCAACGGTTCATTGAGCGGGTTTTTGGGAAAGAGCAGATTGTTATGTTGCAGGGTCCACCGGGCACGGGGAAGACTGAGACTTTGCAATTGGCTGTTTTGGCGCATGTCGCCACCCACAGAGTCAATTCAAGATGTCGTGTGCTAATGGTTGCTCCAACACACAAGGCTATCCACGAGTTTGTCAGCAAGCTTGCTCGGTGCTGGCAAGAATACTGCAGAGAAGGCGGCAAGGATCTAAAAGACCTGAACATTTACCGTGTGCTAAGCAGTTCCACTTCATCCGCCAAACCCATCGACGGCGTCACTTACGTCAATTACAACGAAGACGAGGAAACTGTGCAGGAACTCAAAGATTATTTATTGAACCAAGCAACATTAACCCCTAACTCTTCAGGTTCTGATCCCTTGATTTTATGCCTCACACCTCCAGGCTTGTACGGTTTAATGAAGAAGATCGGAGACTCTGAGCCTCCATGGGGCGAAGGCTTCTTTGATTTGCTTGTGGTCGACGAGGCTAGCATGATGCGTTTGCCCGAGCTGATTCTTTCAGGCTCATTCTTAACTAAAAGCAGCCAGATCCTCGTAGCTGGAGACCATCGGCAGTTGCCCCCGATTCAGGCGCACAACTGGGAAAAAGAAGACCGCCGAACACTCGAAGAAATGGCATCCTTCCTATCCGCAATGGATTTCCTAAGATTGCTACGCCAAGAAGACCTAGGCATAGATCGGATTAGTTGCAAACACCCTGCAGAAATTCCTGCTGAACGATTGTGCGAAAGCCACAGATGCCACTCAGTCGTAGCAGAGTTTCTGCGAGAATGGGTATATGAGAAGGACAAGATTGATTTTCGCTCCGACCAAAAACAAACGATAGCAGCTTCTGAGCCTAAAACTGATGGGTTAGGGGTTGTTTTGAATCCGGAGAACGTTTTTGTCCTGATTGTCCACGATGAAGCGGAAAGTTTCCAATCCAACATCGTTGAAGCATCGATTGTGGAAGCCTTGGTACGTAACGTGAAATCTGAGGGTATAGGCGTAATTACGCCTCATAACGCCCAGAAAGGCTTGCTGAAAAATATGCTTTCTGAGGGCTGCGAAAACGCCAGAATCGACACTGTTGAACGATTTCAGGGCGGCGAAGCAGACTTCATCATCATCTCCTCCACCGTCAGCGACCCAGATTATGTCCGAAGCGAAAGCGACTTCCTACTTAACTTGAACCGAATTAACGTAGCCATTTCACGCATGAAGAAAAAACTGGTTATTATTGCGAGCAGGTCTATTTTTGAGTTCATGCCTCAGGACGCCAAAGACTATGACAAGGCTTTGCTCTGGCGAGGGATTTCGCAGACGGTTGGGTTTACGGCTGACTCGAAAGCACATTGGACGGGTACTCTATCAGAGTTTCTGGGGAAAGATGCTTTACCGGTAAAGATTGAAATCTACATTAAGTCATGAAGCTTTAAGAAATAGAAAAATGAAACTGCCCTTTTTTATTAAAAAAAACAGCTTTTTTCCTTACAAGAAATCCAAAAAAGCTCCAAAACAACTGCACCATATTATTGTTGATTTTTTCCTCATTTTAGACAAACCAAAAAACCAAACATACCCCAAAATATCTAGGACTTTCGTTTTCTTTTGCGCTTGATTGAAGAGAGAACGATGGCGATTTGGTTTAGTTGATCATTGTTGAGTATGATTTCAGAAGTTTTAGATTTGATGTTTGTATTTTTTAGCATTTTAAAGAATTGTTCTCTTTGCAGCTGGTATGTTTTTTCTGTTTCAAAGGCTGCGTGGTAATCTCCTTCATCTGTTTCTACACGAGCTTTATCGATTATTCGGATCAATTCAATGCCTATTTCGCCGCGTTTGTTTAAGTCAGCTATGTATGCGTTGTCACCAAGTTTAAGTTGTAAAAAAGCATTGTAACCAACGTCTCCTATAACAGAAAGATTTGTGTGCCAATTTGTTTCCTTCTTTATCTTGCGCTCAAATTTTGGAGATATCCACTTGGAAACCCCAATGTACCACGTATTTATGTAAGCATTTGTCCAATCTTTGATTTTAGTGTGAGGCTTAACTTTTTTAAGAGTACTGTTTTTTGTTGTCTTTTGCGATAAATTCCACATTTGCTTATACTTCTTCAAATCACCTATCGGTTTTGCTGAGTTCCATAAATTCTCATTAAAGAAGCCCTTTACTTCCTCTGCCTCTACCCTCTCAAGCAGCACTCCAACTTCAATATTACTTTCAAATGCTGCTTCCGTCAAATTGGCTGAAGTTATTAAAGCTGAATCGTCAAAAATGTAGATGTTTGAATTAAAATTTTCATGAGATTTAATGTTGATACCCTTAAAGTGCTCCATAAGGTACTGTATTTCATTTGGATTAACTGCCCCTTCTTTGACTGAAACATCATTTACAGGAAAGACAAATCGGATGTCGGCTGGAGGGGTCTTTAGGATTTCCTGTGAAAAAACTCTATGGGCACCTAAACCAAGAGAGGGGGAACATACCCATAAAATCTCTTTTGTGTCTAACGATTTCTGAAGAACAGTTTCATATAACTCTGCATTGGACAGGAATATAGTCATAGGTTGAAGTTGCTTTGTATGAATAAAAGTTTTCCCAAAGTATTACCTATGATACCCGTTTCGAGAAAGCCAAGCGACAATGTTTGCATACTCGATATGATAAAAAAAGTTTTCTAAAGACCAGAATTTCGGTCTATTTTATCTAAAAAGAAAAAAGTGGGGTTGTTTGAATTATGATTTATTTTGCTCGTTTCTTTAATGCTATAGCTGCAACTGCTATGACTATTATTGCTGATATTGCCGCTACTACAATGAATGCTACTTCCACAGGAAATGCAGTTGATTGTTGCGGGGCAGGGGATTGTGTGGGCGCTGGGGTTGCTGTTGGCGGAGTTGTTGGTGGAACCTCAGGTGTTGGGCTTGGGGTTTTTGTGGGTGAGGGTTTTGCTGTTGGCGTTGGAGTTGGTGGCGAGTTAACTGAGAGGCTTACAGTGTTTGATTGTGAAGTTATTCTTTCTGAGTCTTGGATTACGCAGTAGTAAGTGTAGGTGCCTGGTGTGGTCTTGGTTAGTGCCAACTGGGCATTGGTTTGTCCAGGAATAGCGTTTGATCCTTCATACCATTGGAAAGAGTAAGGCCATACTCCTCCAGACGCTGAAGCGGTGACTATTGCTGTTTGCCCAACTTTTACAGAAGGGTTATGCATTAAAGCAAAAGCCGCTGGAGGTTGATAGTGACTAAGCATCCAATCAAGAGCTGGCTGGCTGACGTCTCTTGCAGAGTAAGTCCCTTGGAAGACATCGCTGTGACCATAATTCGGTAACAATGTCCAACTAAAATCTGTTGTTGCCATTCCGTTTGTTATGTTTCCGTAAGCAGCGAGGTTTAATCCGCTTCTGAAACCAAGCACTGGCACATTGACCTCAGAAATGTGCGCTATATAATCATATGCTAACGGCGGAATTACGTTCCATGCCAGCAGGGCATTATAATCTATGAATACTCTAACTGGATAGTATCTTTCCGCTTGGGTGGCTAAATTCATGTTTACTGTAATGTTACTGTAGCCTCCATAGGTATTGAATGAATTAGCAATATTCCAGTTGTATTCGAACCATTCCGTGATGTTAGCCCAAGTATTGTTAGTGCGCGGGTTAATTGTTGTTATCAATGTTCCATTGAGATACTGAGCGGGAGCACCAGGGTTTTGAGCGGCAAATTGAACCAAAAACACATATCCCGGATTCAGCGAAGAAGGAACATTGGATGTCTGTGGGGATTCCCATAGCCAAGTTCCAAGGGTCTTTATGCTGTTTACTGCGGCGGTCACATTATAGAAGGCTGTTAGATTCTGGCTTTTCGCTAAAATAGATTTTGGTGGACCTGGATCTAAGAGAATCAATCCTCTAAGATCCTGCTGCCAGTATTTGGCTGCGTAGATTTGCTCCATAATTCCGCCCCAACTCTGGCCAGCCATGAATAATTTTTGTGCTCCAGAAACTTGTTTGGCTTTATCAACGGCTTCTTTGATGTCGCTTATGTATTGTTCCATGCCCCAGTCTGCAGTTGCTGAGAGTTGGCTCTTGTTTGTGTCAATGGGTATAAAGTGAGTTCTGTAATCAATAGTGTAGACATCATAGCCTCTGTTAGCCCAATATATGCATTGACTCATGTTTTCCGTCTTTGTGAAACTATCAGTTGATGGATTTGACGTCAGTCGCTCACCGCTGCCGTACAATCCAGGAAGCATGAAAACAACTCCTTTTAGAGGAACTCCAGTTTTCACAAGCCGGTGCAAGCCTATTTTGTCGTAGGGTCCATTAGGTTCCATGGACGCGTTTTTTTGCCAGACGTATTCTTTGAGGTCGACGTAAGCTTTTACTCCTCTGCCATCTTGGGTTAGTGTCCAGTTGTCGGTTGCAGCGTTAGAAAATTTAATGACTATAGGGATAGTTGTGATTAATAGTCCAATGATTAGCGTTATTGTTAGGGTTTTATATTTCATTTTTTCTTATTCTCCTTTATTTCGGGTACTTCTTGTCATTGCGCCCCTCACTCGGCACTCAGATAGGAAAACTCCTTCAATTTCAATTCCGTAAGTTCTCCTAAGTCACTATTAGGTCCGGAAAAATATGTAGCAATTTTTGACGATTTTTCCGATTTTTCCTGATTTTTCAGGAAGATGCAAAGAAAGCCCAATTCACTTCATTTCGAAAACTAAAGAATTATACTTTACTTTATTTATCTCACAATTTAATCAATTTTTTTAAGGCTTCTACTTCATAAGCTGCTCTAATTTTGAAAATTTTGCCTCCACGACCTCTCTCACCAGTGAATGCTCTTACTTCAACAATGCCACAGCGTTCCAGTTCGGATATTACTTGTCCCCGATGACCTGAAAAACCGTAAACGCTGTGTTTCGAAACTTTTCCGTGGTTCACGATTTGGTTTAAGGTTCTCCACCCTGACCTCTCAGGTGGCAACCTCAGTAGCCTGTAATCTTCAATAAAAGAGTTTATTAGAAAATCGAAGACTTTCTGAGCGGCTTCAGACTTAAATTCAAATTTGGATTATACCAGTCTCAGCTTCATTTTCCATGTTCGTTGGCAACGCTGATTTAACGGTGATTGTCACTGGATTAATTTCGAACGTTTTAGTCTGACTTAGCTCATCTATGTATTCAACTCGTAGACAAAGATTGAAAATCCCAGATTTGGCAGCTTTCAAACTTAGCTTAATTGGTTCAACACTAAAGGCATCAAGATTTTTTTTCATTGTAATGAAACCGTTGTTGGGGCAACTGTAATCGGAGGTAACATTGATTACTTTGAACTCTGAAGGAACCCCTTCGAATCCAACTATTTGAGCAAGTTTCTTGGATACGTTGACGACATCGAGCCGCATGTCGAATTCTTTTCGCAAGCTCAACTTCTCTTGGAGTCAATAATGTAGCATTTATAGTAGTGTGATCAAAACATTTTTCGAGATGATTAAATATTTTTTGGGTTACTTTAAGCTGTGCTTTTGCTTCTTGTGCCCGGCTTTGTTTTTCGAGAACCCAAGCATAATTTATTCTTATCAAAACTTCTTCCGCTGGGTTAATGCCTTTCTTGAGCCATCTGAGGCATGCTTCAAAATAATGATTCGCCTCCTCACAACGGTTCGTAGCTGCAAAGTAGACCGCCTTAGACAAACCATATCTCACGAATCCGGTTGAATTCAGAACCTCTTGTGGCAGTTGGGTAAGTTTCTCAAAATATTCTTCTGCATGCTTCAGATCTCCAATTTTACTATATAGCCTTACTATATTCGCATAGGTCATGCCTTGTATCCATTTTGAATCTGTCTGCTTAGAATATTCTAGAGCTTTCAGGCTTAGTGATAACGCCTCCAATATCTCGCCTGTTCTTTCAAGAACCCATGATGAAGAAACATTTGCCTCTGCCACCCTGTTAAAATCACCTATCTTTTCGCCGATTCTAATGGCTTCTCTGTGCATATTCAACGCCTCTATTTTGAGGAGACGATAGCCGAAGCTTTGTCCAGCTCGGTTACAAGCGTCCATCAACCCTCGAACATCTCCAAGGTCGCTGTATAAGGTAACTGCACGAAGGACTCTAGCCAATCCTTTATCAAATTTGGTTTTTGCCTTGAAACCGCCTAATCCCAACAAAGTTCGGGCAACATCCGGAAAAGAGCATGTTTCCTCAAAAACCTGTAATGCTGCTTCGAAATCTTCTTTTCCAGCCTTTTGGTTTCCTAGAAATAAAGCAGCCCTTGCCTTATTCATTAGAATACGCGCGTTTTCCAAACGGTCAATGGACGAAAGCGACTCAGCATTCTTTGTTAGTTCCAACAAATGGACAAATTCGCCTTGGAAAAAAGCCGCGTCCATAGCCCGCCTTAAAGCACGCAGTTTCATAATTCCTGTTTCAATGCTGCTGAGTTGCTCAAATGTTCTTGTTGCTTCTTTAAACATACTATTTGCAAAAAAGGCTTCACCTAGACCCTCAAGCGCCGTTGCTGTTTCGGATGCATTCTGAGAGAATTCAGAAATTATTTGCATCGCAAAAGTGAAGTGTTTGAGGGCTTCTTTATTGCTGAACTTTGCCAAGGCATCCTTGCCCGCGGCCAAAGCATACTTTACTGATTTGTTTTTGTCTCCTGCTTGAGCAAAATGATATGCAAGGTCGCTTACTGGAAGTTCCTTGCCAATCTGGTTGTAGCTCTCAATTTTGTTGCCAATCCTGAGATGATACTCCTTTTTCATAAGCGACGGAATTTTATCATAAAGCATTTCGCGAGACTTTGCATGATCAAACCTGTAATAATCGCCTTCGCAACTTACCAAGAGCGTTGAGTGGGCTATCGAATCTAACGATTCCAGAACATCCAAGCTGTCCTGAGAAACCACTTCAGCCACAAGTTTTGGATCAAATTTTTCACCTATTACAGAAGCAGTTTCTAGAATTCTTCTTTGGATAGACTTTAACGATTCAAGTCTTCTCTCGATAACATCCTTAACTTTCGCAGGAATGCCCAATTTTTCAACTTTGAGCCTCCACTCACCTTTCTCTAGATCCAAGCTTCCTTGTTCATAGAGCATCCTTACTGATTCAACAACGAAAAGGGGGTTACCTCTGCTTTCGTTTGCTAGCTGCTCAACAAGGGTCAGACTAGCGTTTCCTCCAACCATGCTCTCGACTATTTGACCAACATCGGATTGACTAAGGTTAGAAAGTTTAATCTCTTCGTAGAGACCCTCGCGACCCATTAATCGTACAGTTTCCAGAAGGGAACGAGGCTGCCCCTCAGAGTTCATAGTCAATTCTTCACTTCTGAAAGTTGCCACAATTAAGATTCTTTCAGAGTTGATGGCACGCGCAATGTAGTGAAGTAACGAAAGCGAAGCTGAATCTGCCCAGTGTATGTCATCTATGAAAAGAACTGTCGGCTTTATCGTAGAAATCATCAATAACTCTTTAGTTATAGCCGCAAATGTCTGGTCCTTCCAAATTTGAGGACTTGGACTACCCTGTTTCTCTAGAGTTCCAGTCCAACATGTTTCTGTAAGCCAACTCTTCATTCTCAACAGTTGAGAGCCAAATGCTTGTGCTTCATTGTCTGATGAGAAGGATTCGAAAGCTTCCACAAACGGAAAGTAAGGAACAGCAGCGTTACTGAGACACCATCCAGTCAACACAGTTACTTCTTTTTTTCTTGCAATATTCAGGAACTCACTAGTGAGTCTTGTTTTTCCGCTGCCTGCTTCACCTGAGATAAATAGTGTTGTCCCAGTGCCGTTTACAGCTGAGTCTAAACTTGACAATAGCTCCTCGAGTTCGCGTTGCCTGCCAACCATTTTTGGTTCAGCCAGTAAACCCAATTTCAATGTACCCCATCTATCCTTCTACAACGAATTTCTATCCATTATAATTAGAGATCAGTATTTTAGATTTGGCAAATAAGATTCTTAACTTTTAAACAAGCTTCTATCGTCTTAACACGTTTTTTCGCAAACCATAAATGTAGAACACTCCTATTCAAAAACATGAATGATACAATGACTGATTCTGAAAAGGGCTTTAAAAAGAGACTATTTCTTCCCGTATTGGCTCTTGCCGTTTTTTCCACAGTTGTAATAGATATTGTGTTGCCCCTACTACTAACTGATATAGCCAAATCGTTCCAAGTAACTGTTGGAACTGCAAGCACAATTGCGTCATTTTCATCAATTATCGGCGTAATTATTGGATTATTTATGGCGCTCTTAAGCGTTCGATTCAAGCACAAATATTTGTTGCTTATAGGTGTTTTATGCATTTGTATATCTGCTTTAGGAAGCTTTTTGGCGCCATCCCTTTTTGCCATGCAGATCTTTAATTCTCTAAATGCGGTAGGCTCAGTAATGGTTGCTGCATTAGCTTACTCGATATTAGGAGATTTTTATCCGATCGAAAAAAAAGGGAAAGCTATAGGCTGGATGGTAGCAGCTGGGTTCTTAGGATTCATAGTGGGAGCCCCCATGGCAGGTATAATTGCACCCATTGGTGGCTGGCGTTCAGTCATGCTTTGGTTCATTCTACCCGTTTCACTTGTGTGTCTGTTTTTAGCACTTCTTGTTCTTCCATCAAAGCCAATTGAAAACCGACACGTCGTAAGAACACCTATCTTTGCAGGCTACAGACAAGCATTATCAAACAAATCTGCCGCTGCGTGCCTTGTAGGAGTCATGTTCATTGCCGGTACAGCAACAATAACTTTCTTTGTAATCTCTTTTTGGAAAACTCAATTTGCTATGGACACGAGCACAGGAGCCGTTTTGACTATGATTAACGCTTCATCTGCGGCTCTTGGGGGCATATTTGCTGGTCGAATAGTAAATAGAACGGGGCCAAAAACTCTGGGAGTAACAACTGGCTTAGTGACTAGTACGCTTGTGGTGCTAACTGTTCTTATGCCCACCCTTTTGTCATCTTGGGTTGTGAGCGTTGTTCGGGTCTGGTTCTATGGCATGTTGGTAGCCTCGTTAGCTACCCTAACTCTTGAACAGATTCCAAAATTTCGTGGTACTATGATGTCGCTAAGAGCCGCTTTTGGCGGCGCAGGAAGCTTTCTGGGAGTCACATTGGGGGGAATATCACTGAACATGTACAACTATCAAATACTGGGAATAGTTCTAGGAGTTTTGGGTATGGCCTCGATCACAGTTATTCTCCTCTTCGCAAAAGACCCATACAAAAATCCACCTCCACAATCTGAGTTAAAGCAACCGCAAAACTTCTGAATGGATTTATGTCATCCTTACGAAAACTTTATTGCGATGGAGCCAGAGAAAGCGAAAAAGAAGCTGTTAACTCTGCAGGGGATAGATGAGTACTCTAGCTGAATTGGTGATCCCTAAGACGTGTTTTCCGCTTGATGTTTGAAGCGCCAAAATCTTCTAGTACTATTCAACGGCAAAGTGTCAGAAAACCCAAGAGATGCAATACCTGCCCTTAAAGGGGCTATGGAAAAAAGAGGGAGAAAAGAATCTGCGTCCGACTTGATCAAAGTTTTTGATGGGGCAAGTTGGTTTCTATATTACTTGTCCACCATTTGGGCTGATGACTTGACCTACCATGAAGTTTGCGTCGTCAGAAGCTAAGTAGGCTACCAAAGAGGCTATCTCTCGTGGCTTGCCTAGCCTGCCGATTGGGATTTGGGTTAGCAGTTGTTTTAAAATTTCATCAGTGATTCCAGCTCCCGATAACATGGGTGTTTCGATGTATCCCGGAGCTATTGCATTGACGTTTATGCCTTGGGAGATAACTTCTCTTGCCACGGCATGTGTGTACCCCATTATTCCGCCTTTTGCAGCTGAATAATGCGCGGCGCCCAAGCAACCGGTTATACCGCAAATCGATGCAATGTTTATGATTTTGCCTGATTTGTTTTTAAGCATTATTTTGAGGGCTTCGCGGGTGCAATTCATAGTGCCATATAGATGGACCCCGAGCATCTTATTCCAAACATCATCCTTCATGTCAACCGCCGAGGCGAAGTTGCCAATTCCAGCGTTGTTTACTAATATGTCTAATGTGGAGAATTCTGTGATGGCTTTTTCAAACATGTTTTTTACAGCCATGCTGCTTGAAACATCACCGTCTAAAGCTATAGCTCTTCTACCGAGTGCTTGTACCTCTTTCACTACTTCTTGAGCTTCAGCGGGATTTACAACATAGTTTACAACGATATCTGCGCCTTCTTCGGCTAAATAGAGCGATACTGCTTTGCCTATTCCTGAGTTAGCGCCAGTGACCAAAGCAATTTTTCCTAACAATTTCATCTTCTCAAAACCTAATTAAATACAAACAAATCGTTATCGATAAACACTTCGGATTCTTAGTTAATTACCAATTTTGCCAATTGTTGTTGTATCAAGCCATCCACATACCCTTAAAGCAGTAGCTACAATAATTTTATTGATGTTATTAATTGAGTGAGCTGACTGTTGTAATTAGATTGGAGTTCTGGTGTTGACTGCTATGTTATATTCTGAATATTTCAGATGGAACTGTTTTTCTGCCATCAAATGCCCTGGATCACTTGCAGAATTATTCGAATTTAAGAAACAATCTATCGGAGGAGCTTAGATGAACGAAGAAAAAAAACGAATTCTTGTAGTTGATGATGACATTAATATTTTAAGAGTTTTTAAGCGAATTTTAGAAAAAGAAGGCTATATCGTTGAGACAGCTGATACGGGTAAGGATGCTCTTGAAAAAATCTTAAACGAAAAGTTCAGCGTATGCTTAATTGACGTAAGGCTCCCTGATATGGACGGAACAGAGCTTCTCTGTAAGATGGCAAATGACTCGAAAACCATCAAAATTATTGTCACTGGTTTCTCCACTGAAGAAGTAGGGAAAAAAGCTGCCGATTATGGAGCAGACGACTTTTTGGTTAAGCCGGTTAAAGCTGAAGAACTCATAGCTACAGTACGAGATAGGTTAGAAACTAAAGAAATAGAAAGTCAAATTTAGTGCAAAGTATTTTTTCTTAAACTACAGTTTTTAATTTTCACTTATGGGTCTGCCTAAATATTCTAGCTTATCTCCATTGTGTCTCAACCACTATAAACAGGGTTTTCATAAAGCAACCAAATACATATGAAAACACAACCAAACAAGTAGCACCAAGACTGAGGGCTGTTTCCTCACAAAAAGAAAAATGAATATCTATTCATAAATTTTAAAAGCAGAGACATCAAATAAACAGTTCATTACAAATATGGGTGTAACAATGGGTTTTCTCAAAAAATTTACAAAAAAGCTTACTGCCCCTGAGGCATCTGTCCAATTAAGGTTTGCAAGTTACTCTGTTGCTTTAGGCGAAAACCTTCAAGGTGCACTCAACGTAGCGGCAAAAGAAGACTTTGAAGCCACAGAGGTCCGCTGCGAAATTGCCTGTGTCGAACAAGCTAAGGTTATTCGGGAAGTCTATGATGCTGCACTGAAGAGGTCAATTCCCCGAGTTGTTGATGAATCGGTTGTTATTTACTGCGCAAAGCCGACGTTCTCGGGGCCTTCACACTTTGCAAACGGCGAAAACCGCTCTATCCCAATCACCATAAACATCCCTGCTGGCGCAAGACCAACAACCGCAGGCGTAGATAGACGAGTTACATGGACAATTAAAGGTGTCGTTGCAGTAGACGGCAGACCCGATAGAACAACAGAAACAAGCGAAATCCAGGTAATAACACCAACTATCCTAGCTCAGGCTACAGTGCAAAAAGAAGTAATCCGCACAGTCGTTATGATTCCATGCAGATACTGCCAAGGACTCATGGATCAGATGCTAACAGTCTGCCCCAACTGCGGCGCAAAAAGAACCGTATAAGAAGAAAACTACGCCTTTACTTCTTTTTGAAGCACTATTGAAACAGAGTGTTAATTCCCAGATTAAAAAGCGTACCGGCAAAAATTATAGAAACGACTGATTAAATTTGAAAACAAAAAAAGGAGAATTGTTGGTTGATGATTTTTTATTGTCGCTTCCTAAGAATAAGCAATCCTAGTATGGCGATAGCTATGATTATAGCTACTCCTGTGCCTAGGATGTACATTTCTGTCGGAGGCAAAGCTACTGTTGGCTGTGCTGTTGGCGTGGGTGCTGCGTCGTTTACGACGAAGGCTGTTTCTGCGTGTGATGGCCAGTATGATTCTGAGCCTTGGAAGGTGGCGATTACTGTGTATTTGCCTACTATGTCAGGTATCCAGTTGAAGCTGTAGAAACCGTTTGCATCGCTAGTTGTTTTGCCTATGTTTCTGAAGTTACCGTTTGAGTCCCAAACATCAAGTGAGACTTCAACGCCAGTGGTGTCTGTAGGTAAAGGCTGCTGCATATACACGTATTCCATCCACTTTGTCATGCTCTCATCGGATACAGCTGGAACACCGTTGGGGAAACGAGCTGTTTGACGGTAATTTTCTGTACCAGCTGATATGTCAGTTACACTGCCTTCTATCAATACGCCGTCGCCATCGACTGAGACTTTTGGAGAAGCTGAAACTGTCAGGGCGGTTGGACCTTTACCGAAAGAGTATACTCTGCCGTCGTATGCGTTGTATGATGTGTATTGACCATCTGCAATTGCAAAGTCTACCCACCAGCCCTGTACAGTCCATACCGCTTTTCCAGTTGTTGCGTTAATTACGTGTAGTCGTTCGCCTCTGTACATTGGATCGTTGGGAGAATGTTCACCTGTCGCTGCAAATATTTTGCCGTCACCAACGCCCATTCCTTGGTAAATACCGAGGAAGAACGGGTACGAACCGTACGGAGTTACAAGTCCAGAGTCACCAGAACGGTACTGCCATAGTAAGTCTCCAGTTGCAAGGTCATATGCCATTATGTATCCGTCGTATGCACCAACGTACAATTTGCCGTATGCGCTATCCATGGGCCAGCCGGAAGTGTAAACTCCCCAGTCACTGATGTTGCGTGTTGGAGTGTAGTATTTGACTTGTCCATTGTTGTTTATGTCTAAAGCTAATACCTGCATTGTTTCTTTCTTGTAGTTGAGATAGACTCCAGCTTCGCTGTCTAAGTGTGTTCCTCCGCCGCCTCGCCATATGCTTGGGTCTTCAATCAACTGGTGGTTTGTTTGCCACATAACTTTACCGTCACTGCATCTTATGCCTGCAAGGTAAACTGTTGCTGGTGCGGTAGTTGTGTTCACTGACCTGGCAACAATCCAATTTCCATCACATTCGCCAC
This sequence comes from Candidatus Bathyarchaeota archaeon, assembly GCA_963770935.1. Classification (GTDB taxonomy): domain Archaea; phylum Thermoproteota; class Bathyarchaeia; order Bathyarchaeales; family Bathycorpusculaceae; genus Bathycorpusculum. The sequence goes on from CAVYRJ010000009.1 coordinate 155,720, forward strand.
CGTTAGTGCCAATATTATAATCAGCTGCCAAGAATTGACCTGCTGTGTTTTGCGGTCTAGGTACCGCTACATTGTAAACCATTCCAAGAGTTCCGTTGTAGGGAGTTGTCCTTGAGGGTGACCATGAGGTTTGGGTTCCTGTGGGTTTTACAGTTTCATAGAAGCTCCATTTTGTGAGATTACCTGAGGCAAAGGCGTATATGTTGAAGTCGTTAGTTGTGCCCACTGGGTTTACAACTGATATTACGGCACCTCCAGATGGTGCATTGGTGATGTTAAAGACGTTTTCTCCATTCCGTAGGATCCCAGAAGCTCATATTAGTGCCGCTGCGTGATACAAGGAAATCGATGGTTCCGTGTGCATTTTCCCAGTTATTTGCGAAGGAAAAAGCAAAGTTTAGCGTGTAATCACTTCTTCTGAATAGTTCTTTACCAGTGGCTAAGTCATAGCAGACATATCCTAGTGTCGTTTGAGGTCCAACTCTTGTGTTGGTATAGAGTTTTCCATTAAGCACTATTGGTTGGAATTTGCTTTGGTAGGATTCTCCTGTGTAGTAGTCACTTTCACCCATTTCGCCTCCAACTATACCTCCGTTTTCAAACACGTTTGCCCACAGTATGTGAGCAGTGTTTGGAGCCGTTCCGTATGGTTGGAAGTTAGTCCAGTATCTTCCTTGCGAGCTACTCATTCCCATCCTTAGCCAGTTGCTTGTAAGACCTGCCCAAGCTTGGTTCGAAGGGTCGATAGGGCGAGTCCAATATTCAGCTGGCAGCGGATTTTCAACCCAAGCTTGTATGGGTTCTTGCTGAACTTCAAAGGTTACAGTTCTACTCTGTGCGGGTTTGAAAGCTACGTTAGATTTGAAAAACTCAACGTTTGCATATGACTCACCAGGGTAGTAAGCTGAGATAGTGTAGGTGCCAATTTTAGTTGGTACATAGTTGAAGCTATTTCCGCCTAGAGAGTCAGTTTCGCGGAACGTTCTATTCTCAACGATACCATCAGGGTCTATGATAGTAACGACGAAGTTGTGGTAACGCGGGAATCGAAGTATTCCTGCACCTGCACTGAGGTTTTGCGAGATGAAGTTGGTCGGGAGCATGTTAGACCAGGCGACAATCTGCATTGATTGGCCAACACCAATTTTGCCAGGAGCTGCTGCAATGAATAGCGAAAATTGCCTTTCAGTTACTTGAGAATTGGCTAGTGGTATGGGAATAATTATCATCGAAGTCATAAGAAGTATTGTCAAAGTAATCCATAGAGTTTTCTTAGATTTATTTTCTATATTCATTTTTTTTCTTTCCTTTTGTTTATTTGACAAGCAATCTTCAGAGAGGTTGCTTGCCAACCAAAAAGAATTGTTTTAAAGCTATATATATGTAGTTAAAGCAATTTTCGCCAAATTATTTTTTTGAGGAAAAATTAATGATTAATATGAGAGCATAAACTCATCGACAACGGAATTTCTGCTAAAACCACTAAATACCAAGTTATAGCACAAAATATAGAAAACACTGAGCAGTTAAATTTCGGGTTAGGGTCCTAAAGATTCCACAAAGTTGGCTATTGCTTAACGTTATATTTTGTCAAGATTGAATTCTTCGTGTATCGCCCGGACAACTGCTACTCCGTCTTTTTCTTTGACGACGAATGAGATGTTTAGTTCTGAGCTGCCTTGTGCAATCATGCGAATGTTTATGCCTTTTTTGGCGACAGTGCTGAATATTCTTGATGCCACACCCAGCGTGCCTTTCATGTTTGCGCCCATAACAGCGATTACTGCAACGTCGTCTTCAGCTGAGACTTCGCTGACTATTCCGCCTCGCTCCAGCAAAGCGATTTCTAGGTTGCTAATAGCTCTGCCCAAGAAGACCGCGTTTGACAATCATTGAGATATTGGCTTCCGAGGCGGCTGTGGATATCATCATAACGTTGATGTTGTTTTTGCCTAAGACGTCGAAGACTTTGGCGTAGCTTCCTGGTGCCCCAACCATTCCTGCACCGTTAACGTTGAGCATGGCAACATCCTTTATCATGGCAACTGCTTTCACTGCTTCAGTTACTTTTGCGTTGGGTTCCTTTGTTATAAGTGTACCAAGGTTTTCTGGATGGAATATGCTACGGATTCTAACAGGGATGTTTTCTTTGATGACAGGCTCTAAAGCTCGTGGATGCATGGCTTTTGCGCCGAAAATCGCCATTTCAGCCGCTTCTTGATAGCTAAGTTGCGGCAGCATTCGGGCGGACGACCACTATCTTTGGGTCAGTGGTCATTATGCCGTCAACGTCTGTCCAAATCCACACTTCGTCAACCTGCAGTGCCACGCCAAGGATGGTAGCAGTATAGTCGGAGCCACCGCGTCCAACAGTAGTAACTATGCCATCTTGGTTTGCCGCGATAAATCCAGTTACAACTGGGATAACGCCTCTTTCCAGCAGTGGAGATAGCCTTTCACGGATCAGATGAGTGGTGAAGTTCATGAGCGGGTCGGCTTCGCCAAAGTTCGAGTCGGTGACTATGCCTGCTTCTTTGCCCGAGAAAAACTGCGTTTCAAATTTAAGGTCTTTTATGGCGCCCCAAACAATGGGCGCAGATAACCGTTCGCCGAAGGATACAACATAGTCTTTGGATTTAGGTGTGAGTTCGCCAACGTAGCATATGCCTGTTAAGACTTTTTCGAGCTCAGCTATGGTTTTCTCGATGATTTGGGTGACTTCTTTTTGAATTTGTTTGCTTTTGATGGCTGTTGAAAGGGTTTCGGTGTGTTTCTTTAAAAGTTCGGCCGTGAAGGTTTGGATTCGTTTTTCATCGCTTTTTTTGGCTTGGCAAGCAACTTCAATGAGACTGTTTGTGACTCCTGCCAATGCTGAAACAACAACGGCTACCTTGTTATCTTTCTTGGCATATTTGGTAACTAAATCGGCAACATAGCGTATGTTTTCGCCTGTGCCAACGCTGGTTCCGCCGAACTTCATGACGATTTTCATTTTTAGGACTCCGGGTTATTATTTAGCAGTCGGTTTGCTAACTTATGTCTTATGTCTAAGAGGTCTCTTAAAACTGCGCTGGCAGTCTCTACGCCACCTGCACCTCTGCCGACAAGGGTTTGTTCACCTGCAAATTCGGTAGAAAAGGTTACAGCGTTTAAAACTCCGCTGACGCACAACGGGTTGGTTTTCGGTATTTCCGTTGGCTTCACGGTTGTTCTGTCGCCATCTATTGCGCCGATAAGTTTGATTGTGTTGCCCCTCTTTGAAGCTTCATCAAGCGCTTGCAAAGAGACATCACGAATGCCTGTTCTATCTACGTCTTTTAGGGTTATTTTTTTGTTCAATATCCAGTTCGCCAAAATGACCACTTTGCAGGCGGTATCAAACCCGTCAATATCCATAGATGGCTCTCTCTCGGCGTAACCGAGCTTCTGCGCATTTGACAGGGCTTCTTGGAAAGTCACTCGGTTTTGAGACATTTCAGTTAGTATATAGTTAGTTGTACCGTTTAGTATGCCTTGTATGGCAAGGATTCTGTCTCCTGCAAGGCACCGTTTGGCGAACTCAAGCATAGGGGTTCCGCCGCCGACTGTGCCGCTGAACCTTAGGTAAACGTTGTTGTACTCGGCGAGTTCGGTGAGTGCTGGCATGGCTAAGGCTAAGGGTCCTTTGTTTGTGGTGACCACGTGTTTGCCTGTTTTGAAGGCTTTAGTGATGTGTGAAAGGGCTGGTTCACCGTTTTTGATGTTAACAGGCGTGACTTCAACAACCACTTCTGCTTCAACAGACTCAATAACATCTAGCGCTGTCATTCTTGGGTGCCCAAAATCCGGGTCTGCGGATATTGGATAACCTCGTTGCTTAATGGCTTCTAGTTTTTCCGTGCTTAGACCTCTTGGATCTATTACTGCGCCGTCAATGTCGGCGATGGCAACGATTTTTGGGTTAAACCCGTAATCCTTAACCTTTTCGACATATCTTCGTGCAAGAATGGTAGTTACGCCCTTCCCGACCACGCCATAGCCAACTAAGATTATCCTCATGTTCTATTTCACCGTGCTAGGATTGCCGCTCTCTCTTTTAAGCCTAAAGCATTTTCGATGGCTGAAATGTCGGCGTCAACTTCGATGGGTTTCTCACTCATCTTAACCGCCGTATCAGGGTCTTTTAGTCCATGTCCCGTGGTAACGCAAACAACCCGCTCGTCCTTGCCTATCACGCCATTTTGGACGAGTTTCTTTAAGCCAGCGATGGATGAAGCACTTGCAGGCTCCACAAATATGCCTTCGATTCGGGCAAGGATTTTTTGCGCATCCAAGATTTCCTCATCAGTCACCGTTTCTGCGGTTCCATATGATTCGTGGATGGCGTTGACGGCTTTCTTCCAACTCACAGGCGCGCCAATTCTGATGGCAGTGGCAACTGTTTCAGGATGCTCAACAGGAATAATTTTTTCGCTGTTGGTTTTGATTGCTTGGGCGATTGGTGCGGAGCCCGCGGCTTGTATCCCAGTCATTTTGGGCAGTTTTTTGATGTAGCCGAGTTTGTGGAATTCCGTTAAGCCTTTCCAGATGGCGCTTATGTTTCCCGCATTGCCCACAGGGACGATGATGCGGTCGGGTGCGTCATTGTTTAGTTGCTCACAAATTTCGTAACCCAGCGATTTTTGACCTTCAATTCTGAATGGGTTAATTGAGTTTAAAAGGTAAATGCTCTTGTGTTTTTCGGCAAGTTTTAGCACAAACTCTAAGGCTTCATCAAAATTTCCTTTAACTTGGAGCACTTTGGCACCGTGAATCATAGCTTGGGAGAGTTTTCCGTAAGCGATTTTGCCTGAGGGGATGAGTACGGTGCATTTTATTCCTGCTCTTGCAGCGTAAGCGGCTAGGCTTGCGGAGGTGTTGCCTGTTGACGCACAGATAACGTGTCTTGCACCCAGCTCCATGGCTTTGGTTACACCGACTGTCATTCCTCTATCTTTGAAGCTGCCTGTGGGGTTTTCGCCTTCGTTTTTGACGTAGAGTTTTTTGAGACCCAACTCTGCGCCTAAACGTTCAGAGCGGTGCAGACCTGTGCCGCCTTCGTTAAGCGTGACTACTTTGGTGGATTCATGGATAGGCATGAAGTCGCGGTAACGCCAAACCGAGAGTGGCTTGTTCATCCAGCAGCTTTCTTTGAGCGTTTCAATTAACTCTTTGAAGTCATATTTTATCTCAAGGATGTCTCCGCATTTTTTGCAGAAGTAAACAATCTCATCTATGCCGTATGTTGTTTTGCAGTTTATGCATTCTTGATGTGTCATCTTTTTCCTTCTCCACTTTGGCAAAGCCCTTTCAGATTATCACGAAATACTGATTGTGGCATTATTAATTTTACTGCTGTGTTGCAGTCTGTTAGCCCACCAAGTTCGATAAAACCTCATACGTTTTGAGGCTGTCTTTTTTCTCAACCACCATAATAGTTTCTGTCCAGCATGAAATGAACTCGACAATGTTCACATTCTGCTCCGCAAGCAAGGTTGCTAAAAACGCGACAACTCCCGGCGTTGCCTCAAGTTCCTCGGGCGAATGCACAACAATCATGGTACAATTATCATGTTTAACTAGTGTGGTTAAGCGTTCAGGCAACTCGCTTCGGTCAAGCAAGTAGACGAATTTTCCCAGCAAATCTACCTTCATTCCCGATTGTGAGGGCAACTCTTTTGCGGTTATTATGACGGATTTTCGGTCGTAAACAGCTATGTTGCTGCGCTTTAGCAGTTGAAGTACTTTTTCTTCTCTTTTCTGTTTGTGTTTTTGCAGTTCTTCTGAATAGCGGCGCAGGGCGGCTTTTATAGCGCTTGTGTCGTCGGTTTTTAGTTCTTTTTGGATTTGCCGCGAAAGCTCGCTTAGGTTGACTATGCCTTTTTCTAGGGCTTCCAGTAGGTAGGGTTTGTTTCGCAGGTGGCTTCTCACGTTTTGAGCGATAGTCATAGTGGTCTCTCTGTGTATCAAATGGGACATTTAAAGCTTGTTAAGTAACAAAAAAGTCACAAGGTTTAAAAATATAGCCCTCAAGGTAAGGGAAACAATTTAAAACAAAAAATGGGGGAGCAAACACATAACCGATAAATTTGTTTTAGCTTATTCAGGCGGATTAGACACATCCGTGTTAATCAAGTACCTCCAAGAAAAATGCAACGCACAAGTAATAACAGTAACCGTAGACGTTGGTCAACAAGAAGACATCAAAGCAGCTGAGGAAAAAGCCAAAAAACTCGGCGTCCTCAAACATTTCTCCATCGACGCCAAAGAAGAGTTTGCCAAAGACTACATTTTCCCAGCCATCAAAGCCAACGCCCTCTACGAAGGCAAATACCCAATCAGCACAAGCCTCTCCCGACCCCTAATCGCCAAAAAGATGGTTGAAATCGCCGAAAAAGAAGGCGCAACAGGCTTAGTGCATGGCTGTACGGGCAGAGGCAACGACCAAGTACGCTTTGACATAACCCTTGGCGCATTGGCACCAGACATGAAAATTATCGCTCCCATCCGAGAGTGGGGCTTGACACGCGACGAAGAAATCGCCTACGCCAAAACCAAAGGCATCCCCGTCTCTGACTCAGCCAAAAAATATAGTATAGACGCCAGCGTCTGGGGCCGCGCCATTGAATGTGGTTTGCTCGAAGATGCTAGTCAAGCGCCTCCAGACGACGCTTATGAATGGACCGTTGCACCTGAAAAAGCCCCAGACAAGGCAGAGATAGTTACTATTCAGTTTGAAGCCGGAGTCCCAGTTGCTGTAAACGGCAAAAAAATGGTGCCGCTCGCTCTCGTTGAAGAAGTCAACAAAATTGCAGGAAGAAATGGTGTCGGTCGTATTGACCACATCGAAGACCGCATAGTTGGCCTGAAATCACGCGAAGTCTACGAGTGCCCCGCGGCAACAGTAATTTTGGAAGCGCACAAAGACCTCGAAAAAATGGTCATGACACGCCACGAAGTCCTCTTCAAACAACAAGTCGACGCCCAATGGGTATTCCTAGCCTACGCTGGCCTCTGGGTTGATCCTCTAAAAGATGACTTAGACGCATTCATCAACAAGTCCCAAGAAAACGTCGCTGGCGAAGTCAAACTCAAACTCTACAAAGGCAGCCTCAATAGTCATCGGACGCAGCTCGACCATGTCGCTCTACGACAAAAACTTAGCCAACTACAACATTAAAACTAGCTTCAACCAATCCTACAGCAAAGGTTTCATCGAACTCTGGGGACTCCAAACACGAATGTACAACTCTCTAAAGAAGGCAAACAAAAAACCGAAGGCAAAGAAAAACTAATTTTTCTTAACAAAAAACACACTGGCAGGAGGGCAAGGAAAAACGTCGAAAATGTTGCATGGAGGAAGACTGGGCAGTGTACGCGAAGACGTTGCCAAATTCACCTCTTCACGAAAGGATGATGTTCGCTTAGCAGACGCTGTTTTGGCAATCAACAAGGCACATGTCGTTATGCTTATGGAGCAGAAAATCATTCAATGGCAAGACGGCGCAAAAATCCTCTCAGCTCTCCAAAAACAAAACAGCAAAAAACTCGATCCCAACGCCGAAGACGTCCACATGGCAGTTGAAGAAGCAGTTTTAGCTGAGACTGGTCCTGAAGTTGGCGGAAACCTGCACATCGCAAAGAGCAGAAACGACCAAGTTACAACAGCCATCCGCATAACGTTGCGAAATGAACTGATCAGAATAATGCAGCTTACAATCGACATGCAGCAGAGTCTTCTGGAAACCGCCAGCAAACACACCAAAACAATCATTTTGGCGTACACTCACATGCAAGCAGCCCAACCGGTAACCTTTGCCCACTACCTACTCTCACACGTGGACGCTTTGGGCAGAGATTTGGAGCGTTTGCAAGCCGCTTACAAACACGTTAACCTGTGCCCTCTAGGTGCAGGTGCATTAGCGACAACAAGTTTCGCGATAGACCGCAAAAAAACTGTTCAACTTCTCGGATTCGACGATCTTTTAGAGAACTCCATAGACGCCGTGGGAAGCCGTGATTTTATCTTGGAAACCCAGTCAGCTCTTGCGCTGCTTGCCGTGAACCTTAGCCGGTTAGCTGAAGACCTCATTATCTGGAGTTCAGCCGAGTTCGGTACCGTTGAGTTACCCGACGAATTCACATCCACCAGTAGCATAATGCCGCAGAAGAAAAACCCAGAGGTCCTTGAGATTATTCGGGCAAGAGCAAGCTATGCACTTGGCGATTTTGTAGCTTCAGCTGCTGCTATGAAAAGCCTGCCCACAACCTACAACCTTGACTTCCAAGAAATAACACCCAAGCTTTGGGCATCAACCGATAACCTTTCCAGTTCACTTAGCATATTTGCAAAGCTCATCCCTAACTTGAAAGTTTCAGGGAACGTTGAAGGCAAAGCAGCGGCAGGCTTCGTGGGTGCAACTGAGCTTGCTAACATGCTCGTGCGAAAATACGGTGTTGCTTTCCGAACCTCCCACAAGATAGTAGGTGCATTAGTAAAGGCACTGATTGATTCAAAGCAGACTTTACTCAATGCCACGCCCGAGTTGCTCCAGAATGTTGCCAAGGAAGCTGCTGGCGTCAAATTAACGGTTAAGAAAGAAGATATTGTTGAATGCACAAATCCCCGCAAACTAATCGAAAGCTATAAAGTACAAGGCGGTCCTTCACCCGCAGAGGTCGACAGAGCAATCAAATCTAAAAACAAAACCCTAACACAAACAAAAACAGACATCGAAAAACTCCAAGAAAACCTCGCAAACGCAGAAAAAACCCTCGACTCAATCGTGGAAACTTACTCTAAATCAGACTCTTCCAAAAACGGAAGACTTAAAAATCCAAAGTTATAGGTTGAATAGGGCTTTGGTCCCACAAAATAGTACATCCAAAAATAAAAAAGCAATACTGCTTCTTGAAGACGGAACGTCATTTATCGGCAAAGGCTTTGGTGCAACAGGAAAAATCTCTGGCGAAGTTGTTTTTTCAACCCAGATGGTTGGTTACCCCGAAGCACTCACTGACCCGTCGTATAAGGGGCAAGTTCTCACATTCACTTATCCCATGGTAGGAAACTATGGCGTGCCATCCAACGAACTAAACCTCGGATTACCGCTATACTTCGAATCCGACCATATTCAACCTCAAGGTTTAATCATTCATGAACTCTGTCAGGACCCCTTCCACTGGGCATCCACACGCACCCTGGACAAGTGGCTCGCAGACGAGGGCGTCCCGGGCATCTACAGTGTAGACACAAGACGCTTAACAAAAAAACTGCGAACTCACGGTGTCATGTTAGGCATCCTGCAAGTTTTCGAGGAAGGTATCGAACCAGACTTGGATGGATTACTGAAAAACGGCAGGAACATCGCTGACCCCAACCTGACCGATTTGGTCAAAGAAGTTTCAGTTAAAAAACCTGTAACGTACAATGTGGACGGCAAAAAAACCGTTGTCCTAATTGATTGCGGAGTAAAATACAGTATTATCCGCAATCTACTCAAAAGAGGCATAAATGTCGTTCGCGTGCCCTATGACACCTCAGCCAGCGAAGTCTTAGATTACAACCCTGACGGCGTATTCTTGAGCAACGGTCCGGGCGACCCTAAAAAATGCGTCAAAACAATTGAGGCAATCCGCGAGTTATCTGAGAAAGTTCCTCTTATGGGCATCTGCCTTGGCGCCCAAATCCTTTCGTTAGCATTGGGCGGCGACACTTACAAACTCAAGTTCGGTCACCGCGCCCAAAACCAACCGGCTCTTGACCTAAACAACAACCGCTGCTACATTACTACACAGAATCACGGTTACGCCATAAACATGGATTCCCTAAAGACCACGCCGCTTGAACCTTGGTTCATTAACCCCAATGATAAAACAACCGAAGGCATTCGCCACAAAAACAAACCCGTCTTCGCCGTACAGTGGCATCCAGAAGCTTCACCGGGACCATACGATACCGAGTTGTTGTTTGACAAATTCGCTAAAACCTTGGAGGCGCCTTAAGCCTGCCCAAGTTTGACTGGATAAAGAAAGTTCTAGTTCTCGGCAGCGGCGCCATTAAAATCGGTGAAGCAGCAGAATTCGACTACAGCGGTAGTCAATGTCTCAAAGCCTTACGCGAAGAAGGCATAGAAACCGTCCTGATTAATCCAAATATCGCCACCATCCAAACTGATCCTCGTCTCTCAGGTAAAGTGTATCTTCTCCCAGTCACACCCGAGTTTGTAGAGAAAGTCATAGCGAAAGAACGCCCTGACGGCATCCTTTTGGGGTTTGGTGGACAAACCGCCCTTAACTGCGGCTTAGAACTTGAAAAAACAGGTATTCTGCAAAAGTACAATGTTAAAGTTTTAGGTACACCCGTCCAAGCTATAGAAGACACAGGCGACCGCGAACGCTTCCGTCAAGCCATGCAGAAAGCAGGTGTTCCATATTTAAAAAGTCGAGCTGCCACCAGTGCAAAACAGGCAATGGAGATTGCCGACGAAATAGGTTACCCAGTGATGGTTCGTGTAGCTTACACCTTGGGTGGTAAAGGCGCAGGCGTTGCTCACAACATCAAAGAACTCAAAGAAATTGTAACCATCGGTATCGCACAGAGCAGAATCAATCAGGTCCTCGTAGAAGAATACGTGGGGCACTGGAAAGAAGTCGAGTACGAAGTAATGCGAGACTACTCAGACAACTGCCTAACGGTCTGCAACATGGAAAACTTTGACCCCATGGGCATCCATACAGGCGACAGCATCGTTGTCGCACCTTCTCAGACCATGACTAACCGCGAATACCACCAGATCCGCTCAATATCCATAAACGCCATACGCAGCCTCGGCATCGTAGGCGAATGCAACATTCAATGGGCGCTTCATCCCACTTCTGAGGAGTGCCGCGTTATCGAAGTTAACTCCCGTATGTCACGCAGCTCCGCCTTGGCCAGCAAAGTCACTGGTTACCCACTTGCCTACATAGCAACAAAACTCACGTTAGGCTACACCCTGCCAGAATTGATCAATAAAGTCACCGAAGTCACAACCGCATGCTTCGAACCAGCACTCGACTATATCACCGTTAAAATCCCGCGTTGGGATTTGCAGAAATTCAAGAATGCCGACCGCCACGTTGGTCCACAGATGCGTTCTGTGGGAGAAGTTATGGCCATTGGTCGCTGCTTCGAAGAAGCCCTCCAGAAAGCCGTTCGAATGCTAGACATAGGCAAGATTGGACTAGTCTGCAACGCTGAAGATGCAGAACACGAATCTGAAGAACACCTCAGAGATGAGATGGCACACCCAACAGACGAACGCCTCTACAAAGTTGCCAAAGCTCTCAAAATTGGCATCCCAATAATGGAGATTTACCGCTTAAGCGGTGTTGATCCCTTCTTCCTCTATAAGATCCAAAACATCGTTGATATGGAAGCGAAGCTTCGCTGCCTAAACCTCGCTGAGGAATCGGCTGCAGAAACTATACGTGAAGCTAAACGCATTGGTTTCTCTGATGAACAAATCGCCGAGTGCCAAAACACCGATGAATTCACGATTAGAGCCTTCAGAAAGGGCGCCAACATAATTCCCGCAGTTAAGCAAATCGATACCTTAGCTGCAGAGTGGCCGGCAAAAACCAACTACCTCTACCTCACATACGGCGGAGACGAAGACGACATAGAACTCAGCAACAACCCAAGCAAAGTAATCGTATTAGGCGCAGGCGTGTTCCGTATTGGTTCCAGCGTTGAGTTCGACTGGTGCGGTGTTAATACTATTTGGGCGCTCAAAAAGAATGGCATAGAAGAAGCCATCATGGTTAACTATAACCCCGAAACCGTCTCCACCGACTACGACGTCTCTGACAAACTTTACTTCGAAGAATTAACCATTGAACGCATCCTTGACATCTACGAAAAGGAGAATCCTTTAGGCGTTATAACAAGCGTGGGCGGGCAAATCCCCAACAACCTGTCTATGACGCTTTCAAAATCAGGCGTAAAAATCCTCGGCACCTCAGCAGAAGACGTAGATTTAGCTGAAGACCGCTCAAAATTCAGCGCGCTGCTTGACCAACTCGGAATTGGCCAGCCCAGCTGGAGCAAACTCACATCTATCGCAGACGCAAAACGCTTCGCCGAAAAAATCGGTTATCCCGTTATAGTGCGCCCAAGCTATGTGCTTTCGGGTTCAGCCATGCGTGTTGCCTACAACGAGACATCTCTAGAGAACTTCCTTAACTTGGCAGCGAAAGTTGGACGCGACCACCCCGTTGTCATCAGCAAATTCATTAATCGCGCCAAAGAAGTCGAAGTCGACGGCGTCTCCGACGGAGAAAACGTCTTCATCGGTGCCATAATGGAGCACGTGGAGAACGCGGGCGTTCACAGCGGCGACGCAACCATGACCATTCCACCTCAAGCCTTGAAGCTTGAGGTGCAGAAAAAAATCGAAGAATGCACAATCAGCATCGTTAAAGCCCTTAAAATCCACGGACCATACAACATTCAGTACTTAGTCAAAGACGATGTCGTCAACGTCATCGAATGCAACCTAAGAGCTTCCCGTTCTATGCCGTTTGTAAGCAAGACTCGGGGCATAAACATGATTGAACTTGCGACGTTAGCGATGCTGGGCAAAAAAATCGACGGCGTTAAACTCTCTCCAATGACTCTTGCTCCTCATGTCGGCGTTAAGGTTCCGCAGTTTAGCTTCATGCGTTTAAGTGGCGCCGACCCCGTGCTCGGAGTAGAAATGCTCAGCACTGGCGAAGTAGCGTGTTTGGGGGAAAACTTCTCTGACGCCTTCAGCAAAGCTTTGCAGTCGGCCGAATTTACAATTCCCCCAAAAGGCGGCAAGGTTTTCATCAGCGTGGGCGGCGACGAGGAACGCAAGAAGCGAGTTGTTCCAATTGCCCAGGCGCTCGCTGAGATGGGCTTTAAAATCTACGCGACCCAACACACAGCCGACGTACTCAACGCTAACGACGTATCCGCCACCGTACTCTACAAGGTTAAAGACGCCCAAGTTAGCCCAAACATCATGGATTATCTGCAGGAGCGCAAAATCGATCTAGTCATCAACGTGCCAATGGCAAACCGACGATCAAGCATCTCCGACATCATAACCGACGGTTACATCATACGACGTCAAGCAGTAGAATTCAACGTCCCAGTTATCACCAACCTGCAACTCGCAGCGGCACTAGTGGAAGTGCTAAAAACCAAGGGCAAAAACGGCAACTCCATCCGCAGCCTAAACGAGTACATGGAAGACTTACCCTGGAAAATGTGGTAGCCTCTCGCTCTCTGTAGTGTCCTCCCCTTCTTTATGTTAAGCACTTATTTTCAACATGCTAATTACTAAAAACGTCAATACGGACTTACCATTTTTTAGGGCTTTTACCTTCCTCTATCATTCCTGCAATAATCGGCATTAGACCCCAAAAATGCAGGTGAAGTCAGATGCCACTAAATCAGTCAGCTAAAACTCGTGTTTTTGCGCAAAAAATATATTCTTGCCTTGCCTTCTCGATTGAGCATCAAGGTAAGCTACTTTGTCTAACCAAGCTAAAACTCGGACAGTCGAAGAGATTAACCAGAAAATCCGCAAAGGCGACGCTCAAGTTTTAACCGCTGAAGAAATGAAAAAGCTCGTTGAAAGCAGCGGCGTCGAAGTTGCCTTTAAAGAAGTTGATGTGGTTACCACGGGTACTTTTGGTGCAATGTGTTCCTCTGGTGCGGTTGTGAACCTTGGGCATTCTGACCCGCCGATTAAGATTGAGAAGGCATGGATGAACAACGTGGAAGTTTGCCACCCAGGAGCGGCTGTGGACTTATTTATCGGTGCCACCAACATGTCGGAGAAATTGCCTTTTGAGTACGGCGGAGGACACATTATCCAAGATTTGGTAGCCGGAAACGAGGTCGAACTTAGAGCCACTGCTTACGGAACGGATTGTTACCCGCGGACCTCACTTAAAACAACCCTTACAAAGGACGATTTAAACCAGTTTTACCTCCTAAATTTCCGCAACTGCTACCAACGCTACAACTGCGCAGTTAACAGCAGTGACGAAATCATCTATACTTACATGAGCAAGCTTTTGCCCAGATTCCGAAATGCTACCTTTTCAGGCGCGGGCGAATTAAACCCACTCATGAACGATCCAGACTACGAAACAATGGGTATGGGCACCCGCATCTTTCTCGGCGGAGCGCAGGGCTACATCATCGGAGAGGGAACCCAGCACAGTCCAAAAAACCTCAATGGGACGCTGATGGTTAAAGGTAATGCCAAAAAGATGTCGCCTGAATTTTTGCAGGGCGCCGCCTTCACAGGCTATGGAACCTCATTGTATGTTGGTTTAGGCGTTCCGATTCCGATATTGAACGAGGGGTTAGCTAAAAAAACAGCAATTCAGGACAAAGACATACTTACCGATATCGTCGACTACAGCGTCCCACGCCGCGACCGCCCCAAATTTGGCCAAGTAAGCTACAAAGAACTAAAATCAGGCTCCATAACCGTTAACGGCAAAAAAATCCGCGCCAGCTCGCTCTCAAGTTTAAAAATGGCAAAGAAAGTCTCTCAAACCCTAAAATCATGGATTGATGAAGGCACATTCTTCTTAACCTCGCCTGTTGAGCGGTTGCCAACTAACACAGTCTTTAAGCCTATGAGACAAACCGAGGAAATTCCCTTCGTTGTCAGCGTTATGCATCCAGCTGTCACCTGCACTGAGGACGAGGAGATTCAAGCAATTGCAAAACGCATCGTCACCAGATCGGTCAACCACATAGTCGTGGTAGATGACGCTGGTAAACTTCTTGGAATTGTCACTTCATGGGACGTCACTCGGGCCATGGCTGAAGGCAAAACAGCCTTAGCCGACATAGAATCCCACAACGTAGTCACCGCTAAACCCGACGAACCACTGGAAATTGCTTCCAAACGTATGGCACAAAACAACATCTCAGCTCTGCCGGTGATTGACATTGAAAGGAAAGTGATGGGCATTGTCACGGCTGAAGATGTGTCTAAATTGTTAGGACGGTAAATAACTTGGCAAGAATTCTCATAAGGTTTAATGAAGAACAAGTATCAGAACCAATAGCCTCGCAAATAATAATCGAGTACAAAGTACCCATGGCAATTTTGTCAGCACATGTCAACTCGAAGGGCGGAGAAATCCTCGCTGAAGTCCCAGATGCAATGGCAGAAAAAGTCGTTAACGCGTTTCGACAAAGAGGCGTCTCAGTAAGTGTGCCAAAACTAATTGAGGTTGACTCGGACAAATGCTTCAGCTGCGGCAGCTGTATTGCACTTTGCCCTGTCGAAGCCATAAGCTTAGCCAAAGACTCCACAGTGCAATTTGACAAGGAAAAATGCGTTGGCAGCACATGCAGTATTTGCGTTGACGCGTGCCCCGCTCGAGCCATTAAATCAATTAAACAAAATAGCCTTGAGAATCCAGTCAATAGGAAAAAGAAAAGTTGACAGGACAACTATTCAAAGAATTCTTTATCCTAAAAGAAACCCAATGCACAATAATTTCCGATAGCCAAAAAGCGATTCAAACCGCCATAGAATCCATTAAACGCAACCGCCAAGAACTGGAGCTTTATGTGAGGGCTAACCCAAAGTTTCTTTACACTCTAACGCCACTTGTTGCACCAGATAATCCACTTGTGGCAAGATTAATGGCTTTAGCGGCGGAGAAGGCAAATGTTGGTCCCATGGCGGCGGTTGCAGGAGCCATAGCTGACGTAGCTGTTGAAGATATGATTCGTGGAGGCTGCGAAGTGGCGGTTGTGGAGGACGGAGGCGAAATCTTTGCGGTCTCAAATATTTCCATTGATGTCGCAGTTGCCGCGGGAGACGAACCCCTCTCAAAACGCTTCGGTTTCAGGCTTACCGAGTTCCCAATAGGCGTCGCCACCAGTTCAGGACGCTTTAGCCATGCGTTGAGTTTTGGGGATGCGGAGGCAGCCATTATTTTCTGCAGAAACGCCGCCTTAGCTGATGCGGCAGCGACAGCCGTCGGCAATGTCGTAAAAGGGGAAGATGCCCAATTAGGCATTCAAGCGGGACTAAGTAGGGGAATTTCGATTGAAGGCGTCGAGGGAGTGCTAATAATCTATAAGGGGCAGGTTGGGACAGCAGGAAAAATCCCCCAAATAATTAATATTGAGCCAACAGAATGAAAAATGAAATTTTTTGATCAAAAAGTGACATTTTATAGAATTTTGAGCGATTAGCCAGTCTACCGGGCAATAAATTAAAGTCTGCTGTAACACAAATGTTTAGGAGTAATAATTTGAGTTTTAACCTTGCATTTTGAACCTTAGAATTGCCGCGATACCGCCGAAAGCGTTCTTTAGCATCTGTCCCTCTTCAGTTTCTCCAGAAATGATTTCTACGTCAGTGTTTGACAGCTCTGCAAGTTCTGCCAAGTAGTCAACGATATCCTTTTTGTCCATTATAGTCATGGATGGAGCTTTGCAGGCTGTACATGGTTTGCCAATCAAGCCCTTCTCAAAATCACCTATTTCCTTGCCCTTAATGGTGTGTTGCTCTTCGAAGCCGCAAGCACCGCATTTAACGGTGACGCGGACCAAATCCAAATCCTCCGACATTAACACTGTCCGCACTGCACCCGATTGCAGCAAACGCCGCACTTCAACTTCACCATACGTTATCATACCTGTATCGTGGCCGACTTCGTAGAGGAATTTCTGCATTATTTCTTTCTCTTCAATGTAACGGACTTTACGCATGATTTCAGGCGCTTTATCCACTATTTCCTTGACACCTTGCTCTTCCACGTAAGCTGTGTCAATCACGTCGAGAATTTTGTTCTTCAGTTGGTAGTTCAGGTAGTCGCCTTTTTCAAAATCGTATTTTGTGGGTCCCGGTCCTCCAAGAATAATGCCTTTTAAAGTATCGATTGGTAGAAAGGTATCGTTAGCATGTGAACCAACACGTGTGAAATATTCGTTAAGCTGCATGTCCCTTAAGCGTTCATATCGCCTAGCTGATTGCCCACCTGCTTTAGTTTTGCCAGCAACACCCGAATGCATCTGCCGGACAATCTGAATACGTTTGCCCTGCAGGGTGGCAATGGTAGCGTTATTGGCGTCAACTAGCAAAATTCCGTAGGTTTCTTTCTCACGCAGCATTTCTTGCAGATGCTCAGTGTGGAAACGTGAGTCGCAACGGTAAAGGAAAATCTTAATGGGTTCAGGAGGAACAATAACGTAGGCTTCCATACGTTCGGTGCCTGGCGCCGCACCCTCCTGCAGAAGGGCACCAGTAAAAATCACTATGCCCTTTTCGCCTGGGTCTTTGAAGAGCTTGAGTTTCTGTTGAGCTTTTGTGATGGCATCTAGAACGTTTTTGCGTGTGACGTTGGATTTAATGTTACTGGCGGTCCCATATTCATTGCGAAGAAGATTGAGGGCATCGCTGATTTGTTTGCCTGGTGGAACATAGACAGTGATAAGTTCAGTGTGGCTGCCCTCTTTGTTTGCTAGGGCATTGAGAGTCTTTCTTAGCCTGAATAGTTCAAGAGAGCTTTTTTTTGCGGTACTCAAATAACTTCACTAATAGCTTTAACTTGATAACTAACGTTAAAAGGAATCAAATAAAAGTTCCGACACAAAAAACGGAAGTTTAGACTTTTGGCTTAGCGAGCGGTGTCTGCACTGGATCTAGAGCGGGTGCACCTATGGCGTCTCTAAGATAAGCCTTGTAAGGACCTAGTTTTCCTCCATAGTTGCCGGACGAAATCTTTACAACCCCTGGCACAGCGACTGCAGCTGTTACACCTACTTTCAAGGCGTTTTTGATAGCATCAAGTGTTAGACCGTTAATAACAATTTCATAAACACAAGTCACACCGTCTGGAACAACAGAATCTGGCACAAGCGTGCGCAAAGTTGGGCAGTACGGGTGGTTAGTTGATGCTTTAAGTTTGTATTTAAGTGAGCCCGCTTTGCTTCCAGCACGGCAAACTCCTCCTGGAAAAATCATGATTACGTCAGGAACATTCTTTCGAATTGCTTCGGCTGCTTCTTCGCTAGCTTTGAGACCAGCTTCTTGGGTAGCTGCAAAAATCATAAAGTTGCCGCCAGCAATTGCTTCCATAGCGCCAAAGCCGTCTTCAACGATAAAATTGCCCTCCATTACTGGGATTTTCCAGCATTTTCTTCCTCCTACCATCGCTTTTTTCTGAAAGCCGTCGCCGAAGTATCGTAAACTGCTGCCAACGTTAAGGGTGCGTTTGCCGGTTAAACCGTTGAAAGCTGCTGTTGTTGGACAAGTTAAGGTGCATTGTCCTATGCGTTCCATGAGCTGATGCTTGAGTTCAAATCGATCTCGATTGTAAATTTGGATAAGAACACCAGGCCGTTTGTCTGGTGTCTGGTCTGCTGGAACCGGGCGTTCGATGGCTGCTTCTGCAGAAGCGGCAATTACACTCGTGGCAAAACCCGTTGTTAGGCCAGCGGCGATTTGTGCCCATTTCTCATTTTGAGCGGTAATCAAAACTCTTCCCGCCCACAGAGCAAACATTTCGGCAAAAGTATCCTGAACCTTCACGATGCCGCCTGATGGCGATTTTACTAGAAACATTTTTTCTTTATCATCGTAGCTTTGGATTTCAAGCTTGTTAGTGTTTGATGACATGAAGGAGACCTTGCCAGTTCTGTTGGGAATTGTATAATTTAAGAGTTTTCATAATTTTTTCAATTTCAACTTGCTACTTTCTGAATTATTCCATGACGATCAGGTGCGGCTGAAGAAAATGCTGCGCAAAAGGCTGATTGTTGTAGCTGCCAAACAATCACGTATGCTTAATTGCTACTCAAGGGAACAATATCTTGTGAATTAATGTGGCAATCAGTGAGCGGATTGGAATTGTCCGGTTCTGTGAAACACCAAAAAATAAAGAAAGAATTATGAGCAGAACAGGTTTGAACTGATGTGCAAGCAGAATCCTATTTGACTATTCTTACAAAGCAAAACATGATAATGCAAAACAATGGGAAATATGTTGTCACAACGAAAGGGCAGGAGTACATCTTTTCCTCTGAAAGAATCAGAAAAATCAAAGCCTAATATTTTTTTCTGATTTCAAAATCATTCTGTAATTATTCTACTGTTCGTAATTCTATTTTAGAGAGAAAGCTGTTTCTAACATCACGTTTGGTATAGGCTTTATCAACTTGACGCGCATATAGAAGCTGAAGGTTAAGCAATGAAAAACCCAGTTGACTGGCAGAAAATCTTCCTCGAATGCAAAAACAACATAAAAACAAACATCCAACCCTGCCTAAAAACTCTAAAACAACCTCAACCTAACCTGGGAATGGGTGCTGGCGGAGACGCCATGAAACCTGTGGACTTGGCAGCTGAAACAGCCATAATCGACACTCTCCAGCATCACGGTGTTTCATTCACATTAATTAGCGAGGAGTCAGGCATAAAGAAATTCGGTAGCACACCCGAAGAATGCTATTTGACTGTTGACCCCATAGATGGAACCACTAATTTGACGCATGGCTTACCCTTCTACGCTTCCTCAATCGCCGTTTCCAAAAAACCTGAACTCGCCGACGTCTACGCTGGAATGGTTGTGGACCTTTCTCACGATGTAATGTACACTGCGTTTAGAGGCAAAGGCGCATATCGGGACGGTGTAAAGATTGAATCTTCAAAAAATGCTTTTTTGGATGATGCCGTGGTTGGTTTAGACTTAAACACTTTCAAAACCAAAGCAGTGATTTCAAAAGTCACCGCTATTATAGAGAATACAAAACACATTCGGCATTTTGGCGCTAACGCACTCGAGGTCTGCTACGTTGCTAATGGCTTAACGGAAGCGTTCATTGATTTGCGGGGAAAAATCCGCACCACAGACGTTGCCGCTGGATTCCTCATAGTGAAGGAAGCAGGCGGATTAGTAACATCCCCAGACAACCAACCAGTAAATGTAAAGTTGGATCCCATGCAAAAGTTAAGTTTCATAGCTTCAGGTAACATGCAAATTCACCAAAAAATCGTAAGCTTGGTCAAACTCTAATGCTAAAGTTGCTCTTACCACACCCTGCAGCTCTAGTAAAAACTAATAAAACTAGAACTCTTCTTATCGCTGACCCACACTTAGGTTGGGAAATACAACTTCAGGAAAAAGGAATCCATGTACCAAGCCAAACCACGAAAATTCTAAAAAAGTTAACGGGAATTATTACCGAATACAAACCTGAGAGATTAGTTATTCTTGGCGATGTAAAGTACACGGTTGTTTCACATGAGTTTGGCGAGTGGCAGGACATTCCTGACTTCTTCAAAAAACTCGATGTTTGCATCGAAAACATTTCTATCGTTCGCGGTAACCACGACGCCAACCTGGAACCGCTTCTACCTGAGAATGTCGAGTTTTTGCCTGCAACTGGAGTAACGGTAGGTGAAGTGGGAGTTTTTCACGGCCATAAATGGCCCTCGCCAGAGTTATTGGGGTGTAAAACGTTGGTTATGGGACATCTGCACCCTGTGGTGGTTTTCCGTGACCCAACGGGCTGCAAAATTACAAGGCAAGTTTGGATGAAAGCAAAATGTGAAACTGACCCTCTATCAAAAATACTTCTGCAAAAAAGCGGAGTAAAAATCGAAAGGTCGGTGGCTGACACCTTAAAGGAACACTACAATCTCAAAGCAAGGGTAAAAGAGATTTTTATCATGCCCAGCTTCAACGATTTTTTGGGCGGCAGACCAGTAAATGAAACCCGACCCCGTAAAGAAATCGGCAGCGAAGCGTTGATTGGACCGGTTTTGCGCTCCGAAGCGGTGGATGTAGATAATGCAGAGCTTTACCTTTTAGACGGTACATTTCTTGGAACATTAAATCAGCTTCGGAAATTGTGATTAGTTAGGGTTTTGCCACGCTAACTCTTATATTTGCCACATGTTATATGCATGATATTGTTTGAGGAGGATAAAACAAATTGAAGCTTGTAACAGTTCTATTACCAGAAGCGTACCTAGAAGGGCTGGATGAATTAGTCCGAGCCAACATGTATCCGAGCCGAAGCAGCGTGATCAGGTCTTCGGTACGTGACTTGCTCAAAAAAGAGCTTTGGGAAAACAAACGCAGATAAACTGCAGCTAAATCCCCTTTATTGAATCATAAAGTGACCGGGCGGCGTATGCTGGGTTATCAGAGCTGATTATTTCTCTTCCAACAATTAGGAAGCTGGCACCTGCTTTAATCGCTGTTTCTGCAGCTCCTCCCTGTGCACCCACGCCAGGAGAGTAAATTGCAACTTTTCACCTAGTATCTGCTTTACTCTCAGCAATCTTCGCAGGAACCGTGGCTCCAACCACTACTCCGTCAGCACCCCATTTCAAAGCTTTCCTTGCAAAGGAGATGTATTGCGGTGTTTGTTGGCCTGTTTCTGGGTCAATTATTGTTTGTCCGTAGCCTTCGTTTGCTCCTTTATGGCTCATGTAAGTGAGCAGTATTACGCCTCTGTTAAGCCGCTTTGAAACGTCGAAGAGCGGTTTTAAGCCTTCATCCCAACCAACAAAAGGATTAGCTATTATGGCATCAAAACCTGCGGCAAAATAGTACTCTGCAATTATTTGGTTGGTGTTGCCGATGTCGTTGACTTTGGCATCCATGATTGCAAGCATGCCATAACCGTGTATCTGCTCCACAAGCTGTTGCACACCATCAAAGGTGCCTAGGGGAAGAGTCAAATGATGATTTATCTTAACCGCGCAAACATAGGGATGAACAGCCTTAAGGATCTTTTGCGCCTTAGCCAAAATTTTATCTCGGTTCCCAGCGGCTTCGAATGGAAGATCCAATGCTAAAATAATGCGTGAATCCTTGCTTTTTGCTGCTTCATGCATTTTCGCTTTAAACGACAATTAGCTGGCCTCTGCATGTAATTGTTTAGCGCTTGACTATTTCATTTTTTCCATTAAAAAACGTATAATTTTCAATTGGATTGGAAACTTGAGCTGAGTTCTTTCAAAGTATTTACAACTTCAAGTGGAAAAAAGTAAAAACCATCAAGTGAAGAGAAATCGCCAAAATATTCATTCACTAAAGTTACCTTATTCAATAAGAATGGAGTCGGGAACTTTTAGACGTCCCAAACTGATGAGCTGACAAGTTTCCAAGCGATTACTAAGTCCATTGCTGGGTTGTTGAATCTTTGTACGTCGCTTAAAGTTTCGAGCATTCCTGTTTCTTTATCGAAAAAGACAGTTGTGATTTTTCTTTGAAGTGTACTGTAAGTTGGGTCGTTTACGTCGAAGAAGTCGTTTTGCAATGACCAAGAATTTCTTTGTCTGGTACTGTTAGCGTATGTTTCAGTGTCGGTGCTGTTAACGATTAGTCCGTCATTTCCGCTTGGACGAACCTTGTCATTTAAGTTAAGGTTTGGAGCGTAAAGTGCCCAAAACCCTGTGTATTGGTTAGTTTGCAAGCCATTTGCAATGTTAATGGTTTGCTGGTAAGTCCTTTCTGTTCCATTAATGAATCGCCACACTGAATCCATCGATACCGTACTGCCGTTTACACCCGTTATTGTAACTTTATAGTAGTCCGTATCGTTATACTGCGAGAATCCCGCAGGTTCCACTGCGTCTAAACCAATTAAATTTGATGTGCTATGTATACTGTAAGTGAAGGTGTCACCAACGTTGACGCCTGGTGTTACTTCTTCAACAGATGGATTCCCTGCCCCATAGTAAGAGTAAACTATTGCCCCAGTTGCCGCTATAAGAACAATTAAGAGAAAAACTGCAATGTAAATTTTCTTAGATGATCCTTTCCGTTTAATAGCCATAGCTCTAACACTGCCATAGTCAAGTATTTAGTTGTTTTCCCAAAACCCCTTAAAAATAAGGGGCATTTCCAAGAGATGATTAAGCTACCAAAATCCAAAGTCAACTATTTTGAGGGAATTTACGAAAATTTTATTCTACTTTGACTCTCAACCTTAGAATCGAGCGATTCTGAGGCAGATTTGGCTTTTTCTTCAGCTTGCTTTTTGTTCAAGCGAATCATGAGTTTGTGGTTTTTCTTGACAAGAACCACATCACTCTCTTGAACACAATCAACAACAACTTCTCCGTTATACTTCATGCGGCTAACATAGCCTAGTTCGCGCAGCTCCTTCATTAGAAGTTCACGCGAGGCTCTCAACAACTCACTTGATGTATCGGGGCCTCGGTTAAAGCAAAAAGTAAGAACTTTCTTTTCTGAATCATAGTTTGCCTTCGTTCCTTTACCGATCCTCTCTACTTGACCCCATTCTAATTTCTGGGCGGATTCTCTCAAAAACTCACCGTCTATTTCTCTCTCTTAAAAGTCCCTTGTCCGCCTGCTTGAGAAATGTTGGTAACTACGTTTTCACTTACGTTATCGAGCACTTCTTCGGCACGTTTCCAATTGTCAGCTGAAACTTCAACACTGTATTTTGGGGCAGCGATTACTGAGAATTCGATTTTGGCGTCTTTTGCTTCTTGGGCTTTCTTGGCTCGACTGAATGCTTCTTGGATACATCGGACACCGTTTGGCTTCATGCAACGAACCTCAATGACACCTTTGACTTTTACTGTCTTAATTTTTATGCGTTCTTCTGCAACTTGGGCAATAACTTTGGCTAGGTCTTCGGGAATTGCGAGTTTAGTTAAGATTTCTGCGCCTTCTTTTACTACTTTTTCGAAGCCATCGTATAGACCGAATTTTTCTTCAAGTATAACTCCTGCTTTTTGGTAGACTTCATGGATGGGTAAACCCGACTTCTCAGCTACGGCATGCAGAAGCGCATCTCCTTTGCGGTCTTTTTTCCATGATTTAATTTTTTCTATACGTTCACGTTTGGTAACTCGTCTTAACGATAGGTCAATGTGTCCTTTTTCAACGTCTACGCGGAGAACTTTCAGGACCATTTTCTGGTTTTCGCGGACGAAGTCGCGGACGTTTCTTATTCGGGCACTGGATATTTCGGAGATATGAAGAAAACCTCGTCTACTGTATTCATCTAGGTTAGCGTATGCTCCGTAATCCATCACACTCTCTACCGTGGCAATAACAAGGTCGCCCGATTCAGGCCATTCAGGTTTATGTTCAGACATTATTTACATCCTACTTAGCGGACAAATCGACTTTTTACAAGTAAAAAGTCTCATAATAAAACTTGTTACTTAAAAGATAAGGTTTTCTACTTGAAAAAATGTGTTTTGACTAAGATAGTGAAAAGTAGCTGTTTTAGATTTTTTTTAACCTTGACGACAGAAATTTTGAGAACGCTATTGGATTGTCATTCTTAAATATCTCTTGATTATAGTAGTAAATTAGGAAAGCTCTGACTTTTGGAGAGATTTAAATGAAGAATCGAATCTGCCTTTTCTTAATAATTATCTTGTTAATCCCGGCGTTTTCAGGTATCGTAACTCAAGATGTTTTCGCGCAGACTCCAAACCTTCTGGATCCGCGAGTTATCCCTAAATGGGTAAACCAACTTGCCGGAGCTCCCCCAATCTATGTTCCAAACAACGTTACAGACGACTCTGGCAAACTAATACGACAAGAATACGTCGTTAACGTGCGTGAATTTGAGCAACAAATATTGCCAATTATGGATTCCAGTGGAAAACCAACTGGATTCGGATCAACTAAAGTTTGGGGATTTGAGGGAACAGCCAAAGATGCGGTAACAGGAGAAACCTTGGGTTTAATCCAGAGCACTCCAGGATGCACTTTTGAAGCTATTCGCGGTGTTCCAGCTCAAGTGAAATGGGTAAATAACCTTATCGACGCTTCAGGAAACCCTTTATCACATATGTTTGCTGTTGACCCAACAATAGATTGGGCCAACCCTAACAATATGGAGATGCCTAACTCAATTTCTGCCCCGCCATTTCCAAGCGGTTATCCTCAAGCCCAAAGTCCAGTTCCCATTGTGATGCATTTACATGGAGGGGAAGTTTCGCCGAGTTCGGATGGAAACCCTGAAGCATGGTGGACCCCAAATGGTTTACACGGAGATGCATATAGTACTGAGTTGCCAACTGATCCTAATGCAGCAGTGTTTAGTTACCCCAATGAGCAGCAAGCCGCCACACTTTGGTATCATGACCACGCTATGGGAATAACTCGTCTTAATGTTATGTCTGGACTTGCTGGTTTCTACTTGCTGAGAAACCCTAGCGATTCGGTTGAGGATTTGTTGCCTAGTGGCGAGTTTGAAATTCCTCTTGCGATTCAGGATAGGAATTTTCTCTCTGACGGCTCACTTTATTTCCCCACTGAAGGCAGCGCACCATCGGTTCATCCATATTGGAACTCCACGTTTTTTGGGAACACCATAATGGTGAATGGAAAGGTGTGGCCAAATATGGATGTTAAACAAGGTCAGTACCGTATTCGAATTTTGGATGGGTCAAACTCTCGCTTCTACCTATTGCATTTCTCAAACAACATGCGTTTTACACAAATAGGAAGTGATGGCGGGTACCTTAAAGCCCCAGCATCACTCACTGTCCTTAGGATTTCGCCGGGTGAACGAGTTGACCTGTTGGTAGATTTCTCTAACGTGTTGCCTGGCGAAAAAATTATTCTCGAAAATTTGGATTCAACAGCGAATGATGCAAAGCAAACTTTGGGTCAAATTATGCAATTCACAGTCACTGACAATAAAGGGGTATCACCGCAGTCTTTGCCCTCAGAATTAAATCCGACGCTGACAGGTAACTTTCCAAATTTGCCTTCGCCTTCTAAAACTAGAACATTTACTTTAGTTGAGCAAGCCGTGCCTGAGACGTTATCGATGCTGCTTGATGGACAACGGTGGAGCGCGCCAGTTTCTGAGAATCCCGAATTAGGTTCAACTGAAGATTGGGTAATTGTCAATCCGACAATGAATTCACATCCAATTCATCTGCATCTTGTCCAGTTCCAACTTGTTGAGCGCCGTAGATTTGATTCCAATGAATATTTTACTGATTGGACAGCCCTAAATGGCGACCTTCCTCTGAATCATAGCACCATTAATGTTGCTTCGTTAGATCAGTACCTGATTGGTGAGCCTATTAAACCCGCTTTTAGTGAACAGGGCTGGAAAGACACTATTCAAGCTGAAGCTGGCATGGTTACGGTGATTAGAATTAGATTTGCACCCCAAGACGGTTCTGATTACAAGTTTGATCCAACAGTTGGTTCTGGGTACGTTTGGCACTGCCATATTCTTGATCATGAGGACAACGAAATGATGCGCCCATTGATGATAGTTGCAGCTACTCCCCAAACGGGGTCGCTGTTGTTTGTCGCCGCCGGCGCTGTTGTCGCGGTGGTTGCATTGGTGTTTGGGTGGGTTGTTTTCAAACGTGTTTGGAACCGTTCTATTA
Source organism: Candidatus Bathyarchaeota archaeon (assembly GCA_963770935.1). Taxonomy (GTDB): domain Archaea; phylum Thermoproteota; class Bathyarchaeia; order Bathyarchaeales; family Bathycorpusculaceae; genus Bathycorpusculum. Next base: position 182,149 of record CAVYRJ010000009.1, read on the forward strand.
AAAAAGAATAATATGATGTCCGTTAAGGATGGGATTCAGTCACACCTTGCACATTAAACGCTTTCCGCTCGATCATAGCCCCAATTAATCTACAATAATGAATTTTGAAAACGGAAAATGCCGCGACTGCAAGTAATGTCAATACAAGTTATTTTTGGTTTTTGCCAGCGGCATTTATATGTTGACGTGTATCTTTGAATAAACATAAAATGCGCTGTATTGTTGGGTTAGGTGAGGAGAGCTGTCAAATAACTTGAAAAAAGAACCTTCATTGGCTTTTGGTGGACAAGCTCTAATTGAAGGAGTAATGATTCGTTCCAGAAAACACGTTGTTGCCTGCGTAAGAACCCCAAAAAAGGAAATAGTTACCGACATAAAACAGATCAATCCCATTTCGGAAAAATACAGGATTCTCGGGTTCCCATTTTTCAGAGGCATTGTGAACATGGTTGAAAGCCTGCATATTGGCATCAAAAGCATAATGTTTTCTGCGAATAATGCATTTGAAATTGAAGGCGAAGATGGCAAAGGACCAGAAAAGATAGAATTTGGGGTTTTGGAGATAGCAGTGCTTATTGCGGGCGTTTTGGGTATAACAGCTGTTTTTTTCCTAGCGCCCTTCCTTTTATCTACATGGCTGGGACTCGAGGTGGGCAGCCTCGTCTTCAATGTTGCTGAAGCAATCATACGCCTAGCGATGTTTGTAGGTTACTTATCAGCCATCTCGTTGTGGGGTCAATACAAGCGGGTACTTATGTACCATGGCGCAGAACACAAAGCCATCAATGCCCATGAAGCAGGAGTTCCGATGGACGTAGAGCACGTCAAGCATTATTCGCGGTTGCACCCAAGATGCGGAACTAGCTTCTTATTCATAGTGCTAATAATCAGTATCGTTTTATTCACCATAATGCCTACGATAATGCCCAAAATGGGTTTCGCTATAAACCTAGCTTACCGTATGCTGCTAATCCCGGTTATCGCAGGAATCTCCTATGAACTGCTTAGGCTAAGCGGCAAATACAAAGATTCGCCAGTCACCAAAGTCTTCATCGCGCCTGGCTTGGCATTTCAACACTTAACCACCAAAGAGCCCACCGACGATATGCTAGAAGTCTCAATTAAAGCAGTTACAGAAGTCAACAGATTAATCTGCAACGCATAATAAAGGCAACGCGAAGGTGTGCTCAAGAGCAAATTCTCAAATCGAATTGCTTCCAACCCTTTAAAGATCTCTCGATAAATTTTTTTTATTCTAAGGATCAAAGTAAGAACAGGGAATCCAAAGGAGAAAAGCTTTCGCCCAAAGAGAAAATATATCTGATAAAACAGTCGCGTTTAAGATATTGACAAAGCTGTTTTTGGTAGATATATTTGTATAATTTAAGTTTCTTTCTGGTTGTTGTAAGCGTTTTGTGTGCACAAGCTCGCTGGGCGGATATTTCTAAGCTTTCCTTTTGGTTTTGGGTTGTGGTTTGGGTTTTGTTTGGTTGTTGTTGAAATGATGGAGTCTTTTACATATTGGTTGTTGTTGATTGTAAAGAGGTTGTTGATTGCACTTTGACAGGTTGGGGAACTAAAAGTCATCAAAAGCCAGAAAGGGCAAGCTGTTACTATTGCGCAAAGACGTAGCTTGTTTCCTTGATGACTTCATTTTGCGATGTGCCAACCCAGATTATTCTGTAAGGAATACCAGTTGAAGGCGCTGAGTAGTCTGCAACAATACTGTAAATAGAGTTTGGAACTACTGGATAATTGATTGTAACATTCCAGCCATTGCTATAGTACATGTATGTTTCTGCTCCCACAATGTTTGCAGGCGTTACTCTTCCTCCCGTCCAAACTAAATCTTTCACGAACACTGCAGTCTCAGGATGGTTAGATTTTATGAAGTTCATTGCAGAGTCGCGTATTTTTTCTTGCGTTGTTATCTCGGTAGGAAATGGGTATGTTGGGCTAGCTGAAACTCAGGGGTGTTGGTTTAGTAATTGGTGTTGGTGTTATTGGAAATGAAGAGATTGGCGTAGGTGAAACTGTTGGCTCAGGCGGAGGCGTGGGCGTTGGGGAGCTGTTTTGGGAAAGAAGTCTTGTTGCGGCGTAGTAACTTATCGCAACGGCTGCCAAAGCGAACACAACTATCAGAAGGGCAACTATTATTTTGGTTATTCCATACCTTGAAGATAACAATCGCAATTTAACCACCCTTTCTTTTGCTCTATAATGTATAAAAAACTTGTCAAAAAATAAGTTAAAGGCATTTTTTAATTCAATTAAAGTTCTCGCCTTGAAGGTTTTTCTAAACTCAGTTGTCACGTTATTTTAGGAATCTTGATTTTATGATGATTTTTCGTGAATCCCAAAATTGTTGGCAGCTAATTACCACCTTCCTTAGTGAAACACCATTCACCATTGCCAAATTGTCAATTTTGCCGACTGAAAATCTTGTTTTCGTTTGTTTCAACGGTTACTTTAGCCAAAACCATTTTTTCGATTGAAGAAGATTCGGGCGGAACCCAATCAACCTCTATTTTTGACCCCTCGGTAATCATATTGAATTTTGTTTCTGCATCTCCGATTGCAGGGGTTGGGTCAGTCATGTTTTCATCGTATCTTATCCAAACGAAGAGTTCTCTTGCCTTGCCAACTTCTTTTGGAGTGAATTTCCGATTTAAATTGAATCTGAACCCTTGGGGTAACACTATTTCTCGTCCATAACCATCCAATGCAAAGCCTTCGCTCAAACGAATGACACCCGCAGATTTGTCAGCTGTGACTTCAAGTCCGCATACCACTCCCATCCCAAAGAGCGTTCGGTTCATCAATCTCTGTTTGTTGATGAAATAGTTTTGCTCGACCTGAAAATCTGTCGGCGTCAAAATTTTTCCAAAAAAATAGTTGTTTCGTTTAAAAATTGGGAAAGGCAATGCTTTGTTTTTTTCCCGTTTCAGCACTTTTTTGTGGAGTTTGTTTGCGGGCTTCAAATATAGTCATCCCACATACCACATTAGTCGTATCTCGCATAATACATTTTTGTTTACTTAAAACTATAAAGCAAAGAAATCGTTCATCTTATATCTACTTATTTGATCTAAACTCTAATCCGCACACAGTATTTCTGCATTTAAACTCAAGATTGGCAACATCTGAGTCAATGTTTTAGGTATTCTGAATTCATAAGGGACTAATAATCAACTCGTTAGTATGTAGTGGGGCATGGCTAATACAAACCCTCAATCAGAACGGGATAGTCATAGATGTATCTGAATTGGCTGCTTTAAACAAGAAGAGTGCCATTCGCATTTTACATGTAGATGATGACCCGCTTGTTCTGGAAACCTCAAAGCTAATTCTAATGGATATGGACAACTTTGAAATTGACAACGCCTGCTGTGTGGATGAAGCCTTAAAAAAACTGTCAACAAGGACAATACGATGTTGTTGTTTCCGATTATGAGATGCCTCAAAAAGATGGATTACAATTCCTAAAAGAGCTCCGAGAGCGAAACATTCAGATTCCATTCATTTTGTTTACAGGCAAAGGAAGAGAAGAAGTTGCAATTAAGGCGTTAAATCTTGGTGCAGATGGTTACCATAACAAACAAGGCTCACCCGAAACCATCTATGGCGAACTTGTCCACAGCATACGTTCATGTGTTGAGCACCAGAAAGCTAAACAAAACTTGATCAAAACCGAAACAAAATACAGCTATCTATTCTCAAACATGCTGAACGGCTTTGCACACTGCAAAATGATCTACGACAAAGAAAACAAACCCGTAGATTTCGTTTACATTGAAGTTAATGACGCTTTTACAAAACTAACGGGGTTAAAAAAAGAAGCAGTTATTGGAAAAAAAGTTACTGAAGCAATTCCAGGAATTGAAAAAACCAACCCGGAAGTATTTGAAATCTATGGAAGAGTTGCTTTAACTGGAAAAGAAGAACAATTTGAATTATTTTTCAGCCCAATTAAAATCTGGTTGTCCATTACTGCATATAGTCCAGAAAAAGGATACTTTATTACGTTATTTGATAACATCACTGAACGGAAAAATGCCGAAAAAAAACTAAGTGGAACTTTAGAGGTTCTTGAAAGGGTAGGTGAAGGATTAGATGTGGGTTTAGCTGTCATCGACAAGGATTATCGGGTGATTTGGGCTAATAAACATCTAATGGATTTGGGTGTTTCTCCGAAAAAAAATTGCTATCAGACTTTTATCACAGAACAAAAAGAAACAGAGGAGAGGTTAAAGCAGGCTGAAGAAAAACACAGGACTTTGCTTAATGCTGCTAATGTGATAGTTCAATCCGTTGATGCTGAAGGCAGATATGTCTTTGTTAATGAGGAATGGAAACAGGTGTTAGGCTACACTGACAAGGACATAGAAAGAATCACCATTATGAATGTAATTCGAAAGGATCATTTACAATATTGCATGAATGTTTTCAAACAAGTAATGAACGGAGTGTGTATTCGTAACGTTGAGACTATTTTCGTTGCTAAGGATGGAAAGGAGATTGTTGTAAGTGGAAACGCCTGTCCTATATTCAAGGATGGAAAATTTGTTTCGACAGTTGCATTCTTTGTAGATATTACTGAACGCAAAAAGAATGAGGAGAAACTAAGGGAAAGTGGTCGCAGAATTGAGATGATGAATGAAAAGCTCCGAGTAGTGGGAAGTTTAACTAGGCATGATGTCCGTAACAAGCTTTCGGCAGTTACGGGTTATGCGTATATTCTTAAGAAAAAACATAGTGATTTGGCAGACGTTGTGGATGGGCTTAGCAAGATGGAGCAAGCTGTGGCAGAAACTGTTAAGATTTTTGATTTTGCCAAAATGTATGAGCAAATTGGTGTAGAAGAGTTGACCTATGTTAATGTAGAAGAGAAACTAAAGGAAGCAGTGGCTCTCTTTTCTGGACCTATTCCAACGATAAAAAATGAGTGCCAAGGGTTAACGGTTCTTGCAGACTCATTTCTGAGACAACTATTCTACAATTTCATAGATAATACAAGAAAATACGGCGAAAAAACTACAACAATAAGAGTGCACTATGAAAAAATGGAGGAGGACGGTCTAAAATTAGTTTATGAAGATGATGGTGTAGGCATCTCTTTTGAGAATAAACCGAGTTTATTCAAAGAAGGCTTCAGCACAGGTGGCAGCACAGGCTTTGGGCTATTTCTCACAAAAAGAATGATAGATGTTTATAGCTGGAGAATTGAGGAGAATGGTGAACCCGGCAAAGGAGCCAAATTCACCATAACCATTCCGAAATTGAACAAGAATGGAGAAGAAAATTACCTAATATAGAGGTCAATTCAGAAATTAGAAATTATTGGTTCTATTCAAGTGGACAAGGTCACTTTTGAACAAACTAACGGATTCTAAAGCAAAATTTTAAAAAACTTACATCTACATGCTTAATGAGCAAAACAGCGCAAAGAGAAATTACTAATAATCAGTAGGAATGCGACAGGTGAATATCCGACAGGTTTTTTTGTTGGGTTCTGCAGGATCAAGAATTTGGATTAAAAACTCCCTCAGAAAATTGAGATTTCACATGCAATTCCACCTTTTTCCTATTCTTACCTATAGATGCGCATGAGATTTGAACCATGAGGATAGCAAAATTAGCAAAATATTGGTGCGGGGGATTCGAATCCTAAAAGCAGTGGAGATATGACCCGCACAACTCTGAATTTTTCCAACCGACATTAATTATATTTTTTCAAAAAACAGGAAAGGAGGACTAACAAAAACATATGAAAGTGGATTGTTTTCTATAAATTTTGTTTGTTTTCTCCTTTCTTTAGTGAAGAATAGACATTTCGTGTTTGAGAATAAGCCTTTTATTCAAATTGACGGATGAACGAGAATAATAACTGAACTGGGAGAAGCTATACTGTGAATATTATAGTTTCGCAGAAGGCAATAATGAAAGTGCTTGCAGTCATAATAATAGTCGCTATGGCTCTCGGAAGCGCTGGGGCAAGTCTCCTTGGGATAACCTTCCCATCTGAGCCTATTTTGCCGCCTTCAACCACTTCAAACACACCTATTCAAACACCAATGCCTTCTCCTAAACAAACAGCGCCCATATCTACTCCAACTCAAATCCCTGAACCCACATCAACTCCAATAGCAACCCTCACTCCCATCGCAACTCACTCACCATTCCCAATTTCTTTCTCATTTAACCCAGCTCCAACAATCCCTTTTGAGCCCACTGTTTTTCCTTCTGAGACGCCAACTCCAACACCAACGTTAACTCCAACACCGACACCAACTGTAACACCTGCACCTACCCCCTCTCCTACTGCTGCTCCAACACCAACACCCACCCCTGATCTAACACCAACACCTACCGCTACTCCTACGCCCACTCAAGCTCCCACACCAACACCCACTCCCAGTCCTACTACATCTAGAGGTGTGATTTCAATCACTTTCGATGATGGCACACGCAGCCAATACACTACCGCATTTCCGCTGATGCGAGACAGAAACATCGTTGGAACATTCTACATACCAACAGGAAACTTCCCCGCCGACAACCCATACAACAAAATAACTACATCCGAATTGCTGCAGATGCAAAACGCCGGAAACGAAATAGGCAGCCACTCAGTCAGTCACCCCGACTTTACCAAACTAAATGAAACACAAATACGCCAAGAATACTCCGAAAGCAAAGCAACACTACAATCCTATGGGTTAACTGTAAACAACTTTGCTTACCCTTACGGCACAGGCGACCTTAACTATGCAAACAGCATTGCAAGCCAATATTACCGTTCTACACGAATAGTATTTTATTCGCCTATGACAATTGCGAATGCGCCATTTCAGCTTTCAGCGGTTTATGGTCAAAGTCAAGGCGCACAGTATGCCAATTTGCTTCCAGCACTAAAAAGCATGGTTGACCACACAGTAAATAGCAATCAATGGACAGTTTTCTATTTTCACAACGTCGCTAGCTACAAAGACTCTGTAACTTATGGAGGAATTAGTGTAGAAGACTTTACCAGTTTCTTAAATTACGCAAAAACATCTGGAGCGCAAATACTAACAGTCAACCAAGCGTTGAATCTTGCTATGAAATAACAACATTGGCAAAACAACTACAAAGCGCAAAATTCCAGCAGAATCAGCGACATGCGCAATCACCGCGGTAAGGATTTGAAAGAACCCGACTCATGTGAGTTTGTTGAAGACCAGAAGAAACTTGGAGATTTATGTTAGATGAGGAGGTTTTTTGTTGAATCAAGCTGACGCGCACTTTGCAGACTGGTTAATGTGTCCTGTCTGCAAGAAAGAAACCCGCCACTACACCAAAGACATCCCACGATAACTCAGTTTCTAAGATGCGTCGGATATGGTGTGAGGATTGTCGTGTAATTCAGATGCAGTTTAAACAAACAAACGGAAAATGGGAATAAGTGCGCGCTCTTATATTCGTTAAAAGTAATTAGCATTTATGAAAATGAAAGCAATTATCTATGAAAAATATGGCTCCCCAGAGGTTCTTAAACTCAAGGAAATAGAAAAACCCGTTCCAAAGGACAATGAAGTACTGGTGAAAATAAATGCCACAACCGTGACGGCAGGAGACATAAGAATGCGAGGCTTCAAAGTGCCAGCCCATTTCTGGCTCCCTGCACGGTTCGCTTTAGGTTTAACAGGGCCAAAGAAAAAGACACTTGGGATGGAGATATCTGGGGTAATTGAAGCAGTAGGCAACAGTGTGACAAAATTTAAGGCTGGGGATGAGGTTTTTGCAGAGACTGATTTTGGCGGCGGCTATGCCGAGTACATATGTCTGCCAGAGATGCCGGAGATTAAATCGCCAAAAACAGTAATTAGAATTGAAAAAAAACCAGTTAATCTGACCTTTGAGGAAGCCGCCGCTGTTCCTGTTGGGGGAATTACAGCGTTGATTTTTATGAGAAAGGCAAACATCCAGAAGGGACAAAAAATTCTAATCTTCGGTGCATCAGGAAGCGTTGGCACTTATGCAGTTCAGCTAGCTAAATACTATGGAGCCGAAGTCACTGGAGTATGCAGCAACAATAATGTGGAATTAGTCAAATCTTTAGAGACAGATAACGTGATTGACTACACCCGGGAAGATTTCACCAAAAACTCTCAAACCTACGATGTCATTTTTGATGCCGTAGGCAAAATTTCTCGCTCATTCATCAAAGGGTCGCTTGAGAAAAAAGGTGTTTTTCTTTCTACCTGGCAGTCTTTTAAGGTTGAAGCTGATGATTTGGTGGTCCTTAAGGGGCTTGTCGAGTCAGGAAAGTTGAAACCGGTTGTAGATAGACGCTATCCGCTGGAACAAATTGTCGAGGCACATCGATATGTTGAAGCGGGACACAAGAAAGGAAATGTAGTCATAATTGTTCCACATAAGGCGTGAGGAGTTCATTGAATTATGGGAAGATGTGCAAATAATCCTTTCAGGATTGTGGGTAGCTCTGATGTTGACTTATCTCTTAGGAGATGTGCTGCGAATATTTGCTGGTGACTTTAAAGTAGGAGTAATAGAGGGCAAGAAAATGACTCAAAAAATGCTGATGGGAATGGCGACATTAATGCTGATTTCAATTGTTATGCTTATCTTGTCCTTGACATTGCCGTATCCTGTGAATCGCTGGGCAAACATCATCGCAGCCATAGGGTTTTTTGGTTTTAATCTTTTTAGGCTACCTACTTACCCATCCGCTTATGACAAATTCTTGATAATTGTAGGCCTCGTGTTTAACGCACTGACCATTTGGTATTCATGGCAGTGGGTCTAAACAGGGAGGCTAATTGTGCAGCGCGAGCTTGAAGCTAAGGATTAAAAAGGAAATGTTGTAATAACTGTGGAGCAAAATAATAGCTGATATGGTTTTGCCTATGAAGTCTTTACTGATTGTATTTTCTTACCATCACAACAACACTCAAAAAGTAGCGGAAGCTATTGCGAAAGCGCTTGATGCAGAAATTAAAACAACTCAACAGACTAACCCAGAAGACCTACAAAAATATGACTTAGTAGGTTTTGGTGCAGGGATAGATAGCGGAAAACACTACAAGGTTCTGCTTGATCTTGCTGACAAACTGCCACACGTTGACAACAAGAAAGCATTTATTTTTTCAACCGCTGGCGTAACAGGGAAGAAGAAACTAGTCAAAGATCATTCAACTCTTAAGCAAAAACTGAACTTTAAGGGCTACACAATTGTTGATGAATTTCAATGCAAAGGTTTCAACACCAACCTCTTTCTCAAATATTTTGGTGGAATGAATAAGGGCAAACCTAACGCTGAAGACCTCAAACATGCAGAGGAGTTTGCCCAGAACCTGAAAATCAAGTGAAACTGACATGTACGAACTCAGCGCGCGCTTAAGCTTTTTATGAGAAAAAGCTCCTGGACTTCTTAATAGTTTCCAGTAATCCTCAGTTAATACAAATGGCGCAACCCACACTGGATACGAAGAGCAGGACACAGCATAAACTAAAATAACAGGTTTCGACAAGAAAAAAAACTAATCAACAGTAGCAGCCAAAACCGCTTTACATTCAGCTTCAAGTACAAACCTCAAACCGACAAACCACTACAACATGTTTTGGCGTAATTAAAATCTTATAGAATTTTTAAAGTGTCTGTTCTATTGCTTAGAACATCCTTACTTCATTGGGGATTTGCACGTTGTGGTTGACGCTGACTTAACCGTTAGGGATTCGGGCAAAATAGCATACGAAATAGAAGAACTGGTGAAAAAAGAATTTGATGAAGTAATAGAGATAAATGTACGCATAGACCCTGATGAACCCATATCAAACAACGGGTGAAGCCCAGGTTTTTCCATAAACGCATGCTCTGCATAGTGAAATGAACGTCTCTTAGCGTGCTTTCGAAGGTCTTCTTGATGTCTCCAAGGTAAATAGTTTGTTTTTGGATTCCTTTTTGAACCAAGCCAGCAGCAGTAAAACCAGCGCCTATAAGCTCACCTGTGGGGGAAGGGTCTGGAAACATGATTCAGGCTACTCCAATTTTAATAAGCTTTGATTTGTTGCCTACACGCCAAAGCTTCTTTGTAGCTGCAACTTCCCGTTAGGTGCCTTTTATTCGACGGTATAGGTCTTTGTAGCTTTCAGTTAATTCTGTTAAAGCTTTGGTAACTTGCATTGCTTCTTCTCGCTTCATTAAGATTCATGCTTTTCTTGCAGATACTGTTTTGCAAGACAAAAGGTTTAGACAGCAAAGAAGCATTTTTTCTGCTTTTCTCTATTTTACAGGGAATGTTTTGTTATTTAAAAGTGAAATTTAGGTTCACTTTCTTAGATACTTACTCAAAGTAGTAAATTTTGCATTACAACCTTCGAGCATTGATACAACCCCACCTATTCTCCTACTAGAAAGTTTCCAATTTCATGGTGATAAAATTTGACAAGGCAAATAGTGCAAGACTTCGCCGTTCTGGAAGATAGTAAAATCATCCAAAACGACGATAAATTCCTCGTTGTTAAGGCCAGTGATAGCCTCCGAAATAGTGTATAAGTACAAAGATTTTTGGCGAACAAGCCTATTGATTTTGTCCACGAAGTACTTTTTGAACCAACGCCAAAATCCTTAAAAGACAAACAATAATGTCGAGACAGAGCTGGGAACGCCCAAATCTTATATTGGGTTTAAAACAATATTCGTCTTAAGGGGGCCCAAATGGCTACAGCGGCAAACAAAATTGTTTTCATCTATGAATTAATTGGAGTGGTTTTCATAATTTTTCTTGGAAGCGCGCTCCATTTCACCTTTGCTTTATCAGGCAATCAACCAATCGTCGGTGCGTTCTCAGCTGTAAACGAGAGTGTGTGGGAACATCTAAAGCTGGCTTTCTGGCCCGCCCTACTTCTTACAGTAATTGAATACACACTGCTTAGAAAAGCGGCAAACAACTTTTTCACTGCCAAAGCAATAGGCGCTTATCTCATGGTAACCATCATTCCACTCGTATTCTACTTTTATACTGCGTTGAGCGGAAAAAGCATTTTTGCAATAGACATTTCATCCTTCGTGGTTGCTGTGATAATAGGACAGCTGCTAAGCTACAAATTACTAACCTACAGACAACTAACAGGAAACCTTAACAAAATCTTTGTTGCCGCTATCATTTTGTTAGCCCTTGCTTTCATAGTTTTCACTTATTACCCACCCCAACTACAAATCTTTAAAGACTCACTCACTGGAAAATACGGAATACCATAGTTCCAAAAAGGAAAAAAGAAATTCTTGAGAAGATCGAATTCACAGACATTTCTTTGAAAAAATTGGTCTACTAATATTTCTTATGTTTATCCAGCGCGCTTTGCGGAGAAATCGTCAAATGTTCTTTCCACAGGTCCCGCTTCCTCTGGCCGCAATAGTTTTTGCGGTAAGTTAAGGTGACTTGAGCCCTATCTTTTCAGTAACTTCATCAAGCTTTATTATCAAAATCGGTTTGTCTGCAGTAAAATCGCTCCAATCTGAACCCATGGAAAAGCCATGAGCCAAAAGAAAGTTTTCCGAAAGTTTCTGTTTCCCCACTTCAGCCATCTTTTCAATTGCAATTTTCCTTTCTTCTCGATTCTCCACCAATCTAAGTTTTCCAGTAAGCACTACAAACCCATATTCGCTAAGATTTGGAGTATATCGTTCTATCTCAACGCAAACCGGGGTTTCTTGCTTGAAAAAACTCATCTTCTTCCCGTAATCTGTGAAATGAAAGTAAAGAATGCCCTTAACATAAGCGTACTGAAAAGGAGCGATATACGGCTGCAAGTCACCTTTGAAAGCTATACGACAAAGAAATTGCTCTCCAATTAATTGTTCAATCTCGTTTTCTTTCATTTTCGGCATCTCTACTTTCGTCACTTCTAACACCAGCAATTACTAATCTCCCTTCTACTTTTTTAGCATAGTCATAACCCAACAAAACTAATCCCTAACGTCTATGAAAATAGCGAGCTTTAAAACAAGATAATCAATTAGATAATGTGGCTGACTAATGAGAATCGGTTATCCTTGCATCAATAGAACCATTGGTTGTACCGCTAGCAGCACTTTTAGGTTAAAATCTTATACTGAAAGCCGTGTTAAGCAAACAGTAAAGAATAACTTGGAATGTTTGAGGCGAATTTTGCAGTTCAATCTTGAACATAAACTATTGTTTCTTAGAATTTCCTCAGACTTAGTTCCTTTTGCCTCTCATCCAATAAACAGGTTCAACTGGCAAACGCATTTCCAAGAAGAGTTTGAAGAAATCGGCAAGTTCATTATTAAAAATAGAATGCGAATCTCAATGCATCCAGACCAGTTTACTCTGATCAACTCTATCAAAGACGAAATTTTTGAAAGAAGCAAAAATGAACTCAAATATCATGTCGAAATACTTGACTTGATGAAACTTGATGCCTCGGCAAAGGTTCAAATCCATGTTGGCGGCGCTTACGGAGACAAAAAGAAAAGCATCGAGAGGTTCGTAACAAGATTCAATGAACTTGATGATTCCATAGTTCGGCGCCTAGTGATTGAGAATGATGACACTTTGTACGATTTGAACGACTGCCTCAAAATAAATGCACAAATCCAAATTCCAATTCTATTCGATGTCTTTCATCATAAACTCAACAATTCAGAAAACCTGACAACTGCAGAATCTTTTCAGCTTACTGCAAAGACATGGAATGAAAAAAGAGATGGAGTTCCAATGGTTGACTATAGCTCTCAAGAACCCAATGGGTCGCCAAGGCAGCATTCCGAGACAATTGATATAGAAGATTTTGACTTATTATTGAAAGAAACTGAACCTTTCGATTTTGATATAATGCTGGAGATAAAAGATAAAGAAAAAAGCGCCATAAAAGCAATTGACTTGGCAACTAAAGCTGGGCGAGTACACAATCTTTTGAAAAACGACCTTAATCCCTCAGTTGTATAGTTCACCTTGTTTTTTATTTCCAGTAGTTCTTTCCATCAACCTCTGAGAAAACAATCTCCAGTTCTGTAAGCTGCTCGGGATAAGGTTCGAGTACAGTTTGACTCGATAAGTATTCTTGTTTGAACCTAACTATCCAAGCCTTCAAAACATTCAAGCACGCGCTCAAGGGCAACCTTCCTGCTCTGTAATTATCGACAGAATTAAGGAAGAAGGATTTCTCATCCTTTGAAAGTTGATGCGAGAAATAACCCATTATTTTTAACATGACATTTATGTTCGCGCCGGCACTTGGAGTACGCGCCAAAGCATAATGCAAGTGAGTCTCATAACTCATCATTGTTTCATCAAAAGGTTTGTGTTCTTGGTTTGCCACCAACTTTCCCAGGATTCTTAGCTCCGTCTGATTGTAAGCCGTAAACAAGTACTTGTTATCAGATTGAAATTTGACCAGATCTCTGACTTTCCCAGATTTTTTTACTTCTCTAAAACTAGCTAAAGTAAATAATTTCGTGAGAAAGTGTTCCCTTATCCGCGGATTAAGCAGACGACGCTCATCTTCAATTGCCGAATTAGGAAATTTCTGAAGAACTGCGCCTCCAAAGAAGCCAGGGGCTTTCTCTATCGATGAGACTCTTTCGATGCTTGGATACACTTTTACATTTTTGAAACCACTACTTGGAGAAGCACTCTTGAGTATGAAACCGTCAACTGCCTCCTAAAGAATTCAAGAAAGATTCCGAGAACTTTGTCATTTTGTCTGTGAAGTCGAAACCCGTGGCTGGTTGCAGGAGTTTTTTTTCTCCGTTCACTAATACAATTCTGACAGGATCGCGGGGTACACCAAGTCCTATTTCAACTTCTGGACAAACAGGAACAAAATTTACGTAGGGCTTAAGCTTTTTCACGAATTCGCTAGCAATTATTTGCCCGTTCCACCTAACGGGTTCGAAAGTGATGCATTTGGAAACTACAACAACAGGTTTCGAGAATTCCCTCATTTAGCGCCCTCGTTATACTGAGTGGATAATTAAAAAAGGAGAGGTTGTCTGTTTCATAAGTCTTTTTATCGTTGGTATGAATAGGTTTAGTAGTCTTCAGTCCAGATTTCAAAGTAGCTTCTTGGATGGCTACAGACTGGGCAAACAGCTTGGGAGATTGGAAAATCTAATATTTGCTTACCCTAATCATTTGAGTAAGGGGAGGAGTTGTTGTGCCTCATGTTGTTTTAAATGGGAAAGTTTCAGTCGAGAACATTTTCGAAGAATTAAAACCGTTGTTGATCAGAAACGAAAATAGCATTCTAAAAACAACGGATGTTTATCTTGAGCGGGAAAAAAATGTGATACTTATCGATTCATTAGCTATAGCTGCTGATAAGAAGATAGTTTTTCTTGCAATGATATCTGGAAAAGATGACGGAGTTGTGGTTAGGCTTTATCCCAAGATTGATGTTGAGAAAACAGAGGGAGTTAAGAAGGTACTAGTTGAATTAGCAAAGCAGCTGATTGTGACGTTTCCTGAGCTTAGGATAGGGGAAACAAATCTTGGAAATTATCTGAAATAATTTGGTGCTCCACCTTAGCGCAGAGTATGATCGTAAAGCTTTTAACCGTTTAAATTGAAAGATCAAACACAATTTTCAACTCCCTTGTACTTGCCTCCAGAGCAGAAAAACGCGGCGTACCAGGGCACATTAACTATAGTTGGAGAATAGATGCCAAATGGGAACCTTCGAGCCAAGAAAAATTGAGGATATCGCCGGGATAACCCCCTTATATGATTTAACATAATGGTGAAGGGGTGAGATTTGAACCCTATAGCCCGTGAAGACGTCACTCACAAAATCCTCTTTTTTCTCTTGATTTGAATAAGGAAAAGCTCTTCATTTAAAGGAAGGAACTTGATAAACTAATAAGACTGCTTTGCCTTAGAAATAGAGCAGCTACAAGGAGTATTTTTATGCCTATAACAATCGGTGTGCTATTTAGACGAATTGTCAAAGATTTGCAGTCTCAAGACAACAATTTCGATAACTATCTGAATAATCCAAACAGCGATATCAACAATCAAAATTACGACATCAACAACCCAAATAGCGCAATTAACAATCAATATAGTTGCATTAATGATGCGTCAAACAATGAAAAAAACAAGGAACTGAGAAGGAAAGTTCTAAGAGAACTCCTCCAGATGTATCTGTCTGAATATCTGTCTGAAGAACGAGCAAAGAAACTTGTTGAAGAGCATATCCCATGAAAGCCGTTCAATAACATAGATAATGAACATTTGCTAAACAGGGCGCTTCAGGAGATTTTCGAACTTTACTGAATTGGCCGGTATAACCTAACATATATTTTTATGCGCGTGCCAGATTAAATTATGTTAATTGAAGCTTTCGAATACAATTCTCTTAAGAATAGATGCGCCATGCTTCATTTTCAATTTTTTCTCGCCCAATCGCTCTCGATACTCAATTGGGACTTCAATTGTCTCAAATCCTTGCTTGCCTACCTGATGATTCAATTCAACTTCTATGTCAAAACCTTTTGACTTAATAACCCATTTCCGGAGAATATCTGCACGGATAACCCGCAATCCGGTTAATGGATCCTGCAAATCTATTCCATTTAGAAAACTATGAGCAAAAGCCAACAATTTATTTCCAAAGGTGAACCGACCTTTGAATGCATTTCCTTCTGTTTGTTTACTAAACCTGTTCCCGCAAACCATGCCTACCTGTGGGTTATTTTCGAGAATCTGAATCATTTCTGGCACATGTTCAGCTGGATAAGTAAAGTCCGCATCGGTGATAACCACATACTCAACATCCTCACCAATGCATTTCACAGCTTTAGCTAAAGCATCGCCTTTACCTTTGCCATCTTGAAAAATGATTTCTGCACCATGGTCTTTGGCAACTTCAACCGTCCGATCATGGCTGTGTCCATCAATTACTAGAATACGTTTCGCATTGATGTTCTCTGAAAGCTCAGATATGGTCGCGCCTACTCCTTCTTCTTCGTTGAGTGCAGCAATAAATATGTTAATGGGTTGCGTGGGTTCATATCTTTGACCAAACATTTTTAATTCTCCAAATATATTTGGGGTAAAAAAAGAAAGCGGGGTTTATTTCCATAGTTTTTTGCCAGTGAATAGCCAAACTAGCAATAAGATTACTGCAATCACGAGCAGTATGTGTATTAGTGAGCCTACGCCAGGCAGAGCAAAGAATCCAACAGCCCAAAGTATTACAACAATTATAGCAATCGTTAACCACGTATTCATAACAAACTCTCTAATATGTAAATTGACGTTAATGGAGTTAAACGTATGTGACTGTTAGTCCACACCCACATGATGACGGTTGAGCATTTTCTAATCGTTCTAAGTGCTGGACAAGAAACTGAGACGCGAAACTATTGGAGAACTTAGGTTCTCAGATTATTTTTCAGTTTTTTCCAATCGGATTAAAAGTCTATTCTTAGGTCAAAATTTAATGGTCTCTCATATCGATTGCTGTTGCTGTTGGTGTACACTTACAAATCTATTTGTCTCCAGAATTAGCCACTTAAATTGGGATAGAAATGCCAGAACCAGTTTTTGAATGGTATGTAGATAAAGTTTGAAAATACAGGTTTAGGTTGAAAACTGCTAATGGAGAAATGATTGCTGTTAATGAAGGCTATGCGTCAAAACAAGGATGCGTTGACGGAATCGAGTCAGTGAAGAAAAACGCTCCGATAGCAAAAGAAGATTAGCGAATGAACTTCTCCTTTTTTTGTCGTAGCTCGTACCTTACTTTTATCTATAAGACAAAAAAATGATAGTGAATTTCTATTTGGCAATTAATCCGCCTATTAAACCGCCTATCGTTGATGCTATTGCTCCAAAGATAGCTAGAATAATCGCTACGACTCCAACTGCTAGCCCAGCTAAACCGCCGAAAAGACCACCCAGCAACCCGCCTGCGACACCTCCAACAACTGCGAGGCCAACAGCTGCAAGTATTGTAATAATGATACCGCCAAATATCCCAGCGAGGAAACCTGCTAATGCTCCATTCAACATGCCTCCGCGAGCAATGATGCCTGCTACAAATCCACCTATGAACCCGCCTATCAAATGTCCAACGCCAGGAAACAGCCAACCAAGAAGCAACGTAATAACGAAACCAACCAGAGCTCCAAGCCACAAACTACCCATAAAATCACCTCCAATATACCAAGTACACAGTAATTTCTCAACTATTGATTTTCACTATTTTTTCTTTAGACCTTTTTTTAGACCCTTACCGAAGTCATTTGTGGCTTTAGCGCCTTTCTTTATGTTTTTGCCTATTGCTTCTCCAGTTTTTTCAGCAGCATTTTCAATTTTTTCCTTTTTTGTAGACATTCCTTTCACTATCAGTTCTAAGTAGTCATTTGCAGACTTAACTGTGTGTGACTGTGAACCCACACCAACACTTTGAAGGTTGTTCTGGTGTTAATTGCTTCAAATGTAGATAGAAATTGAGAACTTGAAATAGGGAAATGGTATTCAGGATATTCTTCAGCGCGCGCTTGTGCAGGTTAGCTTTTTTGCCTAATAACAGTGATTGTGCATCTTGTTGCTAAAGCTGCTATTGCGCCCAAAGCTGCCAACCAAGGAGCCAATATTGTTCCTACAATACCCGCCCACACCGGTATCTCTAAGAGGATCTTACCATTCTCGTCCTTCACGATAATCCTTGATACGTCTCCCTCATGAATCAGTTCCTTGATTTTCGCTACAAGATCCTCTGAGCGGACTGTAAACTCTTCTTTTATGCCTACTGGAGCCCCACATTTTGAACAGAATTTGGATCCTTCAGACAGGTCAGCTCCACAACTTTCACACTTAACCATTTTATTCTCCTCCCAAAGTATCTATTTAGTTGATTTTTTTCTCTCTACAACAAAAGCGATTTTGACGACAGTTCTGTATTCAACAATTTTGTTGCTTTCTACTTTTGCAGTGCACCGCTTCACGTAAACTGACTTAATGTTCTTTATTGTCTTAGCCGCTTCAGCCAACGCATTCTTCGCAGCATCTTCCCAATCCTTTGGTGAACTGCCTATTAACTCAACAATTTTTACAACAGTCATATCTTTCATATCTCCTTAAAGTATCGTTTTATTTCCACAGCTTTTTGCCAGTTAGACAGCCAAACTACAATTAAAATTACTGCAATTACGAGCAGTATGTGTATTAATGAGCCTACGCCTGGCAAAGCAAAGAAACCAACCAACCAAAGTACCACAAGAACAAGAACAATAGCCAATATAGTGTTCAACAATTACCCCTTCTTTTCAAGCTAATCAAACAATCTACTTTAATTATGGGTTAGCGGCGAACTTAAGCGTGTGTAGCTGTTAGGTTACAGCAACAAGAAGGCGGTAATATGATTTGACTGCTCGCACTCTTAAGTTAGAAGTGTTTCATGATAAAATCCCTAATGGCTCTATGACTAGTCATGAGTTCAACTATCTTTTTTGTAGCTTGCGTTATTTGTGTATCAAATAATCTTGTTACAGCCAGAGAAAATACAAACACGAAACGTGCCGATTATTATGCTTCCAATGACATTTATTGAACCAAGATACCATACGATAAGATATGTAACTGCAGCACTTATGAGCCCCATGAGAAAAGATCTTATTATAAAATAAAGTCGCTGCAACCAAGTAGAAAACAACAGAACCTTGATCACTGCTCTTTTCTCTAACTCATTTTCAGCTCCAGATTTAACGATTCCTATCTTTTGCAGTACTCCTTTTGCGTAATGGGCGTCTGACAAACGTAACATCATTTTAGCATAACGAGCGTCGGATAAATCGGTGGAACTTGCGGTTTCAAGCTCTAACAAAATCCTTTGCGCTATTTCATCTATTTCAGCATCTACTCTCTCTATTTTGGCATCTTTAGTTGCCATAGTACCCTCAACGATTTTATTCTCTGGTTTCGAGGCAGTTGGGAGCTGGGAAGAGCTTAATTGTTTCTTTACAATTAAGTAAAGCACTAAAAGAATCAGTGCACCAATAATGCCTGAAGATATGCCTGTGATGTACCAAGCTTTCCACGCGGGCATGAAAGTCATAAGGTACTTTAATGAACCGATTAGGGTGAAGATGGCGGCAGATCCTAAAAATGAAATGGTCAGAGCTAATAAAATGCTGATAATTATGCTTGTTATCAGAAGTTTTTTGAGTACGTTTTTTTAGAGCAACCTCTGTTTCATGCACGTATTCTCTTAGAATGGCTTTTATCTCATTGAAAAATGCTTTGATTATTTCTCTTAAGGAAGTCAACTAATCCTTACACCTACAACTCTCAGAT
This sequence comes from Candidatus Bathyarchaeota archaeon, assembly GCA_963770935.1. Lineage (GTDB taxonomy): Archaea > Thermoproteota > Bathyarchaeia > Bathyarchaeales > Bathycorpusculaceae > Bathycorpusculum. The sequence goes on from CAVYRJ010000009.1 coordinate 201,477, forward strand.
GACAAGTTGTTTGTCAGTATACTTAACGATGTGTGACTGTTTACTTACATCAACAAAACGCTTTATGAATATCATAAGCCTCAGATTAAAAAGAAAAAAGGATTTACGGAGCAAGGCACCCAGCGAAAAAGGCTGTTTAGTTCAATAAAAAGAATGTGCGACTTACTTCTTCTTTTCTCTAATAGCGACCTTGGCTTTCAAGTCAATGATGTATTCCTTTTCGTTTTTTCCAACACCAAAGTTCCATTCTAACACTTCAAAATCAATATCTTTGAAGTGGTTAACCCAAGATTTCTGGAATTCACTCCATTTCTCGCCCATTTTCTCTATCTGCTCTTTGACGTCTATATGTTGTTCTGACATAATTTGTTACACCTCCCGAAACGCGCAAGAAAATAACGCAGGATTATGTTTTAACTACTGGTCTTAGGTACATGTGAAGCTGATCTTTTGAAACTTTCAAGTGCAATCCATTGTCTGTCCAACGTGCAACCCCTTTCTCTAGGGATGAAACGGCCAGCATGTTTCGTACTCCACCTTTCTTTGCGCCAAGCACTGATTCAGCAATCTCCTTTCTCAATTCGATTTCAAGATGAGTTATTTTCCACTCTTCCGGATCTACTTCAATACCTTTTACTGTGCCGATTTTCTCGTCTAACGCAAAAACACTTCGATTTATAAACTCTCTAGTTCTCATACTTATCTAACCTCCTTTCTATTCTCAGAATTTGAGCTACCTTAATAATGGTCATTGGCTGAGTTAAACGTGTGTGACTGTGAACCTACACCGACATTCTAACGGTTGTGATTGCGCAGTCCTTTCCAATCTGTTGACAGAGACTGAGGCTCGAAAATAAAGGAGTAAACTGAGTTTCTCAGGTTAGTTTTCAGCTTTTTTCCAGTCGGATTCAAAACCTGTTCTTAATACGCCTATAAGGTTGCTGTTGTTTGTCCACAAAGAAGGGCTTTCGCCTAATCCGCTTTCTTTGGAGGTGGTAATCAATGCTTCTTTGTCATCAGACATTATGAAGTGATTCAATGGTTCACGATGAAATTTAATGTTAACCGACGCGCTTCCGATGAGTTTTTGCACTTTTTCTTTAAGCAAAATATCCGGGCTTTCTCCTTCAAAGATCAGTCGAATCTTAGCCCCTTTCTTTATTGCATGCTTATGTTCATCTGGAAAACTGAGCCAAAATCTGTGCGATTCTTGCCTTGTCTGCAATCAACGCGACTTCTTTTTTCGAGTTACTAATCAGTTCTGAAGTCTTGGCCAAAATTGCTTTCTTTTCCGCTATCAGTATGTAGATGCTTTCTTCTCCAAGAGGCGGCTGCTTCCAATCTTTGAGGGATAACTTCTGGACCCTACTCCTCATACCTGTCAACCGTTCCTCGGATCTATTTTTTTCTTCCGTCACTAGTGAAGTTAAGGAATCCGAAATACGAGTAGCCCGAATCTCAGTTGGTTTGCCCAAAAATCTTTCAATCAAGCCCATTTTTTCGAGTGACGGCAGAATTCTGTAGACGTCTTCCCTGCGCACTTTTGAAAAGTTCGCTACCTGTCCCACTGTAGTTTTTTCCAGTTTAAGTATCGCTAAGTAAACCTTTGCCTGGTTAAGACTCAAACCCAAACCAAGCAGTAAGATCTGTGTTTTCATCGTTTGCCATTCTGAACTTCCATTAGTATTTCTTGTATCAATTTATATATAAAATTTTTTTACCACTTTCGCAGAATTAATAATTGTCATTGCTTTCTACAACTATACCCTCCTTGACGAAATCTATTTACCAAACAAAATGCGGAAGATAAGCGTCCATCTTTCGTCGGCAACGACTAAAAGCCACAACCAAGCATGAACATTTACCCGAATCTATATAATTTTTACACTGGAAAAAAAAATTGTAGACCCCAAGTTTTCCACAGGTCATTACTTGTAATGGGTTAAAACTACAATCAGCCCAATTATTGCGCCGAGTAAAACCAGCAATCCGCCGAGTCCACCGCCGATGAGTCCCACAATTATCAGCACTATAGCCCAGACAAGAGTAGTGACGCTTCTTGAACCGATGATCGCTATGACGCCGCAGATTAACATTACAATTCCACTGTACGCAAACGAGTAGACACTCCAATAGAAGAATGATGGTCCTCCGAATCCTATTGATAATAAACTTAGCAACCCAAAGATTACCAGCAGAATGCCACCAATAAGCGTTAAGATATAAGCTACTTGCCCTAGAGAAGTTCGAGCCATTAGATCCATTCACCTCCTACCTGGACCACTGGCTGAGTCCAGCCACATGAGTCAGTTGTTTTGTCTTTCTTCTTTTTTTGCAATACCACATTTTTGTCGTGTTCCAATATATAATAAACACATGAAATAATCTCAAATCTCCATCAATTTCTTATTACCGCAAATTTCGGTGTTTACTAACCTGCACTCAATGATTTCCAATAGTTTTCCTAAAGAAAAGAAATTTTTATTTAGGACAATACGAAGCCGATGACAAAGCCAACGATTAGTCCTAAACCCAGCGGCAACATACCCATTAGAAGTACCCCGTATTGAACTGCTATAGGACCATATGTGTCTGCAAGACCTTTCAAGGCGCCAAGACTTAAACCGAAAAACCCAAAGTAAGCAACCACAACCAATATAATCGCAGCTATAATCGCAATCTTTAGCATTTTATGAACCAAATAACCCACAATCAATCCAATTACAAATGGAATAATCATTACTACAATTGGCGGTAAACCACCTATGCTTCCAGAAGTAATGAACCCAAATACATCTTCTAAGGCACCCAAAATTCCAAACTCCAAACAAGTTACTTAACGGTTCAAATTACTTATAAGGTTGTGTTACTGTAGGTCCACAGTAACACGTCATTTATGAGGATTGCTGTATGGTTTTGACGCAGCTTAAGCAAACAGATTGCAAATGGGAATAGCCTGCACCTTGTTGAAGACCCTTAATTTGTCTTTTTGACCGCATGGTTGATGTTCAAAGAATTGAGCATGGAAATATAGAGACGATTGATTAACATCTTGCGAAAAAGGAATGGCGTGGATTCCAAGAATTGCGAGTCTCTAATAAGTAGAACTCTGCATTGAAGGCCTTAAGTTCTTTAGAAAAGGGAGGCCTAAAACATGCAAAACCACCAAAAACAAGCATTCATCGCCAGGATAAACCCCTGTATGTTTTAACATATTGGTGCTGGAGGTGGGATTCGGACTACCTGTCAGG
>CAVYRJ010000010.1:0-55619 GCA_963770935.1 Candidatus Bathyarchaeota archaeon
TATTAGAAAACCTATCTAAAGGCAAAGTTGAAGAATGCGCTAAACATGTTGCTTGGATGCTGGATATAACCAAGGGGTATGCAATAAAAATCGTTAACCCGGGAGGCTTGGAATCTTGGGGTTTCGGGCACAACGTCCACGGCATCGACAATGAGTTGAGCCAACTTCTGTATCACCCCACGCGAAATAATTTGTGGCTTAGCCAAAGTCAATGCACTACTCAACCTGCCTCACTCCATACATCTTCACACTAACAACCTTGGGTTGCCTGGTAACTATACTACCACACTTGATACAATGAAGGCGCTAGAAAGCGTACCTTACAACGGTAAACCCGTTGGCCACATTACTCACTTGCAGTTCGCGAGCTTCGCAGGCGACAGCTGGACACACTTTAATTCAGCATCAGAAGAAATTTCAAATTACATTAACGCACACAACCACATGACCTTTGACATGGGCCAAGTCATATTTACAGACACCACTACCATGACTGCTGACGGACCCTTCGAGTTTTCACTATACGAATTAGGGGGCCACAACAAATGGGTCAACAGTGACATTGAAACGGAAACCAGCGGCGGAATAATACCCTTCCACTACAAGAAAAACAGCCCAGTAAACGCACTGCAATGGTCCATTGGACTGGAATTGGCTTTGCTCATTAAGGACCCCTGGAAAATGTTTATGACAACCGACCACCCCAACGGCGGACCCTTCTTTGCTTACCCACGTATTCTCGCTTGGCTATTCAGCAAGAAAGCACGCGAAGCAACACTCAAACATTGTAACAAGAGAGCTCAGAAGAAGAGCTTGCTCCCAACAATTGACCGTGAAATGACCCTCTACGAAATAGCTATTATGACCCGCGCAGGACAAGCAAAAGCTTTAGGGCTTCCAAATAAAGGCCAACTTGGCGTTGGCGCAGATGCAGACATCGCAATATACAACATTAACCCTGAAAAACTCGATATAGCCCAAAAATTCAAGATCGCACGCAAAGCCTTCAAACATGCATCCTACACCATCAAAGACGGCAAAATCGTCGTGAAAGACGGCGAAGTAGTAAACAACACCACACCTGGCAGAACCATGTGGCTTGATGTCCAAACCAAAGACCCCTGCGTAATTGACGAGGAAATGAGACGCAAATTCAAACAATACTGGACAGTTGAATACGACAATTACCCAGTGTTTGACCATTATCTGAGGGTTCCAGAAAAATTAACCGTAAAGGCGAGTGTCTAATATGATCATCTTAATTCCCAAAAGAAAATTTGAGGTACCTGTCCAAGCAGCATGCATCAGCCCAGACATATTCAAAGGAAAAGACACCGCCGAAATAGCAAACCTACCCATCACCGAAGGAAACCGCAACCTAAAACTCGGCGACCTCTTCGAAATCCAAGAAGACAACCTCGAAACACCCTATATCACCATAAACGGCGACGCAGGAAAAGTCAAACGAATCGGGTCAGCGATGAAAACTGGCGAAATCCTCATCAACGGCGACGCAGGCATGCATACAGGCGAAAAAATGGCCGGTGGCAAAATCACAGTAAACGGCAACATAGGCGGATGGTCAGGCAACGACATGAAAGGCGGCATAATCGAAGTCCATGGAGACGCAGGCGACTATTTAGCTTCCCCATACCGCGGCACAAGCACAGGCATGAAAGGAGGCGTAATAACTATCGACGGCAAAGTCGGAAGCGACTCCGGATGCTACCTGCACGGTGGCGTTCTCAAAATCAAAGGTGGCGCAGGAAGATTCCTCGGCTACCATATGAGCGATGGAGTAATCCTTGTTGATAAGGAAGTTGATGTCCGCCCAGGTGCACGTATGACCGGCGGCAAAATCGTTATCACAGGCAAAGTGGAAGAGGTAATGCCAACCTTCACAATCGACAGTGTTAAACCCAAAGTCAAAATCGACGATACAACCTCAGCGGCGGGACCATTCTATGTGTTCCTTGGCGACCTAGCAGAACACGGCACAGGCAAAATCTTCGTTTCTAAAGCTAACAACCCGCAAATGAAGTTCTACGAAAAATACCTCTAAGTTCATTATTTAGGCTTTCAACACTTTGTTTCATTTTTAGCTCAACTGTAGATTGATCGGTGCTAACGAAGCCGAATACCTTATGAACATGGCTGATTCAAAATCAACGATACAAGAGTGAAGTTTATGCGTCAAGTTGACATGACTAGGCTTGACTTATCAACGGGAAAAGCAGAAAAAACTAAGGATTGCGTCGCAGAAGAGGTTCCTCTCCAAATCACCTTAAACACAGCTTACTCGTTTGTTATTTGGTGTTCACCTTCGCAATTCAAGGAACTGGCGGTTGGTTACTTACTCTCTGAGGACATTTTGCAGATCGGTGGATGAAATTCAAGAGTTGACCTCTAACGAAGCACAGATCAGCTGCCAAATCAAGCTAAAGCCAAGCGTGGACCTGGATGAACGCATGAAAAACTCGCGTCGAAGCACCCGCATTATCCCACTCATTAAAGCCAGCACCTCAGCATACCAACATGACGAAAAAATCTCCAAAGTAAAATCCAAACTCACAATTAAAGCCCAAGTCATACTTGATGCCGTTAACCAAATGAACGAGAAAGCCAAAGGCTTCAAAGAAACCGGCGGCTTACATGACTCAGGCATCTTCAAAGCAGACGGCACCATGGTTGCCTTCTCCGAAGACGTGGGCAGACACAACACAGTTGACAAAGTCATCGGGCAAGCATCGCTTAGACAAAGTAGAATTTCGCTGAATGCTTCATGTTTATCACTGGTCGTGTGCCGGGTGACATGATTTACAAGGCAGCCAAAGTTGGTTTACCCATCGTGGCTTCGGGGGCCGCAGTTTTGAATTCTGGGGTTTCGTCGGCGGAAAAAGCCAATATTACGTTGGTTGGGTTTGTGCGGGGCAAACGCATGAACGTTTACACTTGTCCAGAGAGGATACTGCTGTAGGTGCTCACTGTGAATAGACCAGACATTAAACGCTTGCCCAAACGCACAAACCCCATGGAGGCACAAAAACAGCTACTTGATGCTGTCCACTCAAACGTAATGTCAAGCGAAAAGGTACCGTTGCAAGACGCGTTAGGCAGAGTCTTAGCGCATGAAGCTGTTTCGAATGTTAACATTCCTGATTACGATAAAACCTTCATCGACGGCTATGCGATCAACACATCTGACACCAAAGGCGCCTCAACCGCCAAACCTGCTGCCTTCAGAGTTATCGGTAAACTATTCCCAGCCGACTACCCGACCCCAATCGAAGTCACCCATGGCAAAACCGTCTACGTCGCATGCGGAGCACCCATCCCCAAAGGCTCAACCGCTACAGTGAAAGTCGAAGAAACCCGCTTAAACGGTGACCAAATCGAAGTTATCCGAGAAATCCAGCCAGGCGAAGGAATAATTCCGCTTGGAGACGACATGAAAAAAGGCGATTTGCTCCTCAAAAAAGGACAGGTTTTAAGACCCCAAGACATCGGCATCCTTGCATCCATTGGACTTCTTGAGGCTGAAGTGGTTAAGAAACCAAAAATCGCCATACTTTCAGGCGGAGACGAACTCATAAAGCAATGCGATAAAAACCCCGAGAAAATCGCCAATAATTACGCTCTTGTCGTTGCAGGTTTAGCCTCTGAACTTGGCGCCGAAGCGGAAATAGCAGGAATTATGCCAGATGCCTTGGAAAAAGTCACAGCAGAAAATCACTGAAGCCCTCGCCAAAGCAGATGTTGTTGTTACGATTGGCGGGTCATCGGTTGGCGTTAAAGATTTTGTTCCAGACGCTGTCAACGCTCTGGGAAAGCCAGGCGTGGTTGTGCAGGGAGTCTCGCTGCGACCAGGCGCAATCTCAGGTTTCGGCATAGTGAACGGCAAACCCGTGGTTATGCTGCCAGGGCATATTGGCTCATGCATCGCTGGATTCTACCTTTTCGCGGCGCCCTCTAATCAGCCGCCTCCTCGGCTATGAAGGCGATGGGTTGCTTCCGAAACTGACTGCTGTATTAGCGGAGGATTTGGAGACTGGTCCGCAATTCCGTTTCCAGCTTGTCCACATAAAACGGGTTAATGGGAAACTTGTGGCGGAACAAGTTGAAGGCGGCTCCAGTGCCCTGACTACAATCGTTAAATCAAATGGGTACACAATAGTTCCATCCCACACAACGCTGGTAAAAGGCATCGAAATTGATATTTGCTTGTTTGGTAAACTTGAGTTCTCCAAAATGAGTGTTTAAGAAACTTTACGGGAATACCTGTGTGTGTGGCTTTGTTTTCCCATAGCCCATGACTCGCACCAAGCCTTGTCTGCCAACGCTCGCTCAGCAAGGAGCAAACAGCGGTTGTTTTCGTAGACTTCGGCTTCCTGTCGGTAGTTGTTTGCTGCCCGTAGATAAGTTTCTTTGCCTTCAAAATCCAATACCGCGCCCGATTTGGATTCCAATTGTTTGTGTGCCAAAGTTAACAAAACCTCTCCAAGGTTTTCTTTAGCTAATGCAGCCCAAAAAAAAGAATCACAAACTTCAAAGTTGCTCGAACAAAACGCAAAAATTTTCTGAGCATCCAAAACCTTGCCATCATGGAACATCTTAGTTCCCTCTCTAAGAAGCCGTAAATCACAAATCGACGAAACCCCCAAGTTTAGCGTCACGTTTTCCATAACTGGTCCATGGGAAAGGTGGATTTGCAGCCGTTTTAAGTCTTCTTTGGAGTTTATGTTTATAAAGCTTCTAAGTTGTGGGTCAAGATTTTTTATGTGGTTAACCGGGGAAACAAGCAGGGTTTTGCTGGCACCCCTTGGGATGTCGTCTGAGCGTGGACGATTAAGCGTGCACAATGTTTCTGTGATTTCTAAGGCGCTAGGGCGTTCAAGCACCATCATGAGAGTTTCAAGCCTCCCGTTAGGCCACATTGGAACAGCCATCTCAAACCCCTCTGCCTCGTCGAACAAATATTCAGCAACTTTCGGGTTCAGAAAAGGCATGTCGCAGGGCAAAGTAAGGCAATAATCTGATTGAAGAGCCTTTAGCCCCGTCATAATTGCTAAGTTGGGACCGCTGATATGACTGATTTTCTCATCAACAACAATCCTGAAATTAGAAACCGAGTATTTTTCTAAAATTTCAACATATCCTGCCTTTCGTTCTTCGTCATTTACGCATACAACGACTTCGTCAACAACGTTTCGAACGTTTTGGATGGCGTGAATAAGCAGGGGTTTTCCATTGAGTTCTGCAAGGGCTTTGTCCTGCCAGTTTTGACCCTTCGATTGGAACCTGCGGGCTTTTCCACCTGCCAGTATGAGTGCAGCCCGTTTGAACATGCCGCTTCCTCAATTTGAACTTTTTTGGTCTGGCTTCATTTCAAATTGTTTTTTGACTAATGCCACCAGTTTTTGTCCTTCTTCTGGAATTTTAATTATTGGAATCTCCTTGTACGAGGAGTCCGTAGCAGTCTTGGCGACTATTCCTGTAATCGCTATAATGGGGTCTACAGTACCTTCCAAAGTTTCCGCCAAGCCATCCTGGTTTTTTGCAGTAATTATCTTGGCTACGTCCTCTCTTTTGGCGATCAAACTATGGAAACCCTCGATAAAGACAATATCCAGTCTCTCATTTGCAATTAATGTTGTCATCTGGTCTAATTCGTTGAGTGCTAACTCGGTTTTTTTGATTATGGCTACCTCTTCTGGCGATACGGCTACTATGACTTTGGCACCTGCTTTGGCATATCTCCAAGTGTTCGTGCCCTCTTTGTCCATGGTAAAACCTTTATGGTGTACATGTTTTATTGAACCGATTTTGTAGCCTTCTGCCGATAGTTGAGAAATTAAGTATTCTAATGTGACTGTTTTTCCTGAACCGCTGACGCCGACGGCGGCGATAACTAAAACCGTTACCTTTCACACTCCGCTTCTGAATCAACGGGGTTTGGCTTTTATAAATTATACCTAAACTCCACTTAATCTTGACATGTTTAGACTCAAATATCCAAACTATGCAGAAAATTATAGGTGAAGGGTAGGGGCAAAACAAGCAAAGCGCTTAGGATAGGTGGGGAGGGGATGTATTGTAAAATTGTCTTCCGTCATTACCTAATAAACATAACTCTCCCGAAAAGCCAGCCAAAGCAAGCATTAAGCTTAATTTTCCACACACCCATACACAAGCAGTGAAACAATATGTGTCCCCTGCGCTACGCAATTAAACTCTGGATGGTCAACGACAAAAACGAAGCCGTCTTCGGCGACGGCTTAGCCGAACTCCTACAAGAAATCTCTGAGTACCACTCTATTCTGAAGGCAGCCCAGCATGTAGGCATGTCTTACCGCTATGCGCTACACAGAATCACGCTAGCTGAGGAGAGGCTTGGGCAACTTCTGGTTACGCGAACTCGCGGCGGCGCCAAAGGCGGCGGGTCCTCTGAAGTTACCGAGTTCGGCAGGGATTTGGTGGTTCGTTTTAAAAAGGCTCAGGTGAACCTTGATGGGGTCGTAAGCGAGCTTCCATAGACAGTTTTGTTGTGGTGGGATAAGGTTTATTTTTAGCGATGTTACAAGTTGATAACATCGATGTTTTGCTATGGACCCCCAAAACCAATACCTGCAAAAAAGCTACCTCAAAATAGCCACGAGCCGATTTAGTGTTGATGGCGCTTTTTGCAAGTTTAGGTTTAGCCACAAAAAACGTCATCCATCCCCTTGTCGCAACTATTACGGGGCCTCTTTATGTACCCACGGGAGCAGTTGCAGGCGGCATTTACATGATGTGGCCTGTGCTCGCGCATGGGTTAACGCGCAAAATCGGCGCAGCGTCCATGGTTTCACTTATACAGGCCTTCATAAGCCTGCTTTTGCCATTCGGCAACTTTGGACTGCTATCATTCGTGATCTATCTGGCACCCGGGTTAGCTATAGATGCTTTCCTGTTGCTTTCAAGACACAAAGCCTGCTGCATAGCTTGCTGTACCGGAGCATCAGCAATTGCTAACGTCGTCGGAACCATTCTGGTTGGCACATTGGTGCTGTTTTTGCCTTTGGGTGCGTTGACGTTTTTAGCGGTGGTTGCAGCAATTAGCGGTTGTATCGGCGGTTTCATCGCAAACATGCTTTTGACTCGTATAGGAAAACTTGGCTTAAGGAGACAGAAAACATGAAACGAAGCATAATCATAGTGGTAGTGATTTTTGTCTTTTATTGGTTGCGGTCATGCCGCTTTACAACTACACTCACCCACAATCAGGCACAACAGACGAAGCGTCACTGCAAATTCGAGGCGAAGTCGTCAACCTAACAAACATAACGTTGACACAGCTAAAAAGCTACACGTCGACCACAGTGCAGGTTACGCTTTCCTCCAGCAGCCGACCCCAAGACAACGGCGTGTTCGACTACACAGGCGTCACATTAAAAACGTTGCTGGATAAAGCCCAAGCATCAGCCAATGCCACATCCGTTTATGTGCAAGCCTCAGACGGTTACGGGTCAACAATCCCAATCCAAGATGCTCTAAACGAAAACACCATAATCGCATACCAACGCAACGGCACAGCCCTTACAATGCTAAAAGACAATGGGGAAGGACCACTCCGACTAATCATTGCCAACGACCAGTTTGCGCAGAGATGGATTCGAGGCGTGGCAGCTATAGAGGTTCGCTGAGGGCTTTTTGCTCCACCAAATCAGCCAACTCCTTAACGGCTGAGAAACTGTTAATTGTTGGTACCTTTAGGTTGGAGGCTTTTTGAGTTTGATTTTCGGATTGGGTTATTATGCCTGAGATGGCGATGACGGAGTTGTCAAGGTAGCTTTTGGCTTCCTCCACGGTTTTAGCCGCTATGATTTTGGGCAAGATTTTTTCTGTTTCAAACCCTTCTAAAACCACGTAATCCATCATATTGCAGTATGGCAAAATCTCGTGCAAGTTGAGGCGTTTTTTTATGAAAACCACCGTTTCCTGTCTTGGAACTGCCACAACGATTTCTGCTCCCGCTTGCGTGTACCTGTCGGTTTCAGTTTGAGGAGTGTCAAGCGTGGGAATACGAACCATCTCCTTGATTGTGCCAACACGGTAGCCGCGGCAATTTAACTCAGCGATTAAGTGCTCTATAATTGTGGTTTTTCCTGAATGTTTTCCTCCGATGACTGCAACTATTTTAGGCATTTTTGCATCGATACAGTGTTAGCGCTAATGTTTGATATATGCCTTAATGCAACAGCTATGCTTCTACGACTTTTGCATCTTTGAGCACGTTAACTTTTCCGTCGCCTTGAGTTACGTAGCCGACTTCGCAGAACGTAATTTTGCGTTTAGAGAGCTCACTTTGAAGGTCATCAGCGTCTTGTTTCCCGACGGCGATAAGCATACCGCCGGCTGTTTCTTTGGATTCGCCAGTCAACAACGGATACCCAAAAATGTCGGTCAACGTGGGAGTACCGCGGATAACCCATAATTTATCTATAACTATGTCAACTTTGCCCAGCATCGCCATGTTAGCCGCATGACCTTTGAGCCCAAACCCCGTAACATCGGTTGCTGCATGAACGGGCACTTGCTGCATGGCTTCCGCCACAGGCTTATTAGAAGTAATCATGCTCGTCGATTGCTTGGCTAACCGCTGCCTCAACCAAATCCTCAGGTACACCTTCCAAGAGTTCTTTGCCTTCCTCTTCTTTGCGAAGACGGTAAGCGGCCATGGCAGGCGCAATCCCCAATGGCTTAGTTAGGAAGAGTTTGTCGCCGACTTGAGCGCCACGGGTGTACACTATTTTTTCGGGGTCGCCGATGCCGGTTGCTGCACCGCCGATGATAGGCCAGGGGTTGCGGATAGTGTGTCCGCCGACGACTGGGGCGCCCATTTCGCGGCAGAAATCTCCAAGCCCTTTAAGCATGCCAACGGCTAATTCGTCAGGCATATTTTCAGGATAAGCCATAATCGTCAGAACACTTGGAATCTTTGTGACGGCTAGGGCGTAGATATCGCTGGTTACGTTGCTGCCAGCTATTCGACCTTGAATTTCAGGCTCGTCAACCATCGGAGTGAAAAAGTCCAGAGTATTTAGCACCGCCATGCCTTCGGCGATTTTGACGACGCTGCTGTTTTCCCAAGCGCCAGCTAAAACGTCCTCTTCGTATCCGCAGCTTAACCCAGCTTTTTCCAGTAAACCGCCGAGTTGGTACTGGGGGAGTTTACAGCTACAGCCGTGGACGGGGACAACTTTAGTTAACCTATAACTCATTTTGTTTTTCTCCTCTGTAATTTACTATTAAATAAGTTGATGTGACGATATAAAAATTTAATAAAGAAAAAGACAGGAGTCTACTGCTCCTTTTTGCTCTGGATAATTTCTAGGAAAGCTTCAACACGGGTTTTGATTTGCGTAGCATCACCCATCGCGTAGTCGGTTTCGATTTTCAGCATCGGTATGTTTTCCGACTTCAATGCTCGGTCCACTTTGACGCCCTCCACGTTGTAGTCATGACAGTTCTGCAATGTATAGTAGATTACGCCGTCAGCTCGAAATTGCTTAGCAAGGTCCCTGACGCTTTGGATTCTGCGGTCGTTGGGCGTAAAGCATGCACAGGAAATCTTGCTGTATTTCTCCACTATAGCCCACAACAAGTCGTCGAGGCTGTCACTTTTAGGCTCCACCAAATTCGTGAAGTAGCGGGTGCCCACGCAGCTTTCTTCGGTAACCACGGTGGCGCCGGCTTCTTGAGCGATACTATGTAGTTTCCAGTTGGGAATAGCCATAGGGCAACCTGAAATCATCAATCGTGGCGCATCTTTGGGGGCAACGTCGACGCCGTTTTTGACGCGTTCGTCGAGTTCATCGCAGAGTTCGTTAACTTTGGCGGTGAAGCGAACGGGGTCATCGTTGAAGCTGATTTGGTAGATGAGCAACGCATCTAAACCACTAATGGGGGATGGATTATTCTGGCGTAGATCAGAGAGGCGTTTGAGAGCTTTACGTTTGTTGTTAATTAACTCGATTGATGCTTTGAGTTTCTCCGCGGTTATCTTATTGCCGGTGAGTTCTTCCATTTTGGCTTTGAAGGCTTCAACTTCTTTTAACCAGAATTCTTTGCCTTGTTGAGTGTCTGGTTTATGGGGGATTTCAATAACATAGGTTGGGATAAGTTCGTTTAAGAGTTCGTAGACTTTCTTTTTGCCGTCGCAGGTGGTTTCACCTACGACGAGGTCGCTGGTTTGGAAATAAGGGCAGGTTTTGTTGAGTTTGAAGCCATAAAAAGATTTGATTAAAGGGCAGAGGTTGCGGGGTATTATTGCTTCAGCGTCGGGGATAGAGAAATCTGCGCCACCGCACAACCCAACCATTGTTGCGTCCGCCGCGTATGCGAGTTCTTCTGGTGCATAGATGCAGAATGCGCCAACTACTTTTTTCCCTGCTTTTCTAGAATCGTTGAGTTCTTTTATTCTTAAGCCGTGGATTTCTGAGACGACGAAGTCAAAGTAACCCATTGCTTTTGGTCTGTTCTTCTGGGTTAGGTATATGGCTCCGTAGTACTGTCCTAGGATGTCAAGGAGTTGGTTGTGTCTTTCAATATCCATTCCGAGAGATTTCCACATTTCTAAATATTTTTCTGCCATAAACAATCACAAACCGTTGGAACGGGTATTAAAAATCACACTATTAAAATTTTTGATAAACATTATTAGAAATATTGATGAAGACTTAGTGTTTCCTAATCAACAATTTGAACTCCTCACCAGACTTGACAGCTTCAACCACTTCATGACCATTATTTTTAACCCAACGCTGAATATTGTCAAGCTCCAACTCCCCCCCACCAATAACCTCTAGTAACTGCCCCGCTGCCATGCTCATCAGCTTGCGCTTGGTAAATGCAACTGGCAAGGGGCACATTTGACCCTTAACGTCCAACTTCTCAATTTCCAAAATCTTCACTAGAACACTATTACTTTATCACTATTTACTGTCCACTCGACTAGTTCATGCACCGTAGCGATTTTCACCCCATCAAACAGATCAGCTTGGGTTATGCCACGTGCTTCAATGCAGACTACACAGGCTTTCACTTCGACGCCGCCTTGAATTAAATTTTCTAGATTTTGGCCGTAGTTGATTAATCCTTGAGCAGGTTTTTGTCCTTTCTTTGCAAGGTAGACGCCGTTTTCGAATAACCAGATTTTTACTTTGTGTCCTTCTATGTCGCAAGTTGCGGCGAATCTTAGAGCTGACATTGCGCGTTCTTGTGCATATGGGGCTTCGTTTATTATCAATGTGAATGTTACCAGACTGTTACCAACCTCAATTTTTCTGATAGTTATTATTAAAAAAACTAATATAAGTATTTTCCAAACAAAAAGCAAATATTACATAAACAAACATTCTAGAACACATAAACAAAGGCAAAACGGCATGGAAACAATAAGGTTCGATTATCTCAATACCTTCCTCACAGTTGCCAAAACACGCAGCTTCTCAGCGGCAGCCAAAGAACTCAAAACAAGCCAAGGCACGGTCAGCCATCACATCGCTGCACTCGAAGCATATTTTGACGCTGAACTCTTCAAACGCGCTCCCAACGGCGTAGAAGTCACCGACGCAGGAGCAACCCTGAAAGAAACTGCAGAAAAAATATCTCCAACAAGCTCAAAACGCAAAAGCAAAAATTTCCACAGCCAAACTAAATTTAGCAGGTACAATAAGAATCGCTGCAAGCACCATTCCGGGAGAACACATAATTCCCAGCTTAATCGACGAATTTCAAAAAAAGTATCCCGAAGTAAATTTCAAGATAAAAGCCGAGGACAGTTTAAATAGCTTAAACAGCCTGCAAACTAACGCCGCAGATTTTGCAGCGGTAGGAACCATTCAAGGTTTTGAAGAGAAATTCGATTTCATCCAAATCGGAGAGGAACAATTGGTTCTAGTTGTTCCTTGTAATCACGAGTTAGCCCAAAATAAAATTGCCAAGCTAAGTGAAATCCTCCCACATGCATTCGTTATTCGTGAAGAGACTTCAGGAACAAGACTGGAAATCGAGCGTTTACTGGCAAAAAACAATGTTCAGCCCCAGAAGTTGAAGGTAGTTATGGAGCTTGGGAGCACCGAATCGATAATTACCGCGGTTTCAGAAGGCAGAGGAATAAGCATAATCTCATCAATTGCCGCCAAAAAAGCCCAAGCAGCAGGCTTAACAAAAATTATCAAAATTGAAGAATCAAAAAGCCCTCGAAAACTCTACATGGTAAGACCTAAAAGGCAGCTTCTAAAAACTTCTGAGACTTTCTGGGAATTCTGTAAGGAGTATAGATTCAAGAACGAAGTTATCTCCTGCCCCTCAAGTTGACTTATTTATCCAAAGCTAAGTTACGATGATTTCGCTTACGAATTTAACCCAGAACTGTGCCCACTTGTACTTCTCCACCGGACAAAACAGCCTGTACGGTCCGCCTTGACTTTGCCCCAGATGACTGCCATTTTCCTCAAATCCAATTAGCATATTTGAATCTTCCACCTCTTGCAGAGTATAGTTTTTCACGTAACCGTCAATGGCAACAATCGTTATTTTTTCAGCTCTATAAGACATGTTTGCGGCGTCCAGGACGTCCAACATAGATATGCCTGTCCAGTTTGAAGTTCTTTCTCCATCTCCAGGTACAAATGCTGCATGAACGGTTTCTTGCTGGAAGTTAGTTAAGTTTCTGCTGCTAATCGTCAGTGGCTTAGCGACTGCTCCTGAGATGGACACTGTCCAACTCTCGACGTTCACTTCAGCGACGTTATCGATTTGGTATTCCGAACCAAAAGAGGGGGTGATTAGTTTTACTGGTCCCCCTGCCTCCTGGGTCATCCATTCGCCGTTTTTGACAAAGGCTAACACTATGCGGTTGCTTTCTTTATAATAGGGATACGCTGTGCTGTTCCATGCTTGAAAAATGTTCAAAGCAGCACTTTGCCCATCCGTTGATATTACTTTGATTGTTTGAGTGTCCCACATGGCACCTGTTTTATTGCAGAAATCGACGAGTGCGACGCCTTCAAAAGTTGCGTTTTCACCGTTAACTTCAGCAGTAGCGCGTGTTAGTGGCATTTGAGTTATTTCTTCTAATGTCCAAGTTTTCTGCTGCTCAACGTTACCGCTAACCTTGATTTGCCACTCTGGGGCTACACCGTCTGGCACCTTCACTTGAGGTGCAGTTTGCGCCCCGTTTGGGTAGTAAAGGCTGGTTGATGCCATAGTTATGGTTACTATTATTGCGATTAGGATTATGCTCACTATTTTTGTTGTTTTTTTCATACTATTACTATCATTCTCCTAGTAAAGTGCAAAACTTGGTTGAACACTTTTTTAACCTGGTTACCGATATGTTTTAGTAGGCACATCAGACCAGTTTAATAATCTTTCGAGAAAACACTTGAAGGTCCTCACAGGATGCGTGCATTCAGCCAAGGAAAAACCACACTTTGCATTAGAATTGCGCTGATATCTTTGATTTGTTTTGCTTTTATGGAAGATTTCAGTTGTGCTCAAATCGCCGCAACGTCGTCAACGACCAAGTTTTCAATAATTTGGATAACTGACACTCAATATCTCTCTGAAAGTTACCCGCGTTATTACGATAGTCTCTGCCGATGGATAGTCGAGAACAAGGAAAGCTACAACGTTAAAATGGTCATACACACAGGCGACATGGTTGAGGACGAGTTCAATCAGACTCATTGGACCAACGCAAACCACGCCCTGAGTCTACTCTTAGATAACGACGTTCCATACTGCTGGAACGCTGGCAACCATGACTATAACACGACGTATTGGATTGGAAACCAGTATACAGCCTTCAACCCGACTGTTATGGCATCCAAGTCTTATTGGGTTGGCGACAAATTTAACGGACAAAATACAGCTGTTCACTTTGCTGTTTCGGGAAATGATTTTTTGGTGTTAAACATAGCCTACCAAGCAAACGAAACTGCACTCTCATGGTGCAACCAAATTTTAGATTCCTATCCAGATTCTCATGCAATCGTCGCCACCCATATGTATCTGAACACTACGGGTGGATACGGGGCTAAAGGAAAAGATAACCTGACATGGGCAAGCAACTTCAAAGACACTGTGCTGGACACGCATGCTAATGTGTTCTTAACACTCAGTGGACACTACTATCCCTACCTCCGGAAGCAGAACACAGGTTGGCGGTCGGCAGGAATTAATGTTCAATCGTCAAGTTGTGGACAGTGAAATGGGGGCTGCAAGCCTTAGAATTTTGACATTTGATCTCAAAGAGGGTTTGATTGATGTCAAAACTTTTGTTATTTACGCTAATAATTTCTTGGCGGATTCAAACAACCAGTTTACCCTTGAAACAGACTTCTATAACCCGGCAATCCCAGAGTTACCTGTTTGGATAGTCGGGGCACTATTCGTTGTAATTCTGCTAGTTGTGCTTGAGGCAAAAAAATGGGTGCGCAAGCAATCTGTAATATTGTCATAACAATGTTGCTTTTTTGGGTTTGATTGTTTGTCTGCTTTATAGCTAGACGAAATGCTTTTATGTACATATCGTTGAAATTCAACTCAAGACAAGAAAGGAAGAAGAAAAATGAATAAGAAAATCTTAGCAATCGCAGTCATACTAATCGTTATAGTAGCAGTTGTTGCTGCATGGCAAGTTCCCCCTCTACTGACAGGCGGAAACAAGAATCCTAATGTGCCTTCGCTTTCACTGACCCTAAAAGGCGCTACCGGAGAAGAAAAAGTACTCGACGAAACCGACTTTGCTGATCTGACAGCTATAACATCGCAAGGCGGCTACAAAACCAGTGGCGGGGTAATCGCTACTGTAGGTAGGTTTACAGGTGTATCTGTTCTGAGCCTCTGTGATTTAGTCGGCGGAATGTCCAGCGATGCTACATTAACCGTGATAGCATCTGATGGATACTCGATGGTTTTCACTTATGACCAAGTAAACGGACAAGACTTTACAACGTATGATCCAATAACTGGCAGCGAAAAAGTCGCCACACAACCCTTAACATTAGTAGTCAACTACCTGCACAATGACACAGCATTACCATCAGAAATTGGACCCCTGAGAATGGGTGTTGTGGGTTCTGAAGGATTACTAACGGAAGGTCACTTCTGGGTGAAAAAAGTATCGACCATAGAAGTTACTCCAAATGTTAGAGACTGGACAGTTAGTGTTGAAGCCACATCAACTCTGAGAATGGATCGCCAAGCATTAACGGCTGACCTCAACCACTTCGGCGTAAACTATACTGATTCAAACGGAAATGTCTGGACAGGCACAGCGTTGTGGCGATGGGTATCTTGGAGCAACTACAACGGCGGCGTAACAAACGCGACCTTAGACAAAGGATACAAAGTCAAAATTATCTCTGGCGACGGAACATCAGCAACCTTCGACGACAGTGAAGTCAAACTAAACGACGACATTATTGTTGCTGCAAAACTCAACGATGCAGTATTAACCGTGCCATATTGGCCATTAACAATGGTTGGACCTGATGTCACCTCAGCAAAAGCAGTTCAGAACATCATAAAAATGCAAATCATAATTGACCCCATCAGCTACATCAACGCCTTCACCAACACCCACGCCTGCGCCTACCGCAGCACCAACTGCCGTTCCTACACCCAGTCCAACCCCAGCTCCCACACCAATACCTGTTGTCATGCAATTGACTTTAGTTGCAGCTAACGGAACTCAATACGTTATAGATGAAACGGCAATGGCAAGATTCACTGCTATTACAGCTAACGGCGGAACAAGGTCAAGCTCAGGAACTCTTGCAAACTGGGGGGCATACACTGGAGTACCTATAATGACACTTTTGAATTATATTGGTGGCGTAACAAGCAGTAATACTGTAAAAGTAACTGCTTCCGACAGCTACACAAATACGTACACCTACCAGCAAATAAATGGACAGGGCATAGCAACATACGATTCCTCTGGTACTTCCGTGACACCGACTCAGGGTTTGACGATGGTTGTCGCTTGGTATCTTAACGGAACAGCGTTAGACTCAGGCGTTGGACCACTACGAACTATGTATGTAGGATCAGAAGGACTCTACTCAAGCGGTAATCTGAATGCGAAGATGACGACAAAGATCGAAATTATTACTCCACCTTAACTGCTTAAACGGCTACTAGACAATGAATCGAAAACATATACGGCGCTTGCAGCAATCGTGGCAGCGACACTGCTGCTGTCATCCACCTATTTTTTTGTTTTAAGCAATATAATTCCAAACAAACTTAACAATATTCTGTGCAACAAGCCTTCAATATCCCCTTCCGCCAAGTGGAGGAAGACTTCGAAAAAGCATACCCAAATGTTGATGTGCATCTTGAAGCGCACGGAACAATACAAGTTATTAGGCATGTAACTGAATTAAACTACAAAGTCGACGTGGTGCTTGTGGCAGATTACTCGTTGATTCCACGAATGATGTACACCACAACAGATGCCTGACAGCAACCAAAGTTACGCTGATTACTACCTTAGATTTGCCACCAACAAGTTAGTCTTAGCCTACACCAACAGTAGCGATTATGCCAGCGATATTAACTCAAACAACTGGTATCAAATTTTAACTCGTCCAAACGTACGATTGGGTTATGCTAATCCGCAACTTGACGCCTTCGGGTACCGTGCTTTAATGGCAATCCAGTTAGCTGAGGATTACTACAAAGTTCCACGTTTCTTCCACGATCTAATTACCGCAAACATGAATCCGCCCATAAGTTCAGTCCCCGAAGGATCAAATTACACAATACTTGTTCCTGAGATACAAAATTCTGTTGGAGATAAACTTACAATGCGCGCAAGTGAGGTTGACTTGATTGCTTTGCTTGGAAACAGGCTACCTTGATTACTGCCTCCTTTACCTCAGTAATGCTCGGCAATATGGTTTTAACTATATTGAGCTTCCAGACGAAATCAACTTAGGCAACTCGGAAAGCGAGCCAACTTACGAGCAAATCCAAGTCAAATATGACCACCAGAGGTTTGCAACTGTAACGCTTGACCGAACTGGAGAAACCATCTATTACGGTTTAACCATTCCCAAAAATGCCCCAAATCCACAATTGGCTGAGAAGTTTATCGACTTCTTGTTGAATGGTCAAGGGAAAACCGATTTCCAAAACCAATTCCACCCCGTTTATAACCCATCGTTCACAGATAACCTTGAAGCATTACCAGCGAGTTTACGGTCTTTGGCTGTAAGTGAGCCCTAATGCTCCAAACAAGCTTGCTCATAAGCTTCAAAGAATTTACTAATGGGAGGCACAAAAGTGGCTTGGCTTAAGGAAAAGTCTTGGTTCCTCATAGTCTCGTTTGTTTTAGGTCTTCTCATGGTTTTGTTTTTAGTAGTGCCAGTCATTGGTTCTTTGGCAAGTTCAGCCTCTGGGATTCCATCAGTTTTAACTGATTACCGAACACTAAACGCGATAGGGACAAGTTTCTACTGTGCATTCATCGCAATGGCGCTTATGTTGCTTTTAGGTGTTCCATTTGCTTACATGTTTGTCCGCAAAGAATTCTTCGGCAAAAAAGTCTTAGACTCACTAATTGACATACCAATTTTAATACCGCACAATACAGCTGGTATTGCCTTGCTAACAATCTTTAGCCCAACTTATCCAATTGGAGCAGCTTTTGCTAGCATTGGAATAGGATTCATTGACACCATCTGGGGTATAGTAATTGCCATGGCTTTCGTAAGCGCCCCCTTCATGATTAGAAGTGCCCAAGAAGCATTTTTATCCGTTGACCCCTCGATGGAGAAAATGGCGCGGGGCTTAGGTGCAACACGCTTCAAAGCTTTCAGACATGTTACTTTTCCTTTAGCCTCAAGAGGAATCCTAACTGGTTGCGTGTTAACTTGGGCAAGAGCAGTAAGCGAATTCGGCGCCGTCATATTGCTTGCTTATTTCCCAAAAACAGCACCCGTGTACCTCTACGATGTGTTTGTAAGCCAAGGATTAAACGCTGCGCTCCCAATAAACGGGCTTCTCATTTTGCTTGCCATCGTAATTCTGATTGTTTTTAGATTTGTGATTTCCAAACCAAAAAAGAACGCCTACGCCAAACTCTGAGGTGAAGATGAAAGTTGACGCTTGTCCTGAAGAATATAACTAAAAATTGGGGAAGCTTCGCACTGAAGAATATTAATCTATCCATCGCCAGAGGAGAATACCTTGTTCTGCTTGGACCAACAGGGGCTGGAAAAACGCTTCTTTTGGAAACCATAATGGGCTTCAATATTCCAGATGAGGGCAGAATCATAATAGACAACCAAGACGTCACAAACGTTGCTCCTGAAAAAAGAGGAATCGGCTATGTCCCACAAAATTCAGTGCTCTTTCCCAACATGACCGTGACGCCAAAACATTGTTTTTGGCTTAAAAATGCAGGGCAAAGACAAGGTGGAACAAGATAAAACGGCGGATGAACTGCTTAATTTGGTAGGGCTCAAGCATGTTGAGCATCGTTTGCCTGATGGGCTTAGTGGTGGAGAAAAACAGAAAGTAGCCTTGGCGAGAGTTTTAGCGATTGATTCGAGAATAGTTTTGCTTGATGAACCATTAGCTTCTATGGATGCAGAAACGACGCGGCAACTGAGGGCTGAACTGAAAAGAATACACAAGGAGCACGGCAAAACCGTAATTCATGTTACCCATAGTTTGATTGAAGGTTTCGGTTTAGCTGACAAATTAGCGCTTATGATGGCTGGTGAGATAGTCCAAGTTGGCGAGGCAAAGGAGTTATTAGCTAAACCTAAAAACGAGTTCACTGCGCGACTTCTCGGTTACGAGAACATTTACAAAGCTAAAGTTGTGGAGAAGGGCCCTGATTTTTCGATTTTAGACGTCGAGGGCGTGAATCTTAGAGTTTCGGGTGCCGTGGATCATGTCGGGTTGGTTGCTGTGCAACCTGAGAATATAACCGTTGAATTATCATGCCCCAACGTCACTAACGCCAATGTCTTAAAAGGCCGCGTTACTGACTCTGTGGATTTAGGTCCATTTGTAATGGTAACCGTCGAGGCTGGCTTACTGTCTAAAAGTCGTGATGGCTAAAAATTTTTTCATCGAAAACGGACTTGAAGATGGCAGAGTAGTTTGGCTTAAATTTCAATTTAACACAGTAAAAATAATAGAGTAAAAGCCACTATTCATCTTCTTCTAACTTAACCAAAATTTTTCCCGACTTAATTTTCCACTCATATTTCGTTAATTTAAACCCAGGCTCTTCCTCATACTCTGCCGTTTCCAGGTTGAAGCGCCAATCGTGGCAAGGGCAAACAATTACAAAGCCATCAAGGGTACCGCCTGAGAAACCGCAACCCTGATGTGGACAACGGTTATCTATAACGAAGATTTTGCCCTGCTGCTTAATGAATAAAACTGGTGTACCCTCAACCGATAAACACTTCATTTTGCCTTCATCCAGTTCTTTTTCATCTAAAACAGGCACGAAGCCATCATCATTTTCCATTTATGCTCACTCTAACAATCCTTCACCTAATTGTATAAAGGAACATTTAGAACTTGCTTAAGAATAGTGGCGGTTGTGAAATTACTCTTTCAAAATTTTGGTACATCCTAAGTAGGTTATTATCAACGGTTTGGATGTTACCGCTTAGATTATAAATAGGACAGAACAGTTTTTCAGAACAAGAGAGTGGTTGAATATGAGGATTGGTGTTTGTGGAATTGCTTGCGAGAAATGCCCCCGGATGCAAAGTGGCTTATGCCCAAATGGCAGTGTTGGCTGCGTGGCAAGGGAGAACAAGTTCTGCAAAATATGCAACTGCGCCTACATCAAAGGCGTTAAACTCTGTTTCGAATGCAAAGAGTTCCCATGTGAAACCACTAAACAAGGACCTATAAGTTTCGGATACTGCCAGTACATTTCGGGCAAACCCTAAATCGTTAGTTTTAAGTTTTCGGTTGCAAATCTATCTGTGATACGATATGGGTTCTCAAGAAGTTTTCATCGAAGCAAAAGGCTTAACCAAAAAATTCGACGATTTCATTGCCGTTGACCACATAGACTTCAAAGTATACAAGGGCGAATGCGTTGGCTTTTTAGGACCCAACGGCGCAGGAAAAACCACCACAGTGCGCATGATTTATTGTTTTTTGCCCCCGACCGAAGGCGAATTAACAGTGGCAGGCTTAAGCGTCAACAAGCAATGCCGAGAAATAAAAAGTATGGTTGGCGTTGCCCCACAAGAAGACAACTTGGACCCAGACTTCACAGTAATAAAAAACCTGACCGTTTACGCTCGATACTTTGACATCCCCAAGGACGAAGCAGTAAAACGAGCGGACGAGCAACTAAAATTTTTCCAGCTGGAAGAGAAAAGAGATGTTCCAATTTTGGCGTTGTCAACTGGCATGAAACGACGATTGATTTTTGCCAGAGCACTTCTCAATCAACCGCAAATTCTGCTCTTGGATGAGCCCACTACAGGTTTGGATCCACAGGCAAGGCACCTTGTTTGGGATGAAGTAAGGCACTTAAAAAAGAAGCAAGTTACCATCATTTTAACAACTCATTACATGGATGAAGCTGAGGTTCTCTGCGACAGAATCTTAATTGTTGACAAAGGAAAAATCATCGAAGAGGGTTCTCCTGCGGAACTTGTGAAAAAGCATATAGGCGAAGATGTCTTGGAACTGGACTATGACGAAAAACTTGTTGCCAACCCTGAAGGTTGCTTTTCCTGATGCAAGATTAGAAAAGCTCGGTGATCGCATGCAAATATTCACCGACAAACCTCACGGTGTTTTTGAGGGTTTCCTAAAAGAACATCAAATGCAGAATGTTACCATCCGCAAAGCCAACTTAGAAGATGTTTTTCTTAAATTGACTGGACGAGGATTGAGAGCGGAATGAGTGAAGTTAACCTGCGCAAATCGCCAGCACGTTTCTCCATACCCAGGTTGAGTTACCGTGTTTGGAGGGTTTGGCACCGCAACTTTGACGTCTTCACAAAAACCATAAAAGTCAACTTTTTACCTTCACTTCTGGAACCTATCCTTTACCTGTTGGCTTTTGGCTTCGGTTTAGGTGGATTCATCCCAAACATTCAAGGTCAATCATACATTGCTTTTATTGCTCCAGCACTGGTGGCTATTTCCGTAATGAACGGCTCATTTTTTGAATGCACCTTTGCTTCGTTTGTACGCATGTACTTCCAAAAAACCTTCGATGCTATCGTCGCCACACCTGTAAGCGTAGAAGAGGTTGTTGCAGGAGAACTGCTTTGGGGAGCAACTAGATCAACCATTAACACGACCATAGTGTTGGTGGTGGTTGCAGCTTTCGGCTTAGTTTCAGGTCCGTTGTTTCTGCTTGTTATTCCATTGGCTTTTTTTGGGGGATTAATGTTTGCTTCTATGGCAATGTGTTTTACATCTGTTGCGCCAAACATCGACTTCTTTAATTTTCCATCATTCCTGTTTCTGACGCCAATGTTCTTCTTATGCGGAACATTCTTCCCATTAACAACCCTTCCAACTGCGGCGCAAGGAGTTGCAATCGCTATTCTACCGTTAACCCACGTTGTAAACCTCACAAGAGGACTTATTTCAGGTCATCTGGAACCTATCCTTGGATTGAACCCTGCGACTTTAATTGTTGTAAGTTTCATCTGGGTAATTGCAGTTACACTGTTCTTCTTTGTACTCAGCATTAACCTAATGAAAAAACGCTTGACACATTAGGCCATTATGTCCCTGGCTTCCGCAATTATCAGGTAATAAGCAGCTAATCCTTTCCATTTGCCCCATCCTTTAGCGATTTCGCGTGCTTCAGCCGTCTTAATCTTTTTTCCGTTGCAATAATATCTTGAAATAACCCGTCTAATGCCAAAATCGTCCGCTGGCAAAGCATCCAATTTCTGCATTCCCCGCAACATGGTAAGCTCAGCAGTCCAAACGCCGATTCCGCGGATTTCATCCAGTTCAGAGATAATTTGATCAGGGTTTTTTTCGTTTTTCAGTTGCTCAAGATTCAACTTTTTATCTGCAATCAGCTTTGCAGCGTTTTGGATGTACTCGGCTTTTCGCATGCTCAATCCAACATGCTGGATTTCACTTATGCTGTTAATGGCGATGTTTTGTGGTTTTGGATAGGCAAAGTAAATGTTGCCTTCTATGGTGAGGGTTTCGCCGAATTTCTTAACTAACCTTTGCTCTATTGTATGTGCAACTTTTATGGAGATTTGCTGCTCCACGATGGAGTCAACGAGGGATTCGAAGACTGTTGGAGTAGTTGGGTTTTTTAACCCATACAGCTGCTTGGATATTTTGTGCATTGCAGGGTTGTTTTCCACGTCTTGGTAGAATGCGCAAAGGTTGAAATCTAAATTGAAAATGTAGTTGATGGCATCTGCAGCGGTTTTGCAATCTTTTGATGTTAAGGGTTTGTTTGATTTTAGTTCAACAACAATTTTCGGTTGCTGAATCGTTCCAATAGAAGTTAATTTTACTAATACAAGGTTTTTGTTGATTTCCAGCACTTGATGAAATTCGCCGTTTGTGTAACTGCGAATTTGTTTGTCACCGCTGGAGAAGATTTGAGCGGTTAAATCGAAGTTGAATGGTGCCAATGGTTGAAGTGTAAAGGTTTCAGTGTAAGTCATTTGGTTTCATCTTGAAGCTGGTTTGCTTAATTGAGGGTTTTGGGATATTAAAGATTTTTAACTTTAAAGTGCATTGTAGCCAATAAGGAAGATTAACAATTGCGTTTAGTCATTCGAATTGGCGGTTCAGTGGTTGCGTCACCAGTCAACACCGAATTGATGAGCAAATACGCTGACATAATAAAAACCATAAAACAGCAGGGACACGATGTTGTGGTGGTTTTAGGTGGCGGCGCCTTGGCAAGGGAATTTATCGGACTTGCCAAAAACTTGAGCTTGGACATGACTGCTCAAGATGAAATTGCGATTTCTTGTTCGCGTCTGTTTGCGCAGCTTTTTCTCAAAAAAATAGGCGAAGCCGCCTGCAGCAAAGTTGCGACAACTGTTGATGAAGCAGCAGAATGTTTGGGGCGAGGCAAAATAGTTGTTATGGGTGGCCTAAAGCCAGGAATCACAACCGATGCTGTTGCAACGTTGGTAGCTGAGCGTATAAATGCTGAATTGTTGGTTAAAGGAACCGACCAAAACGGCGTTTACGATAAAGACCCCAGAAAACATCACTGATGCAGTCAAGCTTGATCAGTTATCGGTTGAGGATTTAGCTAAAATATTTGAACACAATGAGCACAAGGCTGGGATTCACCAGATTATCGACCCTGAAGCAATCAAAGTGCTAAAACGCCACCGCTTGAAACTTGTTGTTGTGAATGGGTTTGTGCCTGAGAACATTTTGGCAGCGATTAAGGGCGAGAACGTTGGCACAGTAATAAGTTAGCTTCTTTTAAAGGCTATAGAAAAAAAATCACAACTGATTCGAAGCCTAGAAAACAAGTAAAAGCCTTAAATTTCTTTCTGCAAGAGACCTATACTTTTTCTGAAAACAGCCCCAAAAGTATCAGAGCTCGGTTTCCGCTGGAAAGGTTTATTTCATTGCAGACACCTTTGATGTGAAATTGCAGGCGGACAAACATGTCCGTTGGGATGTGGTCCTTCGGGACTGAACCGTAAGCAAAAAATACACATAGGAGAAAAAATATATGGCATACAAATATATAGCCGAAGAATGGGCTCAGCCCGAAAAAAGCTTCGTTGAAGAACTCATGCGCCAACGCTTAGTGCAGTGGCGTAAACAACCAACCGTACTACGCATCGAGCACCCCACAAGACTCGATCGCGCAAGAAAACTAGGCTACAAAGCCAAACAAGGCTTCGTAGTTGCCCGAACAAAAGTCCGTAGAGGCGGATTAAGAAAACTACGTCCCCGATCAGGACGACGACCCAAACGCATGGGAGTCGCAAAATTCAAACCAGGAAAAAGCATCCGATTAATCGCAGAAGAACGAACTGCCAAAAGGTTCCCTAACCTAGAAGTCTTAAACAGCTATTGGGTAGGCGAAGACGGCAAACACAAATGGTTCGAAGTAATACTCCTTGACCCCAATGCACCAACCATTAAAACCGATAAAGACGTTGGCTGGATAACAGAACCTCAACATGCGAGCAGAGTCTTCCGCAGCATGACAAGCGCAGGCAAAAACGTAAGAGGATTACACCACCGTGGTCGAGGCTCAGAAAAAGCCCGTCCAAGCCGCAGAACTGGTAACACAGGCAGACACGGTGACCACCAGTTAAAAGGAGGCAAGTAAATGCACCACCTCAAAGTAATTATCACTAAACAGAACGGCAAACAAAAAACTGGTCAAGGCTTTAGTCCAAATGAACTCAAAGAAGCAGGCGTAAACAAGCAGCAAGCCAAACAAATGGGCATACGCATCGACATTAAACGCAAATCCACCCACAAAGAAAACGTGGACTGCATAAAATTACACGCGCAAGAAGCAAAAACTAAAGCTGAAGCAGCCCCAAAAAAACCTAAACCCACATTCAAAGCCAAACAAAAAAGCTAAAAGCAAAACAACACAACACAAACTCGGTGCCCAATGTCTGCTAAACCGCCAATAGCCTACATCGATATACGTGTCTTTGCACACGCAACCGAAGAACCATCTAAAGTCCAAAAAGCCGTACAAAACTTACTACCAACCGCGCTTTCACAAACCCTTCTTTTCGAAAAAACCAGTTGCACGGGGCATCATGGAAACCCCATTATCCTTTTTACCTCTAAATTAACCGACAAAAAACTGCTTCCAAGCATGATTGAAAAAATTGGAAAAGACCTTGGCACTTTGGATAAGGAAGAATTAAACCGCTACCTCAAAATGCACATAGAAAAAGGCAACTTATTTTTGCGGTTCGACAAACAATCTGCCTTTTTAGGCACACTCAAGTTTTCTCAAAATGACCCTATTCATATAAAAATTCACTTCAAAAACAAAACCACACAGGAAATAACGGAGATTTTAAGGCAAGCTGGGCTACTGCTATGACGCGAGCCTTCGCAGATTTGCATTTGCGCATTAACCCCAAAGACCAGCAAACAGCTAAACGACTAATAAGCAAGGCAGCGCAACTGGGTTACCGATACATTAGCATTCCACATACTAACGGCGTACAAGAAGCCGAAACAGCAAAACTCAAAGCCATGTGTGCCCAAGCAGGCTTAGATTTCGTCTTACGCGCAGATTTTAAGCCCCATAGCCAAGAAGACCTGATGCGTTTTCTACGCAAGTTCAGGCGACAATTTGAAGTCATATGCATAATTTGCGACAGCAAAGAGATTGCACGCCAAGCTGCCAAAGACAGACGCGTTGACCTTCTAAATTTTCCAAGCCTCGACTATCATAAACGGTTTTTTGACCGCGCCGAAGCCGAACTTGCCAGCTGCAGTCTCGCAGGTCTGGAAGTAGATATAAAATCACTGCTTATTTTGGAAGGACCAGCACGCGTCAGGTTACTTTCGAGTCTTCGCCGGGAAGTAGCGATTGCACTTGAGTTCCATGTGCCCGTTGTTATTTCAAGCGGTGTTAGCGAAGAGCATCTGTTACGAATGCCGCGCGATTTGGCATCTATAGCTTTTTTGTTTGGGTTAGATGAGACACAAGCTTTGGATGCCATTTCATCTAATCCAACTGGGATTGTCCTGCGTAACCGAGAAAAACTTAGTTCAAAATTTGTTGCACCAGGTATAAGAGTGGTTAGGGAGGGCAAACAAGTTTGAAACGTGTAAAACGCCGTTACTTAGCCCTGCAACTTGAATGCGACGTTATGCCTAGTGAGCGGGAGTTTATGGATGCAGTTTGGGCTGCTGTAACTAAGTTGTATGGTGAGGTTGGGGCGAGTTTGACGGGACTTTCTTTAATTAATTTTGACGGGGAACGGAAAATTTTTGTTGTGCGTTCTTCGCTTGCGTCTTTGCCAATGGTGAGGGCTTCGTTGGCTACGGTGACTGGTGTGGCTGGTAAGTGTGCGTCGGTGCATGTTTTGGCGATTTCGGGTACGCTTAAAGCGTTGTATTCCAACATTTGCTAGTTTGAATGTAAATTTTTTGTTTACATAATGACAAGTAATTTTGTTTCAAAGTCACGTATACCGTTTGACAAATTTACAAAAAGTATGCAGTAACGTTTATCAATTACATGTAAGCGTTAGTTAGCATTACAAAACATACGTTTGGAAAATAAAAAAATAGACAGAGTAGAACAAAAAATGGACATAAAAGACTTCTATTTCAAACTAAAACCCCTAAAAACAAACCCAATCATAGATGACACAACACTTCGCGACGGCATCCAAATGCCCGGCTTAGCAGCAGGACCAAAAGACTCAGCCAAAATCGCACAGCTACTAAGCGAAATAGGAGTCGAAAGAATCGAATTATTCCACTATCAAGAACCAGACAAAAAAGCAGCCAAACTAATCGGGAATTTGAATCTTGATTTGCGAGTAGCAGGCTGGTGCAGAGCTGTCAAAGAAGACATCGACAGTGCAGTCCAATGCGGATTAAAGGAAGTTGGCATTTCACACCCAGTCTCAGACATACACTTCAAAGCTAAATGGCCAGAAAAAACCCGTGAACAAATATTAGCAAACATCATAGACGTGGTTGAGTATGCAGCTAAGACTTGTGGTTTGAGAACTTTCGTTCACGGCGAAGACAGTACCCGTGCGGATTGGACATTTGAGAAGAACTTCATCAATGCTGTTGCGGATGCCGGAGCAGAATGTTACCGGATCTGCGACACAGTCGGTATCGGATTATCTGATCCAGAAGCACCTTTACCACACGGTATCCCCGCTAAGGTAGTTGCCGTCAAGAAGGAAACCCGGATTGGGGCAATTGAGATCCATGCGCACGACGATTTCGGGAACGCTGTTGAAAACACAATGGCTGCAATTAAGGCTGCTTCAGGCGTTTGGGACAAAGTTTACGCAAGCACAACATACCTAGGCATTGGTGAACGCGCAGGCAACGCTGAAACTGAGAAGGTTTTGCTGAACTTGTATTTACATTATGGCGTCAAAAAGTTTGATGGTAAGACAGAGAAAATGAAGGCAACTGCCGATTACATTGGCAGAGCCACAGGTTACGTGGTTCCGCCTAACAAGGCGATCGTTGGCGACTATGGTTTCGCACATGAATCGGGAATTCACACCCACGGCGTCCTCAATGATCCATGGACCTATGAGCCCTATCCTCCTGAATTAGTCGGCAACATAAGACGCTTAACCATCGGCAAACAATCAGGTAAAGGCATCATCAAACACAAAATCACTGAGCTATCCGGAAATGTTCCCGATGACGAAACCGTCGCTACAGTTGTGGATAGAGTCAAGGATATGTATGCTAGTGGTCGTAGAGCTTCACTGAAAGAAGAAGAGTTCAAGAAGATACTTCGTATACTGAAAATCCTGCCTGAAAACAACAACTGCCGTTAGTTAGCGAAAGGGAAAATAACCCTTTTTTTATTATCCATTAGTTCAAGAGTGACTGTTCATGGTTGACATTTCGTTAATTGTGATTGTTAGCAATACGTTGGTTGTTTTTGCTACTTTCGTAGCCACGCTTTACCGTATTAAAATAGAGCGAGATCAAATCAGAACTTTCAAAGGGAACGTTAATGCTGTTCAATGTTTGGAGTCTTTCAGAAAATACGTTAAAGCTGAGCGCCATGAACTGGTGGAAATGGATAAAGATGAGCTGCAAAAGTTTATGGACTACCTTGAGAAGCTAGGGGAAGTTTAGTTAAAACTTATATAATAATTCCTATCTCAAAAAGTAATTGAGCGGGGAAAATTGAGTTTAGCCGTAGAAGCAAATTTAATAACTAAACAATTTGGCCAAGTAAGAGCGCTTGACGGAGTAAGCTTTAACATTAAACCAGGCGAAATCTACGGCTTAATTGGACCCAACGGTGCCGGAAAAACCACGACACTGCGAATTGTCTGCACATTAATCCAGCCAACAACAGGCACGATAAAGATTTTTGGTCAAGATGCAACCAAGCAACCTGAAAAGACGCGGCAAATTATCAGTTATTTGCCTGAGGAATCTGGTGCATATCCCAACCTTACGGGTTTAGAGTACCTTCAGTTCATGGCCAAACTCCAGAGCAAACCAGACACAAACCTAAAAGCCACCATAGAAGAAGCAACGAAAATCTGCGGTCTAGGAGACCGATTGAAAGATAAAGCCAAAACCTACAGCAAAGGCATGAAACGACGATTGCTTGTCGCACGGGCTTTAATGACTAGGCCAAAGTTAGCTGTTCTTGATGAACCTGCAAGCGGATTAGACGTTTTGTACGCTTACCATATCCGAGAAATCATTAAACGCTATGTCAAGGAGCATGGGGTAACGGTTTTGCTTAGTAGCCACAACATGCTTGAAGTTGAATACCTCTGCGACCGTGTTGCGCTTGTGCACAAAGGGAAGTTGGTGATTGAGGGGGAACCTAAAGCGCTTAAAGCACAGTATAGTAGCGAGAACTTGGAAGAGGTTTTTGCGAAGGTGGTTGGATTTGCTTAAAGGCTTCACAACAATCCTTATCAAAGAACTAAAAGAGCTTATGCGTGACCCAAAAATCCTAGTCGGCATGATAGTGTTGCCCTTGATTATGTTTCCGGTCCTTGGTTTAGTTATGGGTTTTGCGGTTCAGTCAGCTCAGGAGGAAGCACAAAGGGCGACTTTGCTAGTTGTCGACAATGACAACAATGGAAATTGGAGTAGTGCGTTTGTAAGTTATTTGAATAGCACCATGAATGTGGAAGTTATCAGAGACCTTTCGCCACAAAACATTGTTGATCAAGGTTTGCTTGGGAAATACAACAGTTCTATGTTTCTGGAGATTCCTTCAGGATTCAGCAATAACTTGACTATGCATGCCAATGGCGCAAAGAATGTTACGGGAATGGTCAATGTCTACGGAGTATTCACTGGCGGAGGCGGAATTTTCAGCGGCATTGGCGGAACAGCGGTCACTGCAATTGTTGGGAGTTTTAACCGTGCAGTAGCGCCGGATGTAGTTGCAGTTTCCCAATCAAGCATCATTAAGGGTCAAATCGAGCAGGGCGTTGATGCCAGCACCCTTTCGGGTTTAATGTTGTCACAATCTATTGCTTTACCAATCACCATTATGATCATGTTGACTTATGCGATGCAGATTGCTGCCACCAGTGTGGCGATGGAGAAGGAAGAAAAAACTTTGGAGACTTTGCTTACTACCCCTGTGGACAGGTTTGCAATTTTAATGGGAAAAGTTTCAAGCACAATCATTGTTGCTGGGGCTGCTTCGATTGCAGTTTTGGTCGGCTACAACTACATGATTGGCTCTATATCAAATAATATCGCTGGAAATGTGAGTGGCAGCGTTGATTTGGTTGCTCTTGGTTTAGTGCCTTCAGTTTGGGGCTATATTCTTCTGGGTGTCAGCTTATTTTTCACGTTGATGTCGGCTTTAGCGCTGGCAGTGATTATGTCCGCGTTCAGCGAAAATGTCCGTGGGGCACAAGCGTTGGTTGGTTATATTTATCCGTTAATTTTCATACCTTCGCTAGCTTTGGTTTACTTGGATGTGAATTCGCTGCCGCTTGCAGTAAAAGCAATCTTTTATGCTATTCCGTATAGTCACCCAATTATTGCGGCAAAAGCAGTAGTTACAGGAGATTACGGAACGGTAATATTCGGAATTGCTTATGTTGCAATCTTTACAATAGCTATAATGTACATCGCCTCACGGCTATTTGCAACAGAGAAAATTTTGACAGCAAAACTAAAATTCGGCAAAGGAAAAGCAAAACCAAGCGAATAAGCCCTGATTTTTTCTCTAGTCCGTTATAATATGATTAGACTACTATGTGCTAAAACGGGTCTAGAGTAAAGGTTCCTAAATCTACTTAACTAAAGTTGTTGGTTGGATTAAATTTTAATCCCCAAACCCAAATAGAAAATTCTTCTATCTGTGACTGCGCATAAGCTATCACATTGTTTTAAATTCAGCACTAAACGGAGTTACAATGTGAAGTCTAGATTATACGAAATTTTCCCTATGGAGGTGAAAGCTCTTGATTTTTGTAAGTCTTGGCAAAATGAGGAAGAAACCTGATAAGGCAATGGCTGGGAACGCCACCGAAAAAGTGGCGGAGTTCAAGAAGAAGGGAATAAACATCCTGAACTGGTATTGGACCCTTGGGCGCTATGATACAGTCGTTGTATTTGAAGCTGCAAACGAAAAAGAAGCGCTAAAATTCTCCTTAGGAGTAGCAGAGTTCGTAGCCACAGAAACCCTTGTAGCGATACCGAGGCAAGAGGCAATAGAGCTTCTATAAGAAAAGTTGTTGTCCAGCGCAAATGTTTTTGTGCAACAGTTTATCCTCTTTTCCCTTTTTGGATTAAAACTTGGTCCCCAAACCTAAAACTACTACTCCATAGTCTTCTAGAAGCAAAACATAAAATCGTCTAATATGTATAGTCGGAATCCAGTATACGCCCTTATTGATTGTATTCAGGTATTGTTGCCTGTTTCATGGCGCACTCTTTTTCATAATGAATACGGTGACGCTATAAAGCTTTCAAACGTCATGGTGAGTCTAAAAAATTAGGCTTTTATTTTTCATCCTTCAAAACGAACTTGTAACATTCACATTTAGGTTTAGTACACACTCTATCTAAAAAATACGAATGCTCACTTTTAAGATGCCCACACGTGCACATTTCAATTTTAATTTTAGCTTTATCCATCAAGATTTATCCTTGTTAAATGAACAACTTTAACCTTCAAAAAGTTTTAGGTGTGGGTCAAATTAAATTTTAATCCCCAAATAGGAAGAAAAATAGCAAACACTAAAATAAGGTAAATAAAATATTGATAAAGTGCATAAACAACCTGAGAAAGACTTGAATAGGGTTTTATGTCCAAAGTGTCCTTATTGTGGTAGAACTCTTCTTGAAGAAGATGAAGATGTCGTTAAGTGTTTTGATTGTGGTATGGGCAAGTATAAGCAAGGTAGACATAAGAAGTATTGAAAATAATTGCTAAAGTAATGATATGGAAGAACATTGGAAAATTTTAACGTGTTCGAATCTAAAATAAGTTCGCGTAGTAATTGGGGAAGTAATCTACCTTACGAGTGTCTTCGGTGTGGAGCAATTACGATGGGTGAAAACATAGCGGATAGAGGCGTAGTCAAGTGTGTTGTATGCGGATACAGAGTTTTAAAGAAGACAAAATCGCCAGTAGTAAAGAGAGTTCCCGCAAATTGATATAAAAACTTAATCAAAATTGATTCTTTTTTAAGTCAATATAGCTCCTTGCCTTTTGTGATTTTTTTGATTAAATTTTATTCCAAGAATAGGGTATTAGATTTTCTATTTTTTATTTTCTAAATTAATAAAAATCTTGGAAAATATTATTCTTACTCTTTTTTTAATCCGTTTAGAAATTAGAAATTCAATGACTGTTTTCTGCATTTTAAGAAAAATGAAGCATGTCTCAATGTGCAGATTTATTCTTCTCATCGTTTATTGAATTTGGGAAATCTTGTCTCAAATACGAACAATACTTGTCAACCAAACGGTCATAGTACCCAACTTCCATTCCAGAAGTACGAAGCAACCCATACTCGGTACATCCAAGCATCCAAGACATAACATGTGCAAGTTCAACTCTTTCACTTGAAGCAAAATAATCATTCTCAATCAACTGAACAACAATAGCACTCATATTTTTGAGAAAATCAATAAATTGATTAAACTTGGCTTGTCCTACTTCTGCAATTCTCTTTTCAGGCAACCAAGCAACATAATGCTCAAGAATGTTTCCTCCAGCTGGGTCAATGGCAAACTTATCTTTGGGTAATAAGGTGCCCAGTTTGTAGTCTAATTTGCTTTTAACTATCATTTTGAATTTGGGTTCAACCATTACTCTGAAACTGAAGACAACTTCATCTTCAACTCTATCTCTGGTCAGGAAATGTAGACTCCGAACTCCTTTTAGCCCATCAGCAAACTTGTAAACTTCAACAAGTACATTTTTCAATGAAGCAGGATTGCATTTGAAAACTGCAACACACCATTCTTTGGAAACGGTCATTTTCTTATCAACAAGTTGATTTCTCAGTTTTGTATTTAAATATCGTAATCAAGCTCGTTTAGGATTTTATTGATTAAAATTTAATCCACCACCAATGCTGTTTTGGTTCAATAAAGAGAACTTCACTATTTTGTGTTAATTCGAAAACCTTATTCAATCCATATTTTTCGACTTTAGCTTCATAGACGCCCTCTGCAAGCTCAGCAGTTACGTTCCCATTATTATCGGTATTCACCGAGAGTATCAACCTTTTAAATGGAGTTCCATTTTTGAGATTTTCAGCCCATTGATCGAGCGTTATTGGTTCCTTTTCTAATCTGAAAACTTTAACATTAACATCCTTGATTGGTTCATTTCTTTGAAAATTAACCACTCTTACGACAAGCACATAAGTCTTTTCCAAAGCGTGAATATCAAATTCTTGTGTGACCAATGTAAAAACCTGAATATTCTTATTCTGAGACTTGCAGATTTAAGACTTATCATCCATGAAGATTTAAGGTATCCTACGTTCTATCTTAACCAATGGGTGGAACTTCAAACACTCGATTAAAATGAAATTCAACTTATCTTGTACTTGTTTATGAAGTTAAAAGCAAAGACAAAAATCCATCTCTGCACATATTATCTAAGGAGAAGTTTTTGTGAGTAAAAGCAGATTTTTTGATTCACCAAATTGTGGGGGCTGCATCTATAAGGGGGGCAGTTACTGTTGGGGGCAATGCTCCCTTAACATTTGGAAAAGAGACAGGGATTACTAAGGCTTCTACTGGAATGCTTGTGATATGGAAAAATTTGAGAGGTTAAGTAATGAAGTTCTCGTTAGAACCTGCCCCTGCGGAATCGTATTCAAAACATATGATCTAAAAAAAGTGTACCATTCAAACTGTTGTATGGCAAGTTACGTTAGAAAAAGATATGGAACCTTGATAGCCCAAAGAAGGAAACATAAGCAAAAGAAGTTTGAAGAGAAAAATAAAAAATAGTCTAAATGGGAAGAGTTAGAGAAAGTGCCTCAGTCTTGGGTCTTCAACAGGATTTTCAATCAGACGGCAGAAGACCAAAACTTACTGTGCCTTTGTGTTTACTTCGCGTGTTTCGCAAAGTATTCCTAGGCTTTTGCAAGCATTATTTCAATTGTTGAAACCATACGTGCTCTGTTTTCGCCTTCTCTTGGCGGCATCTCCTCTGTTCCTATCAAGATTTTTTGTACTTTCAGGTCTTTCAGGAAGCGATTTCTGGTTATTTCAGCTGCGTCAACAGCTGTAGCTATTGCTTTTCCTCTGGCTTTCAAAGTTATATCTTTAGCATCGCTCGCGGACAGGCCTGTCATAATCGCCATAACATAGTCCATGGGCATCTTGTTTCCAATGAAGACAATTTTTGATTTTTCCGACATTTTCCATCACCATTTATTCATACCGTTACTGACTATACTACACAAACTTCCCTATAAGGCGATTAAACAACAGAGCAGCACTGTAGATATTGTCGTAATAAAACAGAGCCAGTTGGGTTTTGGGGATTAAATTTTAATGCTGTTCAGTTAAAGCTCTTGTTGAAGGATAGATTCTTAGCTTGACCATAGCTCACATGTTGGGCGTCGTATCTGCGGACATCTTGGAAGAGATAAAAGCCAACAAGCAGGCATGAATGAACTTCAAAAGTTTTCACCGAGTACAAGAGGGTTCGCGTGGCCTAAATACAAGGTGCAAGAAACCTTTCTGCAGAATTCCGAAATAGGCAGGTATTTTATTGAGATGACAAAGAAGAATAAGCAGTTCGGGTTGGGCGGTATAGAGAAATATTACTAATTAGCTTCAAATATTTTCTTTCAAAACGGTTATCCAAGGGCAAAATCCGTACATCCTATTTTCTCGATTGTTGTAGCTAGGGCACAATCACGCTCGCTTAAACGACGGTTTTCACTAACCCGTTTAGGTGAAAAGTATGGTTATAGACGAAAAACTCTCAGAAGGAAAAGAAACAGTACAAGTAGAGTTCAGGGAGGTAAGCAATACTGGGGTCTATATAGCCCACACAGAAGCCAATCAGATAAACTCAATAAATCTATTAGAACAGAATGGCTTTAGGGCACTAACTTTTCAAGATGCACTTATAAAGATAGATCGGAACCCAGAATTAAAGGAGCAGCTGAAAGGCAGATGGTTATATCTGGACGGGAAAGGCTCTGAATTGTCAGGATTTTACATATTCAACGAGAAAGGAGAACTTTCAAAGATCTCTGGACCGGCCATCCTAAAAAAAGGAAAAGGAGATTTAGAGAAAATTGTTTTTGTTTTGAAAGGTTCCCAGCCGTTGTCGCTCCTCGTGCAAACCGACGACTTCGCCCGTTACGGCGGGTTCCGTTTCGGCCTCTATGCGACCTACGGCCACTCCGACGTTGCGGGGGTGGTTGTTGGTTGGAATAAAATTTAATCTTTCTTTCTCTCTGCTAATCTAGTAATGGAAAAGCAAGGTATAGTATAGAAAACAAAATAGTTATTGTCGAAATCGAATTCACACATTAAACAACTAAAAAAAATTACATTTAAAGATGTATAGTCTAAAAAAAGAGCCGCCAGCGCCTATTTAAATTGCATTTAGCGTATGTGTTTAGCTGTTTTAAGTTGTGTTTGATTCTGAAACATGTGTGTGCTGGGTTTCTTGGAGGAATATGCAGTGTTTTTTCTACGCTTAGATGCTTTCTAGGGCGGCTTCCATTTAGAAGATGCAACTGACCTTTGCGGTGTTTTATCAAAAACCCTTGGAAAATGCTTCTTTTTAAAAAACCAGCTTAAATCAAAAACAAACAAGAGAAGATGCTGCTGCTACTGCAACTTTTATTACTAGCACCAGTTGCATCAATCAAACACCTACAAAACTAAGCTTCAACAATAGAAAGCTCAGATATCAGCCAAAGCCAACACCGCGAAAAACGCCACACCAACCTTATATAACCAAGTCAAAAAAACCAAGCAAAATAACGTACAGGCAGTTATCTAAAAACACACCATTTAGCTACTTGGAAATGGCTTCTAACAATTCAAGATTAAGTTGCTTTCTACATACTTTTTTAAGGTCATTTAAAAAACAAAACAAAAAGCGTAAGTTTATTCTTCTCTTCTATCGACGGAAAACTGTTTTGTTATGTTACGGTTTTTGAAATATGATTTATATGCTTTTTGTAGTGTGCCTTGTTTGGGGAAAGTAGGAGTATTTTGAGAATTGAAGTCTGTAGTACTATTTGTTAGGAGAATGAGGGAATGGAGCCAATCAAAAATGGCAGAGAGAATCAACACGGAAAATGATTAATCATGCAATTTAGACGCTTTCGCTCCTCGACCTTTTTCCCTTCTAAAAAAACGCGTTACGTTTTTCTTAGACTTACAAAAGTTTTTTTGCTATTTAGCACTGGCGTCTATTTGCTAACGTTGCCATTTTATTATTTTATTGTGGCTTCTCCGTTAGGGATAGCGGATTTCTTAATGCCTTTTGAAGTTATTTTTTGTTTATTTCTGAGTTTAACAATGTTTGGTTGGTTTACTAAAACTGTTTGGGAAATTTTGAAAACATGAATTCAAAAGAAAAAATCAAAATTCAGGTAAATCTGAATATCGGTACCTCTCACTTTTTAAGTAATTTCATCAGTTT
Organism: Candidatus Bathyarchaeota archaeon; assembly: GCA_963770935.1. GTDB lineage: Archaea > Thermoproteota > Bathyarchaeia > Bathyarchaeales > Bathycorpusculaceae > Bathycorpusculum. The sequence goes on from CAVYRJ010000010.1 coordinate 35,846, forward strand.
GGGCATTAATTCGCATCCTCGCTCGAGTGTTCCTAGGCTGCCTTTGGCGCATTCCTTCTCGCTAAACTTAACTGCTTTGCCGCCATCACTGACATGGTCCCCTGAAATCAGCACGGGAACAGGTGTGTCGCTGTGCACTTTAAGCGAGCAGGGTGTAGCATGGTCAGTGGTTATGCAAATTAGGTTGTCTTTGAGAGAAATCTGTTTTAACAGCGGTCCAAAGAAGTATTTGTCTATGGCTGATATTATTTTTGTTTTGGCTGCGCAGTTGCCGTCGTGTCCTGGTTCGTCTGGTCCTTTAAGGTGGATGTAGAAGCAGTCGTGTTTTGGCAATATATCAAGCAGGGCTTTTACTCGGACTTCGCAGTCTTTCTGCAAATTGCATGAGGGCGGCGGAAGAAGTGATGCCTCCATGCCTGCAAGTTGTGCTATTCCGCGTTCAGCATGCATGTCCGCTAAACAGGCAAAGTTTACGTTGTAACGCTGGTTTATGTTGAAGAATCTTGGAAGCAGATGACCTGCATCCCGTGTTAACACCACGTTTGCTTTAAGTTTGCCTTCCGCAGCACGTTTGACGTTTATAGGGTGGTTTTCCCAAAGAACGTGGGATTTTTCAATAAACTCGTTAACTAAGCCTGCGGAGACTTTTGCTGCTTCCGTTTTATCGGTGGGTTCGCTGGTTTTAAGCTCCATGTCTACGTCGGTTTTTGCAACTCCTATACCGTTAACCACGGTGTAGGCTGGGTCACTGTTGGTTATTTCGCTTGAGAGAGGCTTGGCTTTACTTTTAATTAGCAAAACTGCCCTGTGCCCTAAGGTATTTCGGAACTCAAAATCCGCAGGGTAAGAGGTCAATTTGACTTCTTTATTAACAGCTTTAGTAAGCACGGTGGCTTCTTCAGTGCTCAATGTTCGGGCTACGCGGCGGTCAAGAATGTTTTTTCCTTCACCCAATGTGGCAAAGTTGCATCGCAGTGCTAAATCGCCATCTTTCATATTCAAGCCAACGCCAGCCGCTTCTATGACGCCTCTGCCTGTGCTATATTTGAAAGGATCATAGCCTAAAAGCGAAATTACTGCAACGTCGCTCTCTGGCGCCACACCTTTCTTCACCGAGTACATTAAACCAGTTTTCCCAGTTTTAGCAAGAGAATCCATATTTGGGGTTTCTGCTACTTCAAGAGGAGTTTTATTGCCTAAAGTTTTGATTGGCAAGTCGCCCATACCGTCTATTGCAACGAAGATTAGTTTCAATGTATTTGCCTCGTCTATGTTAGAGCTAGCTCGGTTAGCTTATTATTTTTTCCGTTAAATAATTATTTTTTAAGGGACAGAATCCTTCGAATCTCATCCTGCGACTCCTGTGGAGTCCCAGTTGTGTTCACAAGGTAAACGCTGGTTTTCCCAAAAAGACGGCGGAAAAAGTTTGTTCTAAGTGCAATTTTTCTTTTGTCCCGTACTAGTTGGTGTGGGTTGCAAAAATTTTGTGTCAACAGGTACTGCACTGCTTCCTCAGCACCTAACGTTTTAACAATATTCTTGTCTGAAGTGTCACGTTTAAGCAATATTATTTTGTGTATCGTCGCCATTGGAATGACGCCGCCGTGGCCAACAATCCACCGCACATTCACGATTGCCCGACCACGCTGATCAAAGGTTGCCTTGTCAACTAAACGTTCATACTCATTCCATATTTTGCCTATGTCCGCTTGTATGTAGTTATTTTTTTCGGAGCCAAACGCTAATGGCTCCCGACTGCTAAGACGCACAAAATACCAATCGTCACTGATTAGACGAGCAGTTGGATTACGCAGCAAACCCCAAGAATGTGTAGTTTTGCCAGTTCCAGAAGGCGCAATAATTGAAACCCCCATACAACCAATATCAATCATAGCACCGTGAACAGAGTGAATCCCATGCTCATCTTCCAAAATATCCCCCGCAACAGCCAAGGCTATGCTCTTCACCCAACCATAATAGTCAACGTTAATCAAAAAAGCCGTCTTAGTAAGTGGGTCATACTTAACGCTAAAAGGCTGCCCTTGCTCAGATAACACAACTAGTCGCCCGTGTGAACGATTGTTTTCGTTTGCACTAAAAAAGTTGTCTTCCCATTTGTCCTTGATAACCTCGGAGTCGGTTAAGATTTTTATGCAGCAACCATAGATTTCAGCTTTGCTCGTGTAGAGAAGTCGGGGCTCGTAGGCTTCGTACAGTTGATCTTTTTCTTGAGGACTAATTAACTGAACAGAATAACTCATGAAAAGGGTTCTCCAGAAACTCGTATAAGAAATTAGAACTTAAACAAGCCGATAAGGTTTTCGTGAAAAAATTGGGTTCAAGTACCTCTTGCTAACACCAAATAGGGTCCTAATTAAAATCACTCTAAATCTGCCCAGTTTCAACAAAACAGTAAGACAAAAACTAAAAGTATATAAGGGAATATCGGAACGTTATGCAGTGTCTGCCGGTCAAAGGGCACGGGTTCCACCTGATCCCATTCCGAACTCAGAAGTTAAACCGTGTTCCGTTTCCAGCTGTAGTGTGGTCTTAGGCCACGTGAACCTGGGAAAGCTGGCAACACTTATTCTTTATCCTATTAATACTTCTAAGCGAGATTTAGCATAGCTTTATAGGCAACCTATAATAGTTTTTGAAGATGTGGTGTTACTAAAGTGAGTCTTATTCCCGGAAGCGATTCAATTACACAGATAATCAGCTTGCTATCATACGTGTTCTTCATCGTGCTCATCTTCTACGGTCAACGTATCCAGATGTACGTGATGATCCGCGAAGTCGAAAACAGCCTGCATAAGCTGCGGCACATAAAAGAGGAAGGCAGAAAAACTGCCATCGAAACCATAAAAGAAATCGGCAAACCAACTAATGACCCATCCGCACGAGTAGATCGATACCTAGACTACTTCACAATAGCACCACAGAGCATGGATCCAGCAGGCATCGTAAACAAACTCGACCACATCCTAGACGTACGGGATGAAAGACTAAAAGAAGAAGTCAAACTTATGGCACCCCTAATCCAAAACGACGAAGTCCAAGTAAACAACCTCGAAAACACCCTTGAAGCTGCCATGGCACTCAACTTCATCTACAAAGTTGTGCGGCACTACTACATCCAAGGTAAAAAAACCCTGAGCCTCTATGTGATAATGCAGCTTCAAATGATCTTGCCTATGGTTATGAAGGAGGCCGAAGCTTACTCAAGCGCGCTTAAAGCGTTTGCTTATGGGCAACCAATTGGAGATGGCGCGGGTCCATTGGTGGCGGGAAAACTCATGCACGGCTACGAAATCCGCAAGTTACCCAAAGATTGCGTTATGGCAACGGTGCCAATTGAAGGTCGCACCGGCTTAATTATAAAGGCTGAAGGTCCAGGCGGAAACGTCGGCAAACCAGGCGACGCCATCGCGGCAGTCATCGAGGAAAACGAAGGTAAAATCGGTTGCCTTATCATGATTGACGCAGGCTTAAAGCTTGAAGGCGAAACAGTCGGCGAAGTCTCCGAAGGTATTGGAGCAGCAATCGGTGGACCAGGCGTTGACGCTTACAAGATTGAAGAGAAACTAACTAAGTACATGATTTCCAACTACGCAGTAATTATCAAACAAGACATCGGCGACGCAGTCTCACCAATGCGTAAGGAAATCCATGATGCAACAGACAAAGTCATTGAACGCGTCAAGGCAGTTGTCGTTGAACGTACCAAAGAAGGCGACAAAGTGATAATCGTCGGAGTCGGCAATTCTATTGGAGTTGGGCAGTAATGAAGATGAAAAACATGACGCAAAACCAGACTCAATCTGCATCGGCAAACAAAAAAATCAGCACATACCTTACCATGATAGTCTTAATCGTTATGGCGCTTGCCGTCACTGCGCTTTTCATAGCAGCAGAAACCTACATAGTAGGCGACCAGTTAGCTGCAGGTGTCTTAGCAGGCATAGGATTACTTGCACTGGTGCTCTCTGTGTTTTTACTCTACCAGTCAAAGATGCAGTCTGCGCAAGTGAAAATTGAGGTGCCTAAAGTCATGACTACAATCGGATGCGTAAAGACCTGTGACCAAAAAAACGTTCGTGAATTCCAACGTGGAGACTATGTTTACAAAGAACTTGACTCATCCTGCCAAAAATGCGGCGGCAAACAAATGATAACAGGCATCTTCAAAGAAGTTAAAGAAAAAGAAAAAACCTACAACGTCTAAAGAAGTTTTACTTTAAGTTAAAACTTCACAACCCTCATCTTTTATTAACACAGTATGCTCGGCTTGAGCAACAGGTTTTTTGCTTACCTCAACAAAAACAGGATAGCCCATAATCGCTTTTAAGGTGAACAGTTCTTTGAAGGCGGCTTTATGCTGATCTTGGGATACAACTCCGTTTAGCCAGCGTTCAGCAAACGGCAAAGTTCTGAAGTTTGTTTCGATGTGTTTGAGCATTTTTTTTGCCGCGTCAGTTTTTGTAGATTTGGCTTTCAGTAACCGATAAATTGTTACTTGCGGGCTGTCATCTACTCTTCCAACTGCGTCAGGCACTGTAACGAACGGTTCTATTGCGTACACTTCGCCGGTTCGAACTTTAGTAAGCGAAACCTGTGAAACGTTAGGAATGGATGTTCCCGCGTGAATAAGGTAGCGTCCAACTGAGTGCCCTGTAAGGTTACTAATGGGTCTAAAACCGCGGTTTTTAATGCTTGTCTCGATTAAACTTCCGATTTTCCCCAGCGCCATATCACCGTGAATGTTGTCGATAGCTGTTTTGAGCGCAAGTTCAGCAGTGTTTGCCATACTTCGTCCTTCAGGATTAAAAGCAGCAGTAAAAGCGGTATCAGTGACATAGCCATCAACATGAACGCCAATGTCAACTTTCACAGTGGAACCTTCAGGAACTCGTAATATGTCTCTTGGTGGCGAAGTGTAGTGTGCTGCAACTTCGTTGATGCTGACGTTGCAGGGAAATGCAGGCTTGCCACCTTTTTGACGGATGAGGCCTTCGGCTTTCTCGCAGACATCGATGATAAGCATGTTTTCCTTAACGAATCCGCGCATTTCTTCCCGGGTTTCGCGTAGAATTTTTCCTGATAGTCGAAATTTTTGGAGTTCCTCTTTGTCGTAAGGCATAGAAGATCACTGCTTTTTAAAATTGGATTATGCGTTGGATGCTTAAATGCATAACCACCCAACGCTCGGAAAAAAAACTATAGTTGGCTTAACTTTTTCAACGATGAGAAATGTTATAACAGAATACAAGACACTGTCCATAATTAAGATTGAGTTTGACTTTAAAAAAGTGCTATTTGGTTTTTGGTTTTTCTTCGGTGACTTCTTTGAATGTTACGGTGGTTTCTGTCGGTATTGTTTTTTGTGTTATCGTGTATTTTTTGTTCTTTTTGTTTGTCATGAGCAACCTTAGATTGGATTAATGCTTTATAAGTTGCGTTTACTTTGCAGCTGTTCTTCCATCTCTTTGTTGCTTGAATTATTCTATAATGGCAGTGGAAGTTTGCTTTTTTAGGATTTGTAGAGTTTAGGATCAAGAAGTGCGAAATTATTTCCGCCTGCATGGTAAAGCATGCGGGCACGTTTGAGGTCGTAGCCTGCTTCAGTGAAGATGCCTGTGTCTGCGTAGGCTTCGAGGATTTTGCCGACGAAAATGGTGTGATCGCCTGTGGAGAGTTGTCCGTCGACTTCGCATTCGAGGTGGGCTACGCATTCGCGAATTGCTGGAGCCTTTACTTTTTTGCCCGGAATTTGGGTTAGGTTGGCTTTTTTGAACTTGTCGAAGCTTCTGCCTGTAAGTGAGCCGCATGAATAAACTGCTTGCAGCACCTCCATTGTGGGGATATTGACTATGAACTCGCCTGACTCTTCGATTAGGGTGTGGGAATGTCGTCCGGGTGCGAGGCTGATGGCTAAAAGCGGAGGGTTGATTGAGGTTGGCATTGCCCATGCGACTGTGGTAACGTTTGGTTTGCCTGCCCTTCCCACTGCAGAAACGAGGACTGTGTGCATGGGATGGAGTAGCCTGTACGCTGAGGTTAAGTTGATGGTTGTTTTAGAGGACATTTTATCACCTGTTGTAGAATTGCGAAGGTGGGGTCCCTTATTTGCTTTCGTGTTTGGGCGTAGTAAATCGTAATATTTAGAAGTTTAATTAAAATTTGCTACCCTTACTCCAACGGTTTGCTTTTTTAATTTAATGCTTTCTTCTCTAGCTTGTGGCTTTTGGGGTTGTTTTAGCATCTGGAGATATATGTGCATGTTAGCAACAGTTATGTCGTAACAGTTAATACTTTTAACAATAGAGGAAAAACAACATGTCTGGACACGTAGAAATATTTGAAAATGAAGAAGCATCCAAATTGCTAGATTACTTTGTCGCTTACAAAAAACTGATGAGCAAAGTTGAATACATAAAATGTATCTCTGCCTTAAACAGCGAAGTACACTTCTGCGAAAAACAACCCTCAACAGAAAACATTACGCTAACACAAATTAGCGAAAATCAACCAACTATAGGTTTGCCAGAGGATTTGATGGCTAAACCTTAATTTTCTTTTTTTAGAAAATCTCTTTTATATGAAAAGACCGGCTATTTTTTGAAGCGGTGATTCCTTTGTTTGTGCAAGATGGGGATTACGTAAATCTATGACGGTTGTTCCTGCGAACTTGTCAAAGTACCTCATGAAAGCGCTGTTCTTTATTCGCCAACCCATAAGCAAGTCGAAGGGCAACAGGGGTAAGACTTTACCGAAGTTCCGGATTGCGGCGTGATCATAAGACATTTTCTTTCCATCCGTCCTGACAACTTTAAGACCTAAAATGCGCTTACCTATGCTTTGACCATTAAAACCCTCTAGCAAAGTGGAGTAGAGCCAAAGAAGACCCACGGTGATAAAAATTACGGTACTAATGCTTGTGCCAAAGAAGTCTGTTGAGGAGAGTGCGGCCAATTCGGGGAGGTAGATGATTGCCGTGGTGATGGCTAAAATTAAGGCAAAATCAATGAGGAACGCGAAAGCTCTGTTTTTGAATGATGCAAACGAAAGTGAACTTGCCTTTCCTTGTACGTCTGCGACCTCTGCCCAGCTCTCAACGTCATGGATAACGCGGACTGCGTCTTCGCCTGCCCTGCTGAGTTTGTATTTTCCGCTTGGGGTTTGTTCAATAAAGGGTGCGAGGGAGCGAAGGTGGAAGCTAAGCTTTCCAGTATCAACCTTTAGCAAATTCAGCAAATCTGTGAAAGATGACTCGCCTTTATTGCTGAGGTTTAACAGTATTTCCCTTCGTATTGGATGCGAAAGGACTGAGAGTATCTTTGAGACGTTTCCTTGATCTATTGCCATGTTGCAAAACCATGAGTGTACTGTTTAACGAGGACAGTTGTAGCATACAGTCCATACAGTCTCCTTTCTCCAATATAAGTCACTCTCAAAAAACCTGAACAAGAAATACCTAGTTTTAATAGCTCCAAAAACACCCTATTAGACAATTGTATGTCAAGCGCTGAAGTAGCAGTTCAAGTATTCAAAGAATTAGAGGTTGAAGACTTCAGAATACTCAATGTCATCGAAGCAGGAATGAGTAAACACGAATTTGTTCCCATAGAACAAATCCAAAAATACGCCAGACTCCCCATGGACCGCATAGACTTCATATTAGGCAAACTAAACAAGCTAGGCTTAACCTACCGAACAAAAGAAACCTACAATGGACACACCCTGAATTATGTGGGGTACGACTGCCTAGCCATAAACGCTCTTGTTAAAGCAGGAGTAATCGAATCGTTTGGGCAAAGCCTTGGAGTTGGAAAAGAAGCTGATGTCTACGACGCGTTAAGTTCATCGGGCAAACGCATAGCCGTAAAATTTCATAGGTTAGGCAGGATTAGTTTTAGGCAGACAAGACGCAAAAGAGGCTATACACGGGAACATTCAACATGGCTTTTTCAATCCCATTTGGCGGCTGAACGCGAGTTTCAAGCCATGAAGCTGGTTTACGAAAACGGTGTTGCTGTGCCTGAACCCATAAGTCAAAATCGCCATGTTGTAGCTATGGGAATGATTGAAGGTGCACAACTTTCTAAATACAGAGACATCGGCAAACCTGAAAAGGTTCTAAAAGAAATTCTTAGAAACCTACGAAAGGCATACCTCAAAGCACACTTGATTCACTCCGACGTCAGCGAATACAACATCATCCTAAAACCTGACGGTCAGATTCTTCATTATCGATTGGCCCCAAGCCGTAAAAACCGACCACGCAAACGCGGCGGATCTGCTTGAGCGAGATATTAAAAATGTGCTGATTTTTTTCAGCCGCAAATTCAACGTGAAGTTAGCTGCTAAAGAAGCCGCAGATTATGTTACTGGAAAAGTAAGAAACTTTAAGGTTTAGTGCTTGTTTGCGTCCATAACTATGTAGAGAATGTTGTTTCCGCGAAGCAGCACATTGCCGTAGTTGGTCATTAGTTGGTCGTCTTTGAATTCTGTGGCGCCTTCCAAGAGAATGTTCATGTGTCCATCGCACTTTATCATTTTTCCCTTGTATTCGTAGCCGTTTTTCAGAACAACTTCAATGTTGCCATGCAACTGTTTGATTAGTACATTCAACGGTTTTTTACTTGGTTCCATCATCGTCAATTTAGAGTCACTGTCCATTCCTGTTAATATGCAAGAACCCCATACCAAATATAAAAGTCTTATGAAAGAGCCTAACCCATAATAAACAAAAAATTGTTTTAAGAAAGCAAAAAAGGGTTTATATGAGAAAAATAACCGGGAAACTTGGCTTTATTGAACTCACCTTGCTGCTAAGAAAGAAGAGGCAAGTTAGAACACGCGAAATTACAGCTTTGACAATATTGACAGCGCCGCAACAACTAGGAAAGCTATGCCTGTCCAGAATAAATCTCCAGTTAAGAAATACACTACGATAGCTACGAGGATTGCAGGAATCAGCACAAGAAATAGTTTGATGAGGATTATGATTATTAGACCAATTATGACCAAGATGACGAGCGCGGTTAGGTCAAGCCCCAAACTGCCCAGAATTGAAAGAACAATTGTTAAAAGAATTGTATTATCCAAAAATATTCCTCAAATAAACTCTGCAATCCCTCAGTTATATGTATTTTGCATCGGCGCCGAGGCGACTTACACAAAAGTGTCACTACACTTCTGTTTTAGCTTTAATCTTTGGAATAATCTCTTTTTGTGTCTGGATAACGCCAAAGGTGGTTATTTTGAATCGGTCGTCAACAGCTTTAGTCGCTAATTCGTTTTTTACTAGTTCACCCAATCTTGTGCTGGTTATTTTGCCGCTTTTCCCAAGTTTAGTTTGCAACTCATCTTTTGAAAGAGAATCACTGCCAACTAAGCCAAGTTTAAATCCCAAATAATATGCCGTAAGCCATGCAAGCAATGCTTCATTATCCGTTAACTTATTTTTAGGCACAAGCAAACTTGCACCGTCACATGAAAAAGCCACTACACCCTTTAGGTCTTTAGCAAGCTTCTGTACGTCAATATTGAGCCAAAGTTTTTGGGCGATTTCAAAAGAAGGAATAAGCTCTTTGAAGAACTGGTTCAAAAGTAGCCATGCTTCTTGGGGATCTGCGAAAAACTGCTGCTCAACACCGTTGTATTTTAATTGAACACAAATTTTTTCGGGTTTAGCGCTCACTCATCTTTCCTCGAAGCTTGGAGAGAACGTCATCTTCTACCCATTTTTCACCCTGAATTGTCAGTTTGAACTCAGGTTTGTTGGGGTCTGGTTTGAAGACTTGGCCACGTTTAGTCATCTCATTGAGCCGAGCCGGCACCATGCTTTTGATTCCGCTGGATTCTAAAAGCTTTTGAATCATTGCTGCAGTGTTTTTGCGCTCTTCCGAAGCATAGAGTACCAAGCCGACTGCTTCGTAGTGGGTGAGGTTTTCGCGTGTAACTATGACTGGGCCTTCAGTTGTAGGCTCGATGATGCCTTTTAGTTGAGCGCCTGAAGGGGTTAACCTGTTTGAAACAAAGTCGGAGAGTTTCTCAACAAAATTTTCCGGAATAGTTTCCAACATGTTCATTATGTCTTGCGGGCTTTCGCCTTCAATTACGACTTCTCCGAATGAAGTTTTTATACGAGCTTCAATGCGTTTCATAGGCATACCTCCAATTAATTGCAATACTCTGTGAAGCCATTTAGGATTTGTGATTAATAGCTTCTTTTAACATGAAAAACGCTATTTCAAACGTTCACGCAAAAGTTTGCTTACCAATTCAGGATTGGCTTTTCCGCGGACCTCTTTCATTGTGGCTCCCATGAGCATCCCGAAAGCGTTCTTACCCAACTTGTCAACTGATGCCTTGTTTGATGCGATTACGCGGTCAACAATTGGCGATAGTTCTGTTTCGGTGAACATTTTCAGTCCTAACGCATCAACAGCGTTCTGAACGTTTTTGTCATCGTTTTTAGAGAGCCAACTGAAAACTTCTGCGATTGCTTCTTTTGCGAGCTCACCCTGACCGACTGCTTTGAAGATGCTTTTGATTTGGTCATCTCCAACACTGTCTAATTGAATGCCTTCGCGTTTCAATGCTTTAAGCGTTTCAGTCAAAAATGCCGCCACCGTTGAAGCTGCGACTCCGCTTCCTTTGACGATCAGCTCAAAGAGGTTGTTGTATTCTGAGTCAACCAGTTGCTTTCCCAACTTCTCGTTCAAACCGTATTGCTTAGTCAAACGTGCAAGCTTCTTCTCTGCAGGCTCAGGCAAATTCGCTTGAACTTTTTGTACAAGTTCTTCAGTTATCATCTGGGGTGGAATATCGGTTTCCGGATACATTCTAGCGGCACCCGGGCGTGGGCGCATGTAACGGGTTGTCCCATCATCCTTAGCCGTTCGGGTTTCGGCTGGGACGCAACTTGTTGCTTCTTGGGCACGTTCCACAACCGCCTTTAGGGCATCGTAAACATTTTCTGCAGTATCAGCAACAAAAACCACACCGTCAACATCTGTTGCACCAACTGTTTTGCGCAAGGCTTCAACTTCTTCAGGAGTTATACCGTAATTGGGCATTTCGTCAGTGTGGAATATTCCGCCAACTCTGCCCCAGAACTTTGCGCGGTCAGAAAGCTCAGTTCCTAAACGGAAGTTCGGCATCAATTCGCGCCCAAGCAACTCGGCAAATCCCGCCAATTTGACAGCTAAAACTTTCTGGTTCTTGTCGACTGCTTTGCGGATGACTTTGCTTTTCGTTTCCTTAAAGGTGCCTGTGACATCAACGAAGTCTGGTTTGATTGATTGTGCAGTTACGCCGCGTTTGGTAAGTTCCTCTTTGATGCTGATTAATCCAACTTGCCGTTGAACTTCGTATTCAACCACTGTGGAGATAAGTTCAAGTTCCTGAACACCCTTAATCTCGATCAGTGCGCCGTTTGGTAGAGAAACGTTAAGGTCTTGTCGAATTGTGCCCAATCCTCTCATGACTTTGCCTGTATCACGTAGAATTCTACCGATGGCAAACGCAACTTCCTGGGCTTCCTTGGGCGAATAAATCACTGGTGCCGTTGCAACTTCGATAAGCGGAATTCCTAAACGGTCAATGCGGTAACGAATGGTTTTGCCTTCGTCTTGCGTGCCAGTTTTACGTGCAGCATCCTCTTCTAAACTTGAAGCCTGCATGGGAATGATTTTTTCGTTGACTTTTATCCAACCGTCCAAGCCGATTATGCATGTCCGCTGAAAACCGGTGGTGTTTGAGCCGTCGATGACGGTTTTGCGCATCACGTGCACTTCGTCAACGGGCTGCATATTCATCATTAAAGAAGCTGTTAAGACCACTTCAACTGCATCCAAGTTGATGGGGTGGGGTGGTTCCTCATCCATTTCAACGAGGCACGAGCTTTTTTGGCTGGCTTCATAGAGGATTTTTACACCTTTTTGGAATTCGAAATATGCTGCGGGATCAATCTGTCCTAGTTCACTCTGGGTTGGGCGTAGTCTGCGTAGAAAAGTAATTTCTGGGTCTTCCTTGAACAGTTCCGGTGGGCAACTGCAAAAGAGTTTGCTGTTAACGTCTAATTGCTGGTGGATTTCTAAACCGACTTTTAAGCCTACTTTTGTATAATCAAGGGTCATTGCGGTTGTCCTCCTTTGACGATTTTTTCTTGCGGAAGCGTTCGCGATGAAAATTCGCCTGCAATGTTAATTTGCAGAAGCTCCTTTGCCTCTTCTACATCTTCCGTTTGACCGAGAACCCACATAAGCTTAACAAGCCCAGTTTCAGGGAACATATCGCTAAGCGGCACAACACCAAACGACAGCAAATCCCGACCTGTATCATAGACGTTCATGTTTACTCTTCCCCAGATACATTGCGAAGCCAAAGCAACTATCACACCCTTCGCTACCGCGTTTTTGATAGCACCAAAGCAGAATTTGCTAACATGTCCAAGTCCTGAACCCTCTAGGAGAATCCCCTTGATCCCCTTCTCAACGTAGAAGTCGATTATTGCTGGGTCAAGTCCAGGATAGAATTTTACAAGCGCAACTTTTTCGCTAAAATTGGGTTTGAGAACCAGCTTTTTCTTTGTGTCTCGGCGTTGATACTGGTCGGTTTGCATGGTAACTTGGAGGTCTTTGACTTTGGCTATGGGGATGCCGTTGATTGATTTGAAGGTGTCTCGGCGGCTTGTGTGGCACTTTCGAACTTTTGTACCTCTATGCACCACGGTGGCGATATCGGAGACGGTTTCATGCATTGCCAGGCCAACTTCGGCAAACGGTGCTTCTCCCGCAGCTTTCACAGCACCAATCAGATTTGTGGCTGCGTCGCTGCTTGGGCGGTCAGAAGAACGCTGAGCACCAACAAGTATTACCGGAACAGGCAAGTTCTGCAGGGCGAAACTCAAAGCGGCTGAAGTATAAGCCATAGTGTCTGTTCCATGAGCAATCACTACTCCATCAACCCCCTGCTCAATGCGTTTAGCTACGGTTTCTGCAAGTTCTGTCCAATGTTTCTGGGTGATGTTTTCGCTGTATAAGCTAAAGACAATTTCTGTGTCAACGCGAGCTACGTCCGCGAGTTCTGGAACAACGCCGTAGAGGTCACTGGCTGAAATTGCTGAACGCACGGCTCCTGTTCGGTAATCTACTCGACTAGCGATTGTTCCTCCTGTACTCATGATGACGACATAGGGTAGGGTTGGGTTTTGTTTAGGGATGGGGGGTGATGCAAATGTTGGTTTGCTGCCTTTGCCGATTTTCTCTATTTTGGTGTCATTTGTTACTTTGATGCCGACGTTGTAGCCACTTTTCATTTTAACGATGACAATTGTGCCTTCGCCCAGCTCGGAGCGGGGAATCAGAATACCTTCGTAAACCTTCCCCTTGCAGGTAACCTTGACGATGTCGCCGATGCCGCATTCTGCTTGTTTTAGCAGGCGCAACGCTTCGCCCTTGTAACCTGAATCTTCAATTTGGTTCAATCTTAGTTCAACCTCTTTGAAACGTAAACTCCATCGCGCTCATACCCGAATCGCATGTAATACCTTCTTGTTCCTAACGCACTGATAACTAAAAGCTTTTTCAACCCCAACTCCTCACCAGCCAACCGTTCGGCTTCTTTTAAGAGGATTTGTCCATAACCCTTATGCTGCCATGCGCCCTCATTGTGTTTTCCAACGGGAACAAGTTGCCCGTAAACGTGAAGTTCCCGCACAATCCCAGATGGCATGGCGGTGATTTCAGGTCGGTGCGCTTTGGCTGAGGGAACACGCATACGCAAGTAACCCAACAAAACGTTGTTTTCGGGGTCTTCAGCTGAAATGAAAAATTCTTGCCCTTCTGAGGCTTCATAATGTTGGACTAAGATTTTGATTTTTTCCAAATCAGGATTCACATGGTCAACTGCCAAACGGTGCCCAACTTCGCGGCAGCGTATACATTGGCACTGGCTGCCCTGAGCTTTTAGTTTAGATTGGACAAGTTCTCGCAAGTCGCTCTTTTTTACTCCTGCCAAAATTAGTCTTGCTGGAATATCCCGCTGCACGCGCATCACCCTTATCCATGGCGGGATAATTTTTTTGATTTCGGCAATCACGTTTGCTGCTTCTTCGGTGGTATAAGGCTCGTAGGTGCCGTTTTGGTACCATTCGTAGGCTTTGGTTCCTGCAATTGCTAAGCAGGGATAGATTTTTATCATGTCAGGTTTGAAGGAGGAATCCGAAAAAACCCGCTTGAAGGCAATAATGTCTTTTTCTGGGTTGGAACCAGGCATTCCCGGCATAAGATGGTAAACAATTTTTAATCCAGAATCCTTGGCAATTTGCGTAGCTTCCACCACATCTGCGACAGTGTGGGTTCTACCCACTAAACGGTAGATCTCGTCGTCTGGGTTCTGCACTCCAAGCTCAATGCGCGTTACACCCATACCAAGCATTGCGTCTATGTGGGGTTGTTTTGCCCAGTCAGGGCGAGTTTCAACGGTTATGCCGACGTTGCGGGTTTTGCTGACTTCAGCGTTTGACTTTGCCTCTTCCAAACTTGCGGAGGTTTTGCCTGTTAAGGCGTCTAGGCAACGTTGAATAAACCAGGTTTGATACTCCTTGGGGTCGCGGGGAAGGTTCCGCCCATAACGATTAACTCAACCTTATCCACCTTGTGCCCAATCGCTGTGAGCTGGCGGATACGGCTTTGCACCTGCTCATAGGGGTCAAAACTGTTTTGGGATCCACGCAATGCGGCAGGTTCATATCCTGTGTAGCTTTGTGGTGAGCCCTGTGTTGGTCCACCTGGACAGTAAGCGCATGGCTGAGGTTGAGGACACGGATAAGGCTTAGTCATTATGGCAATTACGCTTACTCCGCTGATCGTGCGAGTAGCTTTTCTACGCAGAATCGGTAGGAGCTTTTTTGCTTCATTTGGATTTAATTCGCTAATTAAATCTGCGTTTGCTGGGACAGCTTGCAAGTGGTACTTTGCAGCAGTTTTAATTTTTAATCGGTTAGCGTCTTCATGTGTTGGAGACGGCATAGATAGTAATGTGGTGATTATTTCTCTTAGGGCAGCTTGATTAGTCAAGTATAAGTACCGAAATAAGGTTAAGACTACAGATAAATAAACTGCTCTAACTATAAATGAAATTTTAGTGTGAAGAAAATTAACTTAGGACATCCAGTTTTGTCCGGCTTTACGCTGCAGAAGTACGCGCTTCTCGTATGTGCGACGAGTTCTAGTTTTTGGACTTGGAGATGTTCTTTCTTTGCCCTGAATTTTTGGCGTTTGAGTGCGGACTTTTCCAGCTTTTGAGAGTGAACCGTGAGTTGGCATGCTTTATACCTTTTGCACATAAAGCCAAAACGTTGCACTTAAACCTTTACCTCGCTACATTTTAGCGTTTAATGGCTACACTTTTTAGTTCCGATATCTTTTCGGTCGCCTGAAAACGTGTGTTCCGTTGAACTCGTCGAATTTTTGAAAGCCCGCTTCTGCGAGGTGTTTGATTTCGTCAACTGTTGTGGCGATTGCTGCGTCGAAGCTTTGTGGGTCTTGAAAGTCGATTCTGTGGATGTATTTCATTGTGTTTTCGACTTGTTTTGTGGCGAAGGGCTTTCTTTACAGCTAAGACATTGCCTTGGTTATGTGTGCGAGCCATAAGCCGCCGAAGTGTCTGAAATTGAATGTTATGTTCAGTATTCTTGGGTTTTCAAGTTTATTGGCAATTCTGCTTCTTAGTATAGGCATGTTATGGGCTAAATCAGTTTTATCCATGGTTATGGTTAACAAATATTTTATCACTTTCAAAGGATGCGAACTTATGGCAAAATGTCCCAAGTTTGGAAAGAAGTTGCACCTAAAAAATCTTGGAAAATTGCTGGCATTCTTGATAAAACTGGCAAGAGGATGGCACTTACGATAGGTTTGTGCGAGTGCTATAGCAAAACCTTCAGGACCACAATCAGCAAGCAGAGAAACTGAGTTGATGAAAAACTAAAACGTTTTTTTTCTTAAAATTAATCGTTTATCGAATATAGTCATGAATCTATCGAGTTTAGAATTTTAAGAATAGAGAAAGCTATTTTTCGGGTTTTCATCGAGTGTATAAATTCGTTTTTTGTATTGCTGTTGTACAGTTTGCTTTAAGCATTGTAATTTCATTTTCCAACACTGTTTTACGTATTGAAATGTTTTTGTGTTGGACAGAGAGGCGGTTTTGGGCAATCTGGTATGCTTGGGCTATGTGCGAGGGTTTATTTGGTTAAATATGTAATACTAAGACGTAAGGAATGTATCTTAAAAAGATACATTGTTTAAACGTACAACATATCAACAGGAGAAAAAACCAGAAATGATCAGCAACTATCAAAAAGAAGTTCAAACAAAACTCACTAAAACCCTCTTAGACACAATTATTCTTCAGTTCCTAAGCAAAGAGCCAATGCACGGATACCAACTCATCACCTCTATCCGCAAAGGCTTCGGCATCTACTTCGGACCCAGCACCGTCTATCCGTTGTTGGGGCATCTTGAGAAGAAAGGCTACGTAAAAAGCATCTGGAACATGAATTCAGAAAGACCCAAAAAAGTATATAGTCTTACCGAGGACGGAAAAAGTCTTCTGAACTTTGCTGAAAGTTCACTTAACCTAATCTGCAAAGACATGGCGTCTGATAATATAGGAACAAAGTCATCGCAAATTTCAGCCAGACCTACGCTCCAAATAAGAACGCACCTTTGAATGTATGCTGGCGAAAGTTTGACGTTCTATTGTCGTCAACATAGTATTTTGCCAAAGCGATTATTCATGAAGTTAGATCAAAAGTAGCTACTCGAATTTTCCGCTAAATTAGGGCACTCCACTTTGTTTTGTTCTGCATAGCTGAAAGTTTAATTGAGCAATAGAAAAAGAAGTAAATCTTACATTTCATGCAGCAATAGAACCCGCCTCCTATGCATTTTCCGCAGGCGTCACAGAGTCTAGACAAATCAACCATGTTCTCCTAAATGAAATCTTGATGTTTAATCTAACGGGTAATTCTAGTAAGCTGTGTTATTGGTTAATTATTTAGCCAGCTAACAACAACCTAACTATCTATCCTAACGGAAAATGAAAACGGGGTTATGGTTAGTGAGTTTTCCGGGAGGAGAAGTGGACCGGTCACAACCATAACCCATTTCTTAGTAAATTAAGTTAGCTAAAAGACTTGTTAAGAAGCAAAAATAACGAATTTGCGAATCTGACTTCGCAAGCTTTAGCGAAACCTTCTCAACAGAAAAACGAATTACTCTTCGCAAAAAACGTTATCTTGCATAGCGAGTAAAAAAACCCGATTAAGTTGACTGCAACAAATGAAAATCAGCAAAAAAAGCAAATTATTTTAGAATGTATTAATGAAGAAATTCATGGAAAAATGCCAGTTTATAGCTGCTCATGTGGAGTTAAAATTCTAATCATTCCAGACTTATCTGAAATGACCAAAATTATAAAAAATCACGTAATTGAACATAAGAAGTTAAGTGGGCAAACCTTAACTGAGGATGATCTCACACTGAAAATCTTATCAGTCATCATAGAAGCCATAAATGAACCTTAAATCCATAACTAAAGAGGCAAACAAAATTCCTCTAATAATGTTAGGTCACAATGAAACTACTCTGATATAATTGGTTAAGATTGGAAAAAAAGAAAGATGGGTGTTTTCTGCAGTTTTACGGGCGCTTTCTAAGGATTATTATTCCGACTCTGGCGATAGCTACTATTATGGCAACTGTTGCACCAAGAAGGTACATTTCTATTGGAGACTGAGATGCTGCTGGTTGCTGAGTTGGTAGCGGTTGCTCATCATCAACAACTAGGGCGGTTTCTGCATATGAAGGCCAATAGGATTCGGAACCTTGGAAATTTGCGATGACACTGAAAAAAGGGTAAAAGAGCTAATAGCCCAGGATGTGGTTGTTGTTTTTTAGATAAGTTTTGATTGCCATAACGCTTTAAATTGCCATAATCAAGCCTACATCTATTGGCTGGGTAATGTATTTATCAGTAAAGGCAATTTGATTAACGGGAAGTCCGTTTTGTGCAGGGGTCGCCGAGCATGGTCAAAGGCGTAGGCTTCAGGAGCCTATCCTTCAGAGGTTCGTGGGTTCAAATCCCACCCCCTGCACCATTTATAAGTAAAAGTAAGGGGGTGTAGAATGGCGATGCTTTTTAGTCGGTTTAATGTTTTCATGTTCTTATTTCCTTTTCTTGAATATTTTTGAGTCTTGAAAGTCAGTGACGTACTCGAATCCTGCCTCTATTAGAGCGCAGATTTCTTGTGCGGTTTTTGCGACTTTTGAGATGTATTCGTTTTCGCCCTGGAAGAGTGCTTCTTCGAGTTGAACGTATAGGAGTGTGTTTTTAATGTTTTTGTGTCCTAGCCGTTGCATGACGTAGTACATGTCTTTGGTTTCGTGGTAGAGCATAGTGCCTTTCCAGTATCTGAAGGTGTGGAAGTGAATTTTCATTAGTCTTTGGTTTTGTATTTTGTTTGCGGTGCGTCTTCGTTGGCGTTGGAAATTTACTGCGTAATTGTCGATTCTCATATGTGGAAATGAGAAGACTCTGTCGCCGTAGTTTTTTGGCAGGTGATCGAGCATTTCTAGGAGTTTGATGCTTAGGCGGGCGACGCGTGGGTTGCTGTTTTTTTCAGGTGTTATGTTTACGACTTTGCTTTCGAAGTCTACGTCGGTCCAGTTTAGTTGCCAGATTTCGCCGCATCTTGCACCAGTTTCTTTTAGTAGCGTTAGGAATGTTGCCATGCGTATGCTGCTGCCTGCGATGAGTTGGTCGATTTCGGCTTCTTTTGGAATGAAAGGAATTTTTCGTACGCTTTTGTAGACTGGGGGTTCCCATTCTCCGCCGACCATTTTTAGGAAGGAGGAGTAGGCGTCGACTGCGTTGCTTTTTTGGCCGTTGCACCATTTTTGTTCAGCGATAGTTTTCTTTAAGGATTCAGGGTCGTAGAGGTTTGCTCCGCGTTTTGCGAGTCTTCGTAATAGTTTAACTCTTCCAAAGATTGTTGCTTCGCTTCTTCCGTTGCTTTTGAGCCAGATTGCATATTCAAGGATTTTTTGTTTGAATTCGCCAGTTTCGCTTCTCGGCAGAACTTCAATTTGTTGTTCTGCTACCAAGTTTTTCGTCTCCGTGACGCATATTTGGCGAGTAGCTACTATGCCCTCTGGGGTTTTTAATAACTTCGTATCAACTGTTCCAACAGTTTCAATGGCTTTTTTGGCTTTTTGAAGGTCATTTGGGTCTGAGAAGCGTAGGCCACAGTTTCTGCAGATCCAACGTTGGATTCTTTGGTCAAAAAAATATCGGCTTCCATCTCGCCAGACTTTTTTAGAGCGGCATTGTGGGCATAGGGGGCTGGTGCCGGTGGAGCCTTGGGCAGACTCCAACTTACAAGAATTAAAACCGACTTTAGTGCCAAATACGTCTGGAGAAGGTTTCGATGTAAGCTCAGCCATTCCCTCCCACCTCTATGCTCCTGTTTTAGTTTTCCTTTGCGGTTTTGTGTGAGTCAAAAAAGAGGATTGTTTTGCCTTTGACGTCTTGCAGGTAGGTTACGGGAAACATTTGCCTAAAGAGGTCAACGGCCTCTTGGTTTTCAAAGATAGGATTTGCATACTCTGGTGCCTTGTCTAAGTGCTCTTTGCAAAATGGAGCGAACAGTCTTGTTATGCCACTTTGATAGTAAACGTAACCTGTGTGCCCTGCAGGA
>CAVYRJ010000011.1:0-169381 GCA_963770935.1 Candidatus Bathyarchaeota archaeon
TTTTTCTACAACACAAACCTTTTTACCTCTTCACATTTTAACCAATACTCAAGGTGACAAGATTGAGTTTAAAACTGAAAGTTGACGGAAAAGAAATCCCCCTAAACGAATTCGTAGAGAGTATTTTGAGCGGAACCCTAACTGGCGCTGTGGGTTCCTTGAAGGGAATAAAAGGGGATTGGAAGAAAATCGAGGTAGAAATCCAAAAATAACTACTTTAACCTCGAAACTCAACTTTGGTTTCTATTTCGGAAAACATTTCCCGTTTAGCTTTACATATTGGGCAAACGTACGGTGGATCCTCGCGGTAAACCACATAACCGCATTGTTTACAATACCATAACTTCTTTTTTACCTCTGGCGCTTTGGGCGCCGACTGAGGAATAGGTGTGGCGGTTTTCTCTTGTGTAACCTGAGCAGGAGCTTGCTGAGAAAGACCTGGAACTCCATAGGCTCTTCCTTGTTTTTCAAGCGGTCTGCGTTCAGGAACTTCAGGCAGATTTTGGCTCTCAAAGACAGCTTTGTTGACGTAAAGTCGACAGTAGCATGCGCCGAATTCGGCAACGTCGGGGTCGCGGTAGTCGCAAGGGCAGATTATGTCTCGGTCAATTTCGAGGTTGCCTGTTGCAAGTCGGCAGGGGCATGATGGGTACCCGTAGCGGTCTTCGTTTGTCTTTAATCCTTCGAGGAACATTTGGAGAAGGTCAGGTTGAGGCGTGAGGTAGTAACCGTAGGTTTTTGCGTCGGCTTCAGCTCGTCTGCGAGTCTGCTCTAGTGTGGTCAAAGACCAAGTGCCTCTTTAAGCAGGTCCTTGCGGAAACCAGTGATTACGGTTTTGTCGTCTACAATTGTTGTGGGGTAGCTTAATGCTCCGCCTTTGCTGATAATTGTTGTATGAACCTTGCTTTTGTCATTGTCATCGAGCAAATCGACATCAACGAATTCGTATTCAACTCCGTTGTCGTTTAGGTATTGTTTTGTCATTTTGCACCAAACGCAGGTGCTTAAAGCATAGACGGTAACTTTGTGGTTATTTTTTTGTCCAGAAACTTTGGAGAACTGCATAGTCTCACAACTTTAATTCTGGTTTAAGGTTAATATAACTGTTTAGATTGACCAAAAATGGTCAAGCTGGTTCGAGGCTGCCAAAGGCATTTTGAACAACTTCGTTTAGTGCAGGATGAATATGCATTCCCCTGGCTATAGGCGAAAAATCGCCCCTTCCAACAACCATCGCGTTGACGATTTCTTGGATGAGGATTGAAGCTTCTGGACCTATAATGTGGGCACCAAGAATTTTGCCAGTTTCCTTCTCAACGACGACTTTTACAAAACCCTCAGGGAACCCCATAGCTGCACCCATCGCCGTGTCCCTGTAAAAAGCGCGTCCAACCAAAATCTTATAATTCTGCTGCTTAGCCTCTTCCTCTTTCAACCCAACTGACGCAACCTGCGGATGCGTAAATATCGCGTGGGGCGACGCTGAAAAATCCGCCTTAACTTTGTGGTCATGCATCGAGTTGTGCCAAGCTATGCCTGCCGCATAATTGGCAACATGTTTAAACATCTCTTTGCCGATGGCATCTCCGAAAGAATAAATGTTCTTCTTGCTAGTTTCTAAGTAATCGTCTACTTTTATGAAGCCGTGTGCATCGAGTTTTACACCTGTTTTTTCAGGTTTGAGCAGTTCGGCGTTTGATATTCTGCCTGTGGCAATCATGATAGCTTCAGCTGAGAACTCCCTGATAGTGCCGTCCTGGCGGTTTTTGGCAACAATTGTTTTTATTTTGTCAATCTGCTTTGCTTCGAGGGCTTCGTAGCCCGTGTAGATTTCTATATGCTTCTCCATTTCGGTCTTGAGTAAGTTTGAGATTTCTGGTTCTTCGTCTGGCACTAAACGGTCAGGTCGATGTAATATGGTTGTTTTGGTACCGATTGCTGAGAAGAAGTGTCCGTACTCCATTCCGATGTATCCACCGCCTATGATAACGATGCTTTTTGGCTGTGTTTGTAGTTCCAACACGTTGTCACTTGTAAGGTACTCTACCTTTTCTATGCCCTTAATTGGCGGTATTGCGGTACGAGAACCTGATACAATGAAGATAACTTTGGCGGATATTATGTGACTGCCAACCTGCATGGTGTAGTCGGATGTGAATTCGCCTTTTTCCTTAAACCATGTTAAATTTGGGGTAGCTTGGACGGCTGCTGCTTGATGCCCTGAATCATGGTTAACCAGCGTATGCATCCTTGTCATGATGTTGTTAAAGTCAACGGGCTCAACGGTTGCATGGATGCCTAATTTGCCGGCGCCTTTAAGAGTGGTGAGGATGTCTGCGGGATAAATCAGCATTTTTGAGGGCACACAGCCCACGTTTATGCATGTGCCTCCCATTTTTCCACCCTCAACCAGCGCCACTTTAAAGCCCTTCTCAACCGCAGTTGAAGCAACAAGCATGCCTGAGCCCGAACCAATTACTAAAAAGTCAAACTTCTCCATAAACAAAACCCAACTTATACACATTAAACTGAAGAATTGAAGGCAAATAAACCTTTCAATTACAAATTCTCGCTTCAAAAAGTCTTTTAAGCCTTGCTAAGATATTATTTTTAGAGGATTTTTCATGTCTAAAAAAACAAAGACTGCAGAAGAAGAAAAGAAAAAAACAGCCTATTACAGCAAAAAAGAAAAGAAAGCAAAAGAAGTCAAGAAATAGCTTCTTTCTCTAAAAATTTTGGTAGACACCGTTTGTCGTGGACGGCGTCGAAGCTTTCCAATTCATCCTTTTTTAGTGGTAACGCTATTCGAGAAACTAAACCGTTTAGGCTGTAGGGAAGACGTATTAGGCGGAATTCCCCAGAAGTTACCCAGTCATCGATATGGAAACCCACTTTTTTTACTTTTTTGGCAAGATCAAGTCGCTCATTAACTGTCAACTGGTATGCTTTTTGGTCAAGCACATGTATGTGAAAGCCCCTCCCGGAATAAACAACCTTTAAACCCGGATAACTTTCCGAAAGGTAATCATAGAGACACATAGCTTCATGCTTAACCATATCGAACTCTAACTCACAAAAACTTAACCCCTGATGACGCTTCATCTTTTCCGCTAGGGTGCCATGGATTGGGCAAGTGATGTTTTCAGGGTCAAGGTCAAAAGCAAGTTCCTGACCTACCTTGTTGCCTTTTGAATCATAGATGTTTCGGTCGTAGTAGACTGCTTCAGGCAGAAACTCAAGGATTTGTTCACGCATATCTTCAGGAGTCTTAAAATCATCAAGAATAATTGTAGTTGAGGCATCTTCCTTATATTTTTCTAGATAAATCTTTGTGTGCCTACCAATGATAACTGCGAATTTTGTGTTGCCAAGTCCACCTTCAAACCAATCAAATGCTTTTTGGAGTTTAAATTCTTGGGTGTAGAACTGCTTTCGTTCCTCTAAAGATGAGTATCTCATTCCAACGGGCAAGTGATATTGACTCATTTAAACCATCAGAGACTTACGCTTGCTAGCCGAAATGCTTTGCGGCTTGCAGGGGGAAACCCTAATATTAGCGTTTTCCCGAAGTAAATATGGTGATTTTTTGCCAATAGACCCTGATTTTCAAACCAAACGACAAGTTGTAAGTGAACATAGCGGTCACAAAGTCTGGGGACCAGTTGAAGCCCCACAGAAACTCGGCATACATGGAACAACAAGCGCGGTAGATTGGGATAGCTGCGTAGGAGACGGCGTATGCATCGATGTTTGCCCTGTTTCACTCTACGATTGGGCTGATTCGCCTGGACACCCTCTTTCCAACCGAAAATCTGACCCCGCGCGAGAAAAAGACTGCATACAATGCTTAGCATGCGAGATGCAGTGCCCAGCCGCAGCCATAAAAATCACTCCGCCCCCATAAGACGGACTAACCCCCTTTTTGGTTTTAGTGAAGGTGTTATATTTGCAGACGCCCACCTGCTTAGTGCAGACAAGAAAACTAAAAGGGCAAAAAGAAAAGAAAGTAAATGTTGCTTATTTTACGAGGCTTAGGTTCTTGTTTACTTTATCCCAGTTGACTATGTTCCAGAAGGCTTCGACGAATTTGGCGCGGTCGTTTTTGTAGTCGAGGTAGTAGGCGTGTTCCCAGACGTCGAGAGTCATCAGTATCTGGAAGTTGGGTATGACGTTGACGTTGTGTTTTTCGATCTGCACTATGAACGGTCGCCCTATGCATGGATGCATGGCTAGCGCAGCCCAGCCTGAACCTTCGGTGCTTGTGGCAGCAGCTGAAAACATTTTTTTGAATTTGTCGAAGCTTCCAAACTCCATGTTGATCACGTCAGCGATGGCTCCACTTGGTTGTCCTCCGCCCCCTTTGCCCGCGGTCGCCAAGTTTTCCCAGAATGCCGTATGCAGCATGTGGCCGCCTACGTTGAAGGCAAGTTCTTTAGCAAGTGCCTTTACGTATCCAAAGCTAACCCAGTAATCGAGTTGTGTGTCTGTCTTCATTGCTTCATCTATACTGGTCAATAATTTGTTGGCGCCGTTGACGTAGGCTTGATGGTGTTTGTCATGGTGGAGTTTTAGCTGTTCCTCCGAAATGTATGGTGCAAGTGCGTTATAATTGTAGGGCAGTTTAGGTAAGGTAAAAGATTTTATTTTCTCCATAAAATTCACCAAAATCAACCTTTTCCAAAGCAGAAAACAACTAATATACTTTACCTTGGGCCTTTATGAGTGTTTAATCCTTTGCAATTGAAATTCACGGTATTGCTTATTACTTGCTGTTGCTTTACTATTTTCCAGTGAATTTTATGGCTAAAACTGACGAGAACCTAAAAGCTGCCTTCGCAGGTGAATCCCAAGCCAACCGCATGTACTTGGCTTTCGCTAAGAAGGCTGATGAAGAAGGCTTACCCCAAATCGCTAAACTCTTTAGAGCTGCGGCGGAAGCAGAAACCGTCCACGCCCTAAACCACCTAAAAGTAATGGCACAGGTAAAATCAACCGTTGAGAACCTTGGCACCGCTGTGTCAGGCGAAACATACGAGTTCAAGAAAATGTACCCCGACTTCATCGATGAAGCTAAAAAAGAAGCAAACAAACCCGCTCAATTGAGCTTTGATTATGCAAACAAGGTTGAGCAAATCCATGCCGCCCTCTACCAAAAAGCAATCGACGCTCTCAAAAACAAAAAAGAACTTCTTAAAGTGGACTATTACGTTTGTCCTGTCTGCGGAAACACCTTTGAAGGCTCAACACCTGACTATTGCCCAATCTGCGCTACCGCTAAAGACAAATTTATGAAAATAAATTAGAAAAAGTTAGGCTTTGATTCTTTGGGCTATTTGTTGCCCAAACTCAAAGCATTTTTTCAAATCTTCTTTATCTGGAACGTATTTTATTTCGACTCTTTGCGGGTACACTTCAAAGCCTGCGTTTTTTGCGATTTCATTCATGCCTTTTACAGCCCCGCTTCCCCAACCAAAAGAGCCAAAGAAACCCCACAGTTTGCCCCTTGGCTTTAAACCCGTAACATATGTGAGTAATCCGCCTATGGTTGGAAATATTCCGTTGTTAATCGTTGGTGAACCCAAAAGCACGGCTTTAGAGTCGAGGATTTCAGTTATAGCTTCAGAGTAACTTGATGCTCTTAGCTTTAACAGTTTAACCTCGACACCTTGGCTTGCTGCGCCCTCAGCGATGGCTCTTGCCATTTTATCCGTGCTACCCCACATTGTGTCAAAAACAACAGTTACCTTGTTTTTGTTTGCGGTTCCTGAACTCCAATCCAAGTAAGCCTTGATTATTTTGGATGGATCTTTCCGCCAGATTATGCCATGACTTGGCGCTATCATCTCGATTGGTATCCCCATTTGGGCTACTTCCTCAATCTTCTTTGTTATGATGGGTGCAAAAGGCATCAAAATGTTAGCATAATACGTCGCGGCTTCTTCCATAAGCACATGGTCATCTACTTCATCATCAAACCGTCCCGAGCTAGCAAGATGCTGACCAAATGCGTCGTTAGACATCAGAATTTTGTCTTCGACAAGGTAGGTGAACATGCTGTCTGGCCAATGCAACATCGGCGCTTCAAGAAAACGCAAAGTCCGTTTTCCAAGCTTTATTTCGTCGCCAGTTTTCACAGTTTCAACTCTCTCAAAATCTGACCCGTAATGCTCGATTAACGCGTCTTTTCCACGTGTTGAAGCTATTATTTTTGCGTTCTTTGCAAGTTTTGCAATAACGGGCAGACTGCTTGAGTGATCCATTTCCACATGGTTAACTATTATGTAATCAATTTTCTCAAAACTAGTTAACTCAGAAATTTTTCCTACGAGCTCTTCCGAAAACGTGCTCTTCACAGTGTCTACGAGCGCTATCTTCTCATCTGAAATCAAGTAGGAGTTGTAAGTAGCTCCTCGGTAAGTTACATAGCCATGAAAGTCTCTGAGGTTCCAATCGATAACTCCAACCCAGTTTACTCCATCTTTTAAAGTTACTTTAACCATTTCTATTTCTCCTTAAACTATTATTAAAATCAAATCGCCATTATCTGAAAACAATAGAAAACCTCATCGTGCAAACTCTTATATTGGTTTCGTTCAAAAATCAGCTAAAAACTCTAAAGTTATATCTTTGAAGCAACAGAGTTTACCTGAAGATAAGTTATTATTTGATAAGCATCTTTGCGGAGGCAAAATCATGAGTTTACTTCCTGACGATAAAAAAGAACTTTTAAAAAACGATTTTAAAGAAAAACTCGTTGACCCAGTAAGAATAGTCATGTTCACCCAAGAGTTTGAGTGTAGGTATTGCTCCGACACAAGAAAACTCGTCCAAGAACTAGCAACTCTAAACGACAAGATAAATGTGGAAGTCTACGATTTTGTTGCTGATGCCGCTAAAGCCAAGGAATATGGGATTGACAAGATACCCGCTTTAGCCATAATTGGCAAAAAAGACTATGGAGTAAGAATCTATGGAATCCCATACGGGTATGAGCTTCAAACACTAATTGAAGCAGTAATCAACGTTTCAAAAGGAAAAACTGACCTTTCCGACAAAACCAAGCAGATTCTTACGGAAGTCAAATTGCCCGTTCATATCCAAGTCTTCGTCACCTTAACTTGCCCACACTGCCCCGTGGCTGCTGCCGTTGCGCATAAATTAGCCATTGAAAGTGACATGGTAAAATCCGACGTGATAGAAACCAGCGAGTTTCCAGATCTTGCCATGAAGTACAACGTGATTGGAGTTCCTAAGATAATGATTAATGAGACGGTCGAGTTTGTTGGGGCGTTTAACGAGGACTTGTTCGCTGAACATGTGTTGCTCGGTGCATTTTCAGAAAAATTGCCAGTGGACGATAAAGTCAACATACCCTAACAATACAAATAATATACAAATACATGAAATAAACAAAAAGAAAAGAGCGTTAAGGCTAAACTTATTGGTTTAGCAATGGTCGTGGCCACAATTGCAACTGTGCCCTGTTGTACCTGTGTTTCCAGCGAATTTTGCTGGAGATTTGTCGAATGTTGCTTTGCAGGAAGGCGCGCAGAAATAGTATGTTTTGCCATTGTAATCTGATTTGAATTTTGCTTTTTTCTCATCTACCATCATGCCACAAACTGGATCTTTAGCCATATTCTTTTTCACCTCACATTTGCTTTTTACTGTTTAACTTTGGTTGATTTAAACTTAGCCAACTTTAAGAGTGCTGAGTTGCCGACGACGGTTAAGCTGCTTATCGCCATGGCGGCGGCCGCGTACATTGGGTTGAGTAATCCCGAGGCAGCGATTGGAATCATCACTACGTTATAGGCGAACGCCCAGAATAGGTTAGTGTTGATTTTCCGCATAGTCTTCTTACTGAGTTCCACACCCAACGCCACATCCCGAAGGTCGTCTCTGATTAGTACGATGCCGCCTGTTTCCTTAGCAATGTCAGTTCCGCTACCAATAGCAATTCCGATGTCCGCTTGTGCCAGTGCTGGAGCATCATTTATCCCGTCACCAACCATAGCAACGACCTTTCCTTCAGCCTGTAGTTGTTTGACGGCGTCTACTTTCTGCCAAGGCAAAACGTTAGCAATAACATGGGTTATAGCTAACTGTTGGGCGATGGCTTTTGCTGTTCGCTCATTGTCACCTGTAAGCATTACAACTTCTAAGTTCATGTTCTTCAACAGCTCAATTGCTTCGGCAGCGCTCTCCTTCACTGTATCCATGGCGGCAATCAACCCAGCCGCAGCACCATCGACCACTAATATCATTACGGTTTTGCCTTGAGTTTCCAGCGCTAAATGGTCAGCCTCTAATTCGCATATGGGTACATTTTGTTCTTGCATCAGTTTGAGGTTGCCAAGTAATACCTTTTTTTCTTCGACAGTACACTGGACGCCTCTGCCGGGTAACGCCTCAAAACTGTCAGCTTTGGGAATAGGTACTTTTAGGGTTTCTGCCTTTTTCAAGATTGCCTCTGCCAGAGGATGTTCCGAGCCTTTCTCAGCGGCTCCTGCAAAATGTAGCACTTCCTCTTCGGTGTAGGAGTTGTAGGTTTTGATGTCGGTTACGCTGGGTTCACCCTTGGTTAACGTACCTGTCTTGTCGAATACTACAGTTGAGAGTTTTCTTGCTTTCTCAATATATTCTCCGCTGCGTAGTAGTACTCCATATTCTGCTCCTTTTCCGACACCTGCGAGGATGGCTGTAGGAGTTGCGATGCCTAAGGCACAAGGACAAGCTATTAAAAGCACTGCCAATAACGCCAGGAATGCGGTTGTGAAGCCACTTGTAATATACCAGTAACCAAATGAAATTGCTGCTACAGTAAATATCATAGGTACAAAATATGCGACTACGCGGTCGGCGAATTGTTGGACTGGCGCGCTTGAAGCTTGAGCTTCTTCGACCAAGTGGACGATTTGTGAGAGTGCTGTTTGGTCGCCCACTCTTGTAGCTTGAATAGTTAAAAGCCCCGTTTTGTTAATGGTGGCACCGATAACTTCACTGCCAACGTTTTTCTCCACTGGAATGCTCTCGCCAGTTAACAGTTTTTCATCTACGGACGAGTAGCCTGCGGTTACTTTGCCATCGATTGGGATTTTTTCGCCCGGCTTAACCAGTATTATGTCACCTTCCTTTACTTCATCGATTGGTAAGTCGACTTCTTTACCGTCTTTGATGATTCTTGCCATGGTTGGTTGGAGTTCGAGTAGTTTGCGGATTGAGGCGGCTGACCGGCGTCGGATTAATTCTTCAATATATTTGCCTAGTAAGACAAATGCTAAGATGCCAATTGCTACTTCTAGGTATCCTGAGCCTGTTTCGGCAGTGGATAGGAAAGCCACGTTCATGGCGCCGTATGTCCAGCCCGCGAGGACTCCTGCGGTGACAAGGACATCCATATTTATTTTGCGATTTTTAATTGACTGGTAGGCTCCTTTGTATATTCTGAAGCCCGCTATCCAGACAACGGGTGTTGACACGATAAATATCGCAATATCGTAAATTCTGAGTCCGCCGACTATTTCAAAATACATAATTGTTGCAACTATTCCAAATAGTGCGATTACCCTCAATCCCAGCGCTGCAACTACACCAATTAAGGTGACTGCGACTCTGCGTTTCATTGCTTTTAATTCTCGTTCAGGGGCTGTGTAGACGTCGAGGCATTGTTGGCTGCAGAAGTAGTAGGTTCGGTCGCCTATTTTTGCGGAAAGGGCGGTTTCTGTGTCTACGTCCATGCCGCATACAGGGTCTCGTACTTTTGTCATTATTCTTCTCTCCGTTTAAGTTATAATTGTTTGTTTATAGATATAAATGTGTCTGAAAAAGATATATCTTTAACATCAAAGCTCAGAAAAATAAAAACGCAAAGCAAACTATAAATTTGGAACGTTAGGTTATAGACCGATTTGTTTTATTCATTTGGGTTCACAAAATATTTGTGGGTCAGGGCTTATAAAAAAATCTGAGTATCTTAACCCTGCTGCATCTCTGGTTTATTCTATTCGTTTTATTATGTGGTACCCAAACTGGGTCTTAACAAGACCAGAAGTTTGACCCTTCTCGAGCTCAAAAGCAGCTTTCTCAAATTCCTTAACCATCTTGCCCCTTGTGAAGGTGCCAAGATCTCCGCCTTTCTTTCCAGAGGGGCAAAGGGATATTTGCTGGGCGACAGCGCCGAATTTTTCTCCTTTGTCTAGGCGGGCTTTAGCTGCTTTTGCTTCGGTTTCTGTTTTGACTAGTATGTGGCAACAATGAATTTTGTCTGGCATAAAACAATCTTTAGCGTGTTTTAACATATAACTTTTACTTGGCTAATCAATCCAATTTTCATAGTAAAAAGGTGGATTAAATGGTTTTAATTAAATCTTCTATGCACTCCATCGAGACTGGCACTGCTGAATTTACATGAAAACGTTAAAACATTAACTTGCAAATATCTGTCACTTCGAACTTCGAAGTACAAGCCAGAGATATTGTTATAACAAAAGCACCCAATAGGGTGAACCATGGAAACCAATAATGCGCTCATAAACATAGAAGAAGACCAAAGCCTAGACCTTGCAACCGCAAAACAGCTTGCTAGGATAGTTGAGTTTCTACTAAACATCGAAGATTAACCCAAAACAGCCCCTTTTAAAAGGTATTGCGCTCCTTCTGAAATCAAAAAAATGATCGCGAAAAAAATTTTGACTAATAAAAGGGAAAACCCTCTCGCTAAATGAGAGATTTAGGTGTAGAACCTTATTTTACTCGACTACCTGAATTGCACCTTCGGGGCATTGTGCTTCACATGCTCTGCAAACCAAGCATTCGCTTTCTTTGCTTGGAACAGATTTGCCGTCTTTGATTTCGTAAACGCCGACGGGGCAAGTGTTGACACAAGTTTCGCATCCAGTGCATTTAGGATCGACAACAATTTTTACCATTTTGTCTACCTCTGGGATATTTTACTCCAAAAGTTGATGAGTAAAATAAAAGGGTTTAGGTGTTTTAGCGTATTTTTTCACGTAATCTAAGCAAGATTCCGTTAATGGCTGATTCAGCTTTGTCTTTTTGTTTCTGGTAGTCACCGATGCTTCGCTTGTAGACTTCAAGTGAAATTTCTCCCGTGCTTTGACGTGTTTCTAGGGTTTTGATTTTTTCTTCAGCTTCAGCTAAATCTTCTTCAGCTAAATCCAGCTGCTTGACCAGATCCGTGTAGCTGCCGGTTGTGCCTTTGAGGTTTTCTTTTGTTCTCGCGATATTTCTGTTTATGCCCTCTAAACGAATCTCTATCGCGTTTTTTTGTACCTTGTATTGGCGCCTTGGGATTTTTCCTTTCTGGGCCTTTGCATCCATCGATTTTAATTCATTTGTTAGCTGTTTTTTATCCTCGTATGCGTCTATGAATTCTCTAATGTTACCTGCAGAAGCATACTGCTTTGTCTTAAGTTCCGCACCCTTAGTTTGCGGTACAGAGGTTGTTGTTTCGGTTTCGAGTGTTGATAGACGTTCGGTTTTTTCAGCATATGTTTCCTCTTTGGGGTTGTGTCTTCTAACGAAAAATGCCGCTATGCATCCTACAACTGCTAATAATGAAGCCCAAAAAGTAGGTCGAAGAGAAATCCATACAGGATTGTAGTCAAATGATAATTGGATAGTGTTCTGTTGAGGTACAAGGTAATCCACGTAACTTAAGCCATCTTTTGAAATTGTTAGGCTGTCTTGGTAGGTTTGCCTCGTTAAGGTTGAAGTAGAATCAAGTGAGCTTGCTTGTGGACTAACAATTGTTGCTCCTTCAGGCGGTGTAAATGTTATTGTTGCCTGATTAACGTAATAGATGAATTTTGGAAAGAGCTTGAAATCTGATAAAATGTAGTTAGCTCCTTGAAGAGTTGCACTTGGCAAATTGTACTGTGCCGATAGCAAGCTTGATTGTCCTGTGGTTAAAAATGTAATCAGGGTAGCGTTGGCAAGAAGTATATTGTCTGTTGCAGCAAACTCAAGGTCAGTTACTAAGGCTCTCCCGAATTCATCCCTGAGTGCAACGTTAGAAGCATCAGCTGGTAAAGTTGCAACGAAAGATTTTAGGGTAGTTAAGGAATCGCTAATGATTCGGTAGTTATCAGCGACGGTTACTTTGCCTGTTGGATCGATTGTTATTTCGCGGTTCAAGCCACTTACAGTGGTTAATTGTAGCGTTCCAGTGGGCAGTTGGAAGTTGGCTGTACCCACAGAATATGTGTAAGCTGGAAGATTTGTTTTTGTGTAAACCGCGTTGTTAACAGCTCCATCATCCTTTGTAATTGTTAAGGTTGTTGGGACGCCTGGAAAAATAATTGTTACGTTGCAGGTGCCAACGTCTTTTGCTAAACTTGGGTAAGCTGGGAAATCCAGCGTGTCGCCGCTGCTTTGCTCAGTAATGAGCTTGTTGGATAGGATAAATGCTACGGTGAAAACGCTGGGTGTGTTTCCATTGAAATCAACTGTTGCACCATAGAATCCGCTGACTTGACCTAATTGGACACCTAAATTCAATCGGTAAACATGGGTGTCATCGTAAGCGAAGCCCTCAAGGACATTAGCGCTGTACTTGTAGGGCAACCCTATCATGAAGCCGTCGGTTACCTGTCCCGAAATATGAATCGTATCCAGAATAACTACGTGCCCAGAATGCATGACTTGAACCTGATGATCTACTCTATCGATATTGTAGCTGCTTGTTTGGGCCGAAACAATGCCGGAAGAAAAAACAACTGGCAGGATAACAAGTAAAGAGAAAGCCACGATTAAGAGGGTTGCATTTGTTCGTTTCACTGAATTCACCAAACGTGAAGTTTCTTTAATGTTAGGTCAACCTGTTTATTTACTTTTACAGTAAACAGAGATGTATTTAGGGCTTAAGAATAACGAAGCCTACTTAAAAGAGTTCAAGATTCGATCTACCATAAATGGGAAATTGCCTGGTTAGGAAGTAAAAATTTGTTTGTTGGTAGCGGGGAGTAGATTTGAACTACTGATCTCTGGGTTATGAGCCCAGCGGGTTAATCCTGGCTACCCCACCCCGCTACGGGTTTAGGCGATATTTTAGGATTGCATCCTATTAGTTGAGGCGTCAAATATTAATAGTTTCTTTTTCGTTTTTGCAAAAGGATTTTAGTGTCGAACATTCTTCTGTATGGACGGATGGTTTACTTTGGATAAGCCGTATTTGCGTAGACTTTCGAGTCCAACTCTTGAAAACCCAATTTTTGTTCAAGGGCTCCCAGGATTCGGAAACGTTGGCAGGATAGCGGCGCATTTGCTTATAAAGTTCTTTGATGCCAAGCCTTTTGCAGAGTTGTATTCGCCTACTTTTCCAGATTACGTAGCCATAACTTCCAAGGGCATCTGCAATTTGCCACGCTACGAATTCTATTACGCCCCCATTGAGAAAAACAACCTAGTTATCATGACAGGTGAAATTCAGCCTTCCTTTGACGACGTTGTTGCGCATTATACGGTTTGTGATTCAGTGCTTGATTTCGTTGAAACTTTAGGCTGCAAATTCATCGTAACTATGGGCGGTGTGCCTATAACTGAAGATAAGACTCAGGTTTACATCGCCGCAACATCTCCACGACTGGCAACTGAATTTATGGAGAAGGGTGCGGTCATCTATAGCAAGGGCAGAATTGTCGGTGGAACAGGTCTTACGCTTGCGTTGGCGAAGGAAAGAAAGATCGATGGCATCAGTTTATTGGGTACAACGATGGGTTTTAAAGCTGATAGAGGTGCTGGATTCTTGGTTTTCAAGTTTTTAATGAAAGCATTAGGAAAAGAGATAAAAGAAGGGTTAGTAGAAAACAATGCACCTGAAGAGTAAGAAGTTGGCGTTCATGACTGAAGATAATGAAAACATAGAAGTTAGCGGTATAGACTCAAAATTCACGAGAATAGCATTAACCATAGTCTCTGTGTTCTTGATATTTGTGGGTCCAACTTACATTCCGTATTTGCTGTCGGATATCCTTCACGTTGATTACATTGCTTCCATAGCTGTTGGCGCTGTTCTGTTCATAGTGGGCTTAGTAATGCTGATTTATCTTATCAGAAAGAAAGTGATAGAGTAGACTTTGCCTCAGATACCCTAGGGTGCATCATCAAATCAGCTAATTAGGTTCTTCATCGGCATCCCATAAGGAAGGAAGCTGTTTTATTAAGCATTCTTAGTCCGAAACACTGGTTTTTACACCAATTTTTAATACCCCTGTTTGACAAAGGGATAGCCATGAAGAATTCCGAGTGTACAATCTACATCATGTTCAAGGACAGATGGCTGCAGAAGTTCAGAAAGGAAGAGGATTGTTGGAAAGAGTACAGCCGAAATGGAACAGTTCGCCCATGCACTGCAGAACAATTTATTTCTCATATCCTTCCGCCCTTAGCTGGAATAAAAGGACCAAACGTAACCGTCAAGGTTGAGCCAGATAAGATTGAAAGCTAATGACGACTCAGTTCTTTAAGCAAAGCTTTAGCTTCAGTGGGAAGTTTGGGTTTGTTTCTTCGGCTTATTATCAAGAACAAGGATCCGATAAGAATTAATGCTGCCCCGAAAAACGCTACACTTTCCTTGGGCAAGAACCCCAAATTAAGTCCAATGGTGAAAAAAATCATTGCAATCCCCATCACAACCATTATCCAGTTATTCATGGCGGCCGTTGATTGCAATGCAAATTCCTTCTTTCCTGTATCAGTGACGAGAAATTGACCCTGTTTTTCATCAATCATTCCTGCGTTCATTAAGTAATTCCAGTCGTAGTGGAAATGCCCGTCAGACTTGTAACCCAACGCAGAACAGATGCTAGATTTTACGCCTGGTTCAGCTTTAATTTTGCTGCTTGGGGCAGAATAGATGAAATAAAGCAGTTTCGTCCTTGGTGATTGAAGATCTGTATTTATTCCACGTGACTTAGTCAAATTCGACCCTGCCCTTGATACTTGTAGAGGTGAAGATAAAAGCTTCACCCTTGCACTTGTTCGTGTTTTTAGCTGCTACAAGGTTTTTTTATGACTCTAACCCTTAGAGCTACCTCTCTAAATGTTAGTACTGTTCTTGAGTTATTTTTCTAAATGTTAGGGCTATATTCAGAATCTAACATGTAAGGAATCAGAGAAAATAAGAAAACGGAGGAAAAAAAATGAATGTAAATTTCGAATACAGCAAAACTTTAGCCATTGAAGGCTCGATACTTCTTTTGCTCAGCTTAATTCCTTATGTAGGCTGGGTATTAGGTATAGTTGGTGTAGTCCTGCTCTTGAGGAGTATGAAGGAATTCTCAAACTACTATCAAGACGAACAAATTTACAAAGATGCATTCACGGGAGTCAAATACTACATAGTTGCTATTGTGGCAGCGGCCGTCTCCATTGCAGCTATCACAATAGGAGTCTGGTCCGCAACAGGCTTTACAGCTGACTTTGTGCTCACAGCAGGCTTTGGAATTGGCTTGGTAGCTTTCTTTACAGGTCTAGTTTTTGCGTTCGTGTTCTATGTACTTGCAGCATCGCACCTAAAAAGAACCTTCAATACTCTTGCACAAAAATCGGGTGAAGCATCGTTTAGCACTGCCGGCACATTGCTCTGGATAGGTTCAATACTAACAATCATTCTGGTCGGCTTAATACTGATATTCATTGCTTGGATATTTGCAACAATTGGATTCTTCACCATGAAATCCCGTCAATACCAACAATACATCCCGCAACCAAACAGCTATGGTTACACCCCGCCGTCGATGCAGCCAGAGCAACCAAGGAGCACGGCAACCAATAAAAACGAGTCTGGACAACCATAAACTTAAGGAGAAATGGAATTTGATGACCGAGGTAACTGAAGTCGAAGAAAGTTCGTTTTGGGGCAAGTTCCTAAGAAAGCATTGGCAGGCATTTGCAGCTTTTGTAGCAGCCGTCATTTTGGCGGTTATAGGCGCAGTCTATGTCTTTGTCTGGTTCACAGGAAACGCCCAGTCCACAGGTCTGGTCCCAGAAACTCTTGGACTATGGACGATGGGCAACGTAGTGTTGTTTATTCTGCATGCTATCTTCTGGGAGCTTGTCCTAATCGGAGTCCCTGTGGCTATAGGTGCAGTAGTAGGTTGGCAATGGTGGAAAAGACTGCCGAATGAAGAAAAGAAGGAATATCATCTATCTGGGAAGCGCTCACGTTCAAGCAGAGCAGGAGGAGCAATCTCGCCATTACTGTTCATCGCATTCGCCATTAAAGTCTACGTCGACGGGAACTGGAATGTTGCCATCTCAACATATTCTTTAGACTACATCGTAGGTTCAATGGTTACAATACTAATCTGGATGGTTGCCATCTTCGCTATTCCTGCAATAATAGGGATCATCTGGTGGATACGCCATGAGATGAACAAAAAACCCTAACCTTTTTTTTGTTAACATGCTAATTGCAGTGCTTTTTGTGTCGAATTGCAACCAGTCTGTATGCTGGCTTCTAGGAACCTTTAGTTTGAATATGTTTGCTGAATACATAAGGCATATTAAATATTACTATATGAATAGGTTCTATGTTCAACAGCCATAGAAACATCCCTAATGCGCCAAAGGAGAAAAGTGTAGAAGCAAAAAGAACAACCATCATCCTGGAAAAGAGCGAGCGCGAATTTATCGAGTCATTGATTAAAGAAGGCAAAGAACCAGGGATTAAACCGCTTATCTCAAAAATGCTCGATATCTACAAGAGCATGATGGTTTACGATTGGCATTTTCCAGGCGAGTACTACTGTGGAATAAGCCGGACCGCCTTCATCAATGTCGAACTGCTAAACATACTTACGCAGCAGATTCCTAAGGAAAAATGGCCAGAAGTCGGAGAAAAGATGGGTGATGCCCTAAAAGTCTCAATACAGTCAACACTGGGCGTAGATACAAGCAATCAGGATAATTGGGACGCTGTGTTTAGAAGGCTCAAGGTGCAGGGATTTGGCGATTTCTACCTTAAAGACAAGTTCTTGCTTTTGAAAACGCCTTTCATCCACGATTGTGAGATCTGGAAGGGTATAATGGAAGGATTACTTAGTGTGGAGTTGGAGACAAGGAACTCTGTGGCTCCGCTGGTTTTTGAGATTAGGAAGTACAATTTGGGTTCAGTTTAGAATCCGACAGTTAAATATTAGGAAACAGATTTATTAGGAAGACAGACGTTCAGGTGTCTTCCAGTGGTATATGATGAGGGATTGCGTTCATACAAGGCGATTGCCTTCATTGAAAGCGTAACAACAGTTAGCTATTTGAAATTAGGCGCAACCCCCAAAAGAACTGTTTTGTGCAGACAAAATTCCCTTAGATACCTCTCTAAAAGTTTAGGAGAAAAAATTTATGGATAAAATAAAATTTGCAATCCCAAAAGGCTCCCTAGAAAAAGCAACCGCTGAGTTCTTTTCTAAATCAGGATTCAAAATTGGTGGAACAGAACGAACATATCGACCAACAATAAACGACCCACAAATCGAAATGAAAGTTTTAAGACCCCAAGAAATCCCAGTTTTTGTCAACGAAGGACTTCAAGACCTTGGCATCACGGGGGAAGATTGGGTTAAAGAAAACAAAGCAGACGTCGAAATCCTACAAAACCTTGAATACGGAAAAATCAAACTAATTATCGCTGTACCAAAAAGTGTTCCAGAAAAAAGCACCCTGGGTGAGTTTATGGAGTCGATTTGGAGTCAAGGCAAAAACTTCCGCATCAGCACAGAGTACCTAAACATTGCTTCTGAATACCTCAAAAACACACCCCAGTATAAGAAGCGGTTTGGCAACGCCGATCCCATGATTGTAACGCCGTGGTGGAGAAAAGGCGACAACTTAAGAGCAAAGATTTTCTTGTCCTTTGGAGCGACTGAGGCTAAGCCGCCAGAAGACTCCGACTGCATTATGGACGTAACCGAAACAGGCACGACAATTGAAGCAAACAACCTGAGAATCATCGAAACCGTCCTGAAGTCGTCCGCTGTACTTATTGCCAACAAGAAAAGCCTCGAAGATCCTGAGAAACGAGAGAAAATCTACGACATAGTAGCACTGTTAAAAGGCGTCGTAGATGGCTCAAAGAGAATTCACATATTTGTTAATGTCAAAAAAGCGAATCTTCAACGGTTGCTTACAGAATTGCCTGCCTTAAAGAACCCGACCATATCGCCGCTGGCAGACGACACATGGGTTAGCGTAAACACTGTCATCGAAAAAGATTGCTTAATCGAGCTGTTGCCCAAGATTCGTGAATTAGCCCAAGGATTAGTCGTTTATGAGCCGCGGCAGGTGCTGGCGCTCGACGAGATAGCACGGAGAAAAGAAGGTCAATGCGCGAAGGATTCACCGTAAAAGTCTGGGACTCCAAAGAGCTACCTGCCGACTGGTTTAGAAGGCAACAGGCAGACCAAAAAGCAACCTTGGAATTGGAAACCAGCGTTAAAGCCATAATAAACCAGGTAAAAGCAGAAGGTGACAGGGCATTGGTTGAGTTTGCCCTGAAATTTGACAAAGTCGAACTTGACCTGCGAGGACTCAAAGTTAAACCCGCAGAAGTCAAAGAAGCCTACACAAAAACCAGCCCCGAACAAATTTCTGCTCTAAAATTCATGAAAGAAAAAGTCAGCGCATTCCAAAAACAACTGCTGACACAAACCGACATCAAAGCGGTAAATGACGGAATTTCCGTTCAGACTGTTTTGCGCCCAATCGAGAGTGTCGGATGCTACGTCCCAGGCGGACAAGCAGCTTACCCTAGCACTTTGGTTATGACGGTGGTTCCAGCCAAAGTGGCAGGTGTACCCAGAATTGTTGTTTGTTCACCTTCAGATGCTAAGGGCAAAGTTAACCCGTTGGTTTTGGTCG
The DNA here is from genome assembly GCA_963770935.1 of Candidatus Bathyarchaeota archaeon. Lineage (GTDB taxonomy): Archaea > Thermoproteota > Bathyarchaeia > Bathyarchaeales > Bathycorpusculaceae > Bathycorpusculum. The sequence continues at coordinate 18,883 of CAVYRJ010000011.1, forward strand.
CCGCTGACATCTGCAATGTCAACGAGGTATACAAGGTGGGAGGCGCCCAGGCTATCGCAGCTTTAGCCTACGGAACAAAAACTATAGCGCCGGTGCGAAAAATCGTTGGTCCAGGCAGCAAATACGTGACCGCCGCCAAAGTGTTGGTTTCCACCGATGTCGCCATTGACATGCCTGCGGGTCCAAGCGAAGTTCTAGTTTTAGCTGACGAGTCAGCCGATTCGCGGCTTATCGCTTATGACATGATTTCGCAGGCTGAGCATGGCGGCGACAGTGTGGCTGGGCTCATAACAAACTCGAAAAAAGTGTCCATCGACGTTCAGATGAACCTTGCAAAATTTGCTGCTTTAGCGCCAAGAAGCGAAAAAATCTTTGAGTCACTTTCAAAATACGGCTTCATATTAGAGTGCAGTGGCATCGAGGAAATGGTTAATTTATCCAACCAGTTTGCTCCTGAACACTTAGAAGTTATGGCTGCTAACGCCAAAGAGTTAGCGAAAGAACTCGTTGCGGGCTTAATTCTGATCGGTCCCTACAGTCCTGTTGCCCTAAGCGACTACGGTAGCGGAACCAACCACGTACTGCCCACAGGCGGATTCGCACAATCGTTCTCAGGCTTATCAGCTTTTGACTTTATGCGGCGAGTAAGCATAGTTGAAAGCTCAAGAACTGGCTTAGAAAGAGCAAAGGACAGCATCAAAGTATTGACGGAAGCTGAGAACCTTCCAAACCACTACAAAGCAATAGCGGCAAGGTTTGAAAAATGAGTGAATCCTACAAGAAATGGATAAAACAAAAACTCGAAAAACTCCAAGCAATAGACTGCTACTCCGCTGGAGCCACACCTGAAACGGTAGCGAAGCAACTGGGCGTCACGACAAAACAGATAATTAAGCTGGACTTCAACGAGAACCTATTCATCCCCCGAGTGAAGCAAGCTAAACTTATGAAAGAGTTAGCTGAGGAAATCGATTTGCGCATGTATCCCGAGGACGAGGAGGTTAAGTTGCGTGAAAAACTTACCAGTTATATTAAAGTTCCAAAGGATTTCCTTATTGTCGGAAATGCAAGCGACGAATTAATCGACCGCATAATAAGGCTCTTCATCGAAAAAGGCGATTTTGCAGTATCGTTTGAACCAACCTTCTCCATTCCACGGCTATGCGTTAAACGCCAAGCAGGCGAATACATCTCCGTGCCGCTACTAAGCAACCTGAAACTTGATGTAAAAGGCATGGTCTCCAAGTTCTCCGACAAAACAAGGCTGCTCTACCTATGCTCTCCTAACAGCCCAACCGCTTCACAGTACAAACCAGAAGACATCGAAACCTTAGTCAAAGCCTTCCCAGGTATCGTTATCTTAGATGAGGCGTACGGCGAATTCGCTGACTACTCATTTGTGCCGAGGATACGAGAGTTTGAGAACATGATTATTCTGCGAACGTTCTCCAAAGCCTTCGGTTTAGCTGCTCTTCGGCTTGGTTACGCAGTCGCAAACCCAGAGTTAGCCAAGATTTTGTCCGAAAAAGCTCCGCTGCCTTATCCTGTTAGCGGTTTCACTCTCAGGATGGGTTCTAAAGTGTTGGACAACGTTGACATAATGATGGAGTCTGTAAGGCAAGTGAAGAGTGAGCGGTCAAAACTGATAAAGGCACTCAACGAAATAGAAGGCGTACAAGCCTTCGACTCGCAAGCCAACTTTGTGCTGATGAATACGCAAAAACCCTGCGACATAGTTAACCAGAAGCTGCTTTGGAAAGGGATTATGGTTAAGAAATGGGGAAAAATCCTAAAGTACGAAAACTGCTTCCGCGTCACCGTTGGCTTGCCTGAAATGAACGCTAAACTAGTTGAAGCATTAAAAGAGATTGAAGGGGAAGACGAATGAGGAAAGAGGAAGTTTACCGTAAAACCAAAGAAACCGAAGTTAAAGTACAAGTGAATCTTGACGGCGAAGGAAAAGTAAATGTTTGTTCACCTGTGCCATTCCTAAACCACATGCTAACCTCACTTGCAACACACAGCTTAATCGACATAACCGCTTCAGTGAAGGGCGACTTGGTGCACCACTCAGTAGAAGACCTCAGCGATAGGCTTAGGCGAAGCACTAAACAAAGCCTTAGGCACACGCGAAGGCATCACACGCTTCGGCAGCGCCGCCGCACCAATGGACTGCTCCCTCGCCTTCGCAGCCGTCGACTTAGTCAAGCGCCCCTACTTCAAAATCGACCTAAAACTCCGCGGCAAAAAAGTGGAAGAGATGCCTACCGAAGACATCAACCACTTCTTCGAATCCCTCGCAACCGCACTGCAGGCAAACGTCCACATCTTTGTTGAGTACGGCAGCAACGACCACCACAAAGCCGAAGCCGCCACCAAAGCACTTGCACTATCCCTTCGCCAAGCCGTAGCCATGGATCCCAGACGCAAAGGCGTGCCCAGCTCCAAGGGAGTCATCTAATGCCAGAGGCAGTTATATTCGACTATGGCGTCGGAAACCTTCTCAGCCTAAAAACTGCGTTGGAAAAAGCAGGCTTAACCGCGTCAATCGGCACCACGGCAAAAGACTTAGCTAAAGCAGACGCCATCGCATTGCCCGGTGTGGGAAGTTTCACCGCAGCATCAAGCAAACTCGACGCAGTCAAAGAAACCCTCCAAACCAAAATCAAAGAAGGCACCCCGCTTCTTGGCATCTGTTTGGGGTTGCAGCTTTTCTTTGAGACAAGCCAAGAAGGACCAGGTGACGGATTAGCATTCTTTCAAGGGCAAAAACATGCAGTTGCCCAATACGGTGAAGGTGCCGCATATGGGCTGGAACACACTAAACATCGTCAAGCCAAACGAACTCTTTGACGGCATAGCCGAAGGCACATACGTTTACTTCGTGCACTCACTCTACCCTGTTCCAAAAGACAAAAGTAATCGTTTGCACAACAACCGAATACGGCACAACCTTCACCTCAGCAGTCGCCAGTAAAAACATCTACGGAACCCAGTTCCACCCTGAAAAATCAGGCGACGTCGGACTTAAAAATTCTCAAGAACTTCGTAAAAACAGTGGTTAGGTGACTTAATATGCAGTTGATTCCAGCAATCGATTTAATGAACGGCAAAATCGTCCGTTTAACCCGCGGGGAAGCTAAAACCGCCAAATTCTACGAAAACCAATTTGGCACCCCAGTTGAAGCTGCACAGCGTTGGCGAGATGAGGGCGCTGGCAAGTTGCACATTATCGATTTGGATGCAGCTTTTGCGCTTGGCAACAACCACGCGGTCATCGCTGAGGTTGCAAAAAATGTTAAGTTACCCATTCAAGTCGGCGGCGGAATACGCAGCTACGAAACAGCGGAAAAACTCTTCCAAACAGGTATCACTCAAGTCATCCTTGGCGCTTTAGCGTTTAGCGACTCTTCGGCAATTGGTAAAATCCAGAAAAAATTTGGCGCAGAATCAGTCATCGTTGCCTTAGATAATAAAGAAGGGTTTATCATGGTTGAAGGATGGAAAACCGCAACCGCCATGACCGTGCAAGATGCCCTCGAAAAATACACTGAACTCGGAGTTCGCCGTTTTCTGATAACATCTATCGCCCAGGACGGCATGCTGAATGGTCCAGACCTGCAAACGCTCAGCCAAGCCACCCTATACCCAAACGCCAAAATCGTGGCTGCAGGCGGAATCGGCAGCATAGGCGACTTGGCAGCCCTCAAAGAAATCGGGGTAGAAGGCGCCGTCATCGGAAAAGCCCTATATGAAGGACGCTTCACGTTAAAAGAAGCCATACAAAAAATAGGAGCCTAAATATGCCACTAGCAAAACGTATCATTCCATGCCTAGATGTTGACCACGGCAAGGTCGTCAAATGCATCAATTTCCTTAACCCCAAGTGCGCAGGCGACCCAGTAGAGATGGCTAAGCAATACTCTGACCAAGGAGCCGACGAGCTGGTTTTCCTTGACATCACCGCCTCCTCAGAAAAACGCGACATCTTGCGAGGCGTTGTTGAAGGCGTAGCAAAAGCAATCAGCATCCCCTTCACTGTCGGAGGCGGAATCCGTAATGTGTCGGATGCAAGACTGGTTTTATGCAGCGGCGCCGACAAAGTGTCGGTTAATACTGCAGCTGTGGAAAACCCCAAAGTCATAACGGAACTCGCCGACGTTTTCGGCAGACAATGTGTAGTGTGCGCCATTGACGCACGAAGAAACCGCAACCCAAGCGAGGGAAAAATCATGGTTGACACGGCTGAGGGCAAATTGTGGTTTGAAGTTGTAACTTATGGAGGGCGCAAACCGACGGGCATTGACGCTTTAGCGTGGGCAAAGCAGGCAGAACAGCTTGGTGCAGGCGAGTTTTTGGTGACTTCCATGGATTGTGATGGCACAAAAGACGGCTACGACATCGAATTAACCCGCTCCATCTCCGAACGCGTCAACGTGCCAATCATTGCAAGCGGCGGCGCAGGGGAACCCAAACATCTACTTGATGTCCTCACCGAAGGCAAAGCCGATGCGGCTCTGGCAGCTTCAATCTTCCACTACAAAAATTACCCAGTCCCAATTGTGAAGGATTATCTTCGCAAGGCGGGGGTGACAATCAGACAATGACCACAAAAGTATTGCTAGAAAAGCTTGACTTCAAGAAAGGCAACGGACTCATACCCGTCATAGTACAAGACGCAAAAACCAAGGAAGTGCTAATGCAAGCCTACGCAAACCGCGAAGCAGTCGAGCACACGCTCAAAACGGGCAAGGGCACATATTGGAGCCGAAGCAGAAACGAGCTCTGGGTTAAAGGCGAAACCTCAGGACACACACAAAAAATCGTGTCTGTATCAACCGACTGTGACTGTGACTCACTGCTCTACGTAGTTGAACAGACAGGACCCGCATGCCACACAGGCAAATACAGCTGCTTCCACAACACCCTGCTGCAATCCAAAAAACCATAATTTTTCAAATAGCGCAAAATTCTTCTAAATCCTTCACTTAATTCACGCATTGCTCTCATGTCTTCTTTGGAGAGACGCCCAATTGAACTTCCCACAACTCCACACATAATCTGCTCAGTCTGATAGAAGAAACAAAAGTTGCATTTGCAAATTGGCAGAGCTTGTTTTGGGTTGTTTTTTTGATTTGGGGTTTGTGGTGTTTGCAGGTTGCGTCTGGAAAAGTCTTAATACGTCGCAAAAAGGCTATAAAAGGCGGATCTTCCGATTGATTTTGTTCTTCTTGAAATCTGGATTTTTTGGAAAATGAGTCTTCCTAAACTTAAGAAGTTAGACACTTTTGCTGCTGAAGGGTTTGTAACAAGCTCTTGTAATGAATCCTTTTAAACAAAAACTCTCTATTCTCTTTGTGGATTGTTATGTCTTTACATGAAGCAATGCTCTATGAGCGCCAAAGTGAAGGCAAAGTAAAATGCTGCCTATGCGCAAGACGCTGCCTAATCAACGACGACTCAACCGGGTTTTGCATGGTCCGAAAAAACCAAGGCGGAACCCTCTACACCCTAAACTACGGCAAAGCCGTCTCCGCAGGCGTAGACCCCATAGGCAAAAAACCCCTCTCCCACTTTCACCCAGGTGCATTGGTTATGTCGGTTGCGGCAGCCGGCTGCAATTTCCGTTGCCAATTTTGCGACAACTGGATGATAAGCCAAGACCACGAAATCGCCGGCAACCCATTTCCGCCAGAACAAGTCGTTAAGTCAGCCAAGAACGCTGGATGCCAAGGAATCAGCTACACCTACACAGAACCCACGATTTTTATGGAGTACGCCTACGACAGCGCCAAACTTGCACGTGAAGCAGGCTTGTTTAACACGTTTGTTAGCAACGGCTACATGACACCTGAAGCTGTAAAGACCATCGCGCCCTTCTTAGATGCCGCAACAATTGACTTCAAGGGCGGAGGCGATCCAGAATTCTACAAATCTGTCATGTCTGTGCCAAGCGTGGAGCCAATCTACGAAACCTTAAAGGAACTCAAACTAGGGGGTGTCCACATCGAAATTACTAACCTGATTGTCCCAAAGATGGGTGATTCCATGGAGAGAATTCGTGAAATGGCCAAATGGATCAAAAATTACCTTGGACCAGACACGCCTTTTCATTTGCTACGTTTCCATCCTGAGTATAAGCTGACCACGGTTTCGGCTACGTCGGTTCAAGATATGGAACGTGCGTACATGACCGCGAAAAATCAAGGCTTAAATTACGTTTACATGGGCAACGTGCCCGGGCACCCAGCTGAAAACACGTACTGCCCCAACTGCGACTCCGCCGTCATCAAACGCGATGCCTTCGATATCACCAGTTGGAACCTCACCGCCGACATGAAATGCCCCGTATGCGGACACCAAATACCCATAAAAGGTAAACTACACCAAAACAGCCAACGCTTCCCCTATGCGCTTTTTTAGCCTCACATCAATGACTGCACTCAGGAGTCGTCTTCTTTGGCTTAAGCCTTTATTAGGATAAACCCAAACTGTGCAGTTATAGCGTGCTCAATCAATGACCAAGTACCTCGCATTGGCCATATCAACCAATTACTGGAAACCCCACAGCAACTACACAGACAAAATCGTAAGCGCCATTAAGGGCAAGATTGAAGACGGCGACTTTGTTGTAGTTTCCGAGAAAGCAATTTCGACAGCTTTGGGAAACATGGTTGACGAAGCCACCGTAAAACCCCGCTTGACTGCTAGGATTTTGGCTCGGTTTTGGATGCGCCTCATTTGGGGTTATCCTCTTGGGCTGCTCTGTGGTTTTGGACAGCGACTGTTGAAGCGACTTCGGAATTACCCAATAGAGTCTGGGAGCTGCCACAAACAAGTGGCCCTGCAACACGCCGGTTTCTGGCAGGCACTGATGTTTGGGTCTGAAGGAGGCATCGATGGCTCAAATTTAGCTTACTCCTACGTCAGCTTGCCTCTAAGTAATGCACAAGAATTAGTTCAACCTATCCAAGACCGAATCTGGCAGCAACTGGAGAAAAATGTATGTGTTATAATTGCAGACACCGATAAAACCTACAAGTTTCATAACTTCTTTTTTACTCCGAGACCTAACCCCCTCAAAGGTATCTATTCTCTTGGTTCCATCAGCTACCTAGTAGGCAGAGTCTTTAAATTCAGAAAAAGCTCAACTCCGCTTAGCGTTGCAGGTTGTGACCTCTCGGCAAGCGAAGCGCTAAAAATCACTAACATAGCTGATAAAGCCCGCGGTCCAGGCTCTGGCGCTACTGTTTGGGATATGGCGGCAAGGTTCAAGGTTGATGTTGATAATGTTAGTTGGGAGATGCTTGAGGCAATCGGGCACAAACCCATAGTGATAGTCAGAAAAAAACGCCAAGAAGGTTAATACGACACAAAACAATAACCAACTAACCGAAAAAACTTTCTTTGAGAACAACACATAAAAATGAGCTTGAAAGCACATAGCGGAAAAGATGGGATGAAGTATGAAAGAAACCTTACAGAAGATGGATGCGTTCTTTAATCCAAAATCAGTCGCAGTAATCGGCGCCACCAAGAAAGTTGACAAAGCCGGCCATGTAATCTTCAAGAACTTTGCCACTAACAAGGAACGCGGCGTCTTCAAAGGTGAACTCTTCCCTGTTAACCCAGGAGAAGACTCGATTTTAGGTTTCAAATGCTACAAAAGCATATGCAAAATTCCATGCGAAGTTGAATTAATTGTTGTCATTGTTCCAGCCACTGTTGTACCCTCCATCATGAAAGAAGCCGCGGCTAAAAAAGTAAAAACAGCCATAATCATCAGCTCGGGCTTTAAGGAAGTTGGAAATAAAGAGCTCGAAGACGAAGTGGTATCTATCGCGGAAAAAGCCGGCATCCGAGTTTTGGGACCCAACTGCCTGGGCGTTTACTACTCGAAAACCGGTATAGATACCCTATTTCTGCCGGAAACAAAAGTTCTAACAACAGGTGAAGAGGTGGTCGCCACACCACGTCCTCTACCTGGAAACATCGCCATGATTACGCAGAGTGGAGCCTTCGGAGTCGCAGCCTTAGACTATTTAACTGGTCGCCAAATGGGGGTTAGCAAATTTGTAAGCTTCGGCAACAAATGCGATGTCACCGAATCGGACATACTCCACTATTTGCTCCATGACAAAGAAACAAAAGTCATCCTGGTTTATCTGGAAGATGTTACGGATGGCCGGGAATTCCTAAGAATCGCCAAGGAAGTTACTGCTAAAAAACCCATAGTCATCATAAAATCAGGTAGAAGCGCGGCAGGTGCAAGAGCCGCGGCTTCCCATACCGGCGCCATCGCGGGCTCTGATAAAATCTATGATGCAGCATTTGAGCAGGGGGGCGTAATCAGGGCGCATGATATGGAAGAGTTCTTTGATATCGGCAAAGCATTTGCGATGCAACCGCCCGCTATGGGCAAAAACATCGGCATCTTAACCGACGCAGGCGGACCCGGAGTGATGACCGTTGACGAATGCGAAGCTTTAGGGTTAACAGTAGACAGGTTCGGCGAGGAAACGTTGCAGAAATTCCAAGAGCTAAAAGACCAAAATATTATCTTAAAGATTGCAGCAACTTCAAATCCCGTTGACCTCACCGGCTCCGTGATTGATGACATGTTTGTTATGGCTGCCGACCTGATGTTTCAGGATCCGCAGGTGTGCGGCATAATTCTTCTTGGGCTTCATCACATGCCTGGACTCCGAGAGGTATACATTGACGGAATAGTGAAAGTCGCTGAAAACTACAGTAAACCAATTGTCATGTGTGACATTGGCGAGACCGAAATGGCCCTATACACCCGTTCACGCTTCGACAAACTTGGAGTACCATCTTTCGAATCTCCAGAGGACGCGGCACGTGCTATGAAGGCGCTTGTAACTTACGGTTTGTATCTCAAAAAGTCGGGTTGCGCAAACGAATACATGAACGCATTCAAAAAAGCAGGCGATACTAAACGTTAATGGAAACAGTCACTAAGTTGCCATCTATCAACTTGAAGCGACCTCGCAGATAAACGGGTGAAATAACCTCTAAAACATCTTTTGGGTAATTGGGCATAATTGGAATAACAACCGCGCATTCTAACCCTTCTATAGTTGCCCTGAAGAGTAATCCAGAATAGTAACCTGTTTGCGGCTCAACCGTCAAGCTCCCTTTGGTTTCTAGCAGTTCTCGCTTCTCAACTTCTTTATCAAGCAAACGCAGGTTTAAAGTTCCCAAATACGTAGAAAAACCCAGCTTTTCCTCTACCTGCCGCTTAAACCAAGTCAGCTCAACGAATTTTTTGCCCCTGCCCTTGCCAGAAAAAACCGTTCCTTCAATTGTAATTATTGGCAAGCTTTGCCTTTACTCTTTTTGTTCTTTTAACCAGTTAGCAACTGACTTCAGAATTGGGTCAGATGTTATTTCGACGACGGGCACAATCATCTTTTCTTTAGTCTCAATAATCTGCTGGTATTTGGGCATCAGTGCGAAACCGACAAAGGTCCAGTAGACCTTGTGTTTTTCAAGCAACTCTTTAGCAACTATAGCTGTTGAAGCAGTAAGCGGAAAATAAAGAAAAACCACACCGTCAACCCAATACAATCCGGCTAGCTTACCCCCAGCAATCACCGAAGTGAACCGGGCAATTTCCTCGGGACCATTAAAACGGGTTTTCTCCAAAATCACAATTTCTTGAAATGGCTCATAAGTAACAGTAACACCCATAACATTTCACCGGTAGCTAAGTAATTGTGTCGGCAGTTCCCTTTTAATTTTGCCTATTTTTCTTAGAGGTTCTTTTAGGATTGGCATAAAAATCGGCTCATCAGCATGTTGAAAATCAGTAATTATTATCAAAGGCTGTGCAGGCAGAAGAGAACGTTGTCTTCAACGGTAACGTCGCCGTTTCTTTAGAAAAAGTTATAGCGTACGTGGACATTAAGCCATAACTAAATCACCTAATTGGATGGCTATCTGTCTTGCCCGAAATTCGCGTTGCACTTGTCGGCGTTGGTAACAGCGCATCAGCCCTCATACAAGGAACCCAATACTACAAAGATGCAAAAGAAAACACCACGGTTCCGGGGCTTATGCATGTGAACTACGGCGGATACCACATCCGCGACATCCGCTTTGTCGCCGCTTTTGAAGTTAACAAAGACAAAATAGGCAAAGACCTCTCCGAAGCTATTTGGGTTAAGCCAAACTGCTGCGAAAAATTCGCTGATGTCCCAAACCTCGGCGTAAAGGTCTCTCCTGCACCCATTCTCGATGGCGTTGCTCCCCACATGCGAGAAACATTCAACATCTATGACGACAGCAAAACCTCCAAAGACAGCGTCGTCAAAATCCTCAAAGAAACCAAAACACAAATCCTTGTTAACTACTTGCCAGTCGGGAGTCACGACGCAGTAAGATACTATGCTCAATGCGCAATCGACGCAGGATGCGCGTTTGTGAACTGTATGCCCGAATTCATCGGCTCTGACTCCACGAAAGAGTGGCCTGCAAAGTTTGAGAAAGCAGGCTTACCGGTGCTTGGCGACGACATTAAAAGTCAAGTCGGCGCAACAATTCTCCACAGGCAACTCGTGAGGCTTTGCCTTGATCGAGGAGTCATCGTGGATGAAACTTACCAGCTTAATCTTGGCGGAGACACAGATTTCCAGAACATGACCGTCGAGGGTCGCTTGAAATCTAAACGTATAAGCAAAACCGAAGCGGTCACCAGCCTTGTACCGTACGCATTGCCTACGCGCATCGGACCCAGTGACTACGTGCCTTTTCTTAAGAACAAGAAAATCTGCTACATCTCACTTAAGGGCCGAAAATTCGGAGACCGCCCCATCAACATCAGCGTAAAACTCGAAGTAGAAGACTCACCCAACAGCGCTGGAGTCGTCATCGACCTCATACGCGCAGCAAAAATAGCCCTTGATCGCAAAATCGCAGGCGCCCTGCTTAGCATGCCCTCGTACGCATTTAAGCATCCACCAATCCAGATACCAGACTCACAAGCCAGACAGTGGACGGAAGAGTGGATAGCGGGTAAACGAGAACGCTAAACCCCTTTTATTTCTTGTGAAACCTTTTAAAGTGGAAAGATTAGAGTGATATTATCTACTGTTTAGAAGGTTCATGTGCATGGTAAAAGTTGAAGCATACGAAGTGCCTGAAGGCCTTTATTTCTCTAAAGATTTTGGATGGGTAAAAATTGAAGGTGACAATGTCCGCATGGGCATCACTGACTACGCTCAGAAGTCGCTGCGGGAAATCGTATACGCAGAGTTACCCAGCGTTGGAACTGAGGTAAAGCAGGGCGAACCTTTCGGAACGTTGGAATCCGTGAAGGCGGTTTCCGACCTTGTTGCAGCCGTAAGTGGAACGATCCAGGAAGTCAACGACGAAGTTCAATCTAAACCTGAAACCCTAAACGAAGATCCATACGGAAAAGGCTGGCTATTAGTTATCAAGCCCTCAAACCTGCAAGCGGAACTTGCTAATATTATGGATTTTGACAAAGCCGTAGAGTGGCATAAAGCTCAATCCAAATAAGCAGGCGAAGTTGGATGGTACGACGCGTAATCGTTATCGGGGCTAACGCGGCTGGCGTTGAAGCTGCTTCAGCTGCACGCAAAAAAGACCGCGCGGCAGAAATCATCCTAATTACTCAAGAGAAAAATGCTGGTTACTCCCGTTGCGGCTTGCCATTCGTAATCGGCGGGCACATTGCTAATTTTCATGATTTGATTGTTTATCCGCCAGCATACTTCCAGATGCTAAAGCTGAATTTGCGCAATGAAACCAAAGCCACAGCAATCGACACCAAAGAAAAAACCGTGACTATCGCTACCAAAGAAGGCGCGACCGAAACCCTGCCCTACGACAGTCTCGTAATTGCTACAGGGGCAGACTCCTTTATGCCTCCTATCAAAGGGAAAGAAAAACCAGGAATCCTCTCCCTCCGAGGCATAGAAGACGGCGAAAAAATTGACGCAGCTGTTAAAGCAGGCGCCAAATCAGCTGTCATCATGGGCGCTGGCCTGATCGGATTGGAAGTCGGCGTTGGCTTAATGGAGCGGGGTTTAAAAGTTACAATCGTTGAAATGTTGCCGCAGATTCTTCCCCAACTTCTCGACGCAGACATGGCAAAACTTGTCCAAAATCATTTGCAGGAGAAAGGCATGATTATTCTCACCAGCAAAGGCGTCGAAGAATTCCTCGGCGAAGATAAAGTGACAGCAGTTATGGCTGGCGGAGAAAAAATCGAAGCCGACCTATTTATCAGCGCCTTTGGTGTACGAGCAAGCACAAAGCTTGCCGTTGACTCAGGCATACCTTTGGGCGAAACCCGCGCAATTAAGACTAACGGACGCATGGAAACTGAAGTTAAAGACGTTTACGCGGTTGGTGACTGCGCTGAAGCACCAAACCTCATCACCCATAAACCAACGTGTGCACAACTCGGTACAATCGCGGTTAGGCAGGGCAAGGTTGCTGGCGCAAACGCAGGAGGCGACTACTCCCAGTTCACGGGTGTTTTAGCTTCCGCAGTCACACGGCTTTTCGAAATTGAAGCAGGTAACACGGGCTTAACCGAAACTGCAGCTGCACGCAACCGCATCGAAGTCATCACAGGAGCAATCTCAAGCAAAACCAAAGCAGACTATTTCCCAGGCGCCAAACCTATAAAAATTAAACTCGTGGTCGAAAAAGAAAGTCAACGTATCATCGGCGGTCAAGTCATCGGTGGAGAAGAAGTCACCCAACGTATAAACTGCTTAAGCTTCGCCATTCAAAAAGGCATGACGGTAAGAGAACTTGCTAAAGCCGACACCGCCTATGCACCACCGCTATGCGAAACATGGGAACCAATGATTCTAGCAGCAGAAATGGTCTTAATGAAACTGCGGTAAACGCAATTTCCTATTTCTTTTTAAATTCAGGTTTAGCCTTATGCGTGATTCATTTAGGATGGCCAACTACGGTTAGGTAGATTACGCTCTCTTTTACTCCGTCTATATCTAAGATTGAGTTGATTTCGTTGTCAAAGAAAGCACCGATTTGGCAAGACCCGCAGGTGATATTTGTTGCTGCTAATGCCAGATTTTGTGCAATGTGTCCGGCATCTAAGTAAACATATCTGTAAGCTCTTTGTGCGTATTTCCATTTTGACCTGTTAAAAATAGCAGTCCAAATGAAGACCGCAGGAGCGATTGCACATATTGCCTGATCAAGTGCTGCGTGAGCTATTGCATTGCCAAAATTTCCAGTCTTAATTTCTTCTAAACTGTGATCTTTTATGTTGTAATGGTAAATTCCTTCATCTATGTCTTCTAAATTATTTACTACAACATATGTCTCGATTGGGTATAACGCGCCAGCGGACGGAGCCATTCGAAACTCGTAGCCGTGTTCTACTCTTTGGATGCCTGTTGACGCCCAAAGAAGAAAAGCCAAATCTATTTTGGTTAATGGTTGAGGCGAGAAGGCACGGGTACTTCTTCGTTTTCTGTATAACTTCGGTGAAGACGGTTGTTGTCTCTTTTAACTGGCTTGGCAACCTTACTGCTTTGCTATTTGGATAACTCTTGTAAGTTTCTGGCTTGTTAGACCAATCCAAGTTGCCACCAAAATTTTCGTTTCGAGTGTACTTGGTCTCCTTCTGGAAATCGTCTCCTACAGGTGTCTGCATAAGTTAACCTCTTCTTAAATTTGTGTATTCAGAGGAAGAACAAGCTTATTCAACAAAATTGATGTCAATAAGCGCCAATTATTCTCTGTATGTAAAGTTGTATTTAAATTGATTTGCTTTCCATGCGCTCGCTGGTTTTAGATGAGGTAGGCTTCTGTGATGTATCTTCGCATTACCCACTGTGTTTGGAAGTAGTAGGCTATTTTTGCGATAGAGTTCTTCATCAATGTTATCCAGGTGTCCTTTTGCCTGTAGAATGTTGGGCTGATTAGATATTCGAGTTTGCTGTAGAGGTCTTGGAGTTCTGCTTCTCTTCTTTCACTCTCAATTAGTAGCTCTCTTGGGTGCGGACCAATTGCCCAGCCTGTCACGCCTTCAATACAGCCTTCCGTCCACCAACCGTCTAAAACGCTAAAGTTCACGACACCGTTATGGGCGGCTTTCATGCCGCTGGTTCCAGATGCTTCCATAGGCGGCAGAGGAGTGTTGAGCCATACATCAACGCCTGATGTAAGTTTAGCTGCTGTTTCCATGTTGTAGTTTTCTAGGTAAACTATGTCAATTTGGTCTTTTAGCTTAGTTGCGTAATCGTGAATTTGCCTTATGAGTTCCTTGCCGCCGGTATCATTTGGATGGGCTTTTCCGGCAAAAATCATCTGAAATTTTTCTTTTCGGTTAATATCAGTGAGCCTGTGTAAGTCTGAGAAAATCAGAGTTGCACGTTTGTATCCTGTGGCTCTTCTGGCAAAGCCGATTGTCAGGGTTTCTGGATCCAGTGTTACGCCTTTGGTTTTTTCAACGGCGTTTAGCAGGTCAGTTTTTGCTTTGACATGAGTATCCCAGACTTCTCGATTTGGGATTTCGCTAGCTTTTGCAAGCAGTATGGGTTCGTTGGTCCATCCTGGGATGTACTTATCAAAGAGTTGTCTAAAGTACAGGTTTGTCCATGTATAAGAGTGAACGCCGTTGGTCACTGCTCGGATGTAGCGGCCTGGGAAGAGCTTTCTGGAGTAATCCACATGTGCCAGTGAGACGCCGTTAACGTATTTGCTTAAGTTCAATGCGAGATAAGCCATGTTTAGGTTTTCGTTGCCCGCATACTGCTTCATATCCGCAAGTAAGTATTCGTCGCCGAGGACTTGTTTAATCATTTCATACGTGAATTGGTCGAAGGCGGCTTCGACTGGACTGTGGGTGGTGAAGACGCAGAGGTTTTGAACTTTTTCTTCATCCATATTGTTCTCTCTGAGGAGTTCAAGTGTTAAAAGACTTGAGTGGCCTTCGTTCATGTGGTACTTTCTGATTTTAAATGGCAGATTTTTAAGCATTCTAGTTCCGGCTATGCCAAGAACGATTTCTTGCTTGAGTCGATAGCGTTTATCGCCGCCGTACAGTGAGTCAGTTATTCCTCTGTCTTCGGGGGCATTTTCTTCCATGTCTGTGTCTAGAAAAAGAATAGGTACCATGCCGCCTGTTATGCTCTGATATTCGTAGAGCCAAGCTTGCACCTTGACTGTGCGTCCTTCGATTTTTACGGCGACTTTTTTGGGCATAAGTGTTAAGGTTTTAGCAGGGTCCCATTCGTCGGGAAATTCTAGTTGATCGCCTTGTGGGGTTAGTTTTTGTCTAAAGTAACCTTTTCTACTTGCCATGGTGATGGCAACCATTTGGAGGCGCAAGTCGGCGCTGGATTTCACGATGTCGCCTGCTAAGACGCCTAAGCCGCCGCTGTAGGTTGGCATGCTACTGGATATTCCTATTTCCATGGAGAAATACGCTATTCGAGGATCATCCTGGAAATGTCGTCGGCAGTTTTCGCTGCAGAAACTGTATTTTTTTCCGCCGAATTTATCGCTTGCCACTTCTATTCTTGTTTGTAGGTTTTCAAAATCGATTTGAATTCCGCAAACGGGGCATCTTATAGATCCTGAATTATCCAAACTTGGTACCAGTGAAGAGAACGGCGGCTCACTGATTGATATACGTATTGAAGGTGCTATTCTATTTGTGATGTTCCAGGCTGCGTAAACGGCTCAGTCATGCCCACAAGAAGTTTGCCAAATGTGTTGATGTGGGTTTCTTCTTCAGCCAAAATCTCCTCCAGCATTCGTCTTGTGGTGTAGTCGCCTTCATTAGCCGCTACTTGAATTGCTTGTTTGTAGAGGTTGATGGCTTTTTCTTCGTCCTGCTCGTTTTGTTTAAGCATTTCAATAAGGCTGCCCCGGACAAAAATCGGATCAGGCTTAATTGTTGCTACGCCGTTGAGGTAGTCTAATCGTTCAGCTAGGCGTTCGGCATGTTTCATTTCGGCGATGGCTGTCTTGCGGAAAATATCTTCCACGATGACGCCGTCGGTTCCTGTTACTTGTACGTGTTGCCACATGTACTGTATACTGACTTGGAGTTCACGGGCAATGCCTTTGTTTAAATATTCTAAGAGTTTTTGAGAAGCCAAAATTGATCCCTACAAAAAATAGGGTTAGTCATTATATAAATTGATTTCTAACAAAACACTGATCAAAGCCAAAAAACATAAGAACTTAATCGCATCACACTCAAATTGCTGTGACAACAATGAAAACGCTAATAATCTGTTTTTCCTATCACCACAAAAACACTGAGAAACTCGCTTCAGTCTTCGCTAAAACTCTTGAAGCAGAAGTTAAAGCGCCCTCAGAAGTTGATCCAAATGGACTCTCTGAATTTGACTTGATTGGTTTTGGTTCAGGGATTTCTTTTGGAAATCACTACAAGATACTGTTGGATTTGGTTGACAATTTGCCTTCGGTAACCAACAAGAAAGCCTTCATATTCTCTACTAGCGGCCAGACAGGAAACCAACCTAAGTTCCACAAGAAGCTTCGAGAAAAACTTGCGTTTAAAGGTTTTAACGTTGTTGGAGAGTTTAACTGCGCAGGATTCGACACTTATGGTGTTCTCAAAATAGTTGGTGGAATACAGAAAGGTCATCCTACTGAAGATGACCTAAAGCAAGCAGAGGATTTCGTCAAAGGTTTAGTTCTTAAGAAGGAGTAAAACACCATGAAAACTCTAATTGTTTATGGCACAAGATACGGCGCCACCATTGGTACTTCAGAAGAAATAGCCAAGATTCTCCAAGGCGAAGGCTTTGATGTTAAGGTAGTAAACGCGAAAGAAGAGAAAATCAAAGACATCTCCACATACGACCTTATCGTTGTTGGAAGCGGCATGCAATTTGGAAGATGGACAGGTGAAGCTGAAGATATTCTAAAACGATTCCAAAAAGAACTTGCCCAAAAAAAAGTCGCGCTGTTTATTTCAACCATGAAAACAGTTACTGAGCGGGAAGGAAAAACTGAGGAGCTAGAAAAAACTCGAAAGATGGAACTTGAAGACAAGGTTACCAAGTACAATCTTCAACCAATAAGTTTGGGCTTCTTTGGCGGCGTTTTAGATTTCAACAAAATGAACATAATTACAAGAAAAACCCTCGGTTTCCTTAGACCACAGCTGGAGAAAGATGGATTCAAAGAGTCGCCGCCTGGGGTTTACGAGTTGCGTGATTGGGAAGAAATCCGTGGATGGGCCAAAGAGCTAGCGGTTAAAGCGCGGCAGTAGCAATTGGTTTCTATTTTTTTTGAACAAATTATTTTTATGTTATAGTGTTAAATAGGCAACTAAGTGAGGAAAATAAGCTTGAGGAAAATCCTAAAAATCATAGCAGTGTTTGCTTTGTTGATAATAGTTGGAATAGCCAGCTTTAGCATAGTAATATTGGATGTTGCAGGTACATTAGCCACAGATACAGACCCACTGCCTAATGGCGCACCAATCGGGCAAGCCATAGTTGTTTATGACCCTGGTTTAACTGGCGGTGCAAAAGATTTGGCAACAAAAATTGGTTACAAATTGCAGACTGAAGGCTACAATGTTGTTTTGGCAGGCGTTAAAAGCTCCACTGCTGCTAACATCACAGGCTACGACTTAATCGTGGTTGGTGGTCCAATTTACGCGGGCAAACCAGCCAGCACAATCCAATCATACTTAAACAACCTCGCTCCACCAGCAAACGCTAAAGTCGGCGCTTTTGGAATTGGCTCAGTAAAAATCGATGACAACAACTCAACCGCAGTTATACAGGATGTAGCTTCGCTTCCAAGCGGCAGCCCAGTAACGCTTAATGCCGTCGTAAAAGTGGTTTCAGGCGATAACGTTGATGCTAAGTGCCAAACCTTCGTTACTAACTTGTTAAAGTAAAATTATCTTCAGCAATCTTATTTTTTTGTTCTTCTTGCGGCTTGCTTCTTTTGCTTTTGACTATAGGGATGATGAATTCAAGAACCACAAGCAACAATATGAGCGCAACAACTGCTGGCAACCCCCACGTGTTGTTCCTAAGAAAAAGAGTAACCCATCCAAAATAGGGTATACGCATAACCACTTTACCTATCACATGGTTTTGAGGAACCCCTTGTCCAGTGCTCCATAGGGTTAGGGAATCGTATTCTTGATGTGAAGGTATCTTAGGCCACTTTTGGCCGTTGCCGTCGCCTTTCGTTTGGAAGTAGAGTGTTCCATTATCTTTGTATTTTTCCACTATGCGGTGAACGATTGGTGTGGCTGTGGGGTTGGTTGGGTTTTCGTATACTATTACGTCGCTGTTGGGGTAGTTGGCGTTGAGGTCGGCTGGGTTTATTCGCTGGATAATTATTATGTCGCCTACGTGCAGGGTTTGTTCAAAAGGGTGACTCCAGCCGTCGCAGCCCCCGTCGTAGGTTACGCACATGCTGCCGCTTTCCACTACCCTGACAGGAACCGATGTGCCGAGCGCGAATTGTAAGCCAAAGAAAAGTCCCAAAACGACAGCAATGATTATCGCAATTACGATTGCCGACCTGACATACTCGTTTCGAATTATTGTAGCAACATTCAATGTCTTGCCTTCAAGAGTTAACTCTTAAACAAAATGAAAACACCACTAATAAACCACATTCTTCTTGGATAGGAAACAAAAAATAGTTCCCCTCCAAGCTTTCATTTGGTTAGGGCATGCTTAGATCTAAATGGACACAAAGAGCTTTCTATTTAATAATATGCACCATGGGCTTGTTTGCGATCCTGAGCTCAACTATGTCAAAAAACCCCGTTCTAAAACCCCTCGCCACCAGCCTTGGAACACCCGATGACTTACTGGGCATAGTGGCTTCCGCATCAACCATCCCTGGAATCCTCATCAGTTTACCTGCAGCCTCACTCTCCGACGTTTTTGGCAGGCGCAAGGTTCTTTTGTTTGCTGCTTTTGTTTTTGCTTCCGCTCCTTTCCTGTATTTGGGGGTTAATTCTTGGTGGACGCTGGCGCTTGTACGTTTCTACCATGGATTTGCGACCGCAATCTTCATGCCTGTGGCTGAAGCCTCAATTGCGTCTTTGTTTCCGACCAAACGTGGGGAGCGTATTTCACTTTTTAATTCCGCAACCTCAGTGGGCAGGGGTTTGGCGCCGTTTTTGGGAGGTTACATACTTTTTGCAACCAACGAAAGCTTTTTCACTCTTTATGTTGCGGTTGGCATTGCTGGCGTGACTGCTTTTGTTATTGGGTTACTTTTTTTGGCTGAAAAAAGAACTTTTGCAGTTGGGACTCTGCCTGTAGAAAAGTTGCCGAGAAAAATGTTCAGCGGATGGCTTACCATAATTCAGAACAAGAGCGTTTTAGGAGTTAGCTTCGTTCAAGCTGTTCAATACTTTGTTTTTGGTTCAGTCGAGTTCTTTTTAGTCGGATATCTGACCGATATTGTAAAGTTGGATCTTTTTTCAGTAGGGATCATTGCTGGTAGTGAAATCGTGGCACTTGTTATTGCCAGACCATTAATCGGCAGAATCTCAGACAAGATAGGCAGAACTAAACCAATTATTGCAGGCATAGTGGCTAGTAGTTTCCTAATTGCGGCAATACCGTTCACAACCCTGTTTCCTGTTCTGCTCGTGTTAGCGACTGCGTATGGAGTTTCTTTTGCTGCAGTCCTCTCTTCAACTTCGCCTATGGTTAGCGACCTGGTGCCAACTACTCTGGTTGGTGCCTCAATGGGGTTCCTCTCCACCACAATGGACATTGGACAAACCCTTGGACCCATAATCAGCGGCGTAATCTTTGCCAGTTATCTGCGATATCCCGGTTTATTCCTAACTCTGAGCTCTTTACTAATTACTTCAGGCATAATCTTTCTGCTATCAAAGAGACTTTCAACAAAGAAAGATTAGCTAACCAAACTTTTACAGTGTTTAATTTGACTGAACTCTCGATCGCCAGACAATAAACTTCTTAAAGCCACTCGCCAACAAAGGCAAACCAACGCTAACCAACACCAATATGATGGCTGCGTTATGGAATGCTTGAAAATAACTCTCCTTGGGTGTAGAATAAACGTCGAAGGGGTAGTAAGTTACGGAGTCAACGCCGAAAGACACAAACCCAATCCACTCATTCAAAAAAACTATGCTTTCAACCATTGAAGCCAAAAGCAAAACCATCCCAAATCCAACCAGAACTGGCTTAACAAAATGAATTGTCTTTTTCCAATTAACTGTTCTAATCAACATGCTGCTTTTTTGAGCTAAAGACGCAGCGAGTAAACAGTAAAACGGTAAAGCCAAATAATTGTATTTGAAAACGCTAACATAAGGCACCGTTAGATGCAAACCAAACACCAAAAACAAATTCAACCCTGCAATCGCAGCTGCGGTTCCTACACAAACAGCATCTAACCACAAAATCCTTGAAAACAGTTTTCTGTAGAAAACCGAGAGCCCCAAAGAAAATAGCCCCGCGGCAAACAGAAACCACCCTGCACTCTTAACAAGCACTATAGGCAAAAACAACAATGAAGGATCAGCAACAAGCACTGGATGTGTTATGTCGCTGCTAAAGTAAACTCCGAAAAAGTTTTGGTTCGCAAATCCTCCAAACCAAACCGCCTGCAAAACAAACGATGGCAAAACAAAGATCGTTACATTACGCAGCGTAAGTTTGAAGCTTAGTTCTTTTCTCTTAAGAAAAATCATAAGCAAAAGCGGAATCAACATAAAAACAGCGAAAAGCTTAGTCATTAGCGCCACGGCAAAAACTGCCCCTGCGGTCAGCAATAGCTTTTGGGAATTTTTGTAGATAGCCAAAACCCCAACTATCAGAAAGAGCAGGCTGAAGAACATGCTTTGATTGTCGATGAGAAAAATTCTGGACATAAAAACATGCCATGGAACTATGCCAAAGAGAGCAGCCGCAACCAGCCCAGTCTGCTTTCCATATAGCACGCTACCCAACGCATAGATGAGGACGACGCAGCCAAGCCCAAATGCAGTTGCGATGCCGACTCCGTTTAGATAAGTTAATCCGAATGCATGAAAAATTGGCGCGTCCATGTAGAAGCCTAGAGGTGGCTGATTAATCATAAGTCCATTATCGACATAAGGAAAGCCGTGGGTAACAACGTTTGAGGCGGCTTGGTACTCAAGTTGGGCATCCCAGTTAGTGTAGGTGCCAGTTGAAACGGCAACAAGGAGGGCACCTATTAAAACTCCTATTATCGGGTAGTGCACACCTACGAGGGATTTGAAATTTTTCGTTTCCACCAAGTTATCCAGCAATAGCATACTTGATGCTCAAGATTTTAAAACTTCCCAATTAACCCGAAAACGCAAAAGCCTTAGTCAGCAACAAATATATCACTCCAAAATTATTCAAACCTTGTGAATCCAATGACCCAAATAACTAAAAGGCCAGCAGCAATGTTTGCTATCGCTTTTTGGATGGCAATTAACATCTTTCTAATGATTACCCTCATTGCAGGCGGCGATTGGCAAGATCTGAACAATTGGATCGAAATTGCGCTTTGGGCAATCTCAATTCCCGCTTTGTTGTCGATGAAAAAGTGGGGCGTTGCCTTTGCCGTATTCACTTTAATCTACACATTAAGCACAAGCATGGGTATCTTAATTTATTACCAAATTTGGATAAATGCTCTTAGAGTCATCATTAACGCTACAATAATTATCTACTTGTTTAGGAGAATCTTCTCCAAATAAGACTTGTCTTTCCTTTAAGGGCAAGTTGCTTAATTCGGGTTTATATCTGTTAGAAGATGCAACTAGTGTGAAAAGAAAAGTTGCAGTAGCAGTAGCAGCAGCATCTTCTCCTTACCCTCTGCAACTGTCCCTTTGTCGGTTCCTGCCAATGATCATAGTTCTGCCTCAACTATTGGTGTTATGGAGTTGAGAAGAGAGCCTGCGTCTAGAAACGTCAAATCAACCAGTGATTCGTCATTATAGGTCTTTGTTGCAAATTGCTCTCTGGAACTGCTCATCTAAAAAATCCGCGTTAGCTTCAAAAAACGGGTGAGAGCGGTTTAACCTCTGTTGTTATTGAATGAAAAAAAGGGAGTTGTTTTGATTTTCTGCAGTTATGGTCTTTTTCTTAGCATCAGAATTATTATTGCGCCAATTATAGCTATGAAAATGAAGATGCCGGCTGATTGCTGGAACAAAGTATGTTTCGGCGATTGATACAGGTAAAGGTGTTGGTGCAGTAGTGGCTGATGGTGCTTCGTCTACGTTTATTGCAGTTTCTGCTTGTGATGGCCAATAGGAGTTTGAGCCAGCGAACTTGGCAATAATAGTGTATAGTCCTGGAACTTCGGGTTTGAACGCAAATTTGTACATGCCGTTTGCATCGCTTGTGGTTCTTCCGATCTCGTAGTTGTTGCCGTTAGGATCAAGAGTCTCAAAGACAACTTCGACTCCAGTTGCGTCTGTTGGTTTAGGCTTTTGCATGTAAACGTACTCCATCCATTTACCCATGTTTGCGTCAGATATTGCTGGAACTCCATTTGGAAAGCGTGCTGCTTGCTCTTTTTGCTTTGTGCCAGGTGCTGTGTCAATAACTGAGCCTTCTATTAGCACACTGCTTCCATGTACTGAAACTTTCGGTGATGCTGAGACAGTAGTAGCGCTTGGACCCTTGCCTATACTGTATATTTGCATGTCGTATAAGTTAAGACCTACTAAGTAGCCGTCTGCAATGGCATAGCCCCAAGGTGGATATCCTGAAGATCCATGGAATGCTAGAGTCCATATTTCTTCTCCAGAGGTAGCGTCAAGACAGTATAGTTCTGCGCCCTTCCAATATGGCGCTCCAGAAGAGTGTTCATTGACATGGAAGTAGATTTTTCCATCAGCGACTCCAACAAGACCAACGGGGTAACCACCATAAGGCGCTGAAAAACCAGCTTTGACTGCTGTGCTATAATTCCATAATAGGTTTCCAGATTTGGTGTCATAGCAGTAGATCATTCCAGAGTAGCCGCAGGAGTAAAGTTTGCCATATGCAGTAGTTTGCGTCCATAAAGAACCGCCGCCTCCTGCATACATGTTAAAAGCAGCTTCAGAAGCAGTTGTCCACAATGGTGTTCCATCGTCTAAGCTGTAGCCTAAATACTGTATGGTCTCTTTATCCCAGAAAATAAAGACGCGGTTCACTTCATCAATGAATCGGAAGCTTCGGCTAATGTTGCCTGGTGGTGCATCATAAGTTTTCGTCCACAAAAGTGTACCCTTAGAGTTTGGTTTTAGACTCATTGCCCACATTGTGTATGGTGTCCAACTAGAAGTGCTAGGCAAAGCGCCGGTTCTACCCAGTAGAACGTCTTCGTGTACTACAGCTTGGATGCTTGATCCAGTTGGCAACCATGGTAATGTCACATTCCATGAATATGCCGCGCTCATGTTAACCGATTTTCCTATAGGTCTCCACTGATTATAGTTGGTACTAGTAACATCATTTGGATCTGCTGTGTTGGTTAATTGGTAAGCAGCCGTGTTGTTCCATAAAGCAAGCCATTTTCCTGCATCGTTAAGCACATAACGCACTATCTCGCCTTTACCAGTATACACTTCTGTACCAGAAGGAACACTAGTCATGTTAAATAGCAAGTCTCCTGTCAGTGGATCAAATGCACTGGCAAAGTTGTTCGACCACAAGTAGCCGTTAGGAATAACTCCATGTTGATTCATTGATTGGTAATCATAGAGTTGACCGAATGATGGTGCTGCACTCCCTGAAACTCCTATTTTGTTGTTATACCATATTTTTTCTCCAGTGCGCAGATCTATGCAGATGTATCCCCCGTTGCCGGCTGTGCTACCTACTGGGAGAGTGAAATAGAGTCTTCCGTACATTACTATTGGATCTTTGAATAGAGTCTCGTAATGCGTTCCATCGTAGTATGTCATGCCTTCGGTGCCTGTGCGGTTTCCTCCAACAACGCCTCCATCCCTAACTGGCATACTCCACATTATGTGGGCGCTATTAGGCGCTATGCCGTCGGGCTGAACTTTTTGGAAGATGGCGGCCCCAGATAGCCAGTTAGAGGAAATGGTTGACCACGCGTTGTTTTGTCCTTCTATTGGGCGTGCCCAGTATTCGGTTGGTAGCGGGTAGATTGGAGGATCAGGTATTACTTCTTCCTGCACAGTAAATGTCGTTGTTGCGTTGCTGGCTAGATAAGTATCGTTGATAGCAATGTTGTAAACGTAAATTCCCGATCCACTTTTGCCAGTTATCACTTGTCCAGGATATTTAAAATTGAGAGTGTATGTGCCAACTTGATCAGGCGTGTATTTAGTATATCCGCAGCCTACTGGATCAGATGGTGGAAGCGATATGGTTTGACTGGTTCCGTCAGGGGCCATAATCTCTAATGTCTGTCCGATGTATCTTTCCCCAGCATTTCCCGCTGCTCCTGGCGGCAACTTATCAAGCCACCACGCAACGGTTACTGTTTGACCGATACCTACTGGATTGGGGGCAACAGTGACATAGGAGTATGTTGGAACTTTGAATGGAGGATTATTTGCATTAGCGGATGGCAAAGCAACGAATATTGAGGTGGTTGTAATTGTTAGCATCAGAATAATCGCAATCAAAGAAGCTTTAGTTTTTTTGTTTACTGATTTCATTTTTTCCTTTCCTATAAATTGTGTTTGGCAAGCAATCTTTCGAGAAATTGCCTCGCCAACGAAGGGCTGCTATGTTCAAAAGAAATATTTATAATTTTGCCACTTTACATTTTAACAAGATTCCAAATAGAATTTTGGAAATGTTTAAAGGCAGAAATCGGTGTGTTGACTCTAGAAGATGTTAATGGTGCAGACTCTTTTTTTCTACTTGTAAAAGCTTCGGTTTTGTATGAGTTTTTAGATCATTGCTTTTCTTTTTGTTGAATTTCATCTAGTACGTTCCTTAGCTCTTTTCCTGACCCTTGAGGCAATTAGTCTACTCTTCGCAGGATTATTAATTCTCAGAAGAAGTGCCAGTCTAACCGATTGAGTGCTTAAATTGGTCACCCGAACTTCAGGTACAAATTCAGCAATAAGCTCTTCTTTGAGTTCTGAGCCAATGTCTAATAACGCTTTCTCTACCTCTGAAAGATCTAGGGCTCTGCTTATCACTATAGAAATTGCAATACGAGTTCCTCCTGGAGTTGTTTTGTTAATTATTATATTTCGAGTAATTTTCGAGTTGGGTACGTATACAGTTTCATTGTCAGGAGTCATCAGAACTGTATCTTCCCATGTGATGTCTACAACTCTTCCAAAAAATTTGCCAACTTGAACCCAATCTCCAAGCTTAAACGGTTCATATGATTTTATGACTCCGTAAGAAACCAAGTTTGATAATACATGTCTAAGTGCAATTGCCAAAATTATTGCGCCTAAGGCAACGAGGGTCAGCAATATTGTTAGGTCTAAGCCAACCTGACTAAATGCTATCAAAATTCCTATGAACCAGGTTATCCAGGTCACAAGGCGTCTAATTTGTCGAGACATACTTTGGCTAAGTTTACCCTTCGCTTTCGAGACAAGACTTCTCAGGATTATGGAAATTATCCAGGTAGCAAGAAAAATCAAGCCCACAATAGCTATTTTTAATAAAAGCTCAATAGAGACTGGCAAGACAATTTGGTAGAACTATTGGAATTCTTATCATAGTTTAGGCTCTAATTAATTTTTTATGTAATTTCGGCTTCTCTGAGTTTTTCGGCAGCTTTTTCAACTGTTTCTGATTCACCCAAAAGAAGCACACTGTCTCCTCCTTTAAAGATGAAATGATTCCTCCGGAAAAACGAACTCGCCATTGCGAAATATGCTGGCGATCCTAAGTTTTTCGGGTTCGTCAAATCTAATTCTATTTTTACCGATTGCTACGCCATTTTGAGGAATAATAACTGAAACTATCTTGAAACCTGCGTTTGCTTTCTCATAGAGGGTTTCTATTGTTCGGCTTTCTATAGCATTCAAGAATAAGCGGCGAGTCTCTATCGATGGACAAATAGCAATGTCGGCGCCAGCCGTCTTCATTAAATCTATGCTCTCAGGCTGATGAGCTCTCGCGATTACAAACGGTATTCCAAAGTCCCTTTTAGCTATCTCGCATACAGCAATATTCGTTTTATCACTGCTTGTTAAGGCCATCAAAGCATCCATTTTATCAGCTTCCAAGTTTTTCCAAATTTCCTTCTCTTCTCCGCTTCCTTGGAAAATAGCTGCATCCGCATGGTCAACTATATGCTTACATGCCGCATCGCCTTTTTCGATGACAGTGAGAAGGTGCCCTCTTTCGGATAGATAATGAATTAATGGTAAACCAATGTCGCCCGCACCGACTATCATTATTCGCAAATAGGTAACCAATTCTTAGATAACTTTATCATTTAAAAAGTATTGTGATTAAACCTGTTTTGGTTGTTATTCAACCGGTTCTTCCGTTTTTTGCGTTTTTCTAATTCTTTTGCTCACAAACAAGAGAAGCAGTCCTACGCCTCCAAAAGTGATTCCTAAAACTAAGGCTTCCAAACTCATTGTTATAATCATAAATGATAAAGCTGCAATGGCTATGATAGGTACATAGGGGTAAAGTGGAACCTTGAAGGGGCGGTAAAGGTTGGGTTCAGTCTTTCTTAAACGAATTAATGCTAATGCCACCATGATTGCTGTAATGGAGTAGCCAAGGGATATTGCGTAAACTATGAAATTAATTGATCTTGTCAAAACAAAAAAGATAGCTATTAAAACTGTTAATGCTAGTGCTACAAACGGAGTTCTGTTCCTTGGATGTACTTTTTTGAAGATGGATGGCAAGAAATCATTCCTACTTAAAGCAAAGGCTATACGTGTTCCACCTGCCATGGCTCCATTAATCGTAGTTAATGTTGCAACAATTGCAGCAGCAGAAACTATAGTGCCGCCTATTGGACCTATAAAGTAGGTAGCGGCATCTTGCAGGGGCGTAGCTGAATTAGCGTAGATTTCTGGTGGAGCACCGGCAACCATGGCTATTGATGCGCCTACAAAAAGCAGTGTAATAACTGCCAGAGTTAGAAAAAGGGCTCTTGGGATATTTTTTCCTGCAGTTTTGACTTCTTCAGACATCTGAGTGATTGACTCATACCCTGCGTATGTGGGAAAAATAAAACTCACCATTGCGAACATGGGCAATATTCCTTTTGGAAAGAATGGTTCAAATCTGCTTGCCTCAAAACTCAGAGAGGAGCCTGCCATGAAAAAGCAAAGTGTAAAGATTAAGACTCCGGTGAGGGCTAACTGGACGATGCTCATGCTTCTTGTTCCTCTAAAGTTGATTAAAGCAAACACAATCAAAGTTAGAATAGCCAACGTGAAGGGCTCTACCCACCTAAGGAAATAATTGACTGAAAGAGCAAAAACCAGTGAACCGATAGCGCAATCAGTAATGCTGCCCACCCAGCTAAACCACCCCGCTATAAACGTTGGAGTCTTTTTGCCGAAAGCACGTCCCACAAAAGCAATTGCTCCACCCGCGCCGCTTGGAACAGATGATCCAAGCTCAGCGTAAGAGAGTCCCATAAGAAGAGCAAAGAAAGCTCCAATCAAGAAAGTAACCACAATACTAGGTCCAGCCTCGCCACGGCTCTACCCATAATAGCAAACATAACTCCCCCAATTGCCGTGCCCACACCAAGAAACGTAGTTTGCACAAGATTCAAAGTACGCAATAAAGGAATTTCATGAATGATTCTATGAATTTTCTTCGTGGAACTCTTCGTAGACGCTGTTCACCTCTAGAATATATAGTATTTATCATAAGTGGCTAAATTATATTAGCTCTTCTGGAGAGGTTGGGAACGAACGGCGATTGGCAAGAAGGCAAATGTCGACTCTTTGTATTTTCTGAAAGTTGCAATAATTGTGCAAAATGCTTGTGCAGCAGCATCTTCTCCCGATCCCGCTGATGACATTGCTCCTCAGTCGCTTTTTGTGGCGCTAAAGTCGTGGCTGCTGGTTTGAAGACTAAACCGTTTAACTTGGGTTTATCTATGAAAGATAACACCCAACCGCAAATTCTAGTAGCCGTATCATCATCACCATCATCATCTTCTAAGGGTCATTGGGAGGACTTGCAATAAGGATACTTAAGAAAACCAGAGTTCTTCAATTTGCCTTCATTTCTCAAAATCGTAGTTCTCCTCATTCGCCACGACCGACCAATTTACTCCCGCAATCGCACATGCTTTACTGAAATCAGGATCAGTTTCAACCCGTCTTCGGATAAAGAGATATTCCAATTGAGCCGCCTCGTTGCGAGGTCTCGTAGCACCATAATGTAGAACTACCGAAACGATAAAAATTACTCCTAAAATGGGGATATCAAGCCAGGCATGTCGAGAAGTAAGCGAAAGGTATGTATTTCCAGTGAAATAGCTAGAAAGAACAAAAAACAATATAATGGCTAAAGCTGCGGCGGGAACATAGAGACTGCAGACTATTCTGGCATTGTAATGAGACCGAAAGCCTCTTCCAATAGAATAGAAATATCTACAGTCAACAATGTCCTTGCCCGTAATATGTGTCATTTCAATGAACATTTTTTGCCTTGATTCTGAAAGATTATTCCAGTTCTCAGCATGATTAGCAAAATATCTCAGCAAAGGTCTTTGTTCCTTCTTCATGGCATCCCGACCGTAGGAGAATGTATCGTAAAATGTGTAAATGACATATCCAAATGCAAGGGCGGCACCAAAAGCACCTACCGCGATAGCAACGGCAATGTCCAGATGATTGCCCATGAAAAGCAAGCCATCAGTACTCAGAATTGGAAGAATGAGACAGGTAGCATAAATTACAAATAAACTTCCGGGAATAAAGTAACGCAGGAATTGGTATTCATCGAATGGCACATCTATACCTCTTCTTAACCTTATCTTCCTTATCCACTAAATAAAATATTGCCAAACCCATAGTAAGAAAGGATTACGTCTATGAAGCTTTTATCTTGAACATTATCTCTTCACCTGAGTGTACGGAATAAGTCGGAGCTATAAAACCCTTAACATTTGACTAACATTTGAGCGGTTAGGAAAAACTTTAACCTCACTCATGGTATAGGTAGCGCTGAACCTTCGTTTTGCGCTTCCCATCTTTGCAGCTTCTCCGGCTACCGAACTCAGGGCAGATTACCTTCGGGCGTTCCTTCTCTCCGCTAAGAACGTGTTTAGGGAGGATTTTGCGGCAGAGAGGGCAATTAAAAGTACATTCGTAAAAAATTCAAATAAATCAACACTTCTGGAAACATAATTCTAATATTAACCTATGTAGTCCTTTTATCAAATACCTGTGTGGGCCGGTCGTCTAGCCTGGTTAGGACGTTGGCTTTACGAGCCAAAGGTCGCCGGTCCGAGTCCGGCTCGGCCCACCATCTTTTAATTGTTTGTATTTGTTAAATTACGAACGTTTTCTATAACTGCGTTAAATATTCAGTGATTAAGTGATTTACTTGATTTTCAATGTCTTGATTAAGTTAAGACATTTTCTTTTGGTTTATCGTCCATTTTTTGCATAAATTAAACAAAATGAATTTTTGTGTTATTGCATTCATACTTTAAGGGAAGAAGAATGAAAGAACTTCGTTGCGTTTTTAACCTTCTCTTCAAACATTTGATATCTATAGGTTGATTTGTGCTAGGGAATCTCTGCAGGATAATCATAAACTATGTGGTGATCAAATGTACCATTTTTCTAGTTGGAGTTGTTTATTGAAATTCTTAAAAATCTTATAAGCAGATAAAGATTATTTAAAATAACGCTACATGTGTTGAAAACTGGAGTAAATCCAAAAATGGGTCTTATCCAAAAATTCAAAAAAAGAAATGAAAATAAATCAAAAAATGGAGAACTGCAGAACAATTGTTCACTATCATACATTGAACTACTTGTTCGACGAGGGCCTTTTCCTAAATCTGATTGCGATCCTTTAGCCTGTACTCTTAACATTTTTTTCATTTCATTTTTGGTACCAATAATTGGCTACGTCTACGTTAAATTAAATAACTTTTCTCTCATCCATTTCCCTGAAGGCATCAATATTCCTGTTGAGCTAGTTTTTCTCTGGATCGGTGTTTTGCTTTTCTCGTTTACTTTTGTAATTTATCATGCTTCAGGACGGTATAGAAGCTTTCTAACTCACGTAAAACCATGTTTAAAATATGATGATACAAATTTCGAGAAATTCCGAAATAGCCGCATAAAGCACGCCTTTAAGGTACCGCGAGGGGTCATGACTCTTTTACTTTTAACTGTGCCGGTGCTAGTTTTGGGATTAACTTTTACTCCATCAATTTCGATGGATTTGGTCATTATTTCTCTATTTTCTACAGTGTTGGTATATAGCGCAATTTTAGATAGTGTCGGAATTTGGCTGATTTATTCCTTCTTACAAACTTCAAACAAATTTGGCAATGACGTTCAACTAAAGATAAATCCATTTGACCCTGATGCAGTGGGCGGATTGTCACCGTTGTCTGAATTGAGTACTTTGCTGATTTTTGATATTGGTTTTCTTTCTATCTTAATAATTCCAATTTGGCAAATATTTCTTCCTCAAGCTTCCTATGTTATGATATTTGTTACTTCTGTCCTGATGCCTGCCTATTTTTTCCTTTCAATGAGAGGAATTTATGATAGACTAAAAGAAGAAAAAGAAAAGACTTTGCTGAAATTAAATGAAGAAATTCAATCACTTAGTAGGCGAATACAGAGATTCTTAGATATAGATCACAGTGTTGAAGAAATGGATGATAAGGAAATATTGGTTATTAGTAATGGATTGAATGCCCTAGAATTAATTTATAAGAGAATAAAATCCATGCACACTTTTCCAGTCAATGCAGAAATAATGGCAAAAATTTTTCTGAGTGCAATATTACCTGTGATAGCTTTATTGATAGATGTTGTTCAAGCCCAGATTCTCTGATCATGTCATTATTATTTTATGTTATAGAAATAGGTTTAATCCGGGTCAATTTTATGCCCACACAAATGTTTGCTGGAAGTAGAGACGATATTAAATGCTAGTAAGTGCACACTTTTTTTCAGGGCTTCTTTTTCTTTCTTTGCTAAATTATTTCGGAATTTTGCCTGAAACCGGTCCTTTTTTAAGTCTTTTAATTATTTTAGCTTTTGTTATTCCTGACATTGATTATCTAATTTCTAAAATGCATAGAAATCTGTTTACACATACGCCGATTTTTTTGTTCACTATTGCGGTCTTCTTATCCTTGATTTCGCCAAACATGTGGTTTTTCATTCCTGCTTTCTTCATACATATGCTCTTAGACACATTGGATTATGGGATTATGTTAAAATATCCAATGTCTCGCGCAAAATATGGAAAAGCGGTCTTGGGAAAAGAAGCTGACCCAAGTAGAACCTTGCTCGATTTTATAAAGCAATATTTTAAAAATTCTACTATTATTACTATTGAATTTATTCTTATGTTCCTGTCGATTTTTGCACTGGTCATTTCATCTTAAATATAAATTGAAATGAAAAACTTTCGGAAATAAAATATGATAGCAAATGAAAGATGCCGTTAAACTTTTTACTGCTTTATTATTTTAGACCTTATAAGGCAATCTCTTTTTGAGGCATATTATTTTATTAAAACGTAATTACATCAATAGATAAAATTGTGGGAGAGTATAACTCGTCAGCTTCGAGTACAGCATGATAAAGAAAAGTCACACTAATCCTAATGAAATCAATGTAAAAAATTTAGATAATGATCTGAAAAATCCTTTTGAAGAATTAGCCTCAGCCTTAATAAGAAAATACAAATCGCAAATTGTTTCAATAGTTGTATTTGGTTCTGGCACCACAGGCGATTGGATAAGGGGAAAATCAGATATAGACTTTATAATTGTCACTGATGCTCAATCAAATAGGTGGAAAATTGAAAATTTTACAAATATCCTTCTAACTAAGTTGAGTTTGAAATACGACTTGCGATTAGATAAGACATGTTCTACTTTTAAGTCAAATAATAATCCACTTAAGAATTTAATTTCAACTCTGGAAAGTTTCATGACCTTTGGAAAACCTTTTTTTGTGGTGTCAAAAAATCAAATCGATGTTAAGAAGGGAAAGATAAAGAATTTTAGGATCAGATTTGTTACTTCAATTTTTAATTCGATAGCCATTTTTGTTGCCAAAGCTAATCAAACTGGAGTAACTATTTATGGAGAAAACCTCCTCGACCAAATGTATATCAACTATTCAATTGTTGAAAAAATCAAGGCATTCATAGCTCCAATATGGTTAATTATTGTTAGTTTTGCAGTATTTCCGATTGATGCCCAACTCTCTTTAAGTCATAGCGTGAAGGCAACGATTTGGTCTTGTGAAGATGCATTATTTTTTTTAGAACGTAAATTATCTGTAACTGAATTGGAAATTTTTGAATTAGAGAAAATTTTTCAAAACCAAGAAATTAGTTTATCGCATGCTTGGAAAGCAAACAACCTAAGACCCACTTTACAAGGTGCAGTAATTGAGAAAGGTGCAATTATGCAATTTCTGGTCCAAACTTCTAAATTTAATAGAATGCTATATGTTAAAACCGCAGAAAAATGGCGTTTCAACCAAAACAAATAATTTTTCTTATGCAAAGAAGAGCAAACTAAAATTCGGATTAATGATGTTTGTTCATCCCATCCAATTCAACGATTGCTGGGTTATTTCCTAATTAGGCTGTCTTGGCTTTTGGAGCCTAGTCGCTGGTTCAAGTCTGGTCCGGCACACTTTAATTGCAAAAGGAGCTTGGATTGTGCTTATTTGAATTTGCTGAAAGGCGCAAAATTTTTTAGCGATGTTACAGTTTCTAATGCCCTCATTTTTGAACTGTGCACGTCCTTTGTTCTTGCTTGATACGCCATTTAAACTTAATCATTAGAGATCGGGATATTTGTTTTTGAGAAGGCTTAAGTGCTGATGCGTCTATAAGGGTGTCGACGCTCATGAAGTTAAAAGGCTTACCCCTTAACCTTGATGTTTATGAGACTTCTGAAGTATTAACGAACAAACATTTCCAACAATACCAGTTGTCTGACTTCGAACGGCTTTATCTTCCCCCGAGCATGAGGCCATTCATGAATCTTAAACCCTTGGAGACCAAGGAGTTTATTGCTGACGATAACCGAGGCGCTGTTTCTGCTTTTCCTTGCTTGAAAATAGACGACACTGACTTTTATCTTTCAGTTAAAGGTATTGGCTCCCCAACTCACCCGTTTTCTAGGCAGCTTCTTGGCAAAGCCGAGATTTGCGCTACTCTGAAAGATTCCGTTCTTCGAGAGCGAATTGTGGCATGTGAGGAGAAGGCTCCGAGATATCTTACGGGAGAGTTGTGGCTGAGAGGTTCTCCATATGGCGGACAGGGACTTGAGCATGCGACTACTGCTCTGAGAGTGTCAGAAATGGCTGATATTACCTCGGTTAATGGATTTAGGGTAGCTCCCTTGATAAAAATCGTCTTTCTCCCAGTTGCTCTTGAGCGGGAGGTTAAGAAGGTTTTTTGGTATCGCCAATTCAAAGGACGAATAGTTCAGGAAACAAGGCTTGTTCCTTCCAACGTGCGCATTCACTTCCATTCAGGAAGCACAGTGGGAGGAAACATACATTCTGTTTTCGACCTATTTGGAATTGACACTGATGATAAATCAATAGATTTTTTGAAGAATTTTCTGAGGAGCGGCATTGCATTCTTAACGTTATTTTCAAGGACATTGAAGCATAATCAAGATGGGACTTACTCGGGTTTAGATTTCTATGATGTCTGGTTAGATAAAGATGCAGTGCTTGCTTCGGATGGTACAATTTTCTTTGTGGATCTCGAAGGCTTAGAGTGGATAACTGTCGCGGAAGAAAAAATCCCAGAGAAAATAGACGACCAAATCTACAGGTCTCTGTACGAATTAATGTATGCCTATGAACAGATACAGCGGGAACGCTCAGCTAGATTTGGAGTCGTAGCTGATAGGGCATCGCAATTCGAAATTTTGCTTAGAAGCGCAATGGAGAATGATGAGGTTGTAAGCCTTGCAAGTGAGGGGCAAAGCCTTAAACTGGAAATATCTAACATATTAGGGAAACGAAATCTAACCAGGGAATTTACAATATTGGAGCGGTGATCAAATGAAATGCAGCAATGTTAGAATCTTCTTCTCTCAAATCGCCGAGAAATCAGTTTTACCTCTGATTCCATCGGTGGACATGGATTTTCTATCCAAAAATGGTTACATTAATGTGATGCAAAATGAAGATTACAACAGAGGGTTAGCTGAAATATCAACTCTAACCCAGCTGAGCAATGACTTGATGAATCAGCGGATGGCGGAAAACAGCGAGAGAGCCCACTTGAATGAAGATGAAAGAAAAACACATTCGATCACTTTTCTATTTGAAGATAAAGAAAACAAAGAGGCTCAAAAGGAAGAGATAGAGAGCCATAAAGAAGCCGTCTCTAAGATGGAGGCTGACATAGCTAAAAGAGGATCTCAGATTAACGAGCTTATCAAGAAGAAATCTATCTTTGACCGTATGGTACCATACAATGGGTATTATATTTCGCTGACGGGTGCTGGAATCATGATGCTAAACGATCTTAACATAAGAAATTACCGAGTGTCAGAACAAGAGTTCTCTGATTTTAGGGATGAAATTCAGGCGACGTTTGGCGAGTTAAGATCCATAGCAGAAATTGGCAGCTACCATTTCACCAACTTGTACCAGAGTTTTCCGGGAATTGACACGTCCCAGCTCTGGAGTTTATCGATAGGTTTAGCCAAACTCCAAGGCGACCCTAAACAAATTGGCCAGCGGTTCCTCTTTGCATTTGACCTAATCAAGAATTTCGATTCCACAATTGAGGACAAAATGATGGTTGGAGAAATAATGGCAGCCTCCAAAACGGCGCAACTACCAACTAATTCAGACCTTTTGGACCTATCGGAATCATTAAAGCAACTTGATAACCAACTCAAACGTGAAGCCAATGTTCCTAGTCTGCTTTCGACCGGCATTGCAGCCACTATTCTGTATGGCAGACGGTATGACGGTACTTTTCCCACCGACAGATTTGTAGAGTTCTCTAAAATCACAGCTTCATATGAGTCAGCTGCGATACTTGCTATCTTTAACGTGCCTTCAGATCAGCTAGTCAACAAATTCCAAGCTTACAGATACCTTTTTAGTTCCTGGGGATTCCAGATGTCAGAGGATACTGAGCTAGCTTCAGCTTTTCTATCTATCTCCGATTTTAAGCCAGAAGATGTACGATCGAAACTGACTATAATTGAGAATGGTCTTAAAAACTACTTAGAGTATCCGCTTGTCGCTGCTGCGATTCTTGCTTCGGTGCCAACGCTTGAAGCTAATGAACTTCTAAATCTTATGGAAAAAGCCTATTTCCTGCTTGGTTCCTATGTTAAAGACTTGGAGCGATCTGAAATGATAAGCCTTGCCGTAAGGATGATTCATGGAATAAGAAATGAAATTGTGAAAGAACTCGACCCAACTGCAGCTGTAGTAAAGACTCCTGTCCAGTTCACTTATGTTCCAACCCACCTCTTCTTCTTCTATTATGCACCGTTGATAATTGCCCACTCATCATACCACTCGACATTTAGCGGCATCGGAGGCTATCATCCGGCACACGTACATGGAGTTGGAGGTTTCATGGGATGAACAAAAAAGCAATCATTATCATAATTTCACTCTTAACCGTTATCTCTGTGCTTCCTCTTAGTGCAGCCTTCACTCCTCGTTCTGGTGATACATTCAGCTACTACGAAGTTACCGATCTCGGAAGTGGCACAGGTGATTACGCTGGATACACTGAACATACAACCTACAGTGGAACAGAGGCAGTGACGGGCGTTAGTTCAGATGGCACTGTGTCCGCACATTACAGTTACAGCTACTCTTGGAGAAACAGTTCAGGCTCAACGGAGACTGGAAATCCGTCCGGTGACTTTACTTTCTCATCGAACAACTTCCTATACATCAACGGAACAGATGACCAATCAGGATACGCAAACCCTACAGTATGGTTCGCCATGGATAACTCAATTCCAGTTGGAGGAACCTTCACTCTTTTAGATACACAAATGACGGTTATTTCAAGAAATTACAGTTACTATCTGTCTTCACAGAACAAGTATGTTGGCACAATTTTTACTCAGGGAAGCTCAAGTTACCAACGAAATGACATATATGGACAATTTAATGCCGAATACACTTGGAACGTCTACTTTGACATCTCCACAGGATACATAGTGGGTTATACCTATGAAGAATATGATACTAGTCCTTCAGCGGGATTCAGATACACCGAAAATCTCTACGTAACATCAACTAGCTATCCATTAGCCACCGTAGCCAGTCCAACTCCTGCACCATCCATTATTACAATAAGTCCCCGACCTTCAACCATAACACAATTTGTACCTGTATTCATTTTGCTGCCGGCGTTTGCGTTTATTCTAGTAATCATTATTGTTATTGCTGTTCTATACGCGGTTTCTAAGGGTAGCAAAAAACCTCTTCCTAGACACTCCTATGAACAACCGTATCAGCGATCGCCGCCACCTCCCAGGGCCACCACCGGAAAACATTGATTTGACACCAAATCAAGCGCCGGTACAGCAGATCGTGATAAGAGAGGTTGTCAAAGTTAAATGCCGTTACTGTGGAGCACTAATAGATTCAACAGCACAGACCTGTCCTTTGTGCGGAGCTCCCAGAACCTAACTTTTTCATTTGCTTTTTCTTATGGGCATTTCTTAAAGTACTGATAAATCTGACCAGTCACTGACATATTTGCCTTAATCACATTACCCGCAGAAGCCACGTTATAACGTGAAATCTCACAGAATGCCGAATGCGCACGATTTGACTTAAGCCAGAGAAGCCGAGCGTTTAAAATATCTTCACCTATGCCCATTCTCCTAAACTGAGATTGAACAAAAAGCGAATGCAGTCTTCCAACTCCATTCACAAGTGAAACCCAACCTAAACCAGCTATTTCATCATTTAACCTAACAATAAAACATCTATCACCATTCTTCAGAGCAACACGCACCCACCTCTTGTTTATTCTCGGATGGGTTAAGGCCATAAAATGCTCAACCTCATCTGCTTGTTCAATGTCGGCTACGGAAATTTCATAGCTAAACCTGTGAGAAAAGGCAAAATCGTCAAGATTAGCGGTGT
Organism: Candidatus Bathyarchaeota archaeon; assembly: GCA_963770935.1. Classification (GTDB taxonomy): domain Archaea; phylum Thermoproteota; class Bathyarchaeia; order Bathyarchaeales; family Bathycorpusculaceae; genus Bathycorpusculum. The sequence continues at coordinate 56,177 of CAVYRJ010000011.1, forward strand.
AAATGTCATAGATCTCATTTTCCAGCTCCGTTTGCATTTCTGAGAAAAGAAAATTAAAGGGTTTAAGTGCATAGAAATAATCGAATATTTCCCTTGACCCTGTGTAAATCGTTCCGCCTTTTTCGCAACTGTCATAGATGAATATGCCAGTCAATAAGCCTTCTTGGGTTCTAGCTGTGTAAACCTCGCCGCCTATTTCAAAAATCTCTCGGAAATGGTACCCAAGGAAGGGCTCAAAAAAGGAGAAACCCACTGGAAAGACAAAATTGAGTTCTGATGTGCTATTAATTTGGGAGATCTGCATTTTCCTAATCAGCCATCTTTAGCCTGAGGCAACCTACCGCTATTATCAACTTCACTCTCATAAGCATACAATCAATAGGCAACGTTTTTAAGCACCATTAGTAGAATATTAGTATATTAGAATATAATTGAATGATGTTATGGTCTCGGGAAAACACTAAAAACGGGCAAAAAACTGTTTCAAAAACCGTTTCACAACTGTTTCACCGAACTATCATATCATTCGAATAGTATAATATTAACAAAGATGGAGGAAAAATAAAAAATGAAAAACTTGAAAATAGTAGGAGCAGTATTAGTTTTAGCACTCGTTGTTGTGGGTGCAACAGTAGCGACTGTTTTAGCCTTTGGATGGGGTGCACGAACACCGTATGGTCCTCAGGCAATCGTAGGTAATATGATGAATGCACCTCAAGCCCTGGGTCCGGTCACGCAGACTAACACTCAGACGCCAACTCTCTATACTCCTGCCCAAGTCAATTCCCCAGGATACACCGGCTATGGTGGACGGGGTGGATGTTGGGGACGTTGGGGCAACGGCGCAGGTTATCCAGCAACTGGGACAGCAGCAACTCCTTTAACAATTAATCAAGCAACTGACATAGCAAAAACATATGTCGCATCATTAAACAACCCTGATCTTGCAGTAAAAGAAATCGAAGAATACGCCAACAACTTCTATGTGCTCGTCACTGAGAAAAGCACAAGCAATGGAGCATTCGAACTCTTGGTCAACAAATATACTGGCATAGTAACTCCTGAACCTGGTCCAAACATGATGTGGAACAACCAATACAGCTTCGGAGCAGGATTCTGCAATTGGCTCAGAGGAACAACCACAGCACCCCAACCGTCACAGTTGACCAAGCAAAAACCAACGCACAACAATATCTAACCAGCTACCTAGCAGGCACAACTGTCGGCGATGTTACAGAATTTAACGGTCACTACACAATCGAAGTCCTACAGAATGGAGCACCGTATGGGATGCTAAGCGTTAACAGCTTCACTGGACAAGTATGGTACCATACATGGCACGGAGCCTTCATACAGGAACAGGCAGTTGCCTAAACCAAAATCTCTTTTTCTTTTTATATAAAATTTAAGAGAGGGTTAGTATGTTAGAATATTCGAAGGAACAGGCAATGGCTGAAAAACCCAAAATCGACATGACAATTTATAACTTACAGTCAGAGATATCAAAAACGTTAGCTAACCCCATTCGCTTGGCAATTCTCCACTCCTTGAGAGATGGCGAAAAAAGTGTAAACGAGCTAACCGAAATCTTAAGCATAAGCCAATCAAACCTTTCCCAGCACTTAGCAATAATGAGGCAGAAAGGCATTCTCAAAACAAGAAAGCAAGGCACAAGCATCTTTTACAGCGTCACCAACCCAAAAATTAACCAAGCATGCGACATGGTTCGCGAGGTCCTATTAGACCAGTTGAATCAAAGACACGAACTATCTCAGAGTTTCCATTAGGAGTAAATTGAAAAATGTTTGGATGTGGTTGTTGCTCAATATTCGGTTCCATTTTTGGTTCCAGACAGGAAAATGGAGGAACACGAGAAGTCATACGAGAAGTAGTTGTAATTCCCTGCAAGTATTGTGGCACCCTTTTTCCGCAGACAGCAACTTTCTGTCCACACTGCGGAGCAAACAGGAAAACCTAATCTTAGTTTTTTCTTTTTTGGCGAAATTCACTAAGCTTAGAACAGAGGAATCAGCCTAATTTTCAGTTATTAGGTTATGAAATATAAGCTATTTTTGCAGAAGAAATTCAATAGCCCAAAGCATTAATGGTTTAAAGTCCAACATCCTAATCCAAGTGCTTAATCTCCAGCAAGCGCTACCAATCCCGCCAAACACCTAAATAGAATTTGAATAAATTTAGTTAAAAAAGTGAAAGATGCTATTTCATGGGAAAAGAACTTGTTTTCAGGGCAAAGACCGGTCCTGTTTTTCAACGTATAGTAAAAGAGGGCGATTGGAAAAAATGACTTTTCGTGGTCCAAAGATTTGCAGTGTAGTTTCCAGAACTCAAGTTAACGCCGCCCAAATTAACCGGTATTATCGAATTGTCATCGGATGCCAATTCAGCTGAAAATGGAACAATTGTAGCCACAGTAATCTGATTTGAATCTTTAATGACTACTGTATTGAATTCGATAGTTTTGCTGCACATTGATTGTACCTCGAGTAATAGCATATTATTATTGGTGCTATCAAATGCGACTTTTTGCACTACAGCGGTTTCCGTCATTCTCAAATCTATCGGTTTTTCAAATAATTTCCACGCCTCAAAATGAAATATAAGGAATGATGTTCCTATAATTATTATTAATAGGACCAATATTTTCTTAGACGGATTCAAATGTCTAAGCCTCCAAAGAATTATCACTTGCTTGATATATTAAATGTTACGATTTAATTCATGGTTGAACTGTCTGTACAACAACTAACAAAAAAATCCCGTAAACTATCTTTTGTTATCCAAATTCTATCCAATTTAACTTCATCCAACCAGACAAGGTTGTAAAATCGAAAGAATAGTTTCTAATTTAAGTTAACCTCAGAAAATTATAATTCATAAAATCCAAGATTCTTTCTAGAAATTAAATTTATAATCCTTAACTAAAACCCTCGCAGAATTGAGAAGATAAAAACTACAAAAACGATATTGAACAAAAAATATGTGAAGAACGAGAAGCGAGATCGCTAAAATAAACAGCGATTGTTGCTTATTTCCCTGCAAGATTCAATGCTTGATTGATTGTTAGTATTTTCACTCCAGATGCTTTGGCGTAATTTAAGAAACTGGTAAAGTCCTCTACACTAATTCCTCCGTAAGTCACAGCATTGTTGTAACTAGCGACGTTGTGAAAATAGAAAACTGTCCATTCGTTGCTGTTTACTGTACCGTCAATAAAACTTTTTAGCTTTGGAAGCAAAGTAGGGTACTGTGCGCCTTGACTTTGACTGTTGACAGCTGAAAGCTGAAATGGCGCATTCGCAATTGTCATTGGTGTGTAATATACTACGCGGGCAGAACGGTAGTATTGGCCTACGATACTGTTTGCGTAGCTAAGGTCACCTGTGCCGTAAGGGTAAGCAAAATTATTTACATTTAAGCCGTAGGATTGTAGTGTTGCTTTGCTTTCGGAGCATTCTTGGCGTATTTGTGTTTCAGTTAGTTTGGTGAAGTCTACATGGCTGGCTGAGTGGCTGCCTATTTCGTTTCCGGCGTTTTGCATTTGCTGCAATTCGGATGCTGTTATTTTGTTGTATGGGTTGTCGGCGGGGAAGTATCCGGTGGGTATGTAGAATGTTCCAACGATGTTTCTGTCCCGCATCAGCGGAAATGCTGTGGTGTATTGGCTGCGGGTGCCATCGTCGAAAGTGATTGAAATCACACCTCTGGATGTAGTAGGACTGGGAGTGGGCGTTGGTGTAGGAGTAGGAGTGCGTGTTGGTGTGGGAGCAGGCGTGGGTGTTGGAGTAGAGGTGGGTGTTGGATGGTGTGGGTGTTGGAGTAGGTGTTGGTGTTGGAGTAGGTGTGGGTGTTGGTGTGGGAGCGGGAGTGGGCGTTGGAGTAGGGGTAGGTTCTGGTGTGGGGTCAGGAGTAGGTTCTGGTGTGGGAGCAGGAGTGGGCGTTGGAGTAGAGTAGGTTCTGGTGTGGGAGTCAGGAGTAGGTTCTGGTGTGGGAGCAGGAGTAGGCGTTGGAGTAGAGGTGGGTGTTGGTGATGGTGTTGGAGAAGGAGTAGGTGTTGGTGTGGGAGCAGGAGAAGATGTGGCAGCAGGCTTTGGAGTAGCGGTAGGCACAAAAATTGGTGTTGGAGTTGGGCTAAATGAGGAAGTTGGGAACGGAGAAGGCGTTTCTAATGGAGTGGTTGAAGGTTGCAAAGTAGGCGTAGATAAGACGTTTATCCCAAATAGACTCGCCCCGGTACTTCCAAGCGCAATAAAGAGTATTATTGACGCCGCAAGCACTATTGCTTTCTGTGAAAACAATTTAATCAGAAGTCTCGCCTTCTCCTCTCATTTCAGACGGTCTATATTGTTGTCATATAGAAAATGAGCATAAAAGGTTTGTTAAAATTCGCGAAAAAAACTATTATGGATTATAAAAGCAGAGAAAAACAACTATGGTTTTAAATTTTTTAGCTCCATGCAAGCAAGAGAAGCAAATAACGACTATTTTTTATTTATTAGTGAAATACGGTAGAACTTTTTCTCCAATAAACTCTATTCTATCAGGGAATGAATGGGTTACGAGTTCCACATGTGTCGCACCAGCATACAAGTACCTTTCAATTGTTTCGATAATATCATCCGGCGATGAAACAAAACAGAAGTTGTCCACAATAGTTTTATCAACGACAAGATTTGACATTTCTTGGATCTTTCTTGGATCCGTTTCGTCAAAAGATCCGTCGGCAAAAAACCCGGCTTCTCCTGTCCTTCTAACTTCTTCAACACCCACATTCTTATCGGCGAAATAAAGAGAAACCTCAACCATCTTCTCCATCTTTGAAGGATCTTTTCCAACTTTTCTTGCAGACTCCTCAAAGCTTGGGAAAACCACATCTCGACAATTTTCTGGTGAGTTTACTGTTACAAGGTGATCTCCATAAATACCCGCGTATGCTGCTGCCTTTCTTCCTTGAGCAGCGAAATAAACAGGAATCTTTGTTTTAGGCTTTGTATAAAGAAAGAAGTTGTTCATCTTGAAATATTTGCCCTGATAACTGAAGTATTCTTCACTTTCCCACATCCTCTTCATCAAAACAACAGCTTCAGCTAACCTATCAATCCTCTCCTGCCATCTTGGCCATCCATTTGGAAAAAAGTTGGTTTCATTTATCGCTTCACCGGAACCAACGCCAAGTTGGAATCTTTCAGGGTACATGTTATCTAAAGTCGCGGCTGCTTGCCCGATGATTGCTGGATGATATCTACCTCCGATTGGTGAAGTAACAATTGGACCTACTTTGATCCTTTCAGTTCTGTCAAGAGCCGAAGCCATAACAGACCATACGAAGGCTGACTTGTTTTGGTTATGTATCCAAGGTAATAGATGATCACCAAACCACACCGCATTAAAACCGTATCTTTCAGCCACAACCACACATTCTACGAACTGCATCGGATCGTGATAGCCCTCTCCAATATTAACGCTAATTTGCAACCGAGACAATCAATTACCTCATTTAATGCTACATCTCTTCGTTTGGTATAAACGGTAAGTAAACGCAAAAAGTGTTTGGGACGAAACCAAAAGGTTCTGCGTGGTTTCCATATTCAAAATAAGCGTTGCATTTGATAGATTATTTTTTGAGAGTTAATTTTTTTTCTAGTATTTCTTTAGTTACAATTTGTCAGAATTTTTTGTGGAAGAGCCCAATTCAGAAATGATCTAAAATCATACGAAAGCACCAAAGATGGCTCCACATAACAATGAAGACTACATTCCCGACAGTTTTGTATGTCTTTCCAGTCAAAATCAGATATCGCAGTTTTAATACTAGTATCAAAAACAGAAATGGTTTTTGCATATTCATTCCGAACATAGCAAGGCAAAACCAAATACCCTTCAGGACTTACATTAATCGTAGACCAAGGTTTGCAGACCCATCTCTTTTCTTTTGCCATCACTCCAAAATAGCCAAATGAATTTATCAATGGATAACCCTTTTTCTTCAATTCAACAAGCTTTCCAGTTATATCTCTAATTTTAAGATCTATCAGGAGTAGACGTCTGGGTTTCATAGTATTCATGAGCCATTGCCACCGATATTTTTACGTTCATTCTTTTTGCCAACTTAACCAAATCTTCGATCTCATGAATATTTTCATCCATTATTGTTGTGTTTATAATCACAGTAACCTTTTTTGAAGCTGCAATTATTCCTTGTATTGTTTTCTTGAAACAGCCACTTACACCCCTGATAGTATCGTGAGTTTTCTCTAAGCCATCTAAGGAAACGTAGATTGCGCCATTGATGTATTGGGCTATTTCGTCTATTTTGGATTCTAGAAGAGTGCCATTCGTAACTATGCTTGTTTGCAAAGGCAAAGATCTTGAGAACGCCAGAATTTTGCATAAGTCCTTTCTCAGGAGCGGTTCTCCGCCTTCAAAAGCAATCGCACAAGCACCTGAATCATAAATTCGTCTTAAGATTGCTTTTTCCTTTTCCATACTCAAATCTTTGTTAGTTCTTTTCCAGAAGGGGCACATTTTGCATCTGAGATTGCAATTATAAGTCAATTTATGGCCGCAAAACAGAGGAGCCCTCATGCCTAACACGTTTGAAAGCAACCCGCGACTTATTCTCAGACCTAGCCGAAAAGTTTCCTGGTAATGCCCATTTCCATTCTCTTGAACTGTTGGGCAATGCAATACTTGCTTCATTTGTAAATATCACTTCAAATTAATAGTACGCGCGTCCAGTAAAGCCTCACAGCGCTTATGAGAATATAAAACCGATTATAACTCCGACAACGAGTCCAATGCCTAGTGGTAACATGCCCATTAGAAGGATTCCATATTGAATTGCGATAGGACCGTATGTCTCTGCAATATTGCTTAATGAGCCAAGACTTAATCCGAAAAACCCAAAATAAGCAACTACAACAAGTATTATACCCGCTATAATTGCAATTTTCAACATTTTATGGACTAGATAGCCCACGATAAGTCCGATTACAAATGGAATAATCATCAAAACAATTGGTGGCAAACCACCTATGCTTCCAGCAGTGATGAAATTAATTACTTCTTCTATCGCACCCAAAATTCACACGCCCTAAGTAGGTAGTAGGTATAGCAAGCAACTATTATGTGTGCGTTGTTGTAGTTACACAGTCACATAAAATTAAGATCACTATGGTCATCCCTTTGTAGATAGAAGGATTGTTGATAAACACTTACTGGAAAAATTCCCAGAATTGATGCGCAATAATTCAAGCTTTAAACAGTTAACAGTGAAGTAGATTGCCGTACAAGAATAAATGCAAATGTTTAACATCATTATTTATAAATAAGGAAAAGAGGCATAAAAAATGAATAAAGGCAGACTTTATGAAGAATTAATTCCAATTGAACAATTATCCTATAAAGGGTATAATACTCCTGAGCTTGCAAATGCTAAAATAAAACAAATTTTAGATGAAGTAAAAAAAGAAATGTTGCCTTTCACCGAAAAATGGGTTAATACAGAATACGAAAACCCTGATTGGAAAGCAACCTGCGAAGCTATGAATGAGAGAACAATAGCAAGAGAGAAGTGGTTTATCAAATGGTTTGGTGAATAAAAAATGAGCGAAGTCGAATTTGTCGATTCCGACTATACCTAAATAATTGTTGTTCTACCCTACCCCTTAGTACCTGCTACATATGCTCTAAGGCTAAAAATAATCAGAAGTTGTAGCAAAAAAGGCATTATGAAACAGGGGCGGGTTCAGAGTTGTGTGGAAGATGCAAGGTGTGATGGCGAGCCATCAAATGCATTCCCTCTGAACCCAATCTATCTGAATAGAGTTTGTCTCTAATACTTTATGAAGGCAGAATTCATACTTGGAGAATAGAATTTAGCAAGCATTACGAGCCAAAAGTTGCCACTTCAAGTCCGGCTTGACCAACAGCCACTTCACATTTTGTTTTGATGGTTCCAGAAACTGCCGGACAACACCTTGCTCATCATATCTATCGCAGTTGTTTTGGCAATCGGTGTCGGTAGGGCAATCAGCGTTTTCTTCTATCCAAAAAAGCTGAACTGAGCAAAACCAAGTTTTTAATCCTATTTTCTTCTTTTTTAGTCTTAATTTCAGAGTTACTTGATAAAATTGCAGATAACTTGATTGGTTGTTGTGTCTTAGGTGCAGTCACATATTTTTAATAACCATTCCAGCCGCATGAATAACAATTACCGACCGGAGCTTTCGTTTGGAGGTGAATATATTTGCCTAATGATGAATCGAACCTTAAGAGAACAGCGCCAAGAGTCACTGTACCTGAACCTGAAAGAACATCGGATAAAAAATTCAAGTGCCCCTTAGATCAAGAGATCTATGATAACCGTGAGGATTACGAAGCACACTGCAAAGAAGAACACGACGTACTATAAACACAGGTTAATCTATTTTGGTTCTAACGGAACAAGAAGCTTGCAGATATGGATGAAAAATGTTGATGCATCATCTTATTGCTTCGTCTATTCTTGAGTCACGTTTTGTTTTTGTGACTTCCTTGAATAGTTCTAGGCACTCTTCTTTTGTTGGCGCTTCAATTCCTATGCTGCCATAAGCCCCTATGTCTATTCTGTATTTTCTTCTCTCTCTGTCTTCACCCTGGCTCATAGGCCCCTCTCCCCCTCAAATTGGAATTTAATTATCTATGTACACAATTTATAAGGTTAATGCATGTTCATTCAGTAAATCAAGACTCTTTTTAGCATTAAAAACCACAAATACCGAATTTCGCAGATATCTACCAACTATCCCAACCAAACCAGCTGCATTAGTCCCAAGCTTACAAGTAAGTGCATGCTCAAACATCCCCATTGTTTCGATGCCAATCACATCCCGATTCAACCGCGTTCGCTCAAGCACATTCTCAATCGTCTTCTCTGAGGCACCTAAAATAATTAGTCTATCCAAAAGCGACTGCTGCCACGCCTTAAGCTTCTCAACCTGCTCCATCGACAGCTCCGCCGGCAACAACTCGCCTTCCTCAGCAACTGGAAATAATGGCTTGATGCTTAGCGGTGAACGTTCAGCGAAAGCGAAGGCTTCCACGATTTTCTTCAAATCCTCCTTTTTGCCTTCAACCAGTTGCTCTTGCAAGCAAGCTAAAGGTATAGTTGCCAAAACTATTTTGGGTTCAAAAATTCCAACATCCACAACCAACTCTTGCTTAGCCAGGTCAAGTTTGGATATGTATCCTCTTAGAACATGGGTGGGTTTTTGCGTTTTCAAGACTTGTGGGGCAGGTACCTATTTCTTTGTTAATGTAGCTTGTCGCTATGGCTTCATCTTCGCCTGAAAGCGAAACTTGAACCCACCTGTTAGCGGAGTTGGTTAAAACTTTAACTTCCACATCTAATTCTTCGAATTGTGTTTTTAGCAATTCATCTATTTGTTTTACTTGTCCAAGGTTCGAAGCCTTAACTAGTAACGTTAATTCGGTCATAGTTTGTTGCCTAGTAAACTGGTTATTTCTTCATGCAGCTTTCTAACTCTTTCTGCCGCTTCACTCTTATTTTCTTTCTCCAGCCGCCCAATCTCAGTTTCAATCGGAATTCTTTTCGACTGATCAATCAGTTTGTCAGCGAAGGAGACAACTTTCTCCTCCAGTGTTTGAGGTATGTAATTGTCTTTTGGCCAGCCCAGCCATTTTGCTTCCTCATCTGTGATTCCTGCGCCAACGTGCCGCTTAATTATGTTAATTACTATGTCTGGTAAGCCTATTTCTTTTGCTATTTGTGCTCCAACGATTGCGTGGTCGACTGTGTGCTTTTTTGAGCGGCCAAGATCATGCAAAAGTGCACCCGCCTCAACCAGTCGAATGTTAATTTTTAGTCCATTAGCTTCAAGTTTGGTAGCGGTTTCTACAGCTAAATCGGCGACTGCTATACAATGGTTAACGACTTGAGTCGAACAGTGGTTTTTGCGGAGAAGTTCTATTGCTTGCTCCCTATTCGGAAGCCCGCTACTCACCCAGTTCCTTCCTTAAAACCTCAACTTTCTCGGAGAGTTTATCAATCATTTTCCCGTTTGCAAAATGCACAAGGTTCTTGCCGCAAGAAGAACAGTGAAAAACTAATTCAACAGCATCTTCAAAAGGAACCCGTTTGCATTCTGGGCTGTCACAATAATAGAAGTCATGGTTTTTTTCGTATTCCAAACGTACATTGAGTTTTTCTAAAACACGCCTTTTCTGGCTTAAAATAAAGCCCTCAAGTTGGTCGGGTTGAAGTTTCCAATGAAAAATAAACCATCCTGTCTTGGGGTCGCGTGTCCTTCTAAGGCTCACAAGAGAGTGGTCATAGAGTTTATAGAGGATTTTGCGCACTGAATTAAGGCGGATACCTGTTTTATTCGCGATTTCATCATCCGTTATCTCTTCCACACCTTTCAAGTGAGCTATAAGTTGTACCGCTTCTTCACCACCTAACGCCAAAGCAACTTTAGTTAAGGTTGAATCATCAATAGTAGATAACATACTCTAATGTTCCTTTTTAATACCCATAATATTGATACTTGAGGTAATAAAACCCTTCCCAAAACATTACGGAAAATCCACGTTATCGGTGTGGCTTTTGATCAATTTGCCTCTTTCCTTGGGAACAATCTCGATTTTGGCTTTCTCAAATGATTTAGCCAGTTCTTTACCTTCAAAGTAGCGGTCCAGAAAAATCGCCAAAGCTGAACACTCTGAGTGGGGCTGGTTTCCTACTGCCACGTTGAAATCTGAGAATTCTTCTGAGTAGAATTCGCCTGGAACCTTTTGGCTTCCCACTAGCAACATAACGGGTTTGCCTGCAGCCTTTATTCGTCCGACAACATCGCTTGTTTGAATGTTCTCGCCGTAAGCTGTCAAATGCACAATGATGCCGCCTTTGGCTTTCCAGTCGCGGACAGCTTTTTTCCATGAGGTTCCCATTTCAAAGTGGAAGTTGCCACCCCAAGCTTTGGTGATTTTGGTCACGGTTTCCTGTATATGAGCGTCTTCGACATCAGCTAAGATGAAGCCTGAAGCACAAAGTGCCCTAGCAGTTAGAGCAACATGAGTAGTCAATCGTACGTCACGTTGTGGTCGATGTCCCCACCTTAACACAAAAACTTGGTGCAAATCATTGGGCGGCTGGGATGATTTGGAATTTTCCATTTAAATCTTCCACTTTTCTTCTTACTTGCTCAGTTATAGATAAGCTGGCTTCAAAATACACTTCGACAGAATCGTTGGTGAAGGTTTCTTTTTGGATATGGGTTTTTTCGTGAACCCAAGAGATAAACGGCATCACCTTGCCTGTTAATGGTACAGAAAACTTGGCTTGCTGGTAATTTTCAAGGATTCGAAGGATTTGTTTTCGTAGTTCATCAAGGTTTGTTTGGCATTTTGCTGAAAGGAGAATTGGGTTTTTCACTTTATCTTTTAACGCTTCGAGTTTCTGCTGCGTTTCCTCAGGTGTTAGTTTGTCAATTTTGTTTAGAGCAGTTATAGTGGGTATGCCGCATGCTCCAAGGCGTTCAATTGTATCTAGGCAAACGTTGTTTTTCTTCTCGATGGTTTCTAAGGGCTCGTTTAGGTCAATTAGCACTATTATCAGGTCAGAGAAGATGGTTTCTTCAAGAGTGGAATGGAACGCTTCGATGAGTGCAATGGGTAAGCGATCTATGAAGCCCACAGTGTCGGTTATGAGGAACTTGCGGTTAGAAAACTCTACCATACGAGTCGTTGTTGAAAGAGTTGTAAATAGGGCATTATCCACTTCGACTGTGTCTTGTGTTAAGGCGTTGAAGAGGGAGCTTTTTCCAGAGTTAGTGTATCCTGCAAGCGAAATAGTTAGAAAACCAAGCTCAGTTCTTCTTTCCCGTTGAAGAACCCTTTTTTCCCGCACTCTTTCGAGTTTTTTAAGAATTGTTTGAACCTGCCTTTTTATGGCATCTCGGTAAACATCTGCTTCGTAAGCGCCAAGACCCATAAAACCAGGCTGCTCACTTCCCTTGGATAATCTGACTTTTTCTCTGGCATGTTTGAGTTCATTTCGCACCATCGCAAGCTGAATTTGCAGTTGAGCTTCAGTTGTCGTAGCTCTTTTATTAAATAATTCAAGGATAAGGGCAAATCGGTCGATGACTTCGACTTTGGTTGCTTTTGCAAGGTTGTAGGTTTGTACTGTGCGGAGCTGGTTGTCAAAAATTATTTTGCCAGCGCCTGTTTCCTGCACCATTCGGGCGAGCTCTTCAACTTTTCCCGCGCCAATCTGGTAACGTGAATCAGGCGGACGGGTTTGCTCCATTGTGCCGACAATAGTGTAGCCAGCAGCTTGCGCTAATGCTTTAAGTTCATCTAAAGTTGATTCTTCACGATTCAATCGGCGCTGCGCTATGATGGCTTTCGTTTTTTGGGCGCCTCCCCGCTTTTCTCATCAAATTCGACGAGGTCCCCTAAAGTCATTTCTTCGTTTGCTGCCCTATGAACCTGAGTGTTAGATTTTTCGTCAGCAATAGGAACCATTAACTGGATTCTCAGGGCATGTTCAAGTTTTGTGGCTAACTGGTTGTTTGGCGCCACTTTGCCTGTTTCAATGTGTCTGAGTAATGAGGCTTTTTCGTTGATTTTTTTGCCCAAATCTTCGTGACTTAGAACAAGTTTTTCTCTTGCAACTCGAATCTTGTTAGCGTACCCCTCGATGAGTTCTGTGGTTAGCTGCACTTGGGCGACTGGCGGTTTTTTTAGAATAACTGGTAAATGCATTGTTGATTTGGTTGAGGATGTCGATGGGTATGTGGATGCGGTCTTCTGCGGAGCAGGGAAGTCTGCTTGTTCATGGAGAATTACTTTTCCATGCTTGGAACATTCTATACAGACAGTTAGTTTGGCTCCTTCGATTACTGCTCTTACTGGTTCATCATGGATTTTGCGTCCGCAAACTTCACATCTCAAGAAACGTTCACCTTTTAACTGTCTTTATAATATTGATGTGTTTATACTTGTCGAAACAAAGCACTCAAACGATGATGAACTCATGGAAAACAATCTAGCTAAAGTTAGAAGTATAGCTGACTACCAATTCGGAAAAGGCGTAGGCGCACAGCTTTTCCCAGAAAACATCGAAATCCAGTATTCACCACGAACAGGCAGAATACGATACATCAACCTAAATGGCGAGCGGTTAGCAACTTTGCGCCCCACCGATGGGTTACTTTCATTGAGCATCAAAGCCGCCCAATTCATGGCTGAGAAAACACCCTTTGCCAAATGCTTCGTTACCGCACAAAACGAGGTTTCAAAATTTATAGCTGCTGGAGGAGACGTGTTCGCCGTTCACGTAGTCAAAGTTGATGATGCGGTGGGGGCTAAAGACGAAGTCATTGTCATAGGCGAAGACGGACATGTTTTGGCTGTTGGACGCACTACCCTTTCAAGCGGGGAAATCAAGGCTTTCAAAACTGGCGTAGCCGTTAAGGTGCGTCATGGGAGCAAGGAAAGTTAATTTATTTTTTTTATTTGGCTCTGACGGGTTTTAGCGAAGGAATACTTGGTCCGATGCTCTACTTGACTTTAAGATGATCGGGCTGTCTTGCACGACTTGTTTTGAAGAGTTCCATGTGTCTTCAACTATAATCTGAAGTTCCTGGAGCACTAAAGCTAATTTTTCTCCTTTACAGGTTAAGGCGTAGAGTTTAGGTGTTCTTCTGACGAAAATTAGTTTTTTACCTTTCAAAGCTCTTAAGCACTTGTAGGTTCTTCTCATGGAAAGCCCTGCTTCCTTAGAGAGCTTCCCAGCTGGAACTCCCTCGTCAGTTAGGTATTGGTAAATTTTTCGTTCTGAAGCTCTCAAATTTTCTTTCTCTGGGTCTCGTTTTGTTTTGAAGAAAAATATGTAATCCCTTTGGATGGGGGTTTCTACTAAGCCGACTGAGCGTAAGCGTTTGAGGGTTCGTGAAATGCTTTTTGGAGGTATGCGCGCTTCGATGTCTTCAAATGTTTTTGGTCCTGATAGTAAGGATTGCAGAAGGGTTTCTTCGTAGCATTCAGACTTAGTTGGAAGCATTTGGACAAATTCAGGGCAATTTTCAAGTAACTCGGTTAACCGACCGCCAAACATTGTTGCGCAGTATTCGTCTTGTACTTCTGTAGCTAGACCTGCTCTTATTAAAGGAAGTAAATAGTCTTCGCTTAGGTTTTGTTGGCTGTAGCTGTTTCCTGTTTTTTTTAGAACTTTACGCAATTGACTAATTGAGCATCTACCGTTCGCAATTGCTAGTAGAATCTGTAATCTTGATTCATTTTTTAGTACGTTAAAGAGCTCTTTTGTGTAGTTGGGGTTATCCATGGTTTCTCGCAGGTTTCTTAACTCGTTTTTTAGTTTGTATACTTGGCAACGGGTGATGCATTCCAGGGGTGATGTGGGTGCACAGCTTCTGCATTCCGCTTCAAGTGATTTCAGCATCCCTGCTAAGTCCTGGTTTTTTTCTCCTTTTCGGCTTATTTGGATAGTTCCCATTTTTTATTCTCCTGCACTGGTTTATGTCGCGCTTAAAAGCGGTAACACAGCGAATTGGAGCACCTTGTTCTTTTGCTGTGATTTCAGAGCCTAAGCGCAAAGCTTATTTTTCAAACTACAGCCAACTACGTTGAACACTTGCCCAGCCTTCGTACCTGGAGTGATATGTTGGGGAGCTGGGCGTGTTCTTTGCGTTTTCTGATCTGGGACCCTTCGTTGGAGAGAGGACATTGTTCGCAGGAAACTATCGTTTCAAAATGATTTTTCAGGCATTCCCTGTTTTTTACTTTACTGCACACTTTTGAGGGCTGAACTATCTGCTTGTACTTGAGTATGCCTACGTCAAACTGTTCGAAGTCAGGTCGACCGTTTGGAAGCCAAACTTCAAGTGTGTTCTTCTGAAATAATTCGTGCAGGTTCTGTATATCTTGCCCTCTGATTATTGGCTGAAGAATTGTCTTACCGTTCTTCTCAAAAACCATCACAGTTACGCATTTTAGTTTAGCCTCAGACACAGCGGGATTCATTTGGGAGCCTCAGACACTTAAATCCAAAGCACCCTAACCCATAAAACGATTCTTGTAAAGATTTCTTGTCACAAGAAAAATTGACCTAGAAAAAATGTTTTCTTGCAAAGTCTATTCGACTAAACTCTTGGAGCTTTTTTCAGATAACTTCTAATGTACAAAGATGCATTTGTTTTAGAGGGCATTGGAGTGTCTGGTTCAGAGGAAGAAATCTACTCCGTAATGTTTAGCTCACTTAGGCATCCTGCCCGCCGCAAAATCCTCCGCATGCTTTCAGAAACAAAAGTAACGTACTCTCAGATGCTCGAAGAACTTGCTATTCCAAGTTCTCACTTGACATACCATCTAGAAAACTTGGGTGAACTTGTCGTAAAGGATAGTAATGGAAAGTACGAGCTTTCCAGCTTCGGCAAAGCTGCTGTTACAATGATGAGGGGAGCAGAAGAGGTTCCAGATACTCATACTAAACGGTTTTCGGCTTTGCCTTTAAGATGGAAGACCCTGTATGCTTTCTTCACCATAGCCATAGTGCTTCTGGCAACAGTGTCATATATTCAGTTTTCTTCATTCAATAAACTGTCAGATGACTATAGTACTTTGCAAGAAAATTACGATGTCGTTAGCGAACAGAATCGGCATCTACTTCTATCAAACACGTCAAATGACGCTGACCAAGCAAGAACCATAATCCGGGACGTCCTTCAGATTGACATATCAAAGTACCAGTTAACACTTACAGGAGATTCAGTGCAAAATAGGGCAGATTTAGGCGGCCTTATCGAAGATATTTTGGAGTATTCGCTTGTAAACGACGCAAGTCGAATCGATTTAACCTTCAGGTTTAGGAACGGACACTTTTCGTTGGTTCAAATAAATCAGCTGGAGGGTGCACCAAATTTCCCCTTGCTCTACACTGAGCCGCAGCCAACCGATGTCATCCATGCTTGTCAAGGAATACTTGAAAGGTACAGATCAGCTTTCAAGGATTCTTACTTGGATCAGATTAACACGTTAATGGCTTCAGCAAGCGTTAAAAGCGGTCAGATTCTCGGAGAATCGAAGCTTCAGGTTTCATCCTATAATGGCTATGCTGATGTTCTAGTAATGTTCACTGATAACGGAACAGACTTCCAAGCTAAAAGCCTACATCTTTCATATGAGAACAACATCCTCACTGAATTTAGTGACGATTGGTTCTTGTTTAAGGTTGGAAGCGCTCACGTAAACATCTCTGAAGACCAAGCTGTGTCTGATCGCGAAGAACGCGGCAAAAGGCTATTCGTGGATTGCAAACGGAAAACAAGTAACGACTTTTCAAATTTTAGACAACCCAGTGTCAGCCCAGTTTTATCCTAAACCTCAAGCATCAGATGTCTTCACATTGTACCCATATTGGTACGTAACATTGTATCTGGATAAAACGTATCCTGAAGGAGTCAGCCAAATAGCAGTTGGCGTCTGGGCAGACACAGGAGAGGTTTCAAGCATTCAAGCTCTAGCGACATCTTAAGAGCTGTCACGGTTGCGCGTTTAGCAAATTTGTTCTCCTTTTTAATAATGGCAATTGAAGTTAAGTTTATATCAAGTTACAGTGCAGTACTTCTTGGATGTGAACCTCTATGCATAAACGCATGAATCCCCGAGAACAAAAACGTATGATGCAACGCATGGGCATGAACATGGACTCGGTTGCAGACGTCCAGCAAGTCATAATCAGAACCGCAGACAAAGACATAGTTATCGATGAGCCCGAAGTTGCAATTCTGCAGGTTCAGGGACAAAAAATGTACCAAATCATAGGCGGACAAGTCAGCGAGCAAGCACCCTCACAAAGAAGCGCAAATGCAGCAGCTGCAAAACCCGCGTTCTCTGAAGAAGACGTACAATTGGTGGCGGACCAAACGGGCAGAAGCTTGGAAAAAGCCAAGGAAGCCCTCCAAGGAATGCGGCGGCGATTTGGCGAAAGCAATTTTGTTGCTTCAGTCCTAACTTTTCTTTTCGATTTCCAATACATTTAGAACCTTTAGAAAATCTATCCAACCAAGCCTACAGCTGAGCTACATTCGGCAACTTTCTCGAATAATATGTTGATGCTTGTTAGGATGTATGGGCTACCTTTATTTGCGAAGTATAGTGTTTGACGATGAGATTTTAAAAAATTAAAAATAATAGTTATGATAATAATTATGTTGCTGAGGTTTTAGAATGAACGAATATGTTAAGGGACCTGCACCTGACCGATGGCAATGGACTAAGAACTACATGCAATATCCTAGATGGCATTGGAATAAAAACTGTACACAGTATCCGCATGAAGTCATCCAAAGGACTTCAACAAGGCCTAATTCTGACCTCTGCGATGAATGCCTTGAAATAGAGAAACGAGAGCAGATCATACGCGAACTATCACGTTACAAAGAAGTAAAGGAGATAATGAGCCAAGAAATCGCCACGATTATCCCTGATGCGTCAATAGCTGAGGCTGCTGGAATCATGGGCAAAAAACACATCGGAAGTCTGATTGTAATGAAATATGACTTACCTGTGGGCATAGTCACCGAGAGAGACGTGTTTAGCAAAGTTTTTGCTATGGGAAAAGACTTTGGAGATGTAAAAGTTGAGGCAATGATGTCTTATCCGCTAATTGCCACTGAACCAGCAGTCAAAATAAAGGAAGCCGCTCGAATGATGATCAAAAAGAAGGGTAAACTAACGGTGTTTGACGGCAGAAAACTCGTTGGAATAATAACTGCGTCAGATCTCATCAAGAGTCTACCCGATATTCCAGAAACAGAAATCAAGGTTGATGACTTCATGACCAAACGAGTTGAGACCGCCGATGAGAAAACCCCTGTGGCAAGCGTAGTCAAGTTGATGGGTGAGAAGCGTATCGGCAGCGTCATAGTCACAAGAAAAGGCGAACCGTTTGGGATTTTCACAGAGCGAGACTTCCTAAGCAACTTCTTGATCGAGGACAAACCGATAATGGGTAAAGTGGGAAAAGAAGCCTCATTGCCGCTAATCACCGCGCCTATTGGAACAAGTGTTCATGAAGCCGCAGTAATAATGACAATTAACCACATTAGAAGGCTGCCAATTACCAGCGATGGGAAAATGGTGGGAATAATCACAGCACGCGACCTCGTTGAAGCATACGCAAAATAGAATCACCATTTTTCCATTATTCAGCATTCTATTTGCTGCGAGGATCCTTTTACATGAGAGGAATAGTCCTTATTGATTACTTTTCAAGCCCTGGTCATGTTGAAAACAATTGGTTTTAGATGACGTATGTTTCTTGTATAGTAACTAAGCCATTGTCGCCTACAATTAACTTCAGCTCGGGCAATAGTGGTTCAAGCTTTTCTTGAGTGTCAACCACTTCGATAATTAATGGCATATTTACTTGCATCCCCTCGAAGTGCAATGTTGATTTTCCGCGTTTGCCACAGCTATCATTGTGGTAAACGAGCCGCAGAACCCAACAGCCACAAGCAAAGTGTATAGTGGTTGCAAGTTTAATCCAATTGATAAGATAGAAAACGAACCCAAAATGAAACTGCCTAAAACATTCACGACTAACACGTTAATGGGAAGGCCATAAATTGCCACTGGAGATTCAACAAGCTTGTAACGTAGAAAAGCACCCATAATAGCGCCGACTGCCAAGAGGACAAACTCAATCCACTTCATTTCTGCTTACCTTCCGCTCTTCGGTAGGCATTATCAGCATCCACTCGGCTCCGGTTCTGGCTCTGCCACGGCTAATGCCATAGCCAAGCTTCTTTGCAATTTTAAGATATTAAAACTTTATTGGATAAAACCTAAATTGTGTCTTCTGATAGGCGTTCATTTTTGTTGATAGAGCTAATGCTATATATTACAAGATTTAATATTCCAAGTGGATAGTAAAATGGTTGCTCAAGACTCTGACATCGCAGTGGTTGGACACTTATCCATCGACACCATCAATTTACCCAGCAGGACCAGTCCATTTGTGGTTTTAGGCGGCGCCGCAGCCTACACATCATTTGCCGCAATACGGCTAGACTCCACCGCTTCGGTCATCTCTAAAGTAGGTGGGCACTTTCCAGAAGCCTACTTATGGTGGATGGGGCAAGAAGGCATAGATCTCTCAGGCGTCAGAAAACTTGCCGGTGAACCCACAACTTGTTTTGAGCTTACCTACAGCAAAGACCTCTCTGAACGCACTTTGAAGCTTAAAAGCAAAGGACCCACGTTAAGCCCAGATGATGTTCCAAAAGATTTTCGTGCAAAAGCAATCCATATTGCGCCTATTGCAGACGAAATCCCCTACGAGATGGTTGAGCGCCTCAGAGGTTGCGGAGATGTTTTATCTCTTGACCCTCAAGGTTTACTTCGAAGCTTCGACGAAGCAGGTAAAGTAATTGAAAACTTTTCCGTAGACACCCGAATCTTCAGCTTAATCAATATCTACAAATCATCTCAAAACGAAATCTACGCGTTAACTGGCGAGCCAGAACTTAAGCCTGCAATAAAGGCAATTCACGACGTAGGAGTTGAAACCGTCATAGTAACCTTGGGTGCAAAAGGCTCGGTGCTCTCAGTTGAAGGCGCTCAATACAATATTGAGGCTTGCCCTTCACAAATTCTAGTTGACCCAACAGGAGCAGGAGACGTATTCATCGGCAGCTTCCTAGCTGAATATCTTCGCCAAAAAGAGTCCCTGTGGTGCGCAAGTGTTGGTTCCGCCGCCTCTTCCTGTGTTGTTGAGGGTCTTGGTCCAACTTATTTTGGCAATAAAGAAGAGATTTATCGAAGAGCCAATTCTTTGTATGAAAAGAAACTTAAGCAATAGAGGTATATGTACAGAGTAAATTAACGTGTATTGAGGCATGATTGTTTGGGTCGTATCGAAAAAGGCGAAAAATGCACCATTTCAGGCTGCAGCAGAGAAGCAGCAAGGTCACTATCAGCTGACAAAGTCAAAGCTGCAGGACTCAGCGTCGGCAGCGATAAACGAGCCTACATCTGCAAAGAACACTACAAAGAATACAAAAAGAAAACCAAGAAAGACAAGACCCTAGACAAGTGGCGTTACGGTTAAAGAGGCATCTATATGCGAATTTTGCAGTTACACTCTAACTTTATAGTTTTCAAACCCGTAGAAAAAGAAATAAACATCGCTGAAGAAGCTGAGAAAGTAGAGAGCCGCGTCGAAGAAGTCGTCGTGTTATTCACTGCTGTTGAAGAAGGCGACAACTCCGTTATGGCGCAGAAAGCCATAAACGACGTTCGGGCTTTTCTGGGCAAACTCAAAGTAAACCGCATACTCATTTACCCATTTGCTCACCTAAGCAGCAACCTCTCCCAGCCTTCAGCCGCACTAAAAATTATAAAGGACATGGAAGCCTACGCAAAAGAGAAAGGCATTGAGACTTATCGTGCTCCGTTTGGCTGGAACAAACAATTCACCATATCCATCAAGGGGCATCCGCTGGCTGAGCAGGCACGAAGCTATGCCCCAGCACCAGCCGCAGCTACCGCAGAAGCAACAGCTCCATGTGAAGCCAAAAAAGAAGAAGAACCAGTCTCCGCTGCGCTGAAAGCAGAAGACACCATGAAATCTTACTGGCACATTCTCCAAACCGACGGCTCACTTGTGCCAATTGAAGAATTCAAATTCAAAGGACACATCAATCTCCAAAAGTTCTCCCAATACGAAATCAAAAAAACCCGAGCAGTCACCGTGATGCCGCCCCACGTGCCATTAATGAAACGACTAGAAATCGCCGATTATGAACCAGGCAGCGACCCCGGCAACATCCGCTGGTACCCCAAAGGGCGCATGATAAAATCGCTCCTTGAGCAATACGTCTCAGCCAGAGTGGCGAGTTACGGCGGTATGGAAGTCGAGACCCCCCTCATGTATGACTTCAACCACCCAAGCCTCAAAAGCTACCTCAACCGATTCCCAGCACGCCAATACATCCTCAAATCCGAAGACAAAGAACTCTTCCTACGCTTCGCA
Organism: Candidatus Bathyarchaeota archaeon; assembly: GCA_963770935.1. Taxonomy (GTDB): domain Archaea; phylum Thermoproteota; class Bathyarchaeia; order Bathyarchaeales; family Bathycorpusculaceae; genus Bathycorpusculum. Next base: position 77,256 of record CAVYRJ010000011.1, read on the forward strand.
GCATGCTTTGGACAGTTTTTGATGGCTCATGACGCCCAATTCAGCTACAAACAAATGCCCATAAAACTCTATGAACTCACCCGCTACAGTTTCCGCCGCGAAAAAAGCGGGGAGGTCGTTGGCTTAAAACGCCTCAGAGCATTCACGATGCCCGATTGTCATGCCCTCTGCACTAACCTTGAACAAGCCAAAAAAGAGTTCATGGTCCGATTTGACCTATGTATTGATGTCTTAAGCGACATTGGATTAGTGAAAGATGATTACGAAATTGCCATGCGCTTCACCAAAGATTTCTACGCTGAGCATAAAGACTTCATAACAGAGCTGGCGCAGAAATTCGGCAAACCCATTTTAGCTGAAGTATGGAACGAACGGTTCTTCTACTTCGCCCTCAAATGGGACCTCAACTTCATCGACAACCAAGACAAAGCTGCCGCACTCAGCACCGACCAAATAGACGTCGAAAACGCCAAACGATACGAAATAACCTTCGTTGACGAGAAAGGCGAGAAGCAGTACCCGCTAATTCTGCACTGCAGTCCAAGCGGCGCCATAGAACGAGACATCTACGCCCTACTAGAAAAAGCATACCGTGAACAGATGACGGGCAAAGCGCCGATGCTCCCACTGTGGCTGTCACCAACTCAAGTTCGGCTTATCCCAATCTCCGACAAATTCCTCGACAAGATGGAGGAACTTGCTAAACAAATCAGTTCCCACTGCATCCGCGTAGACATCGATGACTCTGCCTCAACATTGCAAAAGAAAATCCGCGAAGCTGAACAAGAATGGATACCCTACATCATCGTTGTTGGCGAAAAAGAAATTGAGTCAGGCAAGCTTTCGGTTAGAGTTCGAGAGCTTAAGGGCCAACAGCAAAACATGACCACTGAAGAGTTGATAGCCAAGGTAACAGAGAAAATCGCTGGCAAACCCTACAAACCCCTACCGCTGCCACTGCTCCTATCTAAGCGTCCACAATTTCACGGTTGATAAATGAATTATACGTATCATTGACGCAAAATATATCAAACAATCGAACAATAGAAAATAGCTGTACGTGAAGTGAAAGACAAATGACCAGTGAATTACAAATCTACATAGACGGCGAATTCTACCCTAAATCACAGGCAAAAATCTCCGTCTACGACCACGGTTTCCTCTACGGCGACGGCGTTTTTGAAGGCATCCGCGAATACAACGGCTGTGTCTTCAAGCTCAAAGAGCACATAGACCGCCTCTACCGCAGTGCACACGCCATAATGCTCCAAATACCCCTAACCAAAGAAGATATGGTAAAAGCCGTAGTTGAAACCCTACGCAAGAACAAAATGAAAGACAGCTACATCCGCTTAATCGTTAGCAGAGGAGTCGGCGATCTCGGTTTAGATCCGCGTAAATGCCCAAAACCAACAATCATAATTATAACCGACACGATCAACATCAAAGCAGGTAACGCCAAAGAAACAGGCATAACAACTATGTTCAGCTGGGTCCGTAGAAACCCAGTCGACGCAACAACACACGAGATAAAATCCCTCAATTACCTAAACAGTGTTCTAGCAAAAATCGAAGCCAACGCTTGTGGCGTGGACGAAGCCATTTGTCTAGAGAGCAACGGTTACATTGCGGAAGGCGTAGGCGAAAACGTTTTCATAGTTAAAAACGGCGAAATTTTTACACCGCCTACTTCAACGGGCGCCCTTGCAGGCATCACCGCAGACGTCGTTGCTGAACTATGTGCAAAACTCGGCATAGACCTCATCATAACTAACCTGACACCGTTTATGCTCTTTACTGCCGACGAAGCCTTCTTCACAGGAACCGCCATGGAAATGGTACCAATTCGCGAAGTCAACAAACGGCAAATCGGCAACGGCAAACCTGGATCAATCACAAAACAATTGATGGCTGAATTCCACAAAGTAATTGAAGACCCAGCCAACGGCACAAAAGTCTAATTTTTTAACCGTGGCCAACGTGGCCTCGGCTTGTTTTCTTTTGTTTCTTTTTCATAAATTGTTCTAGACAATTGAAGGCTTCTTCGAGCTCTTCGCAGGGCGGGAGGAAGACAATTCTTGCGTGATCTTTACCGTACACAGGGTCAAAACCTGAGCCATTAACGATCAAGACACCTGTTTCTCTGAGTACCTCCACCACAAACTCCATGTCGGTTTTCCATCTTTTGCCAACATCGTGGATTTTTGGGAAAATGTAAAAGGCGCCATCTGGCTTGGTTGCGCTGATGCCTTCGATTTCATTTAGGCGTTTCCACGCGTAGTCGCGTCTTTCGCGCAGTCGATCAACGATGCCCTTCACAAAGTCCTGAGGACCATTAAGCGCGGCTGCCCCAGCGATTTGCACAGGTGTGTTCGCGCACAAACGAATGCGGCATTGTTTCTCTACGCCCAGTTTGAGGTCGTCGAGCACTTTGCCTTCACCTTTAAAGTACATGTAGCCCAAACGCCAACCAGTCATCTGATAAACTTTGGAGAATCCGTTCAACCCAACAACTGGCACGTCATTGGATAAGTGTGCGGCGCTAACGAATGTTTTCTCATAGGTTAATTGGTCATAGATCTCATCTGAGAGCACTGGCAGATTGTGTTCTCCCGCGATGTCAAGCATCTCCTTGATCAACTTTCCACTATAAACCGAACCTGTGGGATTGTTAGGGTTGGTGATTACAATCGCGCGGGTCTTAGGCGAGATTTTGCTCCGTAAATCATCTATGTTTGGTACCCAACCTTCTTTTTCGATAGTTTCGTAGGCCACTGGGGTGCCATCGAAGAATTTTGTGTAGGAAATGTAGGGTGGATAGGTTGGACCGGGGAATAGGATTTCGTCGCCTTTTTCAACTAGAGCCGCCAGGATCATCTGGATGCCTTCTGAGATGCCCTCGGTGATCAGAACGTTGTTGGCGGTTATGTCTACGTCGTTGACTCTTTTTTCTTTGCGCACAATCGCTTCCCGCAGTTCAGGTCGCCCTTCGGATGGGGAATAATAGTTATCGTCACAGTCGATTGCCTTGCACAGGGCGTCTTTAACGTACTGGGGCGTTTTGAAGTCAAAGGCAGCAGGATCGCCGATGTTTAGGTAATAGATTTTTTTGCCGTTTTTGATAAGTTCCTGAGTGTGAACAATGACGTCTCGTATGGCATACTCTATATTGCTTGCCCTTTTCGTGACTTTAATGTGCGCCAATGCAGCTTACCTGTAACCACAACACTTGATAGCCCAAAAAATAAATCTTCCTAACAACCCTCGCAGTTAAGCTGTTGCAGAACGCTCTTGGGGGTTCTCAGCACATTTTTATTTCCGTTTCCTCTTAATTTAAAGATTGGTTTTAGTTAATGACATTGAAAGGATGGACAGGTTTTTTCTTAAAAGTGGATCTAACTAAAAGCACAGCTACTGCAGAAGCATATGATGAGAACTTAGCGTTGAATTTTTTGGGTGGCAGAGGCTTTGCAATAAAAATTCTCTGGGACACCCTCAAACAGGGAACCGATCCCCTCTCGCCAGAGAACAAACTCATCTTTGCCACCGGACCCTTAACGGGCATTGGTTTGCCTAACAGCGGCAAACTCGTTATTGCCTCAAAAAGCCCCTTAACCGGCGGCTACGGCGACGGAAACTCGGGGTCATGGGCAGCAGTAAACATACGCAAAGCCGGCTATGACGCACTCGTCATCGAGGGCAAAGCATCCACACCCATCATCCTGCATGTCAAAGATAAAACGGTGGAGTTTCTGGATGCCAAGGATTTATGGGGCAAAAGCTCCTTTGAAGTCGAAGACCAACTGAGGAAAAAATACTCCAAACTGGCAGGCATAGTATCCATCGGTCCAGCAGGAGAGAACCTTGTACGGTTTGCCACGGTTGTTTCGCAGAATGGACGAGCTGGTGGACGACCCGGCATGGGCGCGGTCATGGGCTCCAAGAACCTCAAAGCAGTCGTGATCGAAGGCACCCAGCCGATAACACTTGCAAACCCAGAGGATATGAAACGGCTGGCAGTAGAAGGTTACAAGGAGCTCTTAACTAAACCTCTCTATTCATTTTGGAAACGGCAAGGCACTATGTCAACGGTTGAGTGGTGCCAAGAAAACAGTTGCCTTCCCACCTACAATTATAAACAAGGCGTTTTCGACAAAGCCGAGGGCATTGGCGGCTTTACGATGGAGAAGCTGAAGGTTTCCAACCGAGGCTGTCCTCAATGCAACATGACCTGCGGCAACGTCGTCAAAGACAGTGAAGGAAAAGATTCAGAACTGGATTACGAGAATGTCGTTATGCTTGGGTCTAACATTGGCTTGGGAGACCTTGCACAAGTGGCTACCTTAAACCGGTTGGCAGATGAATTCAGCTTCGATGGCATTTCTTTGGGAAGCGCCATTGGTTTTGCCATGGAAGCTTCCGAGAAAGGGCTAATCGCTGAGAAGATTAGTTGGGGAGACTTTGAGGCGATTAAATCTTTAATCAGCGATATTGCCCACAGGCGTGGTTTGGGTGCTGTTTTAGCTGACGGTGTCCGATCTGCTGCTGTAACCATTGGCAAGGGCTCAAGTGATTGGGCGATGCATGTTAAAGGCTTAGAAGTCAGTGCCTACGATTGCCACATCGCTCCAGGCATGGCTTTAGCTTACGGCACAAGCTCTATTGGCGCCCACCACAAAGACGCATGGATCATCACTTGGGAAATAAAAGCCGGTCGAGAAAACTATAACGAGGCAAAAGTCGAACACCTAATCAAAACCCAACTCCTTCGTGGCGGAGCGTTTGAAGCTTTAACCGTTTGCCGCTTCCCACATGGCTCGCTAGGTTTTGAGCTTGAATGGTACCACAAATACCTTAGCGCTTCAACCGGACAGGACTTTTCTATGGACAAGTTAAACCTGATTAGTGACCGAATCCTCACTTTGATCCGTGCTTTCTGGGTACGCGAATACGGAAGCAACTGGAGTCGAAGTTTGGATGTTCCGCCGATGAGGTGGTTCAACGAACCATTAACAGACGGTCCATTGAAAGGCTCAGTGCTTAACTTAGAAAAATACAGCGATATGCTGGACATTTATTATCAGAAGCGCGGCTGGAGCCAAAACGGTGTTCCAACAAAGGAAACCCTGGAAAGGTTAGGGTTGGCTGACGTGGCAAGTCAGCTTACGTTTAGTTGAAGAGCGGTTTAGTAAGACCGCGCGAAATACGCTGTTTCCTTCGCTTTCTCTGCGCAAACAATGCAGTTAGTTGTTGGTTGCTCGATTTGAAATGGCCGAATGCGGATGGTTGCGCCTGTTTCATCCTTTACTTTGGCTTCGCAGTCTGAGCTTCCGCACCAAGCTGCCTTGATGAAGCCGCCTTTTTCTTCCAGTACTTTCTTGAATTCCTCGTAGCTTTGCACTGAGGAGGTTTTTTCTTGGAGGATAGCTTTGGCTTTAGCGAGCATGTTGTCTTGGATTTCCTGCAGGAGCTTCTCTACGGTTGCTGGGATTTCTGATTCTTTGACTGGGGTTTTTTGGCAGGTGTCACGGCGGACCATTACGACTTGTTCTTGTTTGAGGTCTCTTGGACCGAGTTCTATGCGTATTGGGATGCCTTTGAGTTCCCACTGGTGGAATTTCCAGCCTGGAGTGTACTCGTTACGGTCATCTAAGATTACGCTGACACCTTTGGCTTTGAGTGTCTCCGCGATTTGCTTGGTTTTTGCTGCGATTGCTTCGGCTTCTTGTCCCTTGAATGGAATCGGAACAATAACAACTTGCGTTGGCGCAACTTTAGGCGGCATAATTAGGCCTTTGTCGTCGCCGTGAACCATAATCATTGCACCAATCAGTCGTGTGGTGATGCCCCAGCTGGTCTGCCAAACATAATGGTCCTGTTTGTCTTCGCCGATGAATTTGACATCAAAGACTTTGGCGAAGTGCTGACCCAGGTTGTGGCTGGTTCCCATCTGCAGCGCTTTCCCATCTGGCATGATGGACTCGAGTGCTGTGGTGTAGAGGGCACCAGCGAATTTTTCGCTGTCACTCTTGGTGCCTACAACAACTGGAATTGCCAAATAGTTCTCCATTATGTCCTTGTACTCGCCAAGTGCATACATGACTTCTGCCTCTGCTTCCTGACATGTGGCGTGAGCGGTATGGCCTTCCTGCCAAAGAAACTCCCTTGTACGCAAGAACAGTTTGGTGGCTTTGGTTTCCCAGCGTACGATGTTGCACCACTGGTTAATCTTGATTGGCAAATCTCGCCAGCTGCGAATCCACTTGCTAAACATGGCATACATTATGGTTTCGCTGGTAGGTCGAACAGCCAGTTTCTCCTCCAATGTTGTTTCTCCGCCCTGAGTAATCCATGCGACTTCTGGAGTGAATCCTTCAAAGTGCTCGGCTTCTTTTTTGAGAAAGCCTTCGGGAATAAACATTGGGAAATACACGTTTCGATGCCCGGTCGCCTTGATTTTTTGGTTAACTACCTCTTGGATTTTCTCCCAAACCGCGTAGGCGTCTGGGCGAATAATCATGCAGCCTTTGACGGGTGCGTAATCTGCAAGTTCAGCTTTCAAAACAACTTCAACGTACCATTCGCTGAAGTCTTCACATTTCTTTACGGTTACTCCAGTATCAGACATGAGGATTCTCTTCTTGCAGATTTATGCTTGTGACTGCCTATAAAACCGTAACGGGAAAAAAAGAAAAATCTATTTTTTAAAGAGTCCCTTTTTTTCAGGGTAGTCTTTGCATTCGTAGATGCGTAGTTGTCTTTGTGGTTCGATGCGGCAGCGTTTGCGTGCGTTTTTGCGTCTTAAAAGTGGTGCAAGTTGAAAGAAGGGGCATTTGGAACAGAGTGTGCTCATTTTCTCAATCCTACCTTGTCATCATTCTGCGGAACACTGGCAATGCAATTGCAATCATGACTATGCCGAACACAATTAGAATAATGAGCTCTGTAGATATCTGCGGTATGCCTGCGCCTAGCACCATGACTTTTCGTAGAGCATCTGAAGCGTAGGTTAGTGGTAAGGCTTTGCTTATGGTTTGCATGTACCATGGCATCTGCTGAATCGGGAAGAATACACCGCTAAGGAACATCATTGGGAACATCAGTGTCATCATGAGCATTTGCGCTGTTTCCTGGTCTTTGGTGAACGACGTTATGACTATGCCTAAGCCAACGAAACTAAAGACGCCCAAAAGTAGCAACGCGAACACCAGCAGGATGCTTCCCTGGATAGCGACTCCGAATATGCCGATAGCTAACCCCAAGATTATGACACCCTGGATTAAGCCTCTGGCAGTCTGCGCTAAAGTTTTTCCCAGCAGAATCGAGAGTCTGTTTATTGGTGCAACCATCATTCCATCCATCGTGCCGATTTCTTTTTCCTGTGAAATAGCAACTGGGAGACCCGTCATGACACTCATCATTACAGTCATTGCCATTATGCCTGGTGCGATGAAGTCAAAGTAGCTTGGATCACCTGAGACGACACCTTGGGTTTGTACGTTGAAGGGTTTAATGACCGCTATGTTTGTTGTGTTAAGGTTTTGCTGTGCCAGGGTGGTTCCCATTACATCAAACACGCCTCTTAAGGCACTTTGAATGGTGATTGATATTTGGGGATTAGAATCGTCGCTTACGATGATCAGGGTTCCCTGTTTCCCGGTCATGAGGCTTTCAGAAAAGTTGCTGGGTAATATGATGCCTCCCTGAAGTTGTCCTCTCTGCACCATATCCGTGATGTCTGATTTATTAGACACATTGGTTAAGATAAGCAGATGGATTTGATTGTTGACCGTATTCAAACCATCGATGAAACCTTGACTTGGAGCAAACACACCGTTAAAGCCTGCGTCCTCGTTGACAAAGCCGACTTTTAAGTCAGTTAAGGTACTGTTGGATGGGTAGATGAAACCAACCATCACCATCATGAACAAGGGCATGACGATAAGAAGCACTAAACCTAGTCGGTTACGGAAGAGTTCTGTGAGGTCTTTCCACGCGATCCGGAAACTATGCTGGAGAACTGTTTTTACAGTCATATCTCTCACCTTACTCTCCTTGATTGTACGCCAAACTTTGGACCATGTTCCATTGGAATTTTCTGATCTGCGCTATCTCTGACTTCGTGACCGGTTATATGTAAGAATACGTCTTCTAGCGAAGGTTGCAGATTCTCCATGGAAGTGATTTTTCCGTTCTTCTGCCGTACAGCATTGATTATATTGTCAAAGGCTTCTTCACCGTGAACAATAACGTGTAGTGTTGTAGAGTTTTCTTGGGTTACTGCGTCGGCGCATTTGAGAGTTTTTACCGAAGTTATCATGTCTGGTGTTAGGTTTGCGATTTCAAGTTTAATTATCATTGTGTCTGCTCCGGAAATTATCTTTTTCAGGTTAGTTGAGGTGTCCAAAGCTATGATTTTTCCGTGGTCAACAATTGCTATGCGGTCGCAGAGCAAGTCAGCGTCAACCATCATGTGCGTAGTTATGATAACAGTTGTTCCCTGTTCCTGGTTGAGTTTCTTTATGAAATCTCTAATTTCAACTGATGACTGTGGATCCAAACCTAATGTAGGTTCATCAAGAAATAGAACTTGAGGCATGTTAAGCAAAGCGCGAACCACATTCATTCTCTGGCGCATGCCTGTTGAAAACGTGCCAACTTGGGCATTCTTCCATTTGGTAAGTTGAACCAGTTCAAGTAAATCATCTATTCTTTTGTTTAATGTGTCTTTTGGGATGTTAAATAGGCTGCCAAAGAACGAGAGGTTTTCTTTTGCCGTTAAACGGTTGTAGATAATCATTTTTTCGGAGACGATGCCGATTAGCTTGCGTACTTCCGTGTCATGTTTTACTGTGTCGAAACCTCCGATGATGGCTGTTCCTTTTGTTGGTCTTGAGAGGGTTGAGAGCATACGTAGAGTTGTGCTTTTGCCTGCGCCGTTTGGTCCTAGCAAGCCGAATATTTCGCCTTTCTTGACGTTAAATGAGATGTCGTCTACGGCGGTGAACTTTCCAAACATCTTTGTTAGATTCTTAACTTCGATTATGCTGCCGTTATCCATTGGTTGAACCACTCTATAATATTATTCACTGCAATATATAGCGGTAAAATATAAGTATTACCCACATACAATATAGATTTGAAACACGATGGCAACAGAAAATGAAGACAAGACAACCGCCAGCTGGATGAAAGAAGCCCAAAAAGGCATCATACGCATGGGAGTACTAATCCTCATAAACAAGAAACCTTCCCACGGCTACGAAATCATGAAAGAAATCAACAGCCGAACCAAGGGCTTTTGGCAACCCACCGCAGGCGGAGTCTACCCAATCCTACGTGACCTAGAAAAATCAGGATACATCAAAGGCCAATGGCAAACTCAAAAGAACCGACGCCTCAGAGTCTACCAAATCACAGAGTCAGGAGAACAAATCCTTAGAAAAGCAATCCTAAAACAAACAGAAATCACAAACAACATCGGCAACCTTTTCCGTGAATTCGCCCGAGACGTTCTAAACATCGAACTGGAAAATTGGTCCGTGCCTAACATGCCTTCACCTTTATCGCCTTTTCTTGAAGAAAAAATATGCGTTGAACTCAACCTCGATCAGCTAGAGCACGAACGCAAACACATTTACGAAGCAGTAAAAACTATGCAAGAGCGAATGAAACTTATCGATAAAAGAATCAAAGAAATCAAAAAGGAAGAAAAAACCGATTCTTTACCTAAACCAACTTAAGTGAACTCCAATTGCTATTTTTAGAACAAACCGATTTGCTTTCCAGTTTCTCAGTGTGGATGCTTTGGATCCTTTTGAGGGTACAAAGGGTTAAGGAGGATCTGCCAAAGTCCCTGCTCCTCAACGACTATCGGCTTGGAAGGTAGCTTAAGAATTAAACTGCCTTGTGGTTGGTGTAAACAATTAAATCTGAGATTGACTATCCTTAGGGAGAGTGTGAAATGCTTGTTCCGCGTTAGAGTCAACAAAATCGAATCAACCCGCGATTTAGACGGTAATCTAGGAAAAAGAATCGAGCTTTTAGAAGAACGTGAAATTAACCCTTATGTGGTAAGACCCCAAACAGACGAAGCCAAGATGGCACAGGACATCATGCAAGCGCTCCAAACACAAATGCCATTTTTACCCCAGCGTACGCAGATGGCGACACCCAAAATAATCCTGTTCTTAACCGAACAAGAATATGACAACTTCGGGGTAACGTTTGACGTAAACCAAGTTTATGAGGTAGCCCTTGAAAACCAAACGATTCGTTTTAGGAAAGTTTGAGAAGCTCCTTTCTCATTTCTTTCAGCGCTAAATGGTTTGGGTGAAAAGACAAAACAAACATCATGTTTCTAAGTTTACCACTAATTTCTTCTAAACCTGACTTTTTGCCCTCATCACAATAAAGTGGAATAGGTTCATCTCCATCATTCTCTTCGTAATAGACATAAATTGGTGAAGAGGCTCTATCGAACTGTACTATCTCAAAATCTAAATTCAGACGCTCTGCAGTTTCTTTAGCAGCCGTTCTAACCGATTGCAACCGTTTTCTGCTTGGAAGACCAGTTGACGCATAAACCATCAGTTTTCCGCCATTTCCCTTAAACAAGCTAACCACCAAACCATCAATCGGTAAAAAATCCTTTTAAAGCAAGCCGACCATCGAACGTTTCGAGCAGTAGAGGGTTGAGTGAAAGTAACTTGTTATGCGTAATTGTTGCTGTGCAAACCCAACCACAACGGCTTAAATGTCCAAGAAAAATCTCCTTTCTGATATAGAGGTGAAAATAATATGGCGATTGGCGAAAAACTTTGGGAAGGCAAAGGCAAAAGTGGAGCAGGGTTCATAAAATCAATCAATATGGAAGGAGTAACTTCGATATATACATGGACGGCTCAGATGAAAGGAGTGGGAAAAGCTAAGGGCGTAGATTGCAACCTGAACGTGACAGGAAAGAGTATGACTCCTCCAAAAGGCATTGCAGCGTCCAACGATCAAGGAATGCTCATGACAATGACCGGTGATATGGGCATAATAAAAGGATTTGACCTGATGAAGATGATCCCTGGCAAAAACCCCACAAGTGTGGGTTTATGGAGTTTCATGACAATGTCCGAGAAACTAAGTTGGCTAAACGACACGATTGCACTTGTCACTTTTGAAGCGACCGACCCAATGTGGATGGAAATGAACATTACCATCTGGGAATGGAAGTAGCTATTTAGGTCTGAATTTTATGCAAGAAGAACATTGGCAGATGCCTGAATGGTGGTGCCGAGACAAAAGACCATCTAATGACAGTGTTTATTTTGAAAACATGTGTCGAATTATTTTTCAAGCAGGCTTAAACTGGCGCGTAATCGACAACAAATGGCAAACTACGAAAAAGGCTTTTGCAGATTTCAATATCAGCGACGTGGCTAACTTCACCAGCACAGACGTTGAAAGACTCGTGAGAGACCCTGGCATCATCAGAAACAAAGGCAAAATTAAAGCAATAATACAGAACGCACAGAACTTCATAGCAATAAAAAAGCAATATGGTTCCTTCCAAAAATACTTAGACAGCTTAGACAAGTCAAACAACTATGATAATGCAATCAAAGATTTAGTCAACAAATTCAAATGGTTAGGTTCACCTTCGGCAAATCTTTTCTTATATACCGTGGGCGAAAAAATCGATCCATGGTGAAAACACTTTTTCCTTTTTTGTTAAAACTATATTTTTAAACATCATCAACTTTTTTACTTCTAAGAATATCTATGAAAGTTAGAGCACACGTGTTGGTTTCTGGACGGGTTCAGGGTGTTTTCTTTAGACAAAGCACTCTGGTTGAAGCGCAAAACTTAGGTGTTAACGGTTGGGTGCGAAATTTGATGGATGGGCGGGTGGAGGCGGTTTTTGAAGGTGAAGAACACGCAGTAAAAATGCTTGTTAACTATTGCCGCCAAGGTCCTCCTGCCGCAAGAGTGAATAATCTGGACGTCAGTTATGGACCTTCTAAGGGCGAATTTTCGAATTTTACTGCGCTTTAATTTCGTTAGATTTTTTTCTTGGGTACTCTAAAATGTGAATCCTTCCCTGCGCTGATGTATTCGCCGCCCATGCCCCGTACGGCTGAGGCTATCTTGGCAAAGTTTTCTGATCCCAAGAATTGTTTGGGCTTAATTATGATGTAGTCGCCTTTTTCTTCGAAGCTTAGTCGGGCCTCCAGTTCTTCTGGGAAGGACATTCGGATGTCATCTAGCGATCTCTCCTTTGAGGGTGTCGCTATGGATGCTGGTGTTGGAGATGATGCCTGTTTCGGCGTTGGGGTGTAGGTTTTGGCTGTAAGTTGCGAAGTGATTTGGCCAACCGCAAGTGATTTGAGCGATGCCGAAACAGAACGCAACTCATCTGAAATCTTATTCAACAAAACCATTGTCTCTTCGACTTTTTGCAATAGTTGATTTAGCTTTTCTTTGTCGCTGCTCACAAAAGTCCCTCTCAACTCCTAAATAACCCCGGAAGCTTATTAATTATTTGCAAACCCCTAAACAGTGGAAAACATGTATGATCGAAATCGATGGAAGCCAAAAAAGCGGAAGCGGCACATTACTACGCCTATCCATAGCCATAGCCGCCATCCAAGGGCAGCAAATTCATCTAACTAACATCCGCCAAAACCGCCCCAAACCAGGGTTAAAACCCCAGCATCTTGAAGCTGTGTTGACTGCAGGGAAGCTTTGCAATGCAAAAATCAAAGGAGCCACCTTAGGATCCAGAGAACTTTGGTTTTCGCCGCAGGAAATCAAAGGTGGCAACGTCGAAGCAACAATTGAAACCGCAGGAAGCATCCCCATGCTGTTCTCTGCAACGCTTCCAATCTGTTTGTTTGCCCAAAATCCCGTGCGTGTGCATGTTGCTAAAGGCGGAACAGACACCATTCACGCCCCGACCATAAACTACCTCAGAAACGTGCTCCTGCCAGCTTTAAAGCGAATGGGTGTTGAAGCGGAAATTTCTGTTCAAAAATACGGATATTATCCTAGGGGGATGGGTGAAGCAACGATGACTGTTAAGCCTAACTGTTATCTTAAGCCGTTTCAGGTTGTATCTTTTGGTAAGTTGGAGGCGATTAAAGGTATCTCTGTCTGCACCTATCTTGCTGATAGACAAGTTGCTGAGAGGCAAGCGAAGGCAACAAAGGATTACCTTTCCCAAAATGGTTTCAAATCTGAAATCCAAGTTCTAAACGACCAATCAAATCCCATCCAAAAAGGCAGCTCACTTGTTCTGTGGGCACAAACCGACAATGGCGTAATTATTGGCGCTGACGCGATTGGGGAACTGCGAAAAATGGCTGAGGCTGTCGGGAAAGAAGCCGCTCAAAAACTTGTAGCTGAACTGTCAGTTCAGCCAACGGTTGATGTTTTCTTGGCAGACATGCTTATCCCCTACATGGCGCTGACGCAAGGAAAATCGGTTTTTCTGGTGCGAACAATCTCTGAGCATATTGAATCGAATATTTGGCTGATGGAAAAAATGTTAAACGTTAAATTCATCATCGAAAAAGTAAACAATCTCTATAAGATAGAAAAAAGCTGAACAGCCATGCCCAAACCATCAGTCTGTATCAAAGTTCCGAAATCAAACGGCGAAAAAACAATAATGTTAATCACAAAATTTGGGTTAGCCGACAAATCGCTGGTAATCCAAAGAGAACAAGACAGCCTCTGCATTCCCCTTATTAGAGAACCCAAAGGCATAGAGCTAACGACTCTGAAAAGCCAAATTCGCAATTTCAGTATCTTAACTGCTGTTTTTAGCGAAAAGCAACTTACTACCCGAAACTCTAACCCAAGCTCTCCAAGACAAACTTCCCGCTGATTTACTTGCTAACGTACCTCAAGCCTTCGACATAATCGGTGACGTAGTTGTAATCGACATTCAACCCAAACTCAGACCTTACCAGAACATCATCGGCGAAGCAATAATGCAAACACAAAAAAACGTTAACACTGTCCTAGCCAAAGCAAGCGACATAAGCGGCGTCTTTCGTGTCCGCGACTATGACTACATCGCTGGGAAACACAAAACCCAAACCATCCACCGTGAATTCGGCTGCCAATACCACGTTGACATAGCAAAAGCATACTTTTCTCCGCGGCTGTCACATGAACACGAACGAGTGGCTGTGCAGGTGCAGGACGGCGGGACGGTAGCGGACTTGTTCGCGGGAGTTGGACCTTTCTCAGTGCTAATTGGCAAGCGGAATCCAACAGTGACAGTTTACGCCATCGACATAAACCCCGACGCCTTTGAACTGCTTAAGGTAAACGTGCGGGTTAACAAGGTAGAAAACCATGTCTTCCCAATACTTGCCAACGCACGAGAAATTGCCGCAACCAAACTCAAGGGCACTGCTGATCGAGTGATTATGAATTTACCTGAAACCGCCATCGACTTTGTTGACTCTGCCTGCAACGTAATTAAGCCCGAAGGTGGAGTTGCGCATTTTTATGGGTTTGTCCGTTTACCCGACTCAATAGAAAACCTCAAACAGCGCTTCTCTGAGTTGGTCAAGAAAAATGGGCGACAGGTCGAATCATTCATTTATTCTAAAAGTATCCGTGAGACCGCTCCTTTTGAGTCGCAGGTCGTTTTGGACGCTAAAATCGTTTAGGCTTCAACAGTTAAGGTTATTTTGACTTTTTGTTTGGGGTTTTTCAGTTTCTCTCTGAGTTCTCTGGAGAGGTCGTTTGATGCTTTGTCTGCGCAGATGGCTAAGGTGCGGTTACAGACGTAGCTGCTTTTTCTTACTACTATGTCGGTTGGGTGGATTAATATCAAATTAGGTGCGCCGGAGGCAAAGATTATCTCCTTTAAACCTTCTACTTCTATTGTGATTGACAGTTTGGCGTCTGGTTTTCTCAGATTCTCTTTGAATTCTGTGCCAAAATCTGCCAATGACTTGTTTGCTGCCATAGCGACGATGCAATCGCCATTTTTTGACACCTGTGTATCCTTTGTAATCATCAAGGTTGTAGGGTGAATAGCTAAAATGTTAGGGTGACCAAACGCCCACAGAGTTTCCTTTGTTTGTTTAGGGCTCAATTACTCGTTAACCTCAACCGAATCCACTTTTCCGTCCCCGTCCAAATCAAACCCCTGAATAGCAACCGCAAATGTGTCTTCGCCACTGTATTTCTCCAGCGTTTTCTTCCAGAAATTGGTCAACGCCAAAACGCACGCTTTAGTTCCCACCGCTTTGTTTCCAGCTAAAACCACGATGCATTTGCTGCTATCCCAAGGGTTCACTATTTTAGCTACGATCCCCGAAACATCCGAAGTGTAAACTTGCGTAGTCTTCTTCGAGGATAAGCCGCCCAGCAAAAAACCCTGCTCGGAGGATTGCATGATGAATTTAACGGGTAAATAATCGTTAACTTCCTGCGTTAGCAGATTAGTTCCCGGACCACCGACCAAGATGAGGTTGTTTTTTTCCTCTTTTTCCACCTTCACGTCAACGTCTAACTTTACTGCAAACTCGGTGGGCATCTTGGCAAATTGCCCCAGAAAAAGCGCTAAATGCGCTGCGTAGTGACCGTCTCGGGCGCTGGTTTTGAAGGGTCCATGCGGCGTTGGGCTGCCAACCACTATTTTTCCGTCGAAGGTGCCTTTGTTGATGAATTCTTTGAAAGAATTTCTGCAGATGGTTCATCCAGACTTAGAGTACATATGTTCTGGATGGGTTTGTAGCCTTGAGGAAATTCAATTCCGAAGGCTGGGGAGACAGTTTTGTAGTATTTTGCTGTTGCGCCCTTCTTTTTTTCCTCTCTTACAACAATTATCGCTCCTGCTTTGGCGAGTTTTCTTATGTGGTAGTAGATTTTTTGTTCATGCATGTTATAGCTGTCTTGCGATTTCTAGGGGGTACATTTCTTTTTTTGAGAGGAGGCTGAGGATTTTCCAGCTTAGGCTGCCTAGTATGGTTTTTAGTTTTTGGGAGTCGGTTAGGATGCTGATTTCTTTTACTTGTTGGCTGTTGTCTTCTTGTTGGAGGAGCAGTTTTTTTTGCATTGTTGGTCTTAGGAATTAGAGTTGAAAGTACTATAAAAAATTTTTTTATAGCGGTCAAAAATTATAGGCAAAATGTCGCTTGTTGTTGTTTGTTTGCACGGAAATACAAGATAACCATTGAAAAAACTCTTTTAGTGGTCAAAAACTATTATTAAAAATCCTTATTAATAAAACAAAACCTTCAATAGCCATCATCATTTGTGTACTGAAGGACCCAAAAATGTGCGGAATATTCGGCTGTATCTTAAAAGAAGGAAACGCTGCACCCCTAATCCATTCATCCCTAAAACGTCTCGAATATCGCGGCTATGACTCCGTCGGCATAGCAACCATCTCTAACGGAAAAATCTTCATAAAAAAAGACTCGGGCAAAATCGATGAAGTACACAAAATCGTCAACCTAGACGACATGCCTGGCAGCATAGGCATTGGACACACACGCTGGGCAACCCATGGCGCCCCCCTAAAAGTTAACTCTCACCCCCACACCGACTGCACAGGAGAAATCGTGGTAGTCCACAACGGAATCATAGAAAACTTCATGGAACTCAAGGCTGAACTTCAAAACCTTGGTCACACATTCGTTTCCAAAACAGACACCGAAGTTATGCCGCATCTAATCGAGGAAACCCTAAAACAAAACCTCAACCTCACACTCCAACAAGCCGTGTTAGCTAGCCTCAAACGGATAGATGGCTCCTATGCATTCGCCGTAATCTCAAGTCGCGAACCCGATAAAATAATCTGCGCCCGAAACGAAAGCCCACTGGTTTTAGGTATCAACGGCAAAGGGGTTTTCTGTGCGTCAGATATTCCCGCTTTTTTGGAGGTTACCAATAAAGCTGTTATGATAAACAACGGTGAACTCGTCATTCTCACCGCAGGCGGGTACGAAATCCGAAAAATCTCCGACAATAGTCTTGTTATCCGTGAACCCATAACTATTGAGTGGACTCCGGAGATGGCGGTGAAGCAGGGGTATCCGCACTTTATGATTAAGGAAATCCATGAACAACCCCAAACTCTCAGAAACACCCTGCGTATTCAGGATCACTATTTGGATTTGTTGGCTACTTTCCTTGACCGGGCCAACGAAGTTTTCTTGGTTGCCTGCGGAACAAGCTATCATGCCTGTTTGGCGGCTTCATACATGTTCTCTAAGTTGGCGTTTCTGCCTACTTATCCAGTTTATGCTTCAGAGTTTTTGGAGCAATGCGGCAAATCCGTCAACATCGACAGCACTATTTTAGCTGTGAGTCAATCAGGTGAAACCGCAGACACTTTAGCAGCAGTCAGTTGTGCACAGCAACGAGCAGCAACCGTGCTAAGCTTAACCAACGTTATAGGTTCATCTATGACTCGTATTTCCCGAGTTTACATTGGCACGCAGGCAGGTCCAGAAATCGGTGTGGCCGCCACAAAAACTTTCACCTCACAGCTCTCAGTCTTAGCCCAGCTTGCTTTGAAGTTGTCAAAAAAACGGGGCAAAATATCTCAGGATGAAATGGATTGCCTTGAGGTGAACCTCAAAAAGATGCCTGAAGACGTCGAAACGATTGTTCGGACCCAAGAAGAAAAAATAAAACAGATTGCAAAGAAATACTACAATTCCAAGGTGTTCTTCTTTTTAGGAAGAGGAATCAGCACCGCCACAGCGTTCGAAGGCAGGCTCAAACTCATGGAAATCGCCTACATCCCATCCATCGCGTTCCCAGCAGGCGAAAGCAAACATGGCCCCATCAGCCTGATTGAAGAGGGCTTCCCAGTCGTGTTCGTGTGCCCCAGAGATGACACCCACAAAACTGTCATCGGCAACATTATGGAGATGAAAGCCCGAGGTGCCCACATCATCGCTGTAATCGAGGAAGGCGACGCAGAAATCAAATCCTTAGCCGACGACTACGTCGAAGTGCCAAAGGGCATACCAAGCGTACTTTCGCCCATTCCGTTTGCGGTACCACTGCAGTTATTGGCGTACTATGTAGCTCTGGAGAAAGGATTCGACCCTGATATGCCACGCAACCTGGCAAAATCAGTTACCGTAAAGTAACTTTTATTTCCATCTAAGCTTAGGTTCAACTGGATGTTAAGGGAATGAGCGAAATCCAAGCGCAAGACGCAATCTTAAGCACAACAATACTCAAAGCTTGTGGAACCTGCGGACACCCAAGAGGAACCCACTCGCAAGACCGACAATGCACCATTAAAGGCTGCACCTGCCAAAAATTCACTCAGTATGCTGTTTAGCCGAACCATTTTTCAAGAGAAACCTTCCCCTTCTGCTTTTTGCTTCCAGACGTCATCCGCTCAAGCGATTTCTTGATACGTTCCTCACCAAACTCCTTTTCCCTGCACATAAAGTCAATTAAACCGTTCTCGTCGGGTTCTTTCCATTCTATCTTGTAGTTGTTTGTGACTGTTGGGTGGCAAAAGATTTCCTGTATTTCCTCTATCTTATCAGCGAAAGTCATGTTTTCTATATGTGGGATAGCGTTCTTCAAAGTGCCGTATTTTTTTATAAGTTTTAGAGCGGTTTTTGGTCCTATCCCTTTTACACCGTCAGGGTTAAAGTCAGTTCCGATCAATATTCCGACGTCAATAAGTTGCTCACGTGTTAACCCGCATTCATGAAGCGTTCTGGGCAATTCCACAACTTCAGGGACTACTTCAATTGTGACTTTTCCTCTTTTCCTTCTCCCAGAAATGGTCACGTTTCTTAGCAGCTTACACGCTCCAAAAAGGAGGCTGTCGTAGTCTTGGCTTGCACAGTAATCTGCGTCGCCTTTTTTGTTCATGTGCGCTGCTTGAGCTTCACCTTCGCCCGGTGCCTGAACCCACGGTAACCCCATAAGCCCCAGAAGCTTCTGGCTGTCATCCAACATGTAATCTTTCATGCTAGTCGATGCCTGAGCGTACATGAACATTTTTTCTCTATCGCCTTTTGCCACCGCTTTCTCATAATGTGCAACTGCTTCAACCTTTACTTGCTTACGTCTCTCAATTTCCGACGCCTTCAAGGCTGGAGATTCGCCGTCGAAAACATAGACTGGTTTAATGCCCATTTCAATTAGGTTGCTTGTGCGATAAAAGAGTCCGCTTAGGTGACTGGTGACTTTTCCCGAGCTGTCTTTTAGGGGTGTGCCGTCAGGTTGACGGATTATGCTTAGAAATTGGTAGATGGCGTTGTAGGCGTCTATGGCTATGATTTTGCCGCCTAAATCTTCGAGTTTTATTGGGGTTTTTGGTATGAGGTCTTTGAAGTTTACGCCCAAAACGATTCCACAAAATATGATAGGCAAGAAACCATCTTAAGAGATTTGCGAAATACCTGCAAATTTAAAAAAGGAAGCCCGTATTGTATTTACTTGCGCAAAAAAATCTTATGGCTCAAGCGTGGTTTTTGAGCATAGCAAATATAAGGAACCCTTACAATTATGACGGCACAGAAGTGTGAAGTTCATGTCAGAAAAGTTGTCCCTAGTCACATGTACAAGTTGCGGAAAACCAATTCCGCCAGGCAGCGAATCTACAAAGTACCTATGCCCACAATGCGGTGAAATCCAGATTAAACGAGACGGCAAATGTCGCAAATTCGGTCGACTCTACAAATGCCCCAAATGCGGTTTTAGCGGACCATAAGGGGAAGCGTATGGGCAGCGTACTAGTTACCTACAAGGTTTTTCCCGAAGACATAGTGCCGAGTTTCGATGACCTCAAAGCCAAAATCAAAGCCGTCCTGCCTGAATTCGCGGCAATTGAAGGATACGGCGAGGAACCAGTTGCTTTTGGACTCATTGCACTCTTGGTTCAAATTAAATATCCAGAAGATAAGTCAGGTCTTGTTGATGAATTCGAAGAAAAACTCGCAAAAATCCCCGGCGTAAGCCAAGCACAAACCTTCCAGATACGTAGAACAAGCCGCGATTGAGTCGCTTAAACCCACAAACCACCTAATTCAGCTCTCTAATATTGCTTTGAAGTCTTTGTTCTTACACTTTAAAGTTTATATAGTCATAACCGCTTTTTCAAACGCATCCAAAAAACAACAAGTCAGGATTATTTAGGAGATAATTCTACATGAGCGAAGTACAACTACGCGTTGGAGACGCACGGCAAAGAGACGTTGGCAGAGGAATCGCCCGAATTGACCAGCGAACCATGCAGAAACTTAGTATAAGTGCTGGAGACGTAATTGAAATTGTAAACAAACGCACCACCTCAGCGATTGCTTGGCCAGCCTACAGTGAAGACCAAAACCGCGACATCATCCGCATCGACGGTTTCACCCGAAAAAACAGTGGCGTAGCCATAAACGAATACGTGGTTATTCGACCTGCAAAAGTCAAAACTGCGCTCTCCTTAACACTCGCACCTGTAGACATGCGACTAAACGTAGATGAGGATTTTACCAACTTTGTCAAAAACCGCCTCATGGAACGCACCTTAGTCGAAGGCGATACAACTCTAGTCATGATGTTAGGGCACGCCATACCATTTACCGTTTCAAAAACACGTCCCCACGGTATTATCAAAGTAACTGCCGAATCAAAACTTACAATCCTAAATGAGCCAGCTCCCGAAGGCAAAGGGCTACCTCGAACAAACTATGAAGACATCGGAGGACTCCACACAGAAATCCAGCGCGTCCGCGAAATGGTCGAATTGCCCCTTCGCCACCCAGAACTGTTCCAACGCTTAGGAATTGAACCGCCAAAAGGGGTATTGCTTCACGGTCCACCTGGCTGCGGGAAAACCCTCCTCGCACGTGCAGTTGCAAACGAGTCAGAAGCAAACTTCTACTCTATAAACGGACCCGAAATCATGAGCAAATTCTACGGGGAATCCGAAGCGCGGCTCCGCGAGATCTTCCAGCAAGCCCAGCAGAACGCACCCAGTATCATATTCGTTGATGAGCTTGACGCCATAGCGCCCAAACGGGAAGAAGTCACAGGAGAAGTGGAAAGACGCGTCGTTGCTCAACTCCTTGCATTGATGGATGGCTTGTCTGGCAGAGGAAACGTAATCGTAATAGGCGCAACCAACCGTCCAGGCGCACTAGATCCAGCTCTACGTCGCCCAGGCAGATTCGACCGAGAAATTGAAATCGGCGTCCCCGACAAAAAAGGACGTTACGAAGTTCTCCAAATCCACACCCGCGGCATGCCATTGGCAGAAGATGTTGACCTTCCCAAACTCTCAGCCATGACCCACGGCTACACGGGCGCCGATTTATCCGCTTTGGGAAGAGAAACCGCTATGAAAGCATTAAGAAGATACCTGCCGCAGATCAACTTGGAAGAAGAGCGCATCCCGCCTGCAGTGCTGGAAAAGATGGAAGTTAAGATGGACGATTTCCTTGGTGCATACAAAGAAGTTACACCTACAGCTATGCGGGAAGTCTACATTGAAGTCACAACAGTTCACTGGGACGATGCTGGCGGACTCGACGATGTGAAACAACACCTCATAGAAGCCGTGGAGTGGCCGATAAAGACCCCTGAAATCTTCACCAAACTTGGAATTAGACCGCCAAAAGGCATTTTGCTCTATGGTCCACCTGGCTGCGGCAAAACCCTTTTGGCACGCGCTGTAGCGACAGAGAGCGAAGCCAACTTCATATCCATAAAGGGGCCTGAAGTTTTCAGCAAATGGGTTGGTGAATCGGAAAAAGCAATTCGTGAAGTGTTCCGCAAAGCCCGTATGGCCGCGCCTTCAGTAGTGTTCCTTGACGAAATCGATTCTCTAACACCCAGACGTGGGATGGGGATGTCTGACAGCGGCGTTTCCGAACGCGTCATAAGTCAACTGCTAACTGAAATGGATGGCATTACGACGTTGCAAGACATCGTAGTTATCGCTGCTACTAACCGACCTGACATGGTTGATTCTGCTGTATTACGTCCAGGACGCTTTGACCGTTTAATCTATGTGCCTGAGCCTGATGAGAAGAGCCGTTTGCAAATCCTCAAGATTTATACAAAGGGCATGCCAATCGCCAAAGATGTGGACTTAAATCAGATAACAATTGCAACCAAATATTATTCTGGCGCTGACATAGAATCTCTTTGCCGCGAAGCTGCAATGCATGCGCTGCGAAAGAACGTAAGTTCAAGCGAAGTTACCATGAAAGACTTTCAGGACGCCTTAAAAGAGATGGGTCCCTCAATTACTCCTGACATGGAAAAATGGTACAAGAGCTTTATGCAGCAAATCCGACAAGTACAAAAGCCACAAACACCAGTTGCATAGGAAGGAATGCTTATGCCGCAGATAAAAACTTGGAAAACACGCCCAGCCTACTTCTACCTGCTGGAAGTTCTGACTAAGAAAGGCGACTTAACAGACGACGACCTCTTTGACCAGCTAAAAAACGAGTACGAAGATTTAGGCTTCAAAGACTTTAACGAACTGCTGCTGAAGCTTGAAGTAAGCGGCAAGATCCGAACTTCCTCGATGTCTAGGGGTAAACGTCGAATCGAGCTAGTCCACCTGCATTAATAAGTTTTTTCTTAACTTATTTTCTCGCTTTTTGTTGGATCTAAAGAAATGGAATTTTGGTTCTTTGCGTTTTCTGTACTTTTTCAGATTATCTCAGGCTCGCTTTGTAGACCTTATATAATGAAAAATCCAATAGCATAACGATGATGCCCCAAAAAATTCAGCCCGCAGATGCAATAGTTGTAGGTGGCGGACCCGTTGGTTCATATGCAGCATTAAACCTAGCTAATAATGGTGTTAAAGCCACAGTTTTTGAAGAGCACCCACAGATTGGTTTGCCTTCCCATTGTGCTGGACACATAAGCATAAGAAGCCTAAGAAAAATAGGGCTTTATCCGCTTCCAAAAGCAATAGTTGAGAACACCTTCTGTACTGCCAACTTTTACTCGCCTGCTGGAACAAAGTTTTCGCTCCAGCTTTCTTGTCCAGTTACGACCGCTTTGAATAGGGCACGGTTTGACCAATACTTGGCTAGTAAAGCTCAAGAAGCTGGAGCAAGCTTTGTTTTGAGCTCTCGCGTCAAATCACTTCTGATAGAAGATGGATTTGTTAAAGGTGTTAACATTATGCAAGCCGAAGGTGCTGAAAAGAAAGTTTATTCCAAAGTGGTGTTGGATGCTGAAGGCGTATCTTCCAGGCTTCTAAGGCAAGTGGGCTTACCAACCTTTAAGCCCAGCGGTTTGGTTTATGCTGTTGAAGCAGAAGTTGACAGCGTGCAGGATGTTGAGCTTGACGCGGTTGAAGTTTATTTTGGCAAATCTTATGCACCTGGCTTTTACGGTTGGCTCATTCCAAGAATAGATGGCTCAGCAAAAGTCGGTTTGGCAACAAACCATGGAGACCCACGCGAATACCTCAAGCGGCTAATGTCTAAGCATCCTGTGGCCTCTAAACAGCTTGGAAAAGCCAAAATAACACAGGCCGGCTACCATGCCATTACGTTGGGTGGACCAATCAACAGGTCTTACGCAGATGGTTTCCTTGCGGTCGGCGACTGCGCTTCACAGGTTAAACCTACAACTGGCGGTGGAGTAATCTTTGGGTTAACGTGTGCCCGAGCAGCAGCTGAAGTTGCAAGTCAAGCACTAAAACAAGGCAATGTATCATCCGATTTCTTGAGGGTTTATCAAAAACGATGCGAAGACCTATTAAGTTTCGACTTCAGCGTTATGCTTCGGCTTAGGCGTTTTCTTAATTCTCTTTCCGATGAGAAATTGGATGAGATGCTTCGGGTCTGCGGAAAATTGGGTGTAGATCGGGCTCTTAGGGATGTGGATGAGATTGATTTTCAAGGTAAGATGTTGCTTACGGCATCAAGGAAACCTGCAATGCTTGCGGCTTTGGCTTACTTTGGTTTGCTCTACTTGTCTGCAAACCCTTAAAATCTCCAGTGCAAACATTGATTCGGGATAATGCTAAATGGGCGAATTTGAATACAAGCAAGTCCTAGTCTTCCGAACCGACCTACAGATGAGCAAAGGCAAAATCGCAGCCCAAGCTGGGCATGCCGCTGTTTCAGCTGCTCAGAACGCTTATGCTCGGCATAAGAAGTGGTGGGAAGCGTGGATGTTTGAGGGGCAAAAAAAAGTCGCTGTTAAGGTTGCCGGAGAAAAAGAACTAGGCGAACTCGAAGAGGCTGCTGATGATTTAGGTTTGCCCCATGCGCTGATAGTTGATAGAGGCTTAACAGAGGTTCCCGAAGGAACAATTACCTGTTTGGGGATTGGTCCTGCACCGTCAGGTATGATTGACCGTTTAACTGGCAAGCTCAAATTGTTATAGGCGAGTCTTTTTTTGTCTGTTCCCTCCCTTGAAAAGTTGCTGGGCTTAGAAGTTTACGCTACGAAAACTGGAGGCGTAGGCGGCAGAATTAAGGCGTCGATTGAGGATTTTGTTGTTGAGGAAGTCCTTGTTGATGGCTCCAAGGCAAGCATCAATGAATCTATTCCAAGTAAGGTTTTGGGTTCTACTTCCCAGAAGAAGCGTTTTTTGCTTTGTGTTTTGGTTAAAAAAAACTGGGACACCTTCATTGCTGTGAAAAACGTTGCGAAGTCATTGGGCATTGACCAAGAAAGAATCCAGTTTGCAGGAATCAAAGACGCCAAAGCTGTAACTGCCCAACATATCTCAATTGAAAACATTTCAATTGAAGAAGCTGGGAAAGTAGAGGTTAGAGATCTGGAAGTGCGCCCAGTAGGTTACATTAGAGAGATGATGTCTCTGTTCTACCTTTTAGGCAATAATTTCACAATTACAATCAAATCTATTCAAGATTCAGAGACAAACATTAAAGAAAACATCGCCCAAACAATGCAGGAACTCGATGCAATCGGTGGTATCCCCAACTTTTTTGGGCATCAACGCTTCGGAACCACCCGTCCCATAACGCATTTGGTTGGAAAAGCCCTTGTCAGAGGCGATTTTGAGGAGGCAGCGATGCTTTTTTTGGCTAAATCAAGCGCACATGAGCATCCAGCTTCAAGGCAAGCCCGGCAAGAACTAGAAACAACAAAAAATTTCAAGAATGCTCAGATGAACTTTCCCATTCAACTCCGTTTTGAACGAATAATGCTCAACCATTTAGCCGATAATCCCTGTGATTTTGTTGGAGCTTTCCAAAGTTTGCCCCTGAAACTTCAGGCGCTATTTGTTCAAGCTCACCAGGCCTACTTGTTTAATCGTTTTCTGAGCGAGCGGATAAAGGATGGTTTGCCTTTGAATGAGGCTGTTGTTGGAGATTATGTGGTTGGGGTTGAGCGTTCTGGATTACATCTGACTTCGGTATCTAAAATTGCAGCTGCAGAGAACTTGGCTGAAGTAAACTCTCAGATTAGATCTGGAAGGTTGCGTGTTGCTCTTCCTATATTTGGAGTAAAACAGAAGCTTTCCCAAGGTATCATGGGGAAGATAGAACGTAAAGTTCTTGAGCAGGAAGGGGTTAATGCAGAAAACTTTTTTGTTAATGTATTGTCGAGGACGGGTGGGAAAGGCGGTTTACGTACGGCTGTAACTCCCATCAAGGACTTTAAACTTCAAGGTGTTTCGGTGAATTCAGATGATGGAACGTGTCAGGTAAAAGTGAGTTTTATGTTGTTTAGAGGGTCTTATGCGACTGTCGTTTTAAGGGAAATAATTAAAGCTTCCGACCCTATAACAGCTGGCTTTTAGGGAGTTAGCGAAAATGCTGATAAGCAAGTGATTGGTTCATTGTTTAATAGGGAGTTTTTTTTATGGAAAATCAAAGGCAATGCGTCATTCCGCTTCATAGGCCTAGTCGAAGGGAGTTTATTTTCTTTTTTGCCTCTGGGATTTTGGTGAGTATTCCTATTGCATCTTTTTTTGAGGGTTTTTATCCAACTGAGTTTTCTGTAGCCTTATTAATCGTTGTTTTAGCGCCAGTCATAGAAGAGATAGCTAAAGTTTTTCCTTTGTTCTACAGGCACGGTGAAACAGAAAGATCTATTGTAACTTTGGGTTTACTGATCGGTTTGGGTTTTGGTATTGCAGAGTTTGCTGAATATGTGTTCTTTGTAGGTGTGCCCCCAATTGCAAGAGTACCGGGCATCATTTTTCATGCTTCCAGCGCAACCGTAACCGCTTATGGCATTGCCAAAAGGAATCCTTTACCCTACTACTTGGTTGCCGTAACGCTTCATATGGCTAACAACTTTCTTGCCCTTTTAGGGAACATCATCTTTGGGATTTTTGCTGAAGTGCTGGTTTTAGTCACCATTTACCTTTTAGCTTGGCGCTATTACCGCGCAGCATCAAAAGAAAAAATGGTGACTTAACTGACTCGGTCGGTTCTGGTTAAGTCCCTTAGCCTGTTAACCCCATCAATCTCCAAAACGAAGTTCGAAACGCTCTTTGGCACAAGCTCAGTCCAACTGTCGTCTTTAGCCATTTTTTCACGGACAAAAGTTGAACTGTAGACCTTTCGCTCGAACAACGGTATGTTCTTAACCTCGTAGCCAGCTTCCATGAAAAGCCTCTTAGTCAACGGCTCATTAGAGAACAGGACGCTGAATTTTGGCGTATAGCCTTCAACCGCGCTGACCCACAACATGTGCAAGTGAACATCAGGTACAGGAACAATCCACAATTCAGAATAATCCACCCCTGCCTCAAGCAGTGCCTGACGAACCATGACCAGCCTCTCACCTGCCGTAAATGGGTTGTTGGCGTTGTGGCTGTACTGGGCACTTCCTATGACAATTACTAATTCATCAACCTCTTTTAAGGCGTACTTTATGGCGTCTAAGTGCCCTAAATGGAATGGCTGAAATCTTCCAACGTAGAGGCCTCTATAAACCATGGTGGTCACTTGCTTTGAGTGTGGTTCACCCACATTTATCATTTGCGTAACACTATCTTAAGCAAAGTTTCTGAGAACGTTTTCGACTGGGAAAACCATTAGTTGCTCATCATCATCAACTTCAATTTCTTTGGATGAAGAAAACCCTCGTTTTTCCCTGCATAAAAGCTCCGCCTTAACTTTTAAACCAAACCCATAGCCGCCCAACGTAAAATCAGCTTTAACAACCCTGTGGCAAGGAATGATAGGCGCAAAAGGATTAGATGCCATAATGTTTCCGACTGCTCTGGGTCCACCACCGACAGCTTTGGCAATTGCACCATAAGATGTTACGTAGCCAATTGGAATTTTTGAGGTTGTTTTGAGGACTTTTTTGGTATAGGCTGGCAAATGAGATGTTGCCAAAGATAGATTTCCGTTAACATCTTTTCCTTCATAAACGTTTTTCAAGGTTGCGAGTGCATTTTTTGCGGAAGCCATCGGCTCATGGAAAACTTGAAAAGCCAAATTGAAAGGTATGTTAAATAGTACTTTTTCAACGGTTGTGTTTTGGTCAATCCCGAAGGATGTTGCTATGATTTGTTGCTTGCTTGTGGCGATTGCGAACCATGTACCGTCGATGTTTTGGGTGTATATTTCTATCATTTGGTCTTCCTTTTTTGTTGAAGGGATTGGGTGTATGTTAAAAGTTTCTGCGGTTGAAGCTATTTTTGCTGGAGTAATCCATTAATGTAGTTACTAACTTTACGTTGTCCACGGATGGTTTGGCGGCTATGAAGTTTTTGGTTGTAACTGTTACGTAACCGATGGGTTTTCCACATTTTTGGCACTCTAAAGATTTATCTTCGCTCATACACGCCACTACGCTTACTCTATAATGGTTATAAGTAACCTTAATAATTTGTCTTGTGTATATCAAGAAAAGGCGAAAATTATGGAAGGTTATGGACCACAACTACCTGGATTACCCAATATTCCACAAATCCAGCTTATGCCGCAAGACCAACAGCAAGCTCAAGGCAACCAAGCTCAACAAGGCGGCGGATGGATGCCAGGCGCTACCACTGTGGGCGCTGTCTTTAATGATGGAGTAATTTTAGCTTCAGAAAAAAGAGTTACATATGGTAACTTTATTATGAGTAAAGGCGGCAAAAAAGTTTTCAAAGTAACAGACCAGATCGGTGTAGCATGCGCTGGATTGGTTGGAGATATGCAGATTCTTGCCAAAGAAATGCAAGCGCAAGCCAACCTATTTAGTATGGATGTCGGAAGAAAAATCAGCGTGCGTTCAGCATCAAAACTCTTGGCTAACGTACTGTTCAACCGTAGATACTCGCCATTATTCACGCAGACAATCGTCGGCGGTTTAGATGATGAAGGCGCATCGCTCTATGTGCTTGACGTCTTAGGGTCACTTATTCCTGACAAGTACGCAGTTGTGGGTTCAGGCACAGAAATCGCAATGGGTGTTCTCGAAGAAGGCTATAAGGAAACCATGACTGCTAACGAAGCAAAAGAGCTTGTTACGCGGTCGATAAAGTCAGCGGTTAGCCGAGATTCCATGAGCGGTGACGGAATTGACTTCCTTATTATAACTAAGGAAGGCGTTGCTGAAGAATCCATAAAGTTTTAGCCAACCCTTAATTTTTATTTTTTAGGTATAACAGGCAATTCAGCCCTTCGTAGGTTTGTGTTTGAGGAAGGTATGTTATGTCGTTTGAATTAACCCAAGAAGAAGGAGAATTCCTAATCAGCTTAGCCCGAAACACAGTAAAACAATATTTGGAAACAAGCAAAGCCCCAAAACCGCCCAAAGAAACACCTAAAAAACTCTTCGAGCACTGCGGCGTCTTTGTCACCATCAACAGTTTTGGGCAAGGCGAGAAGATGCTTCGCGGTTGCATCGGCTACCCCTACCCTACAAGTCCTTTAGTTGAAGCTGTGATTGACAGCGCTGTTAACGCTGCAACGGAGGATCCACGCTTTGAGCCCATGTCCATAGCAGAGTTAGGTCATGTTGTTTTTGAAGTCAGCGTTCTCACACCTCCCGAACCAGTCGAAGTAGCCAACCCTAAAGAATACGTGAGCAAAATCAAAGTTGGAGAAGACGGCTTAATTATCGAACGTGGATATCACAAGGGTTTGCTTCTGCCCCAGGTCCCCATGGAGTGGGGTTGGTGTGAAGAAGAGTTTTTATGCCAGTGCTGCATGAAAGCGGGGTTGCCACCAGACAGTTGGCTAACAAAAGAAGCAAAAATCTACAAGTTCAAAGCAATAATCTTTGACGAAGAAACACCCAACGGCAAAGTCAAACGTCTAAACCTAACAAATAAGTCTTAATCTAACAGGGTTTCAACGATTGAAACTGCTCGATCTAAACCCTTAAACTTGTTAGAGAACTCGCTTAAAACCGTCATATTTTTGTCGTAGGTTTCTTTTTCGATCTGCATTTTTTCGATTGCTTTTTTGAGTTGTTTTTTGTTCTTTGCTGTTATGGAGCAGTTTAGGTCTTGTAGTTTAGCTGCGTTGCCTAGCTGTTCGGGCTGGGTTGGGATGCAGATGCTTGGTTTAGCATACTTGATGGTTTCAAAGCATGTTGCGTGTCCGCCGCTAAAAATCACAAATTTAGCATTTTTCATGGCTTCTTGTCGTTCTTCGTGCGAGAGCCATGTGTGGAGTTCGCAGTTGCCGATTTTCGTTGAAGCCTTCTTTCCTGGGGTGCCCAGACTTATAACGCATTTGGTTTTAAGTTTTCCAAGCACAGGGAGAAGGGTTTTCAGAAGTTTTGCTCTTGTTCCCGTGGGTCCGCTGATTGGAGCAAAAATATGATCTTGGGAGCCCCTAACAGGTGCTGTGTCGACGAAAGCTCCCACATACTCAGCGCTTCCGTTTAATCCTACATTCTCCAAGTTACCGATGTTATATTCGGAAACCGTATAGGGCGGTGGGTTGTCAGGGATTATGATTTTTGAGCAATTCTTTACGTACCGTTCAACCACGCGTTCTCCCGGACTGAGAAGAGCCGAGAAACCGTAGCTTGGTCTAATCATGTTGGCGATGTATACTGAGGGAATTTTCCATCTTTGGGCAAGGCGAAGAGCGTTTATGTCGCCGTCAGCAATAAGGATGTCTGGCGCAATGTCATGGAGGTTTTCTCTTAAGTCATAGTAGCGGTGGATGGTTTCCATGGCATTGGAGGTCTTGAGTTCAAACTTTTTTTGCTCCATGTTAAAGAGTGGAAGTGGAACTAGGAGGTTGAGAAGTGATGCCGACGTGTTTATGCCGTGAGCATTTTCATACCAGGCAACTGGTGTGCACTCGTAAACATGACTGAACTCTTTTTGGAGCATCTCATAGGCTTTTTTACCTGAAAAAAAGAACAGTTCGTGACCGTTTTTCTCCAGCCGTTTCCCTAATGGAATAATTCGTGAAACGTGTCCTAATCCGAGTTCGGAGCAGCTGAGTAACAGTCGCATATAGCATCAGTTAAGTGCAAGATTATATTTGAACTATCCCTTAATGGAGAAAAAA
The DNA here is from genome assembly GCA_963770935.1 of Candidatus Bathyarchaeota archaeon. GTDB lineage: Archaea > Thermoproteota > Bathyarchaeia > Bathyarchaeales > Bathycorpusculaceae > Bathycorpusculum. Next base: position 107,672 of record CAVYRJ010000011.1, read on the forward strand.
AGCAAGCATTTTAAGTTCAAAGCACCAACACTACAAGTATGTTCATTCCAAGAAACCTATTAGAGGATAAACTTAGGCAAATCCTCGCCGACGACATCGGACAGGGCGATGTGACAGCGGCAGCAGTTATTCCCTCAAATTTAATTGTCAAAGCAGAGCTTATTGCTAAAGAAGAGGGTGTAGTGGCTGGAATTGAAGAAGCAACTTTTTTTGCCGAAACCTTAGGGCTCAGCGTTAAAGCCAAGGTTTCTGACGGAGAAAAAATAAAAAACAAACAAGTCCTACTGCAGATTTCAGGTGATGCCCAAACAATCCTTTCAGTTGAGAGAACAATGCTTAATCTTCTTTCGCGAATGAGCGGCATAGCAACCAAAACGCGAACGCTAACAGAGAGACTTGAGACGGCAAAGGTGAAAGCGAAAATTGCTGCAACACGCAAATCCGCCCCTGGACTGCTTTACTTCGACAAAAAAGCCGTAGTCATTGGAAGCGGTGACCCACATAGGCTGCATCTGGATGATATGATTCTGATTAAGGATAATCACCTTGTTATTGTTGGAAGCGTTGAGGAAGCCGTTAGAAAAGCTAAGGCTAATGCCTCTTTCACCAAAAAAATCGAGGTTGAAGTAACTAATGTTGAGGATGCCTTGAAGGCAGCAAAAGTTGGAGCTGATATCGTTATGTTTGATAATTTTTCTCCAAAACAAGCCAAAGAAGCAAGCCAAGCGCTTAAGAAAGCGGGGTTTGGTAGCGTATTGCTTGAAGTTAGCGGCGGAATAATAGGCGATAACCTTTTGCAGTATGCGAAGGCAAATGTTGACATTATAAGTATGGGGGAAATAACTAACAGCGTAAAAGCGTTAGATATCAGTTTGGAAATATTGAAAAATTAAAAAGAAAGGGTGCTTTTTAGCCGAGAGCCGTTATTACCCATGTTTCCACCAATGATGCAATAATAAGAAAGGCAGCAACGATTCCGATTAATATTGCAGTGTTTTTGAGTTCTCTCCATCGGCGTTGGGTTAATCTGCGAAACAGCCATATGCTTTCTGAGATACCGATAGAGTAGGAGACATATTCTAACAAAAACGTTAATCCTATACCAATTAATCCCAAGATTGCTGTGGTTAGTGAAATGTTGGGTACCGCTGCTGAAGCGGCAGTGACGCTTTGTAATCTGAGGGTGGCTCCTAAAGCGATACCAGTGTTTAGCATTACGAATAAGCCAAATACGGCACCTGCAAGAGGAATAAACATCGCAAGGCAAAGCAGAAAGTTGTTTAAGAAAATATGCTGGATTAACGTGCCATTGGCGGTGTTATTAGTAACCGTTTGGTTTAGGGTATCATTTATCAGTCTAGCGTATTCATCGCTTATTGGCACTAATGTACCTATTAATGTAGTCGCAATTGCGAGGATAAGCATGAAGATTACTGAGTAGATTCTCTTGCGTTTAGGTGAAGCTTCTTTCCAGAACGAAAATGGAATATTCATGTAGTTAACCTTCTATTTTTGCGGTTTAATTTTTAAAGCTCTGAATCCTCTTGCAATGGGATTTAACGTTTCAGACAATTTAACCTTTGTTAATACTCCTTGCGTATCCACGCTGAATCCGCGTACGTCATGCTCGTTTGCGATAAGCGAATGAAGATACACCCCGTTACCCAGGAATCTGGGTTGGCACATCAGCGGCAACCCCAACAAAACATTCTCTTTCTCATCCATTGCTTTTTGGGCAGCAAACAGAATCGCTTCTGCCCCAGCAGTCAACTCAGCTATCCGTACAGCCACGCTTTCTTTGCCAATAGCCAACATGTCTATGCCATGAAGCCGCTTGATTTCACAGGCGATTTTTCTGAGCTTTGGCAGAATCTTGAGAATGTTCTGTCTTCCTTTACTTGATGCTCGAAGGTTCATGAGCTCAACAGGTGATAGCTCTTCGACTGAAACTCCTCCAAGCGACATATCCAAATGCACAACATCAGCCTTCATTTTATCGAGTAAGCTTCTGCAGAGCTCAGCTTCATGCACAATCACATCAAATCCAGTTTCAACTTCTCTAAAAATCGGTTCAGCTAACCGAAATGATGGTTCCCTATAGGGTGGTTCAACCAATACCGAAACAGAAGCAACATGGCAGACGGGGTTAAACTGATCGTCTAGTGTAGCTGCCGCAGAATCTGCTGAAATAATTTTCAAATTTTACACCTAACAATATAGTGAGATTTGAGCAGAAATTAATTTTCCCCTTCACATTCACGAGCCGTCTTTAAGCCCAAAGCTAAAAGGTACATTTCACTGCTTTGTTGGCGGCTTGCCTGAGGTTTCACCAACTTGACCTCCTCAAAGAGCGTTTTTATATTTAACAGGAAGTCATTGAGTAGGTCACCTTCGAAGACTTTGACAAAAAAGTTCCCGTTTGGTCTTAGCACACATTGGGCGATTTCGAGGGCTTGGGTGGCTAAGTCAATTTGTCTTGCGTGGTCAACTTCCCATACACCCGTGATGTTTGGGGCAGCATCACAGAGAACTACGTCTGCTTTTCGCGGAATAAACGAGATGATTTGATCAACAATTCCTGGCTCAGTGAAGTCGGCGATAATTGTTCGGATGTATTCCTGAGTGAAAGGTTCAATTGCCTTTAAGTCAATACCTAAAACGAAGCCATGTTTGCCCGTCATTTTTCTTGCTGCTTGAATCCAGCCACCGGGAGCCGCGCCTAAATCAACAACTACATCGCGTAATTTAATGAAGCCATATTTCTCGTTAGCTTGAACCAGCTTGTATATGGATCGGCTGCGATAGTTTTCTTCTTTAGCTTTTTTATAATAATATTCGTTTTTTCTTTCACGTATCCAAGCTTTCGGCAACGGAATCATCCTCGGGCATGCTGGGTTCTGATACGTCTGCGCTTGGACCTTCAGGAGTAACTGGAGCTTCTTTTCCCAAGTTAAGTATCCAATCGGTTAGTTTTGGGCAACTTTTCGGTGAAAGAGCAGTTGTTGGGTCGCATCTTGCGTTGTCTGGGCAAAGAAGGCATGGGCAGTCTACGATGGTTTCTATTGATGCAGGCAACCTTTTAGGGTAGAGCCTGTATGTCCATCTGCCTTCTTGGAGTTCTTTTTCCCTGCGGATAAGTCCTTTCTCTTCAAGTTTGATTGAGACGCGTGAGCCTTCGCGGCTGCTTGCGCCGAGTTCACGCCATAAATCTGATTGAAGAACACCCTGATAGCCTGTACCGACGACGTAGTGGAGTGCTTTCTGTTCAAGGTCATTGCGTTTAGGCATTTAGATCAGTTCCAAATAATACAGTAATATAAGCGTTGGATTCACATAAAAATATGTATCCCCAGTTAAATGTGGAATGACATGAAAAAGGCAAAGAAAACTGATTTGGGCAATTACTGCTTGGGCATCGAATCCTCAGCTGACGACTTCGGAGTTGGCATAGCCACGTTTGGCGGTGAAATCTTAGCTAACAAATCCGACGGATATATCCCAGCGGAAGGCGGAATCCACCCTAGAGAGGCAGCAAGGCACCATGCGGAAGTAGCCGATAAGGTGCTTAAGGAGGCTTTTTCAAAAGCCGGCGTAAAACCCGACGAATTAACGGTTATCGCGTTTTCTCAGGGACCAGGCTTAGGACCATCGTTGCGTACGGGAGCAACCGTCGCGCGAGCTTTGGCATCGTACCTTAAGGTTCCACTCGTAGGTGTCAACCATTCGGTAGCCCACATAGAAATCGGAAAACTTAAAACAGGCGCTCAAGACCCCGTGACGCTCTACGCTTCAGGAGGCAACACAATGGTTACCGCCTTCGAATCGGGACGCTACCGCGTGTTCGGCGAAACCTTAGATATTGCGCTTGGCAACTGTTTGGACGTTTTTGCTCGGGAAGCAGGGCTTAAGCACAAGAAGGGTTTGCCGCTTGGCGCATCCGTTGAGCAGTTGGCGGCTAAAGGTGAAAAGCTGGTTTCTTTGCCGTATGTGGTCAAGGGCATGGATTTGTCGCTTAGCGGCTTGTTAACAGCGGCAACAACTGTGCTACAGAAGGGTGATTGCAGGCTGGAGGATTTGTGTTACAGTCTCCAAGAACACGCCTTCTCAATGGTTACTGAAGTTACTGAACGGGCGTTGGCACATACCGAAAAAAAGGAGGTCTTGCTGACTGGAGGAGTGGCGGCAAACAAACGTCTACAATCAATGCTTGCCATAATCGCTGAGGAGCATGATGCCCGCTTCAATGTGGTTCCGCTGGAGTTTGCTACTGACAACGGCGCCATGATTGCATGGACAGGAACCTTAGCCTATCGGCATGGGTTAGTTACGCCTGTTGATGAGAGTTTTGTGAAGTTACGTTGGAGAGTCGACAAGGTGGATGTGCCATGGATACAATAGATAAAGTAGACACGGCAAAGCTGCTTAAGAAAGGCGCCGAAGCCAGCCTTTTCCTTGCTGGATTGGCATGAACGAAAAGTAATCGTTAAAGTCCGAATTCCAAAAAGGTACCGCCCGCCAGCACTGGATGAGCGGATTCGAAGTTACCGCACGGTGCATGAGCCTCAGTTGATGCATGAAGCCAAAGCCGCTGGGGTGCCGACGCCGCTGATTTACATGGTAAACGTACCACGAATCCTCAATTATCATGGAGTACATTGAAGGGCAGCAAGTAAAACAGGTTCTAAACAGGGTTTCCAAAGCGGAGCGCCATGACTTATGCGTTAAAATCGGCGAATCCATCGCAAGACTCCACAGACATGGCTTAATCCATGGCGACCTAACGACCTCCAACATGATACTAAGTCCCAAAGGAGAAGTTTTCTTTGTCGACTTTGGTTTAGGCGAAAAAAACATCGAACTCGAAGCGCAAGGCGTGGATTTGCATTTGCTCAAGCGTGCATTGCAGAGTACGCACTTCCAGCATTGGGAAGAATGCTTCCAAAACGTGCTTGTGCGGCTACACATCCATTTTAGGCGTGCAAGTGGCGGAAAAGGTTTATGAGAAAATCAGGGAAATAGAGAGGCGTGGGCGCTATGTTGAAGAACGCAAACAATGAAGTATGCCAAATTCCCAAACGCAAGGTTGTCTTTTTTGCAACGGGCAACATCAACAAATTCAATGAGGCACGAAGCATCCTTAGCCAACATGGCCTCGCAGTCGGCATGCTCAAGCTGAAAGGGGACGAAATACAGAGCGAGAGCCTAAAAGAAATCGCACAAAAAAGCGTCATAAAATGCTTATCAGACGGTGCCGCTTACCGATTTTTGTGGAGGACGCAGGCTTATTTATCGATGCCTTAAGCGGTTTTCCCGGTCCATACGCCGCTTACGTTTACCACACTATCCACAACAGCGGTATCCTAAAACTCATGGAGAACTGGTAGAATAGGCATGCTAAATTCCAATCCGTCATAGCCTACTGCGACGAACAAACCACTTGCGAACCTATATGTTTCGAGGGCGAATCCAAGGGCGAAATAACCTTGGCTGAACGCAAAGAACAGGGCAAGTCAGGTTTCGGCTTTGACCCAATCTTCCAGCCAGAAGGCAGCGACAAAACGTTTGCGGAAATGACTATCGAGGAAAAGAACGGTTACTCGCACAGGGCGATGGCTATACGCAAATTTGCTGAATGGTACATGAAACAGATAAGCCTAAGAGCTCAATTTGCACAAAACAAAATTTTATATTGGTATTGATGCATAAGCAGAATTGGTGAGAGTGCAATTATATGATTCGAAATGCCGCAAGAGTCAAGTCTCCTTATGAGGGCTTAATTACTGCCTTAGCCATAGGCGGATTCTTCGTCATATTGGGTTCTGTCTTTGCCTTTACACCCGGAATCGTACAGGATTCAAACGCGTTCGTTTCAGACTTAACAACAGTATCGTTTCCGTTTGGCAGTCCAGGTTCAACAATGAGCCTGCTAGGTCCAGCGAACCCAGCCGACCATCAGGACTTCTACACTGCAGTCATGAATTTCCTTATAGGCGTCGGGGTTCTGCAAATCGTAGTTTTAGCCCTCAGGTTGGCGGTGCATTCGCGGACTAGTCGGATAGCTGAAAGTGTTGGCGACTTGATATTTTGGCTGGGTGCCGCAGCTGTGGCAAACATTTTCCTATTAGCAGGAACACTCAACAGCTGGTTCCAATTCTGGTCAGCATTAATCATTCTCATCGGTCTATCGTTGATTGGGCGGTTCTTCGTGCATATGGCAGGCAAGTTCCGACGGCACGAATAAGAGAGGTAAAAATTTCGGATTTTTCTCTTAAAGGGATTACTTTTAAATATTCGTTGGGTGTGGATAAGGGTGCAGTTTAAGGTGTAAGCATGCCAAAGCAAGAAAAAGGGAAATCCCATTCAATGCGCCCAGTCAGCAGGCGTCCTCCAAGCTGGTGCAAGTATCAGCCTGAAGAAGTAGATTCATTCATAATTAAACTGGCTAAAGAAGGCCACTCACTAAGCGCAATAGGCACAATTCTAAGAGATCAATATGCTATTCCATTGGTGAAACCAATAACGGGCAAGAGCATAAGCGATACGCTAAAAGCAGCAAACTTGGCTCCAACCATGCCTGAAGACCTATCCAACCTCATGAAAAAGGCGCAGAGCCTCGCCGTCCACATGGACAAAAACAAGAAAGACCTCCACAACAAACGCAACATGCAAATCATCGAAGCCCAAATCCACAAGCTATCCCGCTACTACAAGCGTGAGGGCGTTATCGCTAAGAACTGGAAGTACGTGCCAAAAATCGCTTCCGTAACCTAAACTTTTCTTTCTATTTTAGATTTTATCTATTTCTTATACGCCAGCTTTAAATCCCATCAGCCCTTTTAGGCAAAGAAGTGATTAGGATGGCAATGCAGCAAAAATCCATCGAAGGCTTCTTAGAGGCAGAAAACGAAGCGGCAAAGGTAATTTTGGAAACTGTCAAGAAAGACGGCTTTGTTTTGGTGTTTTCGCATTTGGATGCAGATGGGGTAGCAGCTGCAGGCGTCATAGGTAAAATGCTCTATCGACTCAATGCACGTTTCCGAATTCGAGTGATGCAGTGGGTTGATGACAAAATCATCGGCGAAGTCATCGCAGACAAACCGCAACTGGTTATTTTGACTGATTTTGGAAGTGGCTATCTGGACTTGCTAAACGAGAAAATCCCAAATGTTAAGGTTGTAATTCTTGATCACCATCAAATAACCAGCAAAGTTGTTAACCCAAATTTTGTGCAGGTTAACCCGCACCTCTTCGGCATCGATGGGGCGACAGATGTTAGCGGTTCAGGCGTGGCTTATTTTGCTGCTAGGGCTGTGAATTCGGCAAACATGGATTTAGCACCTATAGCCTTGGTTGGCGCCTTGGGTGACATGCAGGACAAGTATGAACAACGCAGCCTACAAAGCCTAAACGAAATAATAGTTAACGATGGGGTCTCAACTGGCTTGTTAAAAGTTGAGAAGGACTTAATTTTCTTCGGTCGAGAAACAAGACCCATCTACAAGATGTTAGCTACCACAACTAACCCGTTTATTCCAGGACTTAGCGGTCAAGAAACTGAAGCATTAAATTTTGTAGCAAACCTAGGCATTCCCCTCAAGCAGGGTGACAAGCTGAGGGCTCTTTGTGACTTAACCAACGAAGAGCGGAAACGGCTCTGTTCTGCTCTTGCTGACTACCTGCTATCTAGGGGGTTGCACATGGAAGTTGAAAACCTTATTGGCTACGTTTATGTTTTGACTAAGGAAGAACCCAACACGGCGCTTCGTGATGGACGGGAATTCGCGGTTGTTTTGAATTCGGCAGGACGTATGGACCGTCCAAGCCTCGGCATCGCTATCTGTATGGGCGACCGTAAAGCAGCTCTTGAAGAATCCAACAAAATTCTTGAAGACTACCGCAAGAACATTAACAAATACCTTGGTTGGGTAAGCGAAAAACCTGAACGTATGCGTGAACTCCAAAACATATATGTCATCTACGGGGAGAACTTTATCAACGAAAAAATCATCGGCACTGTTTCCTCCATTATTGTGTCAAGTCTTGCCAACAACGAAAAACCGCTCTTAGCGTTTGCTAACATCGAGGCAGAGAAAGCGGCAAAGTTTTCCGGCAGAACAACCGAAGCTGCACTGCGCAAAGGCGTCAACCTAGGAGATGTTATGCGTCTTGCTTCTGAAGCCAACGGCGGAAAGGGGGGAGGACACAACATCGCAGCAGGCGCACAAGTACCTTTGGATAAGATTGAGGCTTTTCTGAAGTTGGCAGATGAGTTGATTGGAAGGCAATTGAAGGGGGAGAAGCTTGCAAGCAACAATAACGCTTGAGTACAAAAGCGAGAAAACCGCGCAGGCTGTTTCAGAGGCGGTTTCGCCTGACAACTTCAAAACCCCAGTTGGGCTACAAGTTAAGACCATACGAGAAAAAAACAAAGTCATAACAGAAATAGACTGCGAAGGTAAACTCGTAACCTTCACAGCAACCATAGACGATTTGCTCTTTAGTGCATCGACCGCAGAAAAAACTCTTTATACAATAAACAAAATCAAAACCTAAGTTATCGCTGCCTTAAATTTTAAATATAAAAACCGTGAAAATTAGTCGAACTTTGATAAACATGCCCAAAATATCCGTTAAATTCGCTTTATCCATCTATTCACTGTTCATCGGCTTATATAATGATGATCTTTTGGATAGCTCTCGTCACAACGAACCAGATTTTGCCTGAGCAGATTCCTTGGGCTATCTCGTTCCATTTGGCAGGAGAATTCGCAACAGCCCTTTTGCTGATTGTTTCCGGGGTGGGTTTATGGAAAAGTAAGGGTTGGACAAAGATCACTAATCTAAAGAAAGAACGGTTAGGCGAAATTACATATGCCAACGTTAACCCTGTTTTTCGCTCAAGTTTTTTCTTCACTGGAACCTTTTTGGGTCTGTGTCAATGTCCACGATTGTGGGTTTGTCTGATTTGAGGGCTTTGTCCACGGCGGCTTCCAGTTGGTTTGGCTCAGTGACTTTGATTCCTATGCCTCCTGAGTGTTGGGCGAAGTCAGCGAAGTTATAATCAAATAGATCAGTTTGCCAGCCCTCATATCCCTCAACTTTCTGTTCCTGCATAATCATACCCAAATGCTTGTTGTTCATAACAAACACTTTGACTGGCAAATTGTACTTCAAAGCTGTTAAGAAATCGCCCAATACCATGGTTAAGCCGCCATCGCCAGTTAAACACACAATCTGCCGTTTAGGATAAGCCAAAGCCGCAGCCAATGCTCCTGGCAAACCAAAGCCCATGGTCGCCAAGGTTCCGCTCATGACCATCTTCTGCGTTTTCTTCATTCTAAAGTTTCTTCCAAACCACCAGCAGTTCTCGCCAACATCAAGAGAAATCACAGCGTCATCAGCGATTTTATCATTCAAAACTTTGATTATGAACTGTGGTCTGATGGGTTTCATGCTGGAATTGGCTTCTTTTTCAAGCTGGTTTAGCCACACCTGCTTTAACCGTGTAACCTCAGCTAAATAATTCGGATTGTGTTTGTGCTTAACTTTCTCAGTTAGTTTCGGAATCAAAACTGCACTGTTGCCCAGCAAGGCAACTTCAACTGGGTATCTGCGAGCAATCATCAATGGGTTAATGTCGATTTGGACTGTGACGTTTCTGTGGAATAAGCGATAAATCCGAAAACGATGAGCCAATTGCAATAAGTAAATCTGCCTTTGTCATGAGTTCACTTGCAGATGTTGAGCCTATTCCGCCGTGGCACCCTACATAAAGTGATTCGTTTTCGTCAACTACACCTTTAGCTCTAAAAGTAGCCATAATAGGAGCATTAATTTTGGAGGCCAACTTTAACAGTTTATTTCCTTGCCCTCTTGCGCCAAAACCAGCTAAAATAACAGGTCTGCTGGCTGAATCGATAACTTTTGCTGCCTTCTCAACTAGCCATTCCTCCTGTCCGTAAGCCATGTTGGGCATTCTGCCCTCGAAAGGCAAAATCTCAGCTTCATACGGCAACTTTTGTACATCGTTGGGAATCCCGATGTGAGCCACACCCTGATCCAAAAGCGCATACTTAATGGCCAAAGTAGCCAGCGAAGTAGTCTGGTCCTGAGTCATCAAGGTTTTATTGTAGACGGTTAACGGTTCAAAAAATGCTTGCTGATCAATTTCTTGGATGGCACCCTGCCCAATATGTTTGCGGGGAACCATACCAGTCAACGCCAAAACAGGCGAATGATCCAGCTGCGCATCGTACAATCCAGTTACTAAGTTGGTTGCGCCTGGACCCGAAATTCCAAGGCAAGCCGCCACATGCCCAGTCAATTTGCCGTAAGCTGAAGCCATAAACGCTGCAGTTTCTTCGTGGCGAACCTGAATATACTTGACTCTGCCGTTTGTTTTCCGTATGGCATCCACCAATCCAAGCGTTGATGTACCAGGTATACCGAAAACGTACTGGACACCCCACGCGGCAATCTGGTTAATTAGCACCTCAGAAACAGTGTGTTCAACCGTTTTTTCTTCGGACTTTTCCGCCAAAAGAACAAAAGCTGATTTGGGTGCTCCACAAACTGGGCAAACCCACTCTTTAGGCAAATCAGCAAACGCTACTTTCTCTTTCGTGTCATCATAAACAAAATTGCAAACTGTACACCTATATTTTGCCATAACAAAACCTTCAAAACGCTATTAGAACTAAATCGTTTCGCCCTTATCAGTTTATTGGAATAAAAAAATCGAACAATTTTTATAAACTGCTCCAGTCCTATTCACTATAAAGAGAGATGAGTATTTTGGAGAATTGGGATGTCATAATCATCGGCGCTGGCTCCGCAGGGTTAGCCGCTGGAATATACACGGTGCGCAGTGGACTAAAATCATTGATTTTAGACGAGAAACTTCCAGGCGGAACAATCTCGGACGCCTCAACGGTTGTGAATTATCCTGGATTTGCAGAAATTAGCGGTGGGGAACTAGCGGAGAAAATGGCACTTCACTGCCGAAAAGTCGGCGCAGTCATCCACGATTTGGAACCAGTCACCGAATTAGAGCTTACAGGCGAAAATAAAATCGTGAAAACCCCAAAAGCCACTTACGAAGCCAAAGCTGTCATAATCTCGCAGGGTTCACATTACAGAGAAATCGGGGTTAAAGGCGAAAAAGAGTTCCGAGGAAGAGGAGTAAGCTACTGCGGAGTCTGTGATGGGCCATTCTTTAGGGGCAAAAAAGTTTTGGTTGTTGGCGGCGGAAACTCAGCTTGCATTACCACCCTTTATCTTTCAGGTCTTGCTGCGCAGGTTACTGTGATTCATAGGCGGGAGGCTTTCAGGGCGGAACAATCCTTGGTGACAGATATAGGTGCCAAGAGCAACGTAAACATTATGTGGAACACGGAAATTCGGGAAATAAAGGGCGACAAACAAGTCAAAGACGTCACTCTAATTGATAACTTGACTGGAAAAACAAGCGATCTAGCCGTTGATGCGGTTTTTGTGCAAGTCGGTGAAGCACCTAATAGCCAAATCGCCAAATCCAGCGGTGTAGAAACAGATGAGCATGGCTACATCAAAATCGACATCCACCAGCAAACCAATCTGCCTGGAGTTTACGCAGCGGGCGACGTGACTAATCATCCAGTTAAACAAGTTGGCACTGCTGTAGGGCAAGGCATCACTGCGGCTTTGGAAGCGTACAGCCACATTAGACGACCGTATTACAGAAAATAGAGAGAAAGGATTATAATATTCTTAACCTCTTTTCATGTTTTCAATCAGCCCAAGCATGCTAAAGCGGTAATTAGCGGCTAAACGGTGAAATGAGGTTTACAGATTGAGTGAAAAATGTCTCGCGGTAGTGGAAATCGACCAAGACCTATGTAGCCGATGTTTTGTCTGCAAGTCAATTTGCCCCTATGAAGCAATAAAGGCGGATTCAACGGGAAAAGTTGAAATTAACAGTCAAGATTGCCAAGTATGCGGCATTTGCTACAGTGCTTGTCCATCTGCAGCTATAAAAATGCAGTATTATACTTACGATAACCTATCTGAATACCTAAAGAAGGCACAGGAAAAAACCAAAAAAGGCGCTGACACGCTGGTTTTGATGTGCCGAGGAAACTCGCCTTCCACAGGTGAAGTGCAAGATATCATTAAAGCACAAGGCTTGAAAGTTGACAATTACATGGCACTTCGTTTGCCCTGTGCGGGCAGAGTTCCAACAGACTTTGTTTTTGAAGCGTTAAATTCAGGAGTCAAAAACATTGTCTCCGTTCAATGTGAAGACCCCTTCTGCCGCTACAAAGAAGGAACAAAAATCAACACAAGAAGACTCGTTTTGGCTCGCAATATTCTTAAACAGTTAGGCTTTGACGAGAACGCAGTTAGAGTTGTAAAGTTTTCAAGAAAAGCAATCTACGATGTGCAGAAATGTGTAGGCTGCGACAAATGCATTTTCATTTGTCCCTACGGCGCACTTGAGTTCGAGTCGTTTGCAACCCCAAAAGTTAACGAAGAGAAATGTGTCGGCTGTGGCGCATGCCAACTGGTTTGTCCACACCACGCTATACAAGTGAAGGGCTTCGAATTCGAGGATGTTGTTGATCGGTATGGGAAATCGCTTGAGCAGCTGAAAGCTAAAGGCAAAGGTCCAGCTGTTCTCGCATTTGTCTGTCAATGGTCAGAGTTTTCAGCGCTAGACAACCCAAACAAAACTTTTGAAGGCAAAAACGTGTTGGCGCTGGAAGTTCCATGCTTCAAATCCCTAGACCCAGTCCATATAATCAACGCATTAAATTGCGGCTTTGACGGTGTCATGGGTGTAGTTTGTTCATCCAAAGATTGCAAACTCCAAGAAGGAAGAGACACAGCAGAACGTAACTTGGCTGCACTTCAAGTTGCACTCAAAAAGCTAGGTCTGCTTGACCGATTCGAGCTCTACGAGGAATCACCCCGTTGTGCGGGCGAATTTGAACAGAAACTCGATGAATTCTACAAGAAAATTTGTGCTTTACCTAAACGTGAAGTAACTGTGGAGGCGACTGCAAAACGTACAAAATAGTAAGCAAAAAAGAACTTGTTCCAAAAATTAAACTGTTTGAAGTCGAAGCCCCTGACGTTGCGGCTCAATCGCAAGCTGGTCAATTCTTAATCGTGATACACGGCAAAACAGGCGAACGAATACCCCTAACCATTAGCGGTTATGACCGATCAAAAGGAACAATTTCGTTTGCTTTCCATGAAGTAGGCAAAACCACCAAAGGAATAGGTTTGCTAAATCAAGGCGACTGCATCGATAACGTTACTGGTCCACTTGGCAATCCATCAGAAATCAAAAATTACGGCAAAGTCCTCTGTGTCGGTGGAAGCGTCATGATTGCACCGCTACTATTGCAAGTTAAAGCAATGAAGGAAGCAGGCAACAAGGTAACTACAGTCCTTGGTGCAAGAACAAAAGAATTCATCATGATGGAAAACGAAGCAAAAGCCCTCAGCGACAAAGTCTATGTTGCAACTGACGATGGCTCGGTGGGCTACAAGGGATTAGATTTCCTAAAAGATCTGCTGAAAACAGAAAAGTTTGACCGATGTGTTGTCATGGGTCCAGTTATCCTAATGAAGGATGTTAGCGAAATCACCAAGCCCTACAACATTCCCACAATCGTAACCTTAACTCCGATTATGGTTGATGGCATGGGCATGTGTGGTGTATGCCGAGTTACGGTTGATGGCAAAATGATGTTCGGCTGCGTGGATGGTCCAGAGTTTGACGGTCACAAAACTAACTTTGACGAGTTAATTCTGCGTCAACGAACGATGCTTCCTGAAGAACGTTTGAGTTCAGTATTGTCTGAAATGAGTGGAGGATGTAAGTGTGGCAGAAGTTAAGCCTAAACCAAAGTTAAACAAGAAAGCTGTAGAAATGGCAAAGCAAGAGCCTAAAGTTCGCGCCAAAAACTTCAGTGAAGTAGCTTTAGGTTACACTGAAGAAGAAGCCTTAGAAGAAGCAAGCCGGTGCCTACAGTGCCCCAAGCCTCAATGCGTGACAGGGTGTCCCGTCGAGGTTCCCATTTCATCATTCATCAAATGTATCCGAGAGAAAAAGTACGCTGAAGGCATAGCTACCATAAAATCAAAAAATGCTCTGCCAGCTGTTTGTGGACGTGTATGCCCTCAAGAGGAGCAGTGCCAGAAAAAATGTGTCATCGGCAAGATGGGTGAACCAGTAAGCATCGGACGCTTAGAACGGTTCTTAGCAGATTGGGAACGGCAAAACGGCTCGCAACTCCCCCCAAAAACCCCAGCCACAGGCAAAAAAGTAGCCATCGTAGGCGCTGGTCCAGCAGGATTAACGGCTGCAGCTGACCTAGTTAAGCTTGGTCACGAAATCACCATGTTTGAAGCGCTGCATGTTGGCGGCGGCGTGCTCATGTATGGTATTCCAGAGTTCAGGTTGCCCAAAGAAATTGTGCAAAACGAAGTTAACTATGTCCAAAAGCTAGGCGTTGACTTGCGCCTTGGCAATTTGGTCGGCAGAATCCACACCATCCCCGAGCTAATGAAGAATGGGTACGATGCAGTTTTCATTGGAAGCGGTGCTGGTTTGCCTCAGTTCACTGGTTGTTCTGGGGAGAACCTTGGCGGAATCTACTCAGCTAATGAGTTTCTCATTCGTGTTAACCTTATGAAAGCATACCTGTTTCCTGAATATGATACTCCAATACGCCTCGGTAAGCATGTAGTCGTTATCGGCGGCGGAAACGTAGCCATGGATTGTGCAAGAAGCAGCATGCGACTTGGCAGTGAAGTATGCTTGCTCTATAGACGCTCAAGAAACGAGCTACCAGCAAGACATGAAGAAATCGAGAACGCCGAAGAAGAAGGCTTAATCTGCAAGTTCCTTGCCGCTCCAGTTGAATTCTACGGTGACGAAAAAGGCTGGGTTAAATCCATGAAAGTCATTGCAATGGAACTCACTGAACCAGATGCTAAGGGTAGAAGGGGAGTAAAAACGGTTCCAGGCAGCGAATTCATCATGGATGTCGACACAGTAATCATCGCCATCGGACAAACACCAAACCCAATCATCCAACGCACCACAGGCGGCTTACAAAGCGACCCAAGACACGGAACCATATGCGTTAACGAGGTCGGCAAAACCAGCTTAGACGGAGTTTACGCAGGCGGAGACGTGGCAACAGGAGCAGCAACAGTCATTAGCGCAATGGGAGCAGGCAAACGCGCAGCCAAAGCAATGCACGAATACCTAAGCAACAAAAAATAATCCTACACCAAAGACTTTCTGAATCTATAGCCCTTTTGTTATCTTATTCCTTCTTTTAAGGCACTTACACTAACAATGTTCTTGACCAACCAAAAAGGCATTAACGACATTTATGCAATCTCTTGGTGACAGAGCCTTCAACTCTGAGTCTCTTGAACAACTATTTTACTGAAGGGATTTTAGGACTTTACTCTGTGTAATTGCTATTTTTTTCGTTGTTCTTCACTTTTCTAAATAGCAGAAACACAGTCGCAAATGCAGCTAAACTTGCGACTGTAATAATCACGACTGTTTGTTGGATGAGGTCTTTTTGGTCAGCGTTTGTCTCTGTATCTGTAGTGTTATCGTTTGGTTGGTAGTTTATCGGTGGCGTGGTAGATGAGGAGTCGAAGATGGTAGTTGCAGATTGTGCTGTCGCTGATGGTGAAGCTGGGTTGCCCTGCTGATTTGGCGGTGATTGTGAAGGTTTTGGTGTAGGTTTTAGTTTGATCTCGCTCATGTTTAGGGGGCTCCCTCCTTGGTAACACCAGAAAACCTGTCCGTCGTCAGCCCAAACATAAGCATTAACGTAAACCACGTTTCCGCTAAATTCAAGAAGTACACTCCAGAATGGGTAGAGTGCATTATAGTTTCTGGGGTAGCTTCCTAAATTGGCTGTCTCTTTGGTTACCGTTATATTGAATTTGCTTATCCAGTTACTGATGTACTGCTTGGCGTTGTCTATGGCTTGCTCTTTTGATATGTTTACCTCTGTGCCTCCAATTGGGTATGCAGCTCGGTTATCTTCAATGTTCTTCAAGACACCATTGTCAAAAGTTATGCTGACATGGTTAAAAACAACTCCATTTCGAGATATTGTCCACGCGAAGTTTGTTGAGTTTATCGAGTTAGAGGCATTTATGGTTGGAGGGAAAGTTGTAGGAATTGACATTTTTGAAACACTTAAGTTAATGTCTCCTTGGGTAACGTTCATTGTTTTAGTTTCATCGACAAGTGACAGCATCCTAACGAGATCAGATGAATCAATGCCAATACATTCTCCAAGTTTACCAAGGACCCGCGCAGCCACCTGAGCCATATTCGCATTGGCATAGGTGTAGTCGCTTATGGGTGAACCTGAAAGGGGCTGAATACCGCATTGCTTTAAAACGCCGTTCATAAACACGAATACAACATGTATTGTGCTGGAGTTTGATTTCAAGTCGTAAGTAACGCTCTCCCATTTAGTTGGATCGTTGGGTCCCGAGGGAAGAGAGTATTCGCTGCGAAAAACGATGGAATATTGGTTCATGTCAAAGGGCAGAACGTTGTTGATGTAGGTTTGCGATTTTTCCTGAAGTATAGATGTGTCTGAGGAAACGTAAGAAAATTGCCCAAATGGAATAACCATTGTTAAGCAAACCAATCATCACTAAAACTGTTTTCTTAGAAGGTTTCATTTTACAACGCTGCCCTAATACGGTGTAGAAATGAACTTGTATTTAGCTCTCCTTAAGGAACAGATTGTTCCAAAAGAGGAACAGCAGCATTCAAACGTTTCCCACAGGCCATAACCGTCTTGAGTTGCCATATAGTAATATAGCTACTAAGACATGTGAATTGTTATATGCGTAAGATTAAAGGCTCAAGCAGCTACCTCAAAAACCAAGTAAGAAAAAACCTTGCCAAAGCGGCTCTTAGCGCACTCATATTTGCGGCTGTCTTTTCAATTTTGATTTACAGAATTCTATCGACGCTTCAAATTGGCTTTTTTGAAGAAGCAGGTTTCGTTTTCTTAATTGCACCACTAGTTGCTTTCTACTTTTATCTGCGTAAGTACCACATCTACAACGGCGGTTGGCAAGGCGAAAAACAAGTCGCCAAACTCTTAAGCAACACATTGAGCGATGATTATTATCTATTAAATGACTTGTATCTGCGTGATGGCGGAGGAGATATCGACCACATCGTCTTGGGACCCAATGGGGTTTTCGTTTTGGAGACCAAAAACTGGAGCGGCAGCATTTCTTGCAACGGCGACGAATGGCAACGAGCTGGCAAACGCAACTTTTCAGGCAGCCCAAGTCGACAGGTGAAGCGAAACGCAGCCAAAATCAAGCAATTAATCGACAACTCCCCAAATCTAAGACAGTTGGGCATATGGGTTGAAGGTATAGTTGTCTTCACAAACAAACATGTCGACGCTTCATGTAAACAACTCCACTGTGCCTATCCTTAAGCTTACGCAACTTCCCAGCCACCTAATTGCTCATAGAAATTCTAGGATCATCTCTCACTGAACAGCTAGAAGCCATCGGACAAGAAATCCTTAAACATAAACATTAATGCTACAGTTAGGTGGCGTAATTTTTAGCCATGCTCTTCTTTTCACGAACGCAAAAGATGTAATTGTAGTTATCAGTAGGGTACCAATTAGAAAAGAATTGAAAAAAAGTAGCGAAGGGTTTTGAGCTGTCCAAATTGAGATGGACGCCAAAATATAGAGCGAAATTATTCCAGTGAACAATTGCAGAGCATGAAGAATTCTTCTTGCTTGACAGGCTCTTGACTTTACCCAGTTCAAGCAGGTTTCGATTCTTTCTGAAACATCAGGCAAATCGTCCAGCAGCAAAGCTAACCCAGCCAAAATAAAAAAACGCCCACATTAACAGCTAAGTCACTTGAAGTAATCAGAAAGAGGCTAATCAGAGAGACAGGACGTAAACAACACGACAAAAACCAAGCCGACAAGCAAGACAAAGAGAGCCGTATACATAATGGTGAAACAAGAAACGCCCTGTATGTAAGGCTCGGCCGATTGCAGCGCTGGGAAAGATATTGATTACTGCTGCGGCAAGTGCCAGCCAAAAGAGGTTGCCGTCAAGCAGATATGGTGCGTAGGGATGCCAATATGGGTAAGCTCTGTAATAGCCAAAGATGATCCCAGCAACACATGCTATTGTGATTAGTGCATTGAAGATTAACGCTAAACTGAATATTTTCTTTAAGATTACTCCGACGGAACCAGCCATTTTTATGCCGTAACCCTATATAAAGCCCTTTAACTTTAAATTTTTATTAAGAAAGTCTGCTTAACCATCTTTTATAAGTAACGCATGTTAGGAGAAAAAACTATGAAGTTTGAAATTAAATATAAACCATCATACGCCATGCTGGTTGCTACCATAGACCAAGGCGAAACCATAACGGCGGAATCAGGCGCATTAACCTACATGACCCCAAACATTGAAGTACACACACGCAAACGTGAAAAAAGCCTCCTTGGATCGTTGGGTTTAACCCTTATAGGCGGGCAATCATTTTGGGTAAACGACTACACAGCCACCAACGGGTCGGGAGAAGCAGCTTTTGTTGCTGCACCAGTCGGCGACATCAAGCAACTGGATATTGCACCCGGGAAGCGGTTACGTTATTCAGAAATCCGCCTACATCGCATCTACGTCAGGCATCGATTTAGACGTGAAATGGGAAGGCTTCACTAAAGGTCTCTTTGGTCAAGGACTGTTTATGCTTAAAGCCACGGTAGCGGACAGATGTTCATAAACACTTTTGGCGCAATAGACACTCACACTTTGCAGCCTGGACAAACCTTAATTGTTGACAACTTCCATCTTGTCGGCTTTAGCGAAAGCTGCAGCTACAAAGTCACGCGGCTTGGCGGACTAAAAGAAACTTTACTTAGCGGCGAAGGCTTAGTCACCCAAATCACAGGACCAGGAGAGGTCCACATCCAAACAAAGAACCTGCAAGAATTCACACGAGTGGCTTTGGACTCTGCTTGAACCCAAAGTGCGTTCGACTGCAAGGTAAGCACAACTTTTATTTTTTTCTTTTTCTTTAGCACTTGAACTTGGGCGAAACTATGAATAGCATAGGATTAGGCATACTTGTCGGTTTCATTATTACTGTAATTCTAAGCGTAATCTACCCAGGAATCGGATACATTCTCGGCGGTTTCTTAGGCGGAATAATCGCTGGACTCATCGCTAGAGGCGTATTAGGCGGTTCGATTGCTGGTTTTCTCTCAGGAGTATTTAGCGCAATAGCGTTGGCGATTCTGTCGTTTCTAGGCTTTATTGTTGTAGGCGGTATCACCCATGGCGTTCTTGGAGTACTGTTTGGAGGCTTAGCAGGATTAGCCCTTGGCATAATCGTTCTTATCTTGGGCGTTCTTGTCTCGGTATTATCTGCAATCGGCGGTTTAATTGGCGGCGCAATAACAAGGTAAGACGTGTTTATCTGTCAAGCATGAAGGTTTTCTCATGTGTTGCCTGCTCTGGAATACGGTCCAGAATCATTTTTTCCTCTGGCTTTTTGCTTAAAACGATTGGCGATAGTTGCCCAGCCAACTTCATCGCAGAAGACAACTTGCTGCTTCTCTCCGCGTAGATTTCAAACAAGACACCATTTTTGTGTACGGTGCCGCCGAGCTTTGCATGTAAAACAACACCTGCACCTTTCTCTTTGGGTGCTCCAGCTTCACGGGCAATCCGCACAATATCGTCTGTGCTTAGCCAGAGAACTTTGCCAGCTTGCTCCGAACGCACCACAGCCGATTCAGATCCAACAGGCAAATCTTCAGGTTTAACATCTGGGTTTCCGCCTTGTGCAGCGATGATTTCACGCATCTTCTTCATTGCTTTGCCTGAATCAATCATATCCTCAGCCATCCCCACGAGCATTTTCCACACCAACCATTTCAAAAAGCATGCCTGCTAGGCTAACGGCTTTCTCACGCAAATCAGGCGGTCCACCACCCATAAGAGTCATCAACGCCTCCTTTGCTTCCAACGCTGGTCCGATGCCACAGCCTAAAGGTTGGTCTCCAAAAGTTAAGGCACATTGGATGTTTAATCCTAAACGTTTTCCCAAATCCACAAAATCCGAAGCCAAAGTGTAGGCTTCTGTCCGCGTTTTGATTTTGGCTCCCATGCCTGTTGGGATGTCAATGGCGACATGGGTGGCTCCGATGGCTTTTTTCTTGCTTAGAATCGAGGGCAAAAGCATGGGGTCGATTCCTAATGGGTATTCAACTTGGATGAATAGGTCGTCAGCTGGCGCCAGCTCCAAAGACCCACCCCAAACCAAGCAGCCGTTGGTTTTTGCTACAACGTCCTTGATTTCTTTTATTGATAGGTTTACTGGGCAGAGCGTTTCCACTCGGTCTGCCGTTCCAGCGGGAGAAGTGATTGCCCTCGATGATGTTTTGGGAATTGTGAATCCTGCAGCCGCCACAATGGGAACAACGAGCATGCTGGTTTTGTCGCCTGGAATTCCGCCGACGCTGTGTTTGTCAAGGATGGGTCCTTTGCCAAAATCGAGTGTTTTGCCCGTAGTAATCATAGCTCTCGACAGGGCTTCAGTTTCGCTTGTGCTTAGTCCATGAATGCTAAGCGCCGTAAGGAAAGCGGCGATTTCAACCGTGCTCAAATGCCTCTCAACCACATCCTTCACAATAGCTACAAGGTCCCCTTCACGCAAACGTTCACCATGCAGTTTAGCACGGATGTTAAAGAGTGATTCAGGAAGTGGAGCCAACTCCACCTTAACTGTCTCAGCCTCTTTTACCCCAAGCGCGGCAACGGTTTCTCGGTAGAGTCCAATGCGGTTTGGGGGAAAATAAACAGCGATGTTGGCGATGGCAATCATTTCTTTACCCTTGCAGGATATTTTTATTCTGTCTGAACTGTGCACACCGAGCAGGTTGGCACTTTGTTCGCTGAGCAAGGCGATTCTGCTGCCGCCCGTGGTAATCATTAGGACTTCAACGCTTAATTCCATCTGAGACACGTCAATACCAATTAAGCTGGGGAATAGTTAAAGATTTTAAGGCAAAGCCAATCAGTCTAGCAACGAGGATTGCTCTTTGAAGTATCTTGACTTTGTGGATTTAACTTACAAGCCCAAAGAAACTGATTTAATATGCACCTTCCAGGTTGAGCCTGAAGGCATAAGCCTTAAAGAGGCGGCCGGCGGTGTGGCGGCGGAAAGCTCCGTTGGCACATGGACTGAACTGACAACTGAGCAGCCTTACGTTAAGCGACTAGCAGCACACGTCTTCAGCATTAACGGCGACATAATCAAAATTGCCTATCCTATCGAGCTCTTTGAGTCTGCCAACATGCCAAACATCCTTAGCAGCGTAGCTGGGAACGTTTTCGGGCTTAAAGCACTAAAAAACCTCCGTCTACTCGACATAGAATTTCCCAAAAATCTCTTGACCAGCTTTAAAGGACCAGCCTTTGGCATAGCTGGAATACGCAATCTCCTAAAAATCCCCCAGCGCCCCCTTGTCGGCACCATAATCAAGCCTAAACTGGGGTTAGAAACCAAAGACCACGCAAAAGTAGCATATGAAGCGTGGTTTGGCGGCTGTGACGTTGTGAAAGACGATGAGAACCTGAGTAGTCAAAAATTCAACCCCTTCGACCGAACGCTTAACCCAGACGTTGGAGAGCCGCGACAAAGCTCAAGACGAGACCGGTGAACGCAAAGTCTATATGATAAACATCACCGCCGAAACCAACACAATGCTAAAACGCGCCCAAGCCGTCGTTGACCAAGGAGGCGAATATGTGATGGTGGACATCTTAACCTGCGGCTGGTCAGCACTGCAAACATTGCGTGAACAAAACTTCAAACTTGTCATTCACGCTCACCGCGCTGGACACGCCGCTTTCACCAAGAACCCCAAACACGGCATCGCCATGAAACCTATCGCGACCGTCGCAAGGGTAATCGGCGTTGACCAGCTTCACGTTGGAACTGTTGTGGGGAAAATGTCTGAGACTAAAACGGAAGTCCTAGAGAATATCGATGCTTGCAAAGCAGAAATGGGCGGTTTGAAGCCTGTTTTGCCCGTTGCCAGCGGCGGACTGCATCCCCGATTGGTTCCAGCATTAATGGAGACTTTCGGCAACGACTTTGTTATCCAAGCAGGCGGCGGAATCCATGGACACCCCGACGGCACAGTAGCAGGCGCCAAAGCCATGAGGCAAGCAGTCGACGCAACACTATATGGAAAAACACTTCAGGAATACGCAAAAAACCACATAGAGCTCGCCCTTGCCCTAAAACAATGGAAAACCTAACAAGTCGATTAGTCACCTATTTTTTTCTATCTGACCTTTATCCTATTGTTTTTTGCCGAAATAGCTGTTTCTCAGCTTAGAAAAACCATGGGTATCTTCGTCGCATGACCTCGACGATGCATTGGGGTGCGATTATGCCTTCTTCGCAGATTAAGCCATGGATGTAGCGGTTGGGGGTCACGTCGAAAGCTGGGTTGCGCACTATAAGTTTTGGGGGGGCTTCGCTCCAAACCTCTATTGGGTTTCGTTGTTCAATTTTTTCGCATTCGCCTTGGAGGGTTTCTGGGTCGAACTTTAGCAGTTCCGAAACAACATAGAGAGGTACTTTGGCTTCATGCGCTAACACTGCGATTCCGCTAGATCCAATCTTGTTGACTACATTGCCTTCCGAGGTGATTGCGTCGGCTCCCACAATTACGACATCCACGTTTCCCATGAACGTCCGCGCAGCCGAGTCAACTATAAAGGTTGTTTCAATGCCTAAATCAACTAGTTCTTTGGCTGTTATTCTTCCTTGAAAAGCAGGGCGTGTCTCGGTGCAGATTACCTTGAAGTTTTTGCCATCCGCTTTAGCTTTTGCTAGCAATCGGGTTACAGTTGAGGAGTGGCAATGAGTGAAAACCACGGAGCCGTCTTTGGATGCGTTTAGCTCCAATTTCTGCAATGAGTTCTCTTGAAGCCTCCAAGTCTTTGAGGAATTGGCTGACGTTCGAAATTACATTTTTCTTCAGTTCGTCGACTTTTTCTGTGTTGGCGTTTTGGGCTTGAATGATTACCCAGCGTATTGCATTACGCATTAGGGGCTCGGTTTCTCTGGAATCTGAAAAAATGGTTT
Source organism: Candidatus Bathyarchaeota archaeon (assembly GCA_963770935.1). Classification (GTDB taxonomy): domain Archaea; phylum Thermoproteota; class Bathyarchaeia; order Bathyarchaeales; family Bathycorpusculaceae; genus Bathycorpusculum. The sequence continues at coordinate 130,878 of CAVYRJ010000011.1, forward strand.
GGGCTTCTTTGAGTTCGGCAAAGAAAGCAGGTTTGTTTTTTGCTTTGGTCTGCTCTGCTTGGGTTTTGATGGCGTTGATGGCAGCAATGGCGACGTTTCGTGCGCCTTGAACTTGGAGTTTGCGTATTTTTTCTGCTGTTGAATGGATTGTTTCTGCCATAATCTTCAACTTGAACGGCTTTGTTTTTAATTATTTGTGGAGAAGGATATAAGCAAATACATACCCAATGGTTAGTGAATGTTATGTTGCCCGATGAAGATAGCGTCAACAGTATCCTGAAGCCATACGTCCAGCCTTGGTATGATTCCGTCGAGAATCCGCAGAAAGCTCAGGCGCAGGTGCTGGCTGATTTGGTAGAAAAATACGCCTCTACAGAATACGGTGTAAACCACAACGCTTCCCAAATCAAAGACATTGCTGATTATCGGGCTAATTTTCCCATAATTGACTATTCAGGACTCATCCCGCATCTGGTACAAGTGAAAGAACGAAGTTACAGGGCGTTTTTGTCTGAACCGCCTGAAACTTGGGTTATGACGAGAGGCTCAACAGGAAAATCTAAAGTTTTACCTGCAACTAAAACACATCTTAAACAAATCTACAGTTGCGGTGCACGAGGACTCATAAACTATGCAGTAAGAAAAAAGAACTATGGAGTCTTTCTTGGTGTCATTCTTAACCTTAATTTTCCCTCAAATGTCCACATCATGGACGTAGATGGCAAACAAGTCACTTACGGCTACAGTTCAGGTACCTACGCTCGACTTAACCCCATGTTTGACAGAGTGAGCTTATTGCCTCGGCAAGAAGAAATCGATGCTTTAGGCAATGGTGTAGGTAGAGAAGATTGGGAAAAACGGTTTGAACTAGCTTATCAGATGGCGCAAAACCAGAATGTAACTGCAACGATGGGCGTTACCCCGGTGATTCTTTCTTTTGCTAGATATATCAAGCGTAAATACGGAAAAAAACCAGTAGACGTTTGGAATCCTCAAGCGCTCTTTTGTACCAGCGTTCCCAAAATCCAATTCAAATACGGACCTATCCTTAAGAAGTATTTCGGTGACGTACCCATTGTGGAAATGTATACGGCCACAGAAGGAGTCTTCGGACAGCAACTCGACGATTATCCCTACATAACCCCAAATTATGACTCATACCTTTTCGAAGTCGCCACAGCTAAAGGAGTGAAGATGCTTCACGAGCTTAAACGGGGTGAATGGGGCAGCCTAATTATTTCCTCATGTATGTTCCCACGTTACGAAATAGGTGATTTGATTGAGGCAGCAGGCAAAAACTATTTCCGGGTTTTCGGAAGAAAAAAAACCTTAACGCTCCTTGAACATAAGCTCTACAGAGCGTTTTTAGGCTGGATAATCTAAGGTGGCTTAGGAGAACGCTTCCGGGCACCCATTGCAACGTAAATTGCGCCGAAAATGATGATTATGCCAATTATTAACAGCATTATAGCCCAACTTTGTCCTGAATCCACAGTGAAAAAGCCACTTAGTTGCAGCACAGAGAAAAGCCCAAACGTGATAAGTATTAAACCGCCGATTAAATAGCCAATAAATCCAGTTTCACCTTTCTCTTGCCTCTCACCCTTCTCCTGTTTTTCCTGTTTCTCGTTCTTCTCTGATTTCTCGTCTTTTCTGCGATACGGTTGAACAGGCGCTGGTGGACTTGGGGGAGCAGCTTTCAGTGATGTTCCGCAGTGTGGGCAGAAAACCATATTTTCGTCAACTTTGTTGCCACATTTTGGACAAAACGACATTCAAATTCATCCTATTTACATTTTATCAGGTCTGAGTATTTAAAATATGCACTTGCTTCCTTAAAGAGAAAGATATATTTGCTTTATTTTCTATTCTCGAATGGAGAAAATCCAGCTTGAAGATCAACTTGAACCTCCAAGGATTATCAGATAAGAAAAAAGAAAGCCTGTTAAGTGCCCTCTACATTGGCTCGGTCTTCATAATTTTTGCTTTGGTTTACTACATCCATATATCAGACAACCTCTGGGAAGGCTTGATTGACTTCTTCACATCCCTAACGCTTGCCACTGTTCCAACAACCGGCATCTCTTTGCCTGCGCCTGCAAACCCAGCCGCCCACATAAACCTCTATACAGCAGCTTTCCATTTCACCATAGGTTTAGGTATTTTAGAAATCATTATATTATTTTTAAGAGTAGGATTACATTCATCTGTGTTACGATTAGCAGAGACCATTGAAAACATTGTTTTCTGGCTTGGCACAAGCTACCTAATAGCGGCTTACCTGATGAACATGACATTGCAGGGTGAGTGGTTTGTCTTCTGGGCTGGACTAATACTCATCTTCGGCTTAGCGCTGATCGCTAGGGCATTCGTGCTCTTAACCCCCAAACGATAACCTATTTTTTCTTTATTTTAAGTTTCCACCAAAGCCCCATTATTTGCCGAAACATATTCCAAGAATCCTTGAATAAGCTAACTTTGGTGCCCCTGCCGCTTTTCCATTCTACCGCAATCTCTTTTACTTTAAAGCCCTGACTTTGCGCTCTAACCAAGATTTCTGTGTCCCAAAACCAATGAGTCGCCTCAACCTTGTCAAGCAACTCCATAAGCGGCTCTCTTTTGAAGGCTTTGAAGCCACACTGGTGGTCCCGAAGTTTAGAGCCAAGTAGGTTCCTGACTAAAAAATTATAAGTTTTAGAGCTAATGCCTCTACTAAATGTTCGTTCAGCCTTGCTTTCTGCCATCATTCTAGACCCAGTTGAGAAATCGTAGCCTTCAACCGTGATGGCTTCAACAAGGGGCTTTAGGTACTTGAGGTCAGTGGCTAAATCCAGATCCATATAAACTAGAGTTTCCCCGCAACTTTGTTTAAATGCGTTTTTGAGTGCAGTTCCTCTGCCTAGACGTTTTTCACGGTGAATGTGCTTAACGCCTAGGATTTTTTGGGATAGTTCATCGGCCCGTTCAGCGGTTCCGTCAGTGCTGCCATCTTCAGCAATAATCACCTCATATGATTGGGTGAATTGATTTAGGGTTTGGATTGTTTTCTCTACCGCTGGCTGCAAATAGTCCATTTCGTTATAGGCTGGAAGCACTACGGAAACCTGAATTGTTGGGCTATTTGGTATTGTCATTAAGCGAAATACCAGCTTGGGAACCACTTAAGATAACTATGTACATACGAAGTGGAAATAGGCGCACCTGAAATCACTGGGTAGAAGAGCAGAAACATCGCTACTGCACCAGCAAATATTGCTATTGCAGCAACCTTTCCCATCCGAGTGTTCCAATATTGGTTAATGAAATATGTTATCCCAAGGCAAAGTAGGGGTACGCTTAGGTAGAAATGATAAATGTAGGTTGCTCTGCCTATGAAAACGTATGGAAGCCACGAGAAGAAGAACACAGCAACTATGAATATCGCAGGTAAATCCCAACCCTCTGCTCTTATGCTGATGCGTCGGTGGATAGATGACTTCGATATTCGACTCCGCAAATTATCTAACAATTCTCTTCCATGAATCGCCCTCTCTGTAAGCACAAGCATCAGCGCAAAGCCAACCCACCAAACCACTGGGTTTCCTAGAACTGTGATGGTGGAAACCACGTTATTGGGTAGGTAGGATATGTCGAACCATCTTGGAACAGTTACTCCATCTATCCTAAACATGAATGGCCAAGACCACCAAGGGGCTGAAGCAGAATCAGTTACGGTGCCTGAATGGAAATTGAACATAGCTAACTGTAGATTAATAATTGTTGGGAAAGAATCACCTGCAAGCATTTCAGGAATATATGTCAAAAAGTAAATGAGTGCTAAAATTCCTACAAATCCCAGCAGCAACCATATTGGATAGTTAAAGAAAGCAACATATTTGTCAGCTAAGCTCGCCTTTAACTTTGCTAGGTCCTTAAACCGGATGGCTACGAGCAGCGCAAGCAAACCCAACGCACTGTAGAGAATAAACCATTTTGTTGAAAACCCTAGCGCAACGAAAACTACGGCTAGAAACAGTGGCAGAACAGAGGTTTTCCAGCCGCTCTTAACAACGTTCATGAAGTAAATCAGGAAGAACAACTGCGAAAGCAGAGAAAAGAACACCACGTAAGTATCTACTGTACCGATGCGTGCCATGGTGAAATGCATAAAGTCAAAAGAAAACAGGAAAGCAGCGGAAAACCCTCCAATCCAAGTTCCAAACAACTTCTTTCCCAATAGGTACATTAATGGAACCATAAAAGTAGCAAATATTACACCCATTATTCGCCAGCCAAAAGATGTTTCTCCAAAAACTGCAACTCCAATGGATTGGATTATTTTTCCCAGTGGAGGATGGGTTCGCTCATGTGGAATTTGATGGTTAACATAGTTTTCTGCCGACCTAGCAAAGTAGACCTCGTCAAAATACATCTTTGACATATAAGACGGCGGAATCTCAAGTTTGTCCTGTTCATCAACTAACTTTCCTAAGGTGGTGTCGGTGGTATTTTCACCTATTATTTCAACGATTGAAATTTGTTGGTTGCTTTGACTTTCTACTCCGATTTCGGTGATTTCTATGAATGGTGTTGGTGCTTGGTCAGTAGGGTTGGTAATGCCCCAGTTGGAGAACATAGGTTGAGAATCATAATTTACTGCTGTAACGTTGAATTCTAAATATTGCGTGTCAGCATTCAAACTTAGTTTTTGGTAAACTGAGTAGTCTGTGCCTCTTGGTTGAAGTCCATCATTGAATTGTCCAATGTAACTCCAGTTTCCAGGCTCACCAGAATACACCGAGACTGTGGCGTTGCCGCTTCTAACCCAAAAGTAAACACTCTGAACCTGCTGGTTTGAACCCAAGTTAATGTAGAAGCTCTCCTGTTGGGTGCTTTGCCAATTCGTCACAGGCGCATTAACTAAACCGACATTCCAAGCTGCTATTCCAAAGAAGACGATGGATAACAAAACAATAGTTATCAAATCTTTCTTTGTGATTTTTATTTCCATTTTCATTTCGGCGGCTCACCTGATTCTTGAGTTTGGATTAACGTTGCGGGTTCTGTTTTGAGCCATCCGCGTCCTTTCTGCTCATACCACAATAGCAGGGATGCATATGCAAGCATGAATAAATTGATAGCGCTTATTAACGGAACAATAGGATCTCGAGTTAAATCGGCAAAATTAGGGTAAGCGGCTCTGAGTGCATACATAACATACGCTTCATTCAAAAACAATGTCCCGGTCAAAACTACGTAGAGAAGACGTGTTTTTTTGATAAGCGGAAACATCAAAGCTAACATAGCTATCGCAGGAAACATGTAGCGCTCGTGAATACGTGTTGGAAGCATAAAGAAGCTAAAAAGTAGCATGAATGCAGCAAAGATAGCCAGATAATCGCCTGAAACTTTGAAGCGCTTATGCAAAACATAGAGTGTGAATGCAGTGGCTACGCCAAATAATGCCCATCCTGCAATGAACAGGTTTCCATCCGGTACCCATAATAAACCGAGCAAACCCCATAAATTAAAAGCGTTAATCGAAGCATACGCGTAGCCTCCATAAGCACCGAAGTATATGCCGCTCAAGAAAGAAATTGGGTTGCTCCATTCAAAGGGCAAAATAACCAAAAAAACCGTTGCGGCAAAGGCTATCACAGATGTCAGCAGCCTCTTTAAACCATCCTTCTTATAAATCAGCAGAATAATCAACGGAACTAAAGCGATGCCCTGCGGTTTAGTCAAGATACCCAACGCGAATGCAGCTGCGGAGAGTTCCGGTTTCCTTTTAAGAGCCAGAAACAAGGAAAGGACCAAAAAGAAAGTGTAGACAGCATCATATTGTCCCCAAACTGCGGCGTTGAAGATTACTGCTGGGTTTAAAACATAGAAAGCTACTGAAAGAATAGCAATTCTAAATGTTGTTTGTCTTCGAACGAAAAAATAAATAAGAAGTCCCGTGGCTAAATCAAAAAGGTTCGGGACCACCTTAACCATACTTGCCAAACTCATGCTTAAAGCGTTGGCTAATGATCCGAATGCCCAAAAAATGTAGACATTGAAAGGCGGATAGTCTGCAAATCCAGCAAGAGAATAGAAGGGTCTTATTCCATGTTGGGTTGCTGTGTTAAACCAGGATATAAAATCGTTTGTATCTATTTGGTATCCCTGCAGGGGGAGCAGTAGAACCCTGACTAAGAAGGCGACTAAAAGTAACACAGCTAAAATAGTGAATTCGCGTCTTGGAAACGAGAAGTTAACCGCGTTTTCCCCCTCTGCCAAATATTTGTTATCATGGCATAAGAAGCTTTTTCCAAAAAAGCCTTTGCTATTCTATAAAAGACACCTATTGGGTTTGTTGTGTTATAATTTACTTCTAAGTTAATTTTACCCTCCAAAACCCCTATTAAATTATTAGTCACTAAGCCAAAAAACCCTAAGAATCAAAACATCAAAATTTTTTAAGCAAGGATGAGAATAAGCCTTTGCTTAAGGTGGTGCTTGATGGAGAAACTGCGTGTTTTTTCTTCAAGATCAGGTTTAGTTAAGATTGTAGGTATAATAATTATTGCGATTATTGTTGCAGGAAGTTTAGGCTTAGGTTTTTACGTTGCACTCAATCAGCAACCCCCTATAGCAAGTCCTACGCCCTCGCCTGAACCGAGCCCAACTCCCACTCTAAATCCTACTTCTTCTCAAAAACCAACTCCGAATCCAGGGACGCCAACTCCTATACCGAGCCCAACACAGAGTCCTTCACTGACACCAACCCCTACTCAAAGCCCAACCCCTTCTCTCTCTCCAACACCAAGTCCAACTCAAATCTCAACTCCGACTCCGGCTCCTACACCATCACCAACACCAAGTCCAACTCCCTCTACAACACCAATCCCAACTCCAACCTCCACATGGAACCTGCAAACCGTAGATTCACCCGGAAACGTAGGCATGTTTTCTTCTATCGCTTTGGACTCCAACAATAACCCGAACATAGGATACTATGATTTTACGAATGGTAATTTGAAGTTTGCAAAGTGGACTGGTTTAGTTTGGAGTATACAAACGGTAGATTCAAGCTTCTTGGGCTATGCCAGTAGTTGTTCTATTGCTTTGGGCTCCAACAATAACCCACACATGAGCTACTATGACGCTGCAAATCGTGATTTGAAGCATGCTACGTGGACTGGCTCAATATGGAATATACAAACCGTAGATTCAACGGGCGACATTGGCACATACTCTTCTATGGCCTTGGACTCCAGCAATAACCCACATATAAGCTACTATGACGCTGGGCATGGTTATTTGAAGTATGCTGAGTGGACTGGTTCAGCTTGGAGTATACAAACTGTGGATGCAGCGTATGACGTTGGGGCTACTTCTTCTATTGCTTTGGATTCTAATGATAAGCCACATATAAGCTACTTTCAGGTTTCTAATCATGATTTGAAGTATGCTACATGGAATGGTTCAGTCGGACTCCATGGTCCATTATGGAATATAAAAACTATAGACTCAGCAGGAATCGTTGGTGCGTACTCTTCTATTGCTTTGGATTCCAATAATAACCCTCACATATGCTACTATGACGCTACGAATGATGATTTGAAGTATGCTGAGTGGACTGGTTCAGTTTGGAGTATACAAACGGTAGACTCAGCAGGAGCGGTTGGCATGTATTGTTCTATTGCTTTAGGTTCCAACAATAGCCCATACATAAGCTACTATGATGGTCATTTGAAGTGTGCTGCGCGGACTGGTTTAGTATGGAGTATACAAACCGTAGACTCAACAGGAATCGTTGGCGAGTATTCTTCTATTGCTTTGGATTCTAACACCAACAAACCTCGCATAAGCTACTTCGACCGTACGAATTTGGATTTAAAGTATGCTTCAATGAGTTGACATCGAGGCTTTTGCCTATAAGGAACTAAGACATTGGGTGATGCCGCGCTTTTTCAACGATTATTTGAGGCATTTAGATAAGGTGAAACAATTTCATAGAATTGAGAGATATGAAAGGGGGAACCTGAACGCACTTTAGACAAGAGGTAATTCAAAAAACCATAATGACAATTTTTTTCTTCGTTGTGACACCTACTTGTGACATACATAACGCAAAGACAGAACTGGTTATTTTGCTGAAAGCAGAACCCTTAGGGTCGAATGCTACAGAGAACCATGACGCCGTGATAGAATTCAGTAACAGCGGTGAGAGCTTAAATCACTTCTCTTTGATAAAATCGATGGAAGAATTGGAGCCTTCGGCGGGATTTGGACCCGCGACCATTACCTTACCAACTTCTTCTGGAAGATTAAAGCTGCCCAATGATAGCTCCGCTGTCGATTTCTGGCTAAATTTCAACCAATTTCTAAGAATTGATTACCAACCAGATTATGCTAAAGACATAATGCGTAAGGCACAAGAATTCTATCAATGCTTGGCAAGCGGCAACCTTTCGGGGCTTAAAATGCTTCCAACCGAAAAACGACGCAGGGCAATGCTGGCTCTATCGGCGCTATCAAAATTCACAGGCTGCCATGATAAATTTACTTAATTAGTTAAAGCATATGGATTAAAATGGTCCGTTAACAACGATGATATCATTATCGCTCGGTTGATTAAATACAGCGGCGGAACTGGAAGCGAACGCACTAGCGACCTTTTCAACTGGGTAAAGAAAGTGAAAAATGAAATTCCCGATTTCAGTACGTTTATGGATTTCACTGTCGCTACGGGTTTGAGGTTGGGTGAAGCAATAGAAAGCTACAAATTAATCGTTGAATTGAGCGAACAAAACAAACTGAATGAATATTACAATGCCGAGCGTTGCGTTCTTGAACACTTTAGGTTCAAATCTATATTCATTCGCAGAACAAAGAAGGCATTTATGAGTTTTGCTTCCAATGAGCTAATTGAGAGAGTACGAGAAAGTGGATTCAAACCAACAAACGATATAATCAGAAAACGAATTCAGCGACGCAAACTAAAACTTTGTTTTCCAGATTTGCGAGAGCTTTGGGCAAGCCGAGCGGTTAGGCATCTTAGCCAACCAGAAATTGACTTTCTACAAGGGAGAGTTTCAGCGTCGGTTTTCATGAGAAATTATTTCAACCCTGCGTGGATAAGCGATTTAAAGAAAAGGGCAATTAAAAATGTGAATAAACTATTGCAAGTCGCTTCTTAATCCTTATCCTATTCCTTTTTATTGAAACCGAATCCGCACCTTGATCTAAACCAAGTAGTATAGCACCAATTACACCAATAGCCGCTGCAAGTACTCTTATCGCTATTACAATTTAATTCATGCAAACCACTGGCTTTCTCTTTTCAACTGACTAAGGATATAACACTTTTCAAGCAACTCAGTAAAGAAAAAGTTAGCGGGAGAGCAAAAAACTAAAAGATTATTTTAATTAAATAAGTGATATTTTATTACGCAATTCTCTTAATGGACTTTTCATCCAATCCTTTGCCATCCCAATCATATGAAGGGTTGTCTCCTGTAACGTCATCAAAGATAAGCGACCATCCACTTCTATTGACAATAATTTGGTATGCTGAATTTTTGTCAAAAAAGAGATGTTTTATCTGGTCATAGGCTTTGCTGACGAATTGCGTCCAATGCGGACTCTCTATCCAAGGCATAGAAGAAAACACTTCTTTATCTGGTTCGTATTTCACAGTTCTGTTTGGAGGGTAATGCTCAATCTTTTTATTACCCTGATGAAAGGTAAATTTACACGTTTTGTTCGCCCATTTTGAATAGAAACCAAACATGATGCAAAATTTGGTAACTTCATCGAAAGGTATAACCCGAATACTAAAGGAGTTTAACTGAGAATCATTATAAATCTTGTTTGCTTCGTTTAAAGCTTCATTATATATTTTTTCAAGAAGAGGATTATCTATCCCAAACTTTGTTACATCTACGTCAGCCAACGGAATTGGATATGACTTATTTTCTTTTTCAATTTTTAATTCGTTTTTGCTCTGTTTCTTTTTTTCATCAACAATTCGTTTAGTCTTTTCTTCTTGTTCGATTTTGTTTTCTACAGAAACATTATTTACAATGTTGTGGTCACCGATTACTTGAACACTTCGTGATGACTTTTTCTGTGACTGATTGGACGTTCTTTTGCCTGAACTGTTTTCTTTTTCTCCAAAATTTTCAATAAACTTCAAAACTACCGACCCAATTGATTCTGGTTTTAGCATACTTCCAGCACTCAGGATAAAGAAAATAACAGTAATACCCCAAGAAATTTGACCTGATATAGTTGTCCACTGACTATTTATGGAAACAACTAAAAAAATCAAACCCACCACTAAGGTTGCTAACCCTGCAAGATAGCCATCTTTCTTCTTGTCATCCATGTCATTCCAATACACCGAATATACTATTTTTATTTTTTGATAAAAAAGAAAACATATCTTAAAATTGTATATTTCTCAGAACGCAAAAACTTAACCCTGAAATAGTGTTAAAATGGAAGAACAAGTCATATGTAGTAATCGTCTAACGATTTTTCATCTTTTCTCGCTTTCAATAAAAGGAGCAAGCTGACACTCACAATTGCAACAATAAAGAAAAGCAAAATAATGTTGGACGAGGCAAACCATTTGTCGGGGTAAAACATAATAATAGTAACCGAAGATAAGAAAATTAATCCCAAGAAAAATGGTCGGCAATTCTTCATTTTTTCTGATATGAACTTTTTGAATTCTTTAAAGGTAAACTGTTTATGTAAATTCTTCGGTCTTTTTTCCAAGTAAAAGTAAAAGCTAATACCTAAAATCGCCGCTACAAGGAACAGAATAAGAGCGATTCTTAAAACACCAAAAATCAATAAACCAAAAAGAAACATGAAAATTCCCAGAATAGTGTAACTATACTGCAAAAACATTTTTGAATTATCTTGGAACATAATCGAAGCTGTTTTTCCAATTGTATCTTTGGAAAGCCCTAAAACCATAAAAAGAGCATACATTGATTAAAGGACAATTAAGATATTAATTAGAGGAATCAAATCCAAAGTTCCGAATTGATAAACTAAATTTAGGATTGGATATTGAGTTTTTACGTAGGCAAAAACTGCCAGTAAGCCAAATATGAATATGGCACGAATTTCATCGGTTCTGCTTACATCTTCGTTGTTGTCTTTACTCAAATTTTCACTTGCTTGTTAGTTATATCATTGGCTAATTAGTTTTGTGTCAAATTGTTACATGATGAATTTTGCTAATGCAAAAACTTAAAGCCGCAATCACGAAATAAAGGTGAAATGGTAGCGATGAATCATGAGCGGTATTGATGGAGAAGAGTTGAAGAATTTTGTTAGCTCAACAATAGACAGCATCGAAGCTGGATTAAAAGGTAAGAGCAAAGAATACGTTCTTAATGGAAGTATTAAGTTTGAAGTGGCAGTGTTAACTGCTAAAAAAGGCGAAGGCGGTTTGAAATTGTTTGTTGTTGACCTTTCTGGAAAGAAAAGCAAAGAAAGCACTTCAAAAATTACTTTCGAAGTTATAGATAAGGGAAAACAAAAAGGCGGCGGATTTGTAATAACACAACCACGTTCTTTCGGATAGACTTTTTCTTTAAGGCACGATTTTTGTTGACTGGCGAAACAAAAGAGCAACCAACAGGCGATTAGACTGGTTTGTAAGTTACTAAATTATTTTTACCTTTTGTGGACTCATTTTTTGGAAAGTCAAAAAAAGTTTACGGAAGTTATCCAATTTAACACCTATGATAGAATTCGATAGAAGGTTTTTTCAAGATTTCGGGCGTATGGGTATCGTTAAAGCGTCAATAATTGCGCTTCTTTAGCTAAATTGGGCTTTAAAAGTAGACGTTACAATCCGAAAAAACCATTCACGTCAAAACCTCCAACTTTATCCTATCGGACTAAAATTGAAACGTTCAATTCTAACTTATTTAGTCAAATAGAACCCATTTTTGACTCCTACTTATGTTTTTACCAATCATTTTCTTAACTCATATGGACAATGTCAGAGCTTCATTTAGAATACTGTTGAAAATCTCCATGCAAGACAAACGAGCGTTCTGTTCGTTGATACTTCGTTAATTTTAGTGTCGAAAACTGTAATAACTGTGTTATAATTAAGTTAAGGAATCATGCACTTTAGTTCCCCAGAGTACACCTACTTTTAGACTCCGTTTCAAAACCGCATAAATTAGGTACTTATGATTATAGGAGATAGCATTTGTACTTGTCTCGTGGCTCTGCTCAAGCTCAAAGAGAAAGAAGCAGAAAGATGAACCAATAACTGATGAATGGCTAACCTTTTCTTAGAATACTGCTTGAATAAGCTTATATTAAATATGCTTTAGACTAATTAACTGGAGATAACTGCTTGAATTTCAAGCTCAGAAGAAATAAATCATTATTTATTATCGTTATACTGATAGTTGTTTGGATTGTTATCTCGACGTTTATTTTATTGAACACTTCGATCGTCAGGGCACAGATAAATGGTGTAGACGGTTTAATAATGAATTCAACTTTATCTTTATCTGGCATCTTTCTCGCAGTAATAGGCATACTGCTCGCCATCTATTGGTCAAACGCCTTGTCGGCTGAAATAAGAAGATCAATCAAGATGCTGTTAGTTGCAATAACTACTTTAACTGTTTTGAGCGGTGTAACATGCTCAGTCGCTTTTGCAGGGTTACTTTTTGAATCTCAAGACGTGATATTACCATTGGTTTTTCTCTTCTTTTCAACAATATACTTTTTCATTACAAGCACAGTAATCCTAGTGTGGATTTCAGTAGGCAGGTAAAATGGCTTGATAGCCCTTAACAAAGTGCAAAGGGAAATTTTTGCGAATCGTTATGAACTAAGAAAATACTTGGAACCTAACCAGATACGCTATAAGGATCTAACGAAAGATCTTCACGAAACACTTCTAAAGAATTTAAAAGTTAAAAAACTCAGCGAGACCTATCTAGTCAACATTCTTCACCAAGCACTAAGTGAAGATGATCGCCTAATCCAATACATAAAAAATCAGAAACCTCTTCCTCCTCAAGATGATATAGAAGGAATAGTTTTTGCAGTTGCTTACCTAGTTTCGGGAATTGGATAGTCAGGGAGGTTCAAACTCTGAGTAAATCAAATATTGGCAAACAAGAAATCGACAAAGAAGCGAAAAAAGCTGTTGAAATAATTACTAATGTTGCAAACAAATACGACATTCGAATTTCAAAAGAAAGAAAATTCGTGCTTCAAGAACTCTCCATACAAGAATTTTCAGAGAACAATGAATTGAAGGAAATAAGAATTCCCTTTGATGATAAGACTACAGCGATTGCGCTGATTAAATTTAAAAAGCAAACTGCCAAAGAATTATTGTCTAAAAGCGATCAGTTCTTGGCAGCAAACAAGGATCATCTAAAGATGCTGAAAAAAGGAGTAGATGTTTGGAATAACTGGAGAAAAAAATATCCTTTAATTAAACCAAACCTTAGCGGAGCAAACTTACACAATGCAAACCTTATTGGAATAGACTTAAACAAAGTTGACCTAAGCGCAGCAGATCTTAGCGGAGCAAACTTAACCGATGCAAACCTTATTGAAGCAAATCTTGGCAGAGCAAATCTTAATGGGGCAATCATGATTAGGGCAAAATTGAATCGCGCAAATCTTGCTGATTGTAGAGTCTTTGGTGTTTCTGCTTGGAGTATAAAAGGTTTAGCAGAAGCAAGGCAATCGAATCTTGTAATCACCCCTTATGGTGAGCATACTATCACAGTAGATGATCTTGAAGTCGCTCAATTCATTTACATTCTCCTTCATAGCGAGAAGATCCATAGAGTGATTGATACTTTAACATCCAAAGCTGTGCTTATACTTGGTCGTTTTACTCCAGAGCGAAAAACCGTATTGGATGCTATTAGAGTGGAGCTTCGGAAACGAAACTATCTGCCAATATTATTCGATTTTGAAAAGCCTTCTAGTCGGACTTAACAGAAACAATTAAAACTTTAGCTCATATGGCACGTTTCGTTATTGCTGACATCACAGATCTTAAGAGCGAACCTCAGGAATTAAGTGGCGTTATTCCATTTCTTCCATCAGTTCCAATTCAGCCAATTATGCAGTCTTCTGCCGAAGAATACGTTTTGTTTGAAAACTTCGAGCGCTACAATTGGGTTCTTAAACCTCATCGATACAATGACATAGGTGATTTGACCAAGTTTCTGGAGGAAAAAGTCATTGCTCCAGCCGAAGAAAAAGCAAAAGAATTACAAAAAAAATGTCTTTAAATAAAAAAAGAATGCGAGTACATCTTTCATAGATATTTACAAACTGTAACAACATATTATTTCCAACAACTCGTCGATTGTCCGTACGACATATTCTTTATTTGTTTGAATAATTGCACAAAACTGAAAGGCTTTATTGTCTTCAGTCTTGTACAACACATGAAATCTTTGTTCATGCATCTTTCTTTATATCTGGCACTTTCAATTTAGTTTTTTTTGTCGTCGCCTTTTAGTCTTTGTGGGACCTGCTCAATCTTTCGTTGGAAGTCTGAAGTTCATTCTGCTTCTATTATCAATTTCACCATTAGTTCTTTGAATATACCCAAGAAATAAATCTCCAAACATCACATTTCCTCATCCAAACTCTATTATAGTACTAAAAAAAATATTCAGTCTATAGTTCTCTTCAAAAAATCTCAAGTTTGGGATAACCTATAGTACATTCTGGTAGAGCAATAAAATTTTCATAAAGCCACGGTTCACTTGGTTGATTCTTATGTTCAATTACCAAACCATAACTATCACTATTTATCCGGTTCCTCTTTGTATCCGCTTTAAGCAGACTTTTAATCTTTGGCAAATCTAACAAAACTGGCTTAGTTCGCCATCTCCCCCGCGCCATAGAAAGTGCCTCTATTTGTTTCGTAAACAATGTATGCTTGATATCTTGTCGTGTTCTAAGTTCTGTTATTGAACCATCAGCTAATTTCAAAAAATCTTCATAGAAATACTGCCAGCCATGACGCCCGACAGCGGACTCACCTTCTCCTTTTAAGATGTATGTTTTGGCTCGGAAAAACGATAAATCTCCTTTGCCTTTGACATCCATCACGACAGGAATTGAGTGTTCTCCGTCGCTTAATTCAAAGTGTTTTCCAGCCATATCCTCTTCTGTAAAGATCGAGTCAGTATCCATTGCATAGATTCTTCCAGTGCATTTATCGAAAAGTCGGCTCATGACCGCATGTGAACTCGCCAGCACAGTTGAATAAGCTGGAAAGTTGGAAGTTCTCGCGATCGGATGCGATTGACCTGTTTTCCACTTAGACTATTTAAGACGGCTTTACCGAACATGTTCTCGTTTTCAGATTGTTTGCCTTCGATCCGTTTTAGGAGCATATCGGCGTATTTTTCATGTATGTTTGAGCGTTTGAAAATCGGTTTGTAAGCATGTGCAATTGAAAGAATCTCAGCTTTAGCTGCAATAATATCGAATGTGTGATAAAAGCCACTGATGATTCCTGTCGCATAGAAATTATTGGTGCCACGCAAAGGCAAGCCCCAAAGATCGTTCTCTGTTTTGAAAACGCCTTCCACCCAACCGTAATTGTGGTCATCAAGTGCTACATCTTTATCTGTATTTAATTCGCCAATTTTGCAAGATTCTGCTCCTACAATATCGAGCGCTCTTGAACCAACCAAACAAGTGGGATACAAAGATTTTACATCTTTATAGGTCACGTTCGGAGAAAAACCTGTTATGAATCCTTCGCTACGACCTGCAAAGCAACAGCTCTTGATTAATCGTTCCAACGGTGGCACTGTAACAGTACGTTTAATACGCATCAAACGACGTGGTAACTCAAAAGTATCTCGCGCTAAAGTTCCAGCGCTCGCATGGTCAACTGGATTCGCCCCAAAACTTTCATCTAACCATTTCACAATTCTGGCTGTAATAACGGCGTCCGCCGCAGCATACTCGACAAAATCTCGGCGTTCTTTTTCGTTTTGCCATCCACGTAAACCAAGCCACTCTGGTTTTGCCAGCTTTGGATAACCCACGATTTCACCCGCATCAGCTAATCGGCGCACTCCAAAATTCTGCAGCAACGGTCTTACGTCGTACACATCCGCATTGAAACCTCGAAACGAAATTTTGCCAATCGTCTTAACCCCGCGCGTTTTATACTTAACATGGTTTGAGCCCAGCAACTCTTCAATCGAACCAAGATCGGGCAAAATAACGAAACCATACAATACTTTGATGAAACGATGACCAATCAACCAATCTTTCAAGTCACCCGCGTTCTCCAACACAACGGTATTTTCTGAAACGCCGTTTGAGAATTGGACACTTTGAACATCTTCAGGCGCATTAACCCTACCCGACATTAAAAATTCAGAATCAAAACCCCACGCCGAACACAATTTGCCCTGCTTTTTTGCCTTAACAAAATTTTTGCCGTAAGTGTGGTTGTCCATATATACACCTTAAATAGAAACTTGTTTTCTGACGACATTCTAGTTTGTTTTACTGTTTTAAGCTCATTTACGGTGTATTCGGTATAGTCGCGCTTTTGCTTTAATGCGACTATATACTTTTACACTCAAAAGTGTAATCGCCAAAAAACTTGAATTTCTAATTTTTTAGAATCCACTCGTTCAAATTTCTTTTAATTCAATTATTTTTTTTAATCATTCTTTAACAGGTAAATCAATTTTTAGTTTTAATATTTGAGTGGGTTCGGCGGAAATCTGAGTATAAGTATTCTTCTTTTTTTGTTGGATCAAATGCACACTGGCAGAAAGCAGGATCAGTGGTCTTTTCGAAGTAAATTTTTCTCTGCCCAGATTGGCTGCATTTCTTGCATTCCAAATAGAAAAATTGTACTGCGCCAAAACTGTCTATGCTGAATTGGTAGTTGGGTACAAAATGGCTCTTTATTTCTAAAGTGGTCTGATGTTCTAAGTGACTTTGAATCTAAAGGAGTCACAAAAAGTGAAGTTGCGCGGGCGGTTTTGTTAGCTGCTTGTCATACAGCTAATTCAAATGAAATGATGATTTGGACAAAAGTCCGTGCTGCGTTTTTGCATAAACGTACCATTGATGAAAAACAAAAAAAGCTGATACATGAAACAGATTGGTTGCTGTTAAATAATTTTACTTTCATCTTTTTTGATATACTTTCAATTTTTAGTAATATGGAAGTTTTACATATGTCTGAAACCTCGCTGTCAATTTTTAGAATAGCTGTCGATTATAAAGTTGAACAGTCTCAACGAATTCAAACTGAACTAATTAATTTCCTAAACAAGTTCAAGACGGCTAATACCCAAATAAAACAAAAAACTCGTCAGGTGTTTAGAAATAATGAAGACAATTTGTTCAGTATGTGGAAAAGAAGGGTTCCTTCAAGTGCGTGGCAAGAGTCGGCGTGTCGGTCACTATAGAGGTTTTAAAGGTAAGACTCGCGTGGTTGAGTGGCATGCTTTAACGGCAGAAGTGGTAATCAATAAGAAAACGGTAATCAATAAGGAAGAAAAGAATAAGCTATTTTTGAACCGTTTTGGAGAAACTCGGAGAGAGTTGGAGCCTTCGGCGGGATTTGGACCCGCGACCATTACCTTACCAAGGACCGGAAAATAGGAGACCAATTGAACTTTGCGACCTTTAATTGGGTCGAATTTAGTAAATTTGTCCACGGGAAGTACGCAAAATCTAACGCACCTAAAGTAATGAGTTACTCAAAACGATATTTTTACTTGCTTGAAACAGGGGATATCGGAAAAATTAACTCCTTTCCACCAACTATCAAGACCGATGTCATCAAGTGCCTAATCATAGTCACCAAGTATATGGGTCTCCATGAACAATTCAAAGCTGCACTGAAAAGCTATGGAATAAAGGTAAGCCGACCAGACGCTTTCGCCGCCTTTCTTCGACTCTACAACAACCACAGCAGCAACTTGGACGAATGGTTTGCCAAAGTTGAGCCAGTACTAACTCAACAAGAAAATTTGCTCCTTAGGTTTTTACGGTTGACTGGACTTCGAGCAAACGAGGGAATCACCAGTTTTAACAAGATAATTGAGCTTTCAAAGCAAGGAAAATTAAGCGATTACCTGAACAGTGAACTTGGAATCCTGGAGCATTTTCGATACAAAGCAGATTTCTTGCGGGGAACGAAGAATGCTTTCATCAGCATTGTGCCTGAGAGTATTATCGACGAAATCTCAAATAGCCAACCCGTAACTTACGCAGGAGTGATTAAGAAATTACAGAGACGCAAGATTCCCAGTCGAATCAGCGAGTTACGCGATTACTACGGCACTTTCATGATTAAGCACGGGCTCGTTGCTCAAGAAGCCGATTTGCTCTGCGGTAGAATTCCACCCAGTATATTCGTCAGGCATTATTTTTCTCCAGCAATAAAAGAACTTAGAGACAGAACACTGCGAGCCCTGAATGAAATGGTCGAATAGGCTCAATCCAGCGGAAGGTTATCCGAAGCGCATACGCCATGAATTCAATCATTTGTAGTAAAAGGTTGGAAAACTGAATTCCGCAGTCAGTGACCAAGAAAAATGCTTTATACAAAGAATGTTCATAATGGTCACTGTGCTTACAATTCTTCATTTATCTGATTTACATCGATCGCCGATCGCTCCAGTATCAAACGACATGTTGATGTCTTGTTTGTTGCAGGACTTGGAAAAACAAAAATCGGAAGATCCAGTCATTCCCGCCTGTGATGTAGCGGTGATAACTGGCGATCTTATAATGGGGGTAGAATATGATGACGCCAATTTTTCTGAGACTTTTGCCTCTCAGTACCGCGAAGCAAAGAGTTTTCTTATTCGGTTAAGTCAAGAATTGTTTGCTGGAAACATAGGTAGGATATTTGTCACGCCGGGAAATCATGATGTATGTTGGCAGATTTGTAGACAGTCTATGGAATCCATAGAAACAACTGGTCGAATTGATGTATCGCGCCTCCTTGAAGGAGTAAATAGTCCGTATCGATGGTCTTGGGGCGATTTGCGTCTTTATCGCATTAGAGACTTCGATATTTACAAATCTCGACTTAGATATTTCAAGGAATTTTTTGACGATTTTTACAAAACACATGGCTACACATTTAATCTTGAAGATAATGAACAGGTAAATAATTTTGTTACGGAAGACCAAAAAATGCTGTTCACCGGATTTAGTTCATTATATGGAAATGATTGCTTCGACCATCGTGGCAGGATTTCATCTGACTGCGTCGCTAGAAATGGATTGAGGATGAGAAAATACGAAACGGCTAACATTCCAGTGAAAATCGCTTTTTGGCATCACAGTTTAGAGAGTTCAGGATATGGGGTTGATCACTTGAATCGTGATGAAGTTCTGCCTTTATTGATTGATCAAGGATACACGCTAGGACTCCATGGGCATCAGCACAAAAGCGGAGTTGTTTCTTTTGCTTATCATTTAAATCCTGAGGGCTTTATGCCAGTAATTTCCAGCGGTTCCCTTTGCGCAGATCAATACTCAATTCCTCAAGGATACCGAAGGCAATATAACTTAATTGAAATAAATGAAGTAGAGTGCAAAGCGAAGATTCACGTAAGGGAATGGTTTGATAACACTAGATTAGTTTCCGCAAGACTTCACGAATTCGGAGGAAAAGGTTGGATAGTAAAGGATCTTCCTTTGCTTAGAGACGAAATCAAGAGGAAGTCACAGATCTTGGAGAAAACTTTACCATTAGTTGACAAAGCAGAATTGCTCTTAAGAGAAAAGAAGTATGAAGATGCTCTTGGTTTGTTGAAAAAACTGCCACAAGATATGCCGATAGTTCGGAGCCTTCTAGTCGAAACTCTGCACTCACTTGCAAGATGGGACGACATAGTTCGCTTGATTTCGAAACCTTTGAATCCCAATGAGCTTTCAGTTGTAGTGAATGCTCTGTGCAGAAAAAAAGATTTTGAATCGGCAAATTTGTTTATTCGAGAATGTGAGCGAGATCAGTTGACTTACGACAAGATATTCATCAATTTGCTTTGGAAAAGGGTTGAAGCGGAAAAAGAAGTTGCCTTGAGGTAGAACAAGAATGAAATTTCAAATTGAAATAACCAAAATCTTGGAAATCCTTTCAACAAAAATTTATGATTCTCCCTTTGCACTTCTTAGAGAAAATGTGCAGAATGCATACGATGCTGTGTTGTTAAGAAAGCATCGGACTCCCGACGAGTTTTCACCGCGAATTGACGTGAAAATTATGCCTGGTTCTGTTGAAGTCCGAGATAACGGTATTGGGATGACAGTTGATGATCTGAGAAACCATTTTTGGCGTGCGGGAGCCAGCGGAAAGAATAACGTCGAAGCCATTTCAGCGGCAGTTGTTGGAACTTTTGGAATAGGTGGGCTCGCCGATTCGGCGTTTGCCAAAAGTCGACTGGTCGTCACAGAATCTGCGAGTAATAATACGCGAACAAGGTGCCAGGCTACTAAAGACACTCTTTCGTTAGATCAAGATTGCATTTCGATGGAAATCTTACGCGACTTAATGATCCTGGAACGATACGTCTCGCCGAACCTCCTGCTGGACTAGATATCGGTTAAGCAGGCAATTGACTGATCTAAAAACTTTTGTTGAACATGTGCCAATACCTATCTTTGTAAATGATGAGCAAGTCAGTATGAAACCTCTTGAATACTCTTGCCCGATTCGAGATGGCATTACTTGGTCAACGTAGATCCAAGCAAAATAATCAACTTCCTTGGAATGTGACTTGAAAGTCTGAAAATTCAGAGAGCGGAATTTCCGCCTGGATTCTAATGGGAAAACATTAAGTCTAGGTGGCAATTTGATAGAGCTACGCGCTTCGCTGAGCAAGGAATTCGGAAATAAATAATGACTTTCCGAGTGGCTTTGGATCGTCTAGGAGTGGCGTGTACTCCGTTTTATTCCTTCGGCGGCGTTGTCATCTCAAAACTTCTTCAACCAACCGCAGGATGTGATGCTGAGAATGCGCGTCCGAGTTTTGATGATTACCTCTTATAGTAGGAGACGATTGCTCCAATTGTCGCTGACTCTCCCTATACGGATATGAACACTTATTTTATGAGTTGGGTTGCCCGAGAAGAAAGAGATTGCCTGCTAGGAAACCTGAAAGCTTCTCTTTAACAACAGGGAAGAAAATGAGCTTAAGGAAGTGGGTGAGTTGCCAAGAAAGATTTACGTTAAGTACTATAACGGTTCGCAGGAGTCCGTTGCAAAGGAACTAGGAACTGAAGAGACCTGGTTAATTCAGATCGCCAGTAGTAATCCCCGTGGTCGTTGCGAAGCTGAGTACCTTGCAGGATTTACCAATGCACATTTGGTCTCGGGTGAACCTCGCGTAACTTCATTTCGACCCGACAATTCATGGAGTCGAGACGAGGCGGCGCTGTGTTTTCAAAATAGGTCAAGTTGTAGGGTCTGATTATTTCTTGCCTGTGAAATAAGATTTGGCAAGATTAGTCATAATTTACCTTTGCTCGTTAATGATGCAGTCACACCGCCGGTTTTAACCCGGATCCGAGCAATAGCACAATTCAAACTTTACTTCAGTGCTATAGTGCTGATTTTTTGGTTTTCAATTCTTACGTAAAAGACTTCGTGCGAACTATTGTTTTCCCACGTATTGCACAACTTGTGCCGAGCAGCACCAGAGGAGGCGCTGAAGCCTTTCTGAGCATTTTGCGAAGACAAAAAGAAGCATTTGAATATGATCAATCTGAGATAAGGCAGGTGGATGATGTCATCGCAGACTTTGTAAAAGGATCAGGGACGTAACCGAGGCAATTGATGCAGCATTAGCCGCAGCTAGAAAGCAGAAACAAGTAGTTTCCGTTAGCGATGTCAAAACAGTTACATCAATAATGCCTGATATTGTATCAAATCAGCAAGTGCTTGAGGTGGAAGAGGAAAAAAGTAGGGGAATAAACTATTCAGCTTTTCCCCCGAGACCGGCAATAATTTCGAATGACGTTGAGACAGATGCAAAGAGACCAGGATTAGAAGATTCAGAAATCGATGTTTGGTTATAAAGGTCTTCTCTGTTTATCTGAGAAAGCTTATGGCGATAGAGCCGAATTCTTCTATCAACCGCATTATACAGAAATTATTTGGGGTGGTCAAAGAATTATCTTCATATTTCGCCATCTTTCTGGAACTTTTGGATTCTATTATGATGTAGAACTAAACTAGTTAATGGCTATTCCATCCGGCGGAGCAAGTTACGAAACCATGACGCTAGTTCTAAAAAACTCTGTATTCCTACCCATTCCGTCAACTCTTTTTCAATGCTTCGCCCCTCATAAGAACGAGAAAAAGAAATTCGATGTCAGATACGATCTTTTATACCCAGAATCCTAAACGTAATAACTTTCATTTTCTTTTTCATTCTCAGTCGATAGCATTATTGGTGCAGGAGTACGCAGAGCCTTTGAAATATGTCTCTTGTTAATTTGAGGTCCTTTTGCCAATCCGACATTTTTAACTATAACTCCAATAAATTTTTTTGAGACATCTTCGGGCTTAACTTACTCATCGGTCTAACCCTCCCAAATTGGTTTAAAGGAGAGAGACAAATTGAGATCCTTTTCGAAAGCATCAAAATGCAACTTTGTGGCAGGATTCCGCCAAGCATATTCGCGAGGCATTATTTTTCTCCAGCCATAAAGGAACTTAGAGAACGAACGTTAAAAGCTTTGGAAGAGATGGAGATTGAAGCAATAAAAAATGGCTATGGGCAAAATTCTAACGGAGGTGATTGGGGATGCTTGCAGGTGAAGACTTGTACGAAGCAATTATAACAGAACGGCTCTCTCGCTATCGCTGGCGCAAAAAACGAAATGGATGAGCTCTATTTTCTAATACAATTACCTAAATAGAAAAAGGGTCTTAAAGAGTTGGGTAAGATTAATACTGTTAGAACAACTAAAAGACTGGTCAGTGAACTAATAAGGTCTGACTAATCGTGAGTAAATCAAATGCAGATAGCAATCATTCAAAAAATGAGGATTGGAAGACAAAATTTGTACAACGTAAAATGAAAGAAAGCGGCTATCAATTAGAGGATTCCGTTTACTCCATATTTTCAAAACACTTACCTGACTGTGAGATTGAGCAGAATCATCACTTCTCTGATTGGGAGACAGGTAAAGACAGAGAAATAGACCTAAAAATTACTTACTCAGTTACTGTCCCATCAATTTTTATAGAATATGTTTTTCTTATTGAATGTAAGCAACTTCCAGATAATTTTTGGACTTTCGTGCGAAGCCGGCAGCAGCGCATGGTTTTTAAAAATTCAATTTCGATTTGGGATCATGTTGGAATAGATGGACGTCAGGAAAAAGTAGTGGATATTTTGGATCCAATTTTTAAGGTAAACAAGATTGTTTGCGATTCATATGCTCAAACCTATAAAGAATTTTTGCCAGACATAGCTAAAGGAAACCCTGACAATATTAAATCCAACAATCGCACGGACAACATAAGAACCTCGGAAATTGAATTAGCTAAGGCTTTCTATTTTGAAAAAAGGGAAGCTTTGCAACAAGCAGAAATAGGGCGGGTATTGGAAGACATTGTCGATAATATTCAGATATTTTACCCTATGATTATTTTTCAAGGTAACTTATTTGAAGCAAATATGCAATCTGACCCGCCCGAGGTGAGGAGCATAGGAAGTGCTCATCTAAATCACTTCTCAATTCAGGATAAAGAAAATATCAGGATGGTTATTGATGTAGTCCATATTGATAGCTTAGAGCAGTTTATCGACAATCAAATACTTCCTGAAATCGCGCGGATTAAAGAGAATAGTTCAAAATTGTGGGAATCTTACAAATCTCAAGTAAAATCCCTAAGACTACGATATAATCGCGGCGAGATCAAATACTCGAAAGACTCACTTTTCTAGCTCAACGAATCAATCTCACTAAAAATAGAAATAGACTCTAAAATTTGTTTAAGTGAGCGATCAACACTGAAGGGATCACCCCTCATATTAAGAGTTTATAGAGCTTGTCTATCTTGTGTTGATCAACTTTTCCTTCGCATGTTGGTATTAACTTGAGTAAGTATTGCCTTGCTTTAAAAGAACCGTATATTTGGCTATTCAGCTAGCGCGAAATCTACTATTCTTGAGCAATCGTTAGATGACAGGGAAGTCTTGATATTTTGAATTATTTCCGCGTTAGTCCCTGCGATATCAAAACAGTCACTTCGTCCAAATTCGGCCACAAATTCACCTTTATTTCTCGCCGCGATTTCTTTCAAGTCTGGCGACCTTGAGAGCTGTGCAACGATTTCAAGAATCGCTGATTTGCACATCGGTGTGGCTGTCTCAAAATACCACTTTAGAAGTGACTCAAACAATTGAGCGCCTTCTTCTCGGTCTCTTTCGAGAATGGCTTCTTTTAGAAAAATGAAAACGTTTCTGTTATCTTTCGAGTTGCTAGATAAATCAAAGAGTCCCACCGCTTCTAGCAAATCGGCGTAGGCTTGCTTGAGAACGGAATATTCCATGTCTTTAATCGTTTGAAGAATTGCGGGTTCATCCAGTGGTTGTATTGAGTGGATTGTTCCCTGAAGTATGCTCCTTCTTGATTCTCTTCCTTTGGGGAGTTGAATTGGCGGCCTCACTGTTGGAGGCGCTTGCCCACCTGGTTTAACGACTTTCAATACTTCTTGGACAATAAATGCAATACCTTTGCTAGTTGGGATTCCATGATGCCAGCTAGAAGCAATGACTTGCTTCGAATGAAGGCAGCATTAACATTATGCCACACCGGCAGGATGACTTTTCTGCCTTCGATTTCTTTTGCAACAAGTCCTTCAAGCTCCCTTTGCGGCCAATCTTTTTTGAAAAAATTTTCGCTAAGGATTACTATACCATAACCTGATTTAGCAATACCTTCATCTATTGATTTATGAAGTCGGTCTCCAATTTTGATTTCCGATTCATCATACCAAACCTTTAGTCCAGCCGCTGTAAGCGCATCTCTTAAAGGTCTTGCAATTGAATCTTTATCTTCCGAGGCGTGACTTATGAATACGTCCCAAGTATCATCTGTCCTTTGCGTCGTGATCTTTCCCTCTTCCACTTGTTCGGTCACTATCTTTGGCTTAGAACGCGATATATTTGTCTTTTGAATTATCACTTTATTTGCTGGGTATCCGTATGCCTTAGAGCGGAATTTTTCTCTTGCAGCTTTATTTTTTGCCAACTGAAGAATTTTGTTTTTGTTTGATGAAAATAAATCCACCTTAATGAAGGTTAGTTCGCCTTTACTTCTATTCACCTCTATTAAATCTCGACTTTTCAAAGCATGGGTTACATCAAGAACACGTTTTGAAGTAATTTTACACCCTGGTTTTAGCGTATTAAGATTCAGCGCGATTTCTTTTGCTGTTTTCCCACTGCTTTTATTTCGGTAGATTTCTTCAAAAACGTCCTGCTTATCTTCAGATCCGCTGAGGAAGTCTGCCGCTTTAATAATTTGCATGTCTCCATACGTTCTAACGTCGGCTGTACCAATTACCATTTTACGATTTGCCCTTCTTTGTTACTCCAGGATAAGGTTTAACCTTGCCAAACTTGGTTCTAATATTTCCTGCACCCATTCCAGTTGCCAAATCAATTTCTTCGGATGTGGCTCCGCTTTTCAAGAGTTGAATAATTAATAAATTTTTTATTGATTTTAGCTCCTTCAACGAATCTTTATCTTTTTCTAAACTCACCCATCAACCCTCCTACATCTCTGGTTTTGATTTTTCGGTCATTGTTTTTCCCATAGCCTTATGGATCTCAATTCCAAAATCTTCAAGGGAGAAAAGACTTTTTCCTCGGGTTCCACCTTGTACACCAACTTGTTCAGCTATGCCCACTCTTGTCCACTTTTTCCAGTTCTCAGATACATCAGCTGGGTACATTCCTGAACGCTCAAATAATTCTTTAGTCGTTCTTTTACCGTCTGAACTCGAATATACAATTTTTTGTGATTCAGATCGTACTTGCTCACTTAATATTTTGCCAACCTCGGCATGGCTGGTTACTTTAATCCATTTGGTGAGTTCTTGAATTGATGAAATCATTTGTTCTGTTTTGATTGACTGTTTATTTAGCGCATCCACTAATTGTTCTTCTATTGGCCGAGTGTCCTTCTTCTTACTCATCGGTCGCATCTCCATCTTTTGGAAGCCCTTTGATTGTTGGAACTTGGATCCCGATTGATTTAAGAGAAACTACCCGCTTGAATCGCCCTTGTGTCCCTGCGGGCATCACAATGGGTACAGTCGCCCATCTTTGCCACATATTTTTAACTGTCTGATGAGTAATCTGCATCCCAGTGCTGGATACAATTTGAGCAATGTCCCGTGTACTTTTGTCACCTTTTGAGAGTTCATAAACAAGCCTGTCTACATCATCCCTTAACGTTGCTGCTACCATTTTGGTAAATGTCGTCCATACCGAGAATTTTACCCAAAATGTAAGTTCCTCGATTTTTGCATTCAAATCTTTCGTTTTTTCATCCAAATTACTCACTCCAAGCTTTTGAAGTAGTATTTCTTTCCGCCTTTTTCTTCATAAAGAACTAACCCGAGTTCAAGAAGGCCTGAAAGATGTTGTGAAACATTAGGTTGAGTGGTCATGAGTTCAGAAGCAATGTCGCCAACTGTGTGTTTGTTATCACAGAGTTCATAAATTTTTTTCTTAGTTTCGGTCTTCAAAATGCTATCCTTTGCTTTCATAATTGCTTCGCCGTTGGCAAGTTTTAAAACTGAAAGTATTTTCTGCAAAAGTTGCTTAATCTCAATGTCATTTTGATCCATTTGATTCTCAAGCACCCACCTAACCTATTGATTAATTGTGCTTATAATGTTTGTGATATTTCAGGATGTCAAGTTACTCATTAAGATACTAACTTAGATCTATTTTACATTTTGTTAAATTTCTAATAATTTTAGAGTTTTTGTAAAGATTATAGATATATACAATAAATTGAAGATATATGTAATGATAATGATTGTCTACGAGCTATGAAGGTCTCGTGAAGATATTGTTAAATTATAGTGACGAATTACTCACTAAGAATTTTTTTGCCTCCAAATCAACCAAAAAAGCATCATTTTAATAATTAACTAGCCTACTCATCAATGTCAGTTCCAATTGTCTTATAAGATCATATCAATACGCTCATTGGTTCATTAATGGTTAAGCGATGTCAATATATTATATTTTACAAATCCTGAGATTAGCAATTTTTTAACATCAATTTACCTATTTTTTATGCGTTAGAATCAGACATCTATGTTTGTCATAAGGTTGTGGAATGATTAAGATAAAGAAGATCCTAACTGAGATTTTCACATAAGGCGCTATTATGTAGGCAATGCTCGATAAACCCCATAGTCGGTGTACCTCTAATCAAAACTCAAATTTTATCAGAATATTTTAGAAAAGATTTTTGGACACAACCTTGTGGGCAACTGGTGACCGGACGGAATAACATTTCTGCCTCTGCGGAATTTTTGGTTAACTGGAAAGTACCCGTCAAACCGGTGATGTAATTATCACCAGCGATTGGGTGCTTACTTGCTTGGATAATATGATTTAACTCGCTTAACTCAAATTGGGAGCCTTTCCTCAGATCGACGGAGAACTGGCCGAGGTCCCAAAAACGAGTTAGACGAGTCAAAGGACAATAAAAAACGTGAGGAAATTAATAACTTATAATAGTGTCATGATCATGGACGTTTTCGGGGCCATTACAATTAGCCCGGGTCCCCGTGATTCTCGTTCATATTGTTGCAGGGTGGCAACTTGGCGCGGAAACACCTGAAAAGGAGCTCAATTTGTCTCTCTCCTATAAACCGTTTTTGGAGGATCAACCCTATTAAGAACTCAAGCCTGAGGAAACTCCAAAAGTGGTTTATACGAGTTAAATGATTTGCCTAAATCGGGGTCTAATTAGTGTCTCTCGAGGACACAATGAACGTAGAATAGAAGAAAGCGCAAGACTTAGGAAGCCTAAGGGAGCCTTCCATGGCACCGATTTTTAACATAACAGTTCAGACGTTCATTAACCGAGTTCAAATTGCTTTCTGAAAATCTTGAATCAATTTATAAGCCGAGTTGAGTTAGCAAAGGCAAAGTGAAAAAGCAGTCGTATTGCCCCTCAATTTAGTTTTAATAAACATTATTTGTCTAACTGGATAAATCCCCTTGCTTCTTCTGTAACCCGCGCAGCTTCAAAAAAGAATATTCTTCTTCTTGCCGCTTCAATTCGGAATCCAAAATATCTCGTATCTTGTTAAAATAAAAACAATCGAAAAGTGTACTGTTTGGGAGTGCGTCTGGAGATATGGCGATGTTCGGAGTTTTTTTGCGCTTGGGATCCTTAAAATATTCTACCACTCTATGTACCGGAATAAGCGCTTGTGTAGTGTTTTCTCCAAGCTTGTCAAAACCGGCTAGAAACAGGAAATTTCCGGATTCACTGTAAAACGCTTCATTGAGTTTATTTTCCTTTTCATCTTTGACACACCATCGCCAGCTACTTTCAGCCACAGGCGTCGAGCCTTTAACCTGAATATCTATTTCCGCGTGTTCTTTCCTATAAACATAGTCTACCCCAATATTATCTGCGGCTCTTGTTGCACCGATTAATCTCCAATCCAAAAGGATCATTGTTTTTTCCAATAAATTCGTTGCAAGGCCGTCCGTTTTTTCGCTGTCTTCTGGTTTCTTGGATGGTGTCCTGAGAAGTAATCGCGGGGTGTGATGTTTAGGTAATTTCTCCATTTATTTTTGATCTCCTTTGAAACTTTA
The DNA here is from genome assembly GCA_963770935.1 of Candidatus Bathyarchaeota archaeon. Classification (GTDB taxonomy): domain Archaea; phylum Thermoproteota; class Bathyarchaeia; order Bathyarchaeales; family Bathycorpusculaceae; genus Bathycorpusculum. Next base: position 159,749 of record CAVYRJ010000011.1, read on the forward strand.
CTCATCTATTTTCTCGACAATTAACTTATCCCCATTAATCCTAACTTTCACTCGGCTCGGAATATGGAAAGGGAATGCGCTATCAAGCATTAAATGGCTCGGCAGATACAAAATTCCAGTCGAACTTTTGGATGATTTTTCGATTTTTGTAGTTCCTTCTATCATGTTTTGCAAGTCCTTATGATATAACATAATTCGTTCTTTATAAGATATACTATAAAATATATTATAAGATAGTATTAAATATGTGTGGGGGCTAATATTATTCGGCGAGAAAAATGCTTAGCAAAACTGAACAGGAATATCTGAGAAATCCATTGAGCTTCAACCCAGATTATGCAAAAGTGCTCAAAAGTCGCGTCACAGCTAAGGCACGTGCATTCAATGAAGATCTGAACTTGTTATCATCGGCTGGATTAGTTACTCAGAATTGTAACCAAGTTACAGGATTTAGTAACCAAAGTTTGGGTTTAGATCAGTCTCTATTAACAAATCAGGGGCAAAATTGGAGCCTTCGGCGGGATTTGGACCCGCGACCATTACCTTACCAAGGTAACGCCCCACCGGACTAGGCTACGAAGGCATTTTTGTTCTTCCCACAAACAACATGCGATACTAAATAAAATGCTTGCGGTTTAGATTTCGCCAATGAAGAAAAAATTAACAAAAATTGAGCTTTAGCCCAAAGATCGAGTTAATCTTATATGCCGTAGGAATGAGCTCTAACATTCTTACACACTCACACCCACACTACTCAACATAGAAACCATGATGACTGTGTGAGACAAGACCTCTTTCCACGCAGAAATCGCAAGCCAGAAACAACCCAAACCAAGAAAGCAACCCTTTCTAAAGCTTCAAGTGTGGTGTCCAGTTTTTAGGGTCCACACCCACACAAAGAGAAAAACAAAGAAATCGTTTGGCAAATAAATATTAAAGCAACCTAACCTATTTCACACTGCGCAAACCATGTGCAGGGGTCTCCAAGCCAGGTCAACGGAGTAGGGCTTAGGACCCTATCGCGTAGGCGTTCGTGGGTTCGAATCCCACCCCCTGCACCAACTATGGTAAAATAATCAGAGGGTTTAAGAAAGGGTTTTTTTGGACTTAGAATCTCCTCTTGTGGAAGAGCTTGTGTCTGTTAAAGCCGGCGATAAACTGAAAACCCGCCTTCTATCAGACGCAAGCTTCCACTTCTGTTTTGGCAGTTTTGAGACGTAGTCGTTTTCGTCTATTAAAAAGCGTTTTTTCAAGTCGAATGTAAATGATTTAAAAAATGCTTAAAAAGGCATTTTTATGCCCCAATAGAGCAACTTGTATCAATGGGAAGGAAAGATTTAGCAAATCAGAACATAAAGTTGGTTTTTGAAAAATTCTGATCACCCGCTAATTTTTGGAGTTTAATATCTATTTCTTCACTTCGCATTTGGCGAAATCTTCTTTGAATTTCTTAATTCCAATTTCAGTTAACGGATGATTCCACATCTTTGCTAAGACATCGGCTGGTATTGTTGCAATATGTGCTCCAGCTTTTGCTGCTTCTAAAACATGAATCGGATGCCTAATGCTTGCAACAATAACTTTTGTCTTAAATCCATAGTTCTTGTAAATTTGCATTATATCTCGAATTAAATTCATTCCATCTTCAGATATATCATCCAGTCTTCCAATAAAAGGCGATACGAAGCTTGCGCCTGCCTTTGCTGCAATTAACGCTTGACTTGCACTAAATACTAGTGTTACATTTGTTTTAATTCCCCTCTCTTCGAGTATTCTTGCAGCGTTAATTCCTTCCTGAGTAAACGCAATTTTTATTACAATATTTTTTGCCCACTTTGAATATACTTCTGCCTCGCGAACAATTTCATTACAAGTATCTGCATTGCCTTCAACCGAAATAGGTCCCTTTATTACTTGTGCAATTTCGGCAATTATCTCTTGTTGACTTTTTCCCCCTTCTTTTGCGCAAAGTGTGGGATTCGTTGTAACCCCATCGACAACTCCAAGTGCGGCTGCTTTTTTGATCTGTTCAATATTTGCAGAATCTAAAAAGAATTCCATAATTTTTCACTCCAATTTGATATCATATTAAGCAATTAAAACTCTTCCCCACTAATGGACTGCAATTCATTTTTATAGTTCTCTCGAACGAATTTTGCAATTCCCTCTGAGTCAAGCCCATATTTTTTCATAAGTTCAAGGGGTTCTCCTGATTCGCAGAAAATATTTCTTATCCCATGCCGCTTTAATGTGCATGGGGTCGACTTTCCTAATTCGCTTAAGACTTCTGCAATTGCTCCTCCGAGTCCACCTGTTATTTGATGGTCTTCAACGCTAATTATCAGGCCGGTTTTTTTTGCCCAAAATTTGATCGCATCTTCATCAATTGGCTTAATTGTATGACAATCAATTACTGCACACGAGATTCCTTCGGATTCAAGTTTCTCTGCTGCAATTATTGACTCATATACTTGTGGTCCGCATGCAAAAATTGCCACATCTTCTCCGTCCCGGTAAATATTTGCCTTTCCAATTGTGAATGGTGTTAAATGTGTAGTAAATGAAGGCATTTTCTCTCGACATGACCTAATGTAAACTGGATTTTTTGTTTTGCTTGCATCAATCGTTGCTTTTCTTGCCTCTTCAACATCTGCTGGAACAATGACTGTCATATTCGGAAGAACTCTAGTAATTGCAATGTCTTCTAATGCTTGGTGAGATGCACCATCTGGTCCAACTGTTACTCCCGTATGTGAACCGTGTAATTTTACTGGCACATTATTATAACAAAGTGAAACACGAATCTGATCCCAATTTCTTCCAGGCGAGAAAACCCCGTACGCAGAGATAAAAACCGTTTTCCCCGAAGAAGCAATTCCTGCAGCAACTCCTGCTAAATTCTGCTCAGAAACTCCAACTTGAACAAATCGATCTGGATACTTTTCCGCAAACCAATGCGTTCTCGTACTTTCAGAAACATCGGCAGTCAATACCCAAAAATTTGGATTTTCAGCTCCAATCTCAACTAATGCTTTTCCAAATCCATCCCGACTTGGTTTCTTATTCTGAGGAGCATCAATATTTTCGATCAGCCCCATTTGCTTATTTATTTTTGATGAATTTACCATTTAAACACCATAAATATTCAAATTTTCTTTTGTACTTGTCTAATCCCTCTTTGCATTTCCGTAGAACTTTCGTTCCTTTTCAAGATCTTCTAAGGCTGTTATTGCTTCTTTATCTCCCGGCGATTTTCCGTGCCACTCGGTAATAAATTCCATGAATGAGATATCTTTTCCAGGCACGGTATGTGCGATTATCATTGTTGGTTTATCGATTATTGTTTTCGCTTCGTTACACGCTGAAATAATTTGTTGAATATTATGGCCATCGATACTAATTACGTTCCATCCGAATGCTCTATATTTTTCTTCAAGTGGTTCAAGTGGAAGAACATCTTCAGTAAATCCATCGATTTGAATATTATTTCGATCCATAATTGCAACTAAATTTCCGAGTTTAAATTTAGATGCTAAAAGTACCGCTTCCCATATTTGTCCCTCGTTATGCTCACCATCTGAACAGACACAGTAAACCCGCCAACCCTTTTTTTCTCTCTTTCCAACAAGTGCCATTCCAACTGCGATCGAAAGTCCCTGGCCAAGAGGACCTGAACAATTCTCGATTCCAGGTAATGATTCTCTATGAGGATGCCCTTGTAGTCTTGATCCCAATTTTCTAAGCGTCATTAACTCTTCTTTTGGGAAATATCCTGCCTCAGACATCGTAGCATATAGTCCCGGACAAACGTGTCCGTTTGATAATATAAGTCGATCCCGACCTTCCCAATTCGGATTTTTTGGGTCGTGGTTTAAAACATTAAAGTAAAGTGCTGCAAAAACGTCGGCTAAACCCATCGAGCCTGCTGGGTGACCTGATTTTGCTGCGTGAAGCATGTTAACAATACTTATCCTAATATTATTTGATAGTAAATAGAGTTTCTGTATATCGGAAATTTTTTTTGCTCCAACTCCAACCGATGAACTTAGCACAAGAAGCGTTTGTTTTGGAGGTTCGCTAATAAGTTTTGGTGCTTCAACTTCCATAGTTGTTTTCTCCGAATAAATTTGCCATTTATTTCGACCTCGTATTCCCGACTCGTAGATATTCTGAACTGCATCTGGAATACTTTTTGCCATAAAAATTGCACTCGATGCCGCAAGAATATTTGCTCCAGCTATACTAGCACTCTCGGAAGTTACGGGATTTATTCCCCCATCAACTTCAATTTCGAGATCTGGAAATTTCGCTCGAAGAGCCTTGATTTTGGATTCGACTTCAGCAATATACTTTTGACCGCTATAACCAGGGTTAACGGTCATAATTAGAACTTGCTTAATGCCTTTATCATTGATATATGGATAAAGTTTTTCGATTGGTGTCGGCGGGTTAATTGCAAGACCTATCCTTCCACCGGAAGCGCGTGTTTTTTCTATTTCACTCCAATCAAAAATAGTCTCAACATGAATTATATGCCTATGTTTTCCAGGCACTTTTGAAATCCAATTTTCAGGATCCTTAACCATCCAGTGGAATTCGTAAGAGATTCCTAAGGGAAGATTTGTTAAACTCTCAAGTCCAATGGTATTATTAGGGACAAAAACATTGTCCATGATGTCTATATGAACAGTTGTAACGCTTGGCTTAACTTTTTCAATCTGAGCTATCAATTCTTCTCTGCTTTTTACTAAGATTGCGGGTATTACTTCAACGTCCATCTGGATCAACTGTTAAACCTGAATTTTTTTACCGTTTGCCATTATGGCTCGCCAATTTTTTGAGCACGCGTGTTACAAAATGGATGCCACTATCTATTAAGCCTTCATTAATGAAGCCACCAAATTTTATCCATGGTCATTGATGTTTTGAATGCTTTGGACTCTGTTAGGGCTTCCAGCTCTTTTCACCTTTTCTTCTGCTCATGTTGTGAAAAAAAACATTGTGTAAACAATACTTTATCTAAGAAGTTGAATCTTATGCCACTTAGAAATTACATTAGACAGTCACTTTAAAGTAAGCTTGTTATTGTTTGTTAGTATGCCGTAATATTTCAATTGGGTTTTTAACAAACTACAGATTGGCTAATTGATTAACAGAATGCTGCTTGAGGTATTACCTAAAAAACGTATGTGTTTAGCTGTTTTAAGTTGTGTTTGATTCTGAAACATGTGTGTGCAGGGTTTCTTAGAGGAATATGCAGTGTTTTTTCTACGTTTAGAAGCTCTCTAGGGCAGCTTCCATTTAGAAGATGCAACCCACCTTTGCGGCGTTTTATTAAAAACCCATGGAAAAAGCTTCTTTTTAAAAAACCAGCTTAAATCAAAAACAAACAAGAGAAGATGCTGCTGCTACTGCAACTTTTATTTTGCACCAGTTGCATCAATCAGACACCTGCAAAACTAACCTTCAACAATAGAAAAATCAGATATCAGCCAAAGCCAACACCGCGAAAAACGCCACACCAACCTTATAAAACCAAGTCAAAAAAACCAAGCAAAATAACGTACAGGCAGTTATCTAAACACACACAAAAAAACTAAATTATAAGCGAATTGATAAGCAACTCATCTCAAGATAAAGATGAAATAGAAAGAAATTGAGATCTGAATTATTACAACGAAATCATTAAGTATCAACTGACTAGTCTAAAGCCAAGAATATTTTGATCGAACAACTTTGCATTTAGGGCAGATTGCTAAAATGACTTCACCTTTAACGATCATTTCTGGTTGGTCTATACAGTTGCAGTTTAGACAAGTACAAACTGTTGAGTCCATATTTTTTCACTCATTTTTCCTTTAAAGTTTGAGTTGGGTTTAAATTCATTACAATATTCATTTGAATATTATGTATCTTAGAAAATTCTTCATCTCTAAGAGTAATCAATTATTCAATCAGAAGTATTATAAAATTTTTTCGATTGAACAATAACCTGATCGGTTAGCGACTCAAATTTCTTAATTTTTATCTTTTCAGGGGTTGTAGCACCCCGAAAATTAATCGCTGTTCTTCTCTATTGCAAGAAGTCTTTTAGCCGCTTTTTTATGCTTACTACTCCTGCAGGACTTGGCACACTATCACTAACAACGACTTCTTTTGCCCCTGCAGCTCTAATCCTATCAAACGCACAACCCACTAGTAACCCATGAACTGAAGCGCAAATAATTCTCTTGGCTCCTCCCTTTTTACACACTTGGACAGCCTTAATCATTGTCTCTCCACTAATAATCATATCATCAATTAAAATGACATCTCGACCAGCTATATCTGCATCGAGTTTTTCGGAAGTAATTTGCCTAAACGCAAGTGGTCCATGGATATATTCGACCAAGGGTTTTTTCCATACTTACGCCACCCAATTCTTCAACGAAGTGAGCGGCACCTCGATCTGCTGCAATAAAAACAGGATTTGATATCCGTGGTTTAACATAATCTAGTAAATCGGGAACAATCGATCGACTCTCGATATTTAAGTCCGACAGAGATTCTTTTTGCTATCACCTGAACCCAAAAAATGACAATTAAATGTAATAAGCTCATCGAGGCCAGCGTTAGACAATAATTTGACGATCATAGTTGCAGAATCAGTTTCTCCTGGTCTCGTAATCTCATCTTGCCTCGAGTAGGGAAGATATGGAATAATTGCAGTTACTTTTGCTGCAAATGGTCTTACTGCGCTTAGAATTTGTAAAAACTGCAAAACACGCGAATCTTGGTCTGGGTAGCATCTATGTAAAATCACAACATGTTTTTCCTTTAATTTTGCGATCTCAGGAATGTAGATATAATTCTCACAGTCATGGAATTTCTTTATCTCAATATTTGGCTCTGCGAGATCAAGACAATTTGGACTCACTAATAGAAATTTTTCCATGCCTCTAATTCGCTAGAAAAGTATAAAAAGCCTACTATGTTGGATTGGCAGATAATAGGTCGCAGGATACATTTTCCCAAGCCCCGACCTTGGGTAGTGTCGAATGTAGTTCTCTGAGAAAATTTCATCTGCTACTGATATGTCTCCTTTGTTCCAGACTTCATAATAGTACTTCTTAACTATAACTTAGAGTTTGTTTTCTTCTACCAACTTGTGCTAGAAAACTCCAAACCGCAAAATCTCTTCTGAATATTTGGAAATTTGTAGTTGCCTCAAGAAACTACAAAGCTGTAATGCATAGGCCAAACATGATACTATTATTGTTAGGTTAGTATAACTAGAAAATCAATGGTTCACAGAAACCTTATATTCTCAAGTGAAGAAACTGCTAATGTCAGCCAACTACGAAAGTAAATAGGAAAGGATCAATTAACGATGAGAATAGCGTTTGATCTTGATGGCGTGGTTTTGCATCAAGAAATGTATAGTCTAAAAGCAATTGACTCTTGTAAAAATGAACAAGAAAGATTAGAATTAATGAGGTGTTACTATTCACACAGGAGCATTCAGCTAAATCCTGTCGATTTTCTCGCAGATGATGACGAGTTATTTTTTATTACTGGTCGGTCAGTTTTGGTCGAAGATTTAACAAAGAAATGGGCAAAGAAGTACTTCCCAATGGCAACTGTCATAGCAACGCGAACAATACTTCCAAGTTCAGACAGCGATTTGATGACAAAGAATTATGTTAACGACAGGAATAAGGAATGGAGCTTAATTCAGGCTGAGAGAAAAGCCAAGGCTCTTAATGATAATAATATCGAAGTATTTTTCGAGGATGCTCCAGACGTCGTAAAGCATCTTAGGCGATTATGCAAGAGTACCAAGATTGTACAGTTCGGCGGCAGATTCTAATTTATTTTAAGTAAGGTTTCGGAGTAGGGTTTGACCAGATGAGTCTTCATCACAGAACGATGAAGCACATTCCTAATTACCAACTTTACAGGGATATAGCTCTCAGACCCGAAGATTTGGCCAATTCCTGTAAAGAAAATGGGCGAGCTACTCTGGCAAGATTTTGACTTGGTCCGAACAAATTGCGTCAATCAAATGCCCTCATAATGCTTGTGGTTGAAGATGCTGACGCGATCCGAACATCTATACACTAAAATTCTTTGAATTACTTGGGGGTGGAAAAAAGATGATGGCTGGAACGGGTCCGGAATTCCTAACTTTCGACTTACTGTTTTACCTGGTTTAACAACACTACAACATTTTCTTTTCGTCAATTTTTTTCTATTCTATTAGGTCATTTTGAGATGTTACAATTCCATAAAATCCACTCAGCGTAAGCACTTCAAATCATAATTTGGAATTTGAATAATCAAGAAAAAAGGGGATTGCGGGTGATTTCTCCATTTACAGAGGATTCGAATCCCACCCCCTTCACCATTGTGTGTTTTCGTTTTAATGTCATGTTTCAAGTAGAATTTGCAGGTCTACGTCTCGGAAGTGTTGAAATGCTTTTTTCCCGTATTTTTTGTCTACTCTTCCTGCGTAAGTTTGTAGTGCTTTGAGAGCAGCTGTACCGCCAATCTTTTCCTTAAACGACATTCTCATGACCCAACCTTTGTATCGAAGATACCCAGTGCCAGTCGTTAAATCTTCTTCCTTCACTCCTTTCAACGCAACACGTTCGCAACAAACCCCAAATTCGGATAAAACCTTGAAAACAGTGTCTTCGACAAAAGACCAAATCGCCAGCGTCTTCTCGCTGCCTCGGTTAGCGAAATAAGTTCCAGCGTCAACCACAAGATACGCGCACTTCTCTTTCTCGAATTTGCCGCAACTTCCGAGTATCCACAGAAACCTCAACACATGTGCTCTTAAGTTTTCAAGTTTGTGCTGTTGAGCAAATGTGTCTGTGCCCCATAGTCCCAATGAAGAATGTTGCAAGGTTCCCAGCAAATTGTGAACCGCTTTGAAAGATGCTGTCTCTTCCTTGGAGAAGGGCAGATTCTCTGGAAAGTCAGCGATTCTTGTCTTAGGTGTTGGAACTTTTGCAGGTTCCATAATCTCTTCTGGCTTCAGCGAAGCATGAATAGCCTCTAAACGACTTATTCCTTGGAAAGGTTCGACAAAAGTATGATACTCCTCTTCGGAAATCGGTGCGCCTAGCTTCGCTTCAATGCTTTCACGGTTCCAAGCGCCCGCCGTTGCTTTCACTGTGTCACATGGAAATCGAGAGCAATGAGCACAGTTTGCCACTCCCGCTTTGTCTACGCATTGGCGTATCAGACATTTTCGATTAGGCAACTTTGATTCTTTTGGGATTTTTGCATCTGGAGTTTGGCAGGTCAGGCACGGTGTCTTAATTGGCATGTACCCTAGAATCCTCTTAGCATTGTTTCTGTATCGTTCAAAATCTTCGGCAGTCATGCCCTTCCGCGGGTAAGGTCCCCAAGGACAAGCACCACAATCAATGCCACATTTGGAAACAAGGTTTGGCACTCATTTTACCTCCGAGAAAAAGATGCGGAAAATGTAATAAAAGACTTTCCAAGCTTTACATCGCCTAAGGGTGGCAAAATGCTGTTTTCAAAAATGTCATCCTCGAAAAAAATTCACTGAAGAACAAATTGAGCAAAGAAAAAAGGGAAAGAGGCTGCGTAGAAACTCTTATTTGGCGATATCGCCAC
>CAVYRJ010000012.1:0-25638 GCA_963770935.1 Candidatus Bathyarchaeota archaeon
GCATTTATGCCTGAAACACAAATTAATATCACAGAGAAGTTACAGAAAATTGGAGAAACTGCTAACGAATACAAAGATGCAATAATGAACCAATTCAAAGATATGGAAGTTGAAGTTAAAGACTGGAACTTTTCGGTTGGAAAAATGGAAGAAGAATATTCCGTTGAAGTTAAACTTAAACTTAGTATTAAGCCAAAAAAAGCTTAAAATAGGATACGTTTAACTTGAATCCCTTTTCTTTCAATTTATCTTACATTATTGTTTCGTTCCAATAGTAAACTTTTGAGTAATTTCCCTGTATTGGAAATGCTGGATCATCGTATATTATATCCAAACGTAATCCGTATTTATTGATAAGAATCTGAATGTTATTATAAATTATTGGTGATTTTTCATCTGGCCCCCAGAAACCCCAAATCTTGTCTGTTGGGCTTCTCAAGCCTGAGCCGTAATCTTTGGGTAAAATCACTGCTGCCTGCGCTTTTATTGTGTTTGGAGTTGATTTTGTTACAACTTGACTCCAGAAGTTTTCGAGCATTTTAAAATGGGAATCAGTCATGCTGCCGAGATTAGGAAGTTGAGTTCATAGGGGTAGTCGAAGATTGTAATGAATTTTGCTCCAGCGTTATATGAATTTACCATTTGATTGTAAATGTTGTCTGCTGTGTCAAGGTATGGTGGATTCGTATATTTCCAGGTTATTATTGTTCCCCAACTTTTATTCTGCAGAGTTGCAGCGCCACGAACAAGCGATATTTGCTGATTGACGCTTTCATTCCAGCCTAGTTGTGCGAACAGGTTAGTGTAGCCGCCAAGGTAATCAAACCAATAAAGAGCATAATCTGATGTGAAGGTTGTAATGTTATATTTTTTTAAGTCATTGTGCCCTCTGTTGCTTTCTAAAAGTTGGTCGAACCATTTGGCTTCTTCACTGTAACTATCAGGTTGTAGTTCCAGTTATGTTGGGCATTACTAGGCTGTAGCGATTATTGGCTGTAGGTGCTCGGAGGAAAAACGACGAATTGCTTCTTAAAAAATAAGCCGTCCAATTATAATCCAAAGGTATTCCTCCAACTTCATCATCGTAGTATGCGCCAAGAAATTTGTCGCCATATTTTTCTCTAGAGTCGTTGTAGAGTTGAATTTGCCAATCCCAATTTCTCCGTGTCCAAGTGCCCAAGTTCACTATAATGTTTAGTCCAGAGTTTACGGCGTAGTCGCAGATTTCCTCCACTGCCGACTGGTTTGTGCTTATTGGGTTTATGCCTGAATCTAAGATGAAGAGGTTTGTGTAGCTTTTTGTTCTGTCGATGAGAAGTTTAGCTTGCGCTGTGGTGTTGCCTCCGAAAGCGACGCCGACGTAAACGGGGTCTTTTGGCTGGTTATTGCTTTGGGAGTGTGAAACAAGTAGGGTTGCGGATGTAGTAAGCAATATTATTATTAGAATGAGTGAGAGGATGTGTACTTGTTTCATCCCATTTAGTCTCCGTTAGTTTAATGATTCTGATGCGTAACTTTCATCCATATGATATGGTTGATTGAATATAAGAGTTGCAATAAGAAAGCTTATTTCCCATGAGATATCTCTGGCTGCACCAAAACAGATAAAAACTCGGCTTTGCATCCATCACAACGAACTAAGACAAGAGGATATATTCATGCCATCTGAAATTACTGATGTTGAAAAATTCGTGGCCATGAGCGCCAAAGCAAAACAATGCCAAGTAAAAAGGCTCAAAGACACCGTAAAATTAAAACTTCGCACACCCAGCCAACTCTACACCCTAAAGATCGAACCATTACGAGCAGACGAAATCATAAAGAAGCTGCAGTGCGAAATCAAAGAAGAAGAAAAATAAGCAAAACTCTTCAGTTGCCCTTTTTATCTATAACCACCATTAAAGACAGAATAACGTTTTTAGAGACTAAATGATCTTTATTTCAAAATAGGAAGCTATCGAGTATTAACACTTTTGACCAATTCAAAGCTTAGATTTCTCGGATCAATACTCGAAAGAAATGAATTATGGTGAAGCAAACAATCAAGTGTTTGCCATGTCAAAAAAAAATTTTAAGGAAAATGAAAAAATGAAGAATATTAAAACCAAAAGAAGTATTACTTTGATTGCGTTGTTTCTGATGTTACTTATTGCAGCCCCGCTTTTTGCGATTGCTAATGCTCATACTCCACCATGGACTATCCCCACATGGACATATGTCAATGTCACCCCAAACCCTATAGGGGTCGGCCAAACGGCCAACGTAGTATTTTGGGTTGACAAAATGATGCCCACAGCATCCGGCATTGCAGGTGACAGATGGATAAACCTAAAAGTTGAAGTCACTAAACCAGACGGAACCAACGAAACACTTGGAACTTTCACATCCGATCCAGTCGGTGGCGCATGGACTTCATATACACCAACTGAAGTTGGCACATACACTTTCAAATGTACATTCCCAGGACAAGTATTAACCGGGAGCACAGGAACTGGCATATTCAGCAATAGTGCTTTCATCAACGATACGTATCAAGGCAGCGTTGGAACCTCAACACTCACTGTACAACAAGATTCAATCCCTGGTCCGCCGAGCTATCCACTTCCAACTGAATATTGGACGAGGCCAATAGAGGCGCAAAATACCGAATGGTACCAAATATCCTCAAACTATCTTAAACCTCTAGGAGCTGCCTACACTTACGGTGCAGAACGTTTACAACCAGAAGGCACATCCCCTAACAGTCCTCACATAATGTGGACAAAACCAATTCAAGACGGCGGAATCGTTGGAGGCAACATAACATTACCGGGCGTCAATTACTACACCGGACTCTCATACGAAACCAAATTCAACAGTCCTATAATAATGAACGGAAGGCTCTATTACGGTCTACCACGAAGCAATAACGGAGCAGGCGGAGGATATGTCGCCGTAGATTTACGTAGCGGCAAAACATTGTGGTGGCAGAACTACACCGTCAACCCATCGTTCGGTCAACTTTACTATTATGAGTCTTTCAACCAGCACGGCGTAATTCCAGATGGTTACTTATGGGCAACTCAAGGCACTACATGGATGGCTTACAATGGTCTTGATGGAAACTGGTTATTTAACTTAACAAGCGTTCCTTCAGCAACAACTGGCGCCTCTTACGCTGCATTCACAGCTCAGACATATGGTCCACATGGAGAAATATTGCTATATGTATTGAACTATGATACAACAACACGCGCTGGATGGCTAGGTCTATGGAACAACACATGCGAACAGCAAGGTTTACACGGAGCATTAGGAACGGGCAGCGCAGCTTACCAGTGGAGACCCGTAGGCAAAGTTGTAAACATGAGCAGAGCATATTCATGGAATGTTACTATACCAGTTTTGCCAAACGTCGGTGGCTCACCAACAGTTAGATACATAATCGAAAACGACATGTTGCTTGGAAGCTTCGGACAGCCAGGAGTCGATTTAAGAACAGACAACGATGGACGCAACCCAGGATGCACAGTATTCGCAATCAGCCTAAAACCAACATCGAGAGGACAACTATTATGGATTAAAGACTACCCAGCTCCACTTGGTAACTTAACTAGATCATTTGAAGCAGTTGATCCAGTAAACCGCGTTTTTACAATGAGCGATAAAGAAACTCAGCAGTGGACGGGTTATAGCATGGACGATGGCTCCCTACTTTGGGGTCCCCTTGGAAATACACGCGCCCTTAACTTCTATGCAACTGTTGGTAGCGGTGGAGTCAGCAACGTAGGATTCGTCGCGTATGGCAATCTTTACGTAGATGGCTACGGTGGAGAACTCTTTTGCTATTCAACCAAGACAGGCGAACTCCTATGGAAATACAACAATACCCAAAGCGGCTCAAATACGCCCTGGGGTCTTTACCCGATCTTCACCGGCAGTATCTGCGAAGGCAAAATCTACGTCTTTTCCAACGAACACTCGCCAAACGTACCGCTATACAAGGATGAACAAGTACGCTGCATCAACGCTACCACTGGAGAAGAAATATGGACTATGAACGGATGGGCTGGCGTAGGAGGCTTCGCTGATTGGGGCTGGCCTACTGCTGACGGATTCATAACTTACCTCAACTCATACGACATGCAACTATATACCCTTGGTAAAGGTCCAAGCGCTACCACAGTAGAGGCACCAATGAACGCTGCAACAGAAGGATCAAGTGTAGTAATCCGCGGAACTGTCACAGATACAGCTGCAGGAACATTGCAGGAAGAGCAGAAAGCACGCTTCCCACGTGGCGTCCCCGCTGTCTCAGACGATAGCATGAGCGATTGGATGGAGTACGTATATATGCAAAAACCCCGTCCCACAAACGTAATCGGTGTTGAAGTAACCATAGACGTCCTGGATTCCAATGGCAACTACCGAAACATAGGCAAAACAACCAGCGATGCAAACGGCTTCTACAGCTTCCAATGGACACCAGACATATCAGGAAAGTACACAGTAGTCGCAACATTCCAAGGCTCTGAATCATACTGGCCATCACAAGCAGAAACCGCTTTCGCTGTCGATGAAGCTCCTCTACAGCCGACACAGCCACCAGCAACAGCTTTGCCTCCGACTGAAATGTACATCTTAGGCGCAGCTGCGGCAATAATTGTAGCAATAGCCTTAGTCGGCATTGTACTAGCGTTGATGATCAGAAAACGACAATAAACCAACAAACCAAAACATCCTTCCCTTTTTTTGAAGATGATTATCCTAACAAGAGCGACTTTCTACATCCTGACGAATAATCCTCAAATCAAACCGAAAGAACGAAAAATGGAAGTTGATCACTTGAGGCATTCGGAGATAGTAAATAGCTTCAACTGTAATTTTAGCCTTTATCACGATTAAAATTTAGACTAACTTCAAAAGGTGAAAGTATTATTCCCGTTTTGTATACAAAAGCATCACCAAAACCCACTTAGTTACCTTTCAAATGTTTTGAAAAACAAGCCAAATTAACGAAATTTTGCGAACCTTATATATACATATCAACGCCAAAAGCAGCAATTAAAAATTATGCTCTCACTCTCTTTGAGACTTCAAACTTGAAAAAAATAATTTCTAAAAAATAACCTCACTGCAGAAGAAACAAATACAAGTTGGCGACTAAAAAAACCTTGAAATACACTTTTAGGCACTTGACTGAAAAATACAACTACGAAAATGAGTAAGGTTGCCATAAAAATTGTTATTAAAACAGCGTTTGACCGTATTTTGGATTCTTAGGCGACTGCAGGGTTGCTAAAGATCTGTTTTTTTAGAGGGATTAATGCACAGTTTGGGTAGTTACCTTGAATTTTGTTTGCTTTTACCCTGTCTAAAAGCTTTCTTTTCCACAGCTGATCGCGATTTATCCAGAGAAATTGCTCAATAAAGACCTGAGGGGCTTTTTGCTTAACCGAAAAACAACCGAACGTTCATTTTTTACATTAAAAAGTTAAAAACGCTGCTGTATCTTTGATTGAAGTAGCAAAAAACAGTTCAATTTACCATAGTTTATTTGTTTTTGGAAGCTACGGGCAACGAAGAAAAGCGAGTTTTCATTTTTCTTAAAAATAAGGGAAAGGTTATTTCCTCAGACAGGGATAGATTTTCACACAATCGATAGAAATGGGTGAATACAGATAACTTTGAGAATGGCTGAATTGGACAGCGGGTTTGCAAAAGTGTGTTTAGTTGATGCTTTTGTATACGGCAGGCCAAGTCTCAACTTAATCGGTGAAGGATTGCTAATTTTCCTGTTTTTTGCATCAAGTCTATCAACATTGCAGGGGATTTGCCTTGAGTGTTGAGCGAAATCTGTTAATTTCGCTGCTAAAACTAACTAAAGAAGGACCCAGTTTAATTGAAACTGTCAATAAAGACGCAAGGATCCCATCGTCTGTTTGTTGTCAGTTGCTGGAAAAAATGCAAAACGAAGACCTTGTTTATTTGAAAGGCGACAGAATTGAAGTGACCAGCACAAGCCGCCTCAAACTCGCCGTAAAAGCCGCCTACTTGGGCGCTGACATCCAAAACATAAGCCATCTCCTCTGTTGGCAAGAATTTGAAGAAATCACGGCAATAGCACTCAAAACCAACGGCTATAAAGTCTACAATAATGTGCGATTCAAACATGGCGGCCGAAGATACGAGGTTGATGTGGTTGGCTGCAGGAAACCCTCGGTTGTTTGTATTGATTGCAAACGCTGGCAACATGTAATTGCACCATCTGCACTTAAAAAAATAGTGGAAGAGCAAGCCCAAAGAACCCATGCGTTAGCAGATACGTTGCCAAACGCAAAATTGAGCTTAGAATGCACAAAATGGGAAAAAGCAAAATTCATTCCAGCTGTTCTATCTCTTATTCCTGGAGCTTACAAATTCTATTATGAGGTTCCAGTTGTGTCTGTGCTTCAACTCCAGGATTTCATAAGCCAATTACCGTTATATGTGGAAACGCTAAAGTTTTTTCCGAAGATATTTAATATGTTAAGTAGCGATTTTTAGTATACCTGTTTTTGAGAGTTTAATTGCTGGGTAGAGGCTCAAGAGGAACATAATTAATAGTGCTGAAATGAACCAAGCCACTATCACAGCTATGGTGGTGCTTGTTACTATGGGATTAGTCATTAGAATCATCATTGTTGTGATTACTCCAAAGGAGATGCCGACACCGAAGCTGGATAAAAGCACGATTGCACTCTGAATTGCGGAGATATTCACGATGAGTTTTGGTCTTGCTCCAACCGCTCGCAGCATAGCGAATTCTTGCCGCTGCTCATCGATGGATAGCATCATGTAGCTAACAAGACATAGTGCAGCTGAAATCAAAGTAAATAACGGTATAAACAGTATTGTTTGCCACGTTTCCCGTAAAAATGCCGTATTGTCAGCTATCGTTTGAGTGAGGTCAAAAACTTCCAGATCCGAATCAACTGCCTTAACCGTTTTTCGTATTTCATCGATGGCGATGCTGCGGTCGACTGAATCATCAAGCGTTACCAATAGCAAGTTCGAATCGGTTAAGTCGGTTGCATTCATCAATTTATCGATGGGCACATAGGTGACATAGCCGTTGTTTATGGGATCAACACAAACACCTACGATGCGCAAATTTTACCTCTTTAATTTCGATGCCTTGAACCAGTGGATCTGATAAGTTGATGTATTGGCTTTCGTCCGGTGAATACATGGTTTGAGAGATTGAATCGCCAATTATTGCTTCCAAAGAGTCGGTTTCACTTAGGCTTCTTCCTTTATTTGAAAAGTCCGCCGCCATTTCTCGCGGGTCTAAACCGATCACTAAGACCGTTTCTTCTCTATCGCCACCAACCCATGTCTCCCTACCATTAATTATGGTCCAGTTTTTGATTTCTTTCACATTTTCGTACAAAACAAGCCGCGAATCAAATGAAGCTATACATGGCAATGCATTTAATTGGTCTTCAACAGAGGCTGAAATGCCTATTTTTGTGTCTGAATAGTTAAAGTCGCTGGTGTCCTGAGTTCCTGTAAATTTGGATAACAACAATTTGTACTGGTTACCCATGCTTCCATATGCTATGGCTATGGTGCCGCTGTTAGCGGTTTTTTGTACCCACGACATTGTTGTGTCTTCGGCGATGATGCCTCCTGCAACCGAAACAGTAAGCAAAACAAAAACAATCGAGAGCAAAATAACGATGCGAACCGTTGGAGATATACGTCGAACCATGCTTCTTGAAGCGATACGCCATGTTAACGCGGTTTGTGACAGTGCCTTATGCTTGCCAGTTATGATTAAACCGTAATAATTAACAGGAGAAAGTGCCTCTATCGCTGACAATTTTGCTGCTTTAAGGATGGGATGTAGACCAAAAAATAGAGCCAACAAGAAAAAAATAACAAAAACTATGGGTGCAAACCACCAATTGATCAACTGATAACCTCCGAAAACTGCGTTAGCTGTAACAAAATCTGCAAAAAAACCAAAGACTAAGCCTAAACCACAGCTGACAAACGTTACTAATATTAGCTCAGTCATGAAGTATCCGCCGACTAGACTGTTTGGGCACCCAACGGCTTTAATCAAACCGAAATCACGGGTTCGTTGTGCCATCATTAAAAGAACGATAAACGACGTCAAGACTGCGCCGACTACAAAGACTAAGGCGCCTATGAAGGTTATGAATTGGCTAAAGACAGCACTTAAGCCTATAGTAAACGAGCCCATAGATGAGGATAAACCGACACCTAAGCGACTGCTAAATAGCAAAAGAAACAATGTTGAGCCAACACTTAAGGTCAGCGTAGTGATGGCTAAGCTTGTTTGAAGCCGCCTCCGCAGTAAATCGTTGACGGGAAAACCTACACCACTACTCATTTTCAGTCGCCAATCTGCCGTCTTTTAAGTAAAAAACTTGGTCTGCGAGCTCACGGATTTGCCGGTCATGGGTGGAAACAATAACTGTTTTTCCTTTCCCCTTAAGCAGCTGCAACACCTGAAGGATTTTTTCAGCATTTTTTGTATCCAAGTTGCCTGTTGGTTCATCAGCCAAAATCAACTCTGGATCATTAGCTAAAGCACGTGCAAAAGCAACGCGTTGCTGTTCTCCTCCGCTTAGCTGCGAAGGAAAATGATTTTCCCGGTGCTCTAAACCCACAGTTTTTATCAGTTCAATAACGCGTTTTTCGACTTCTTGAGACGGCTTTCGAAGCCACTCCATTGGGAAAGCAACATTTTCAGCTACCGTTAATGTGGAAACGAGGTTGTAGGCTTGGAAGATAAAGCCGATGTTGTTGCAGCGGAAATCTGAGAGAAAATCCTCATCTTTCTCGGTTAAATCTTGGTCGGCGACTATTATTTGTCCTTTAGTCGGCCGGTCAATGCCGCTGATAATGTTTAGTAAAGTCGTTTTTCCTGAACCCGACGGACCGCATAAAACGACGAATTTTGCTTTGGGAATCTCTATGCTTATGTCTTTTAGAACCTCAACTTTGCCAGTTGCCGACTTGATAGGTTTTTTCTAAGTTGCTTTAGTAATTACCATAAAGTCATCTTTTTCTTTCTCAGGCATTGAACATTACCTATAGTGTAGTTTAGCTTGAGGTTCCTTTAGTAATAATAAGCTTTGAGGTACAATCCTTTACGTATGCTACTGTGGGTAGCATGTATCGATGTTTAAGTTGCCCCGGTCCCGTTTTAGAATCCGAACTTTTCAGGAAGCTTGTCTTTTTCCCAATCGGTCCAGCTGATCTCTTTAAACAGCCACCGCTTGCCCAAGTGCGCGGCTACGACAGCGTGTTTGTTTTCGTTGCCTGAGGGAATGAATTGGTCAAGAAAACGGAAGAGTTTGTCGATTTGCTGTTTGGGAAAGTAGGCGTAGTAGCTGGCGTTTTTCACTTCAAAGGCGTAGACGTGTTTGCCTTTTCGCGCCATTATGTCTGGGAGGGGGTTGAGGCTGGGGTTGCTGACGGGGACGCGGACGGCGTTGTAGCCTTTTTTCTGCAGGAGTTTAACCAGGACGGTTTCGCTGTAGAAGCCTCTTTTGCGCCAACGCCTAAGTTTGATTCGGTCAATTTCGGTGGTCAACAGTTTCCCCTCTTGAATGCTTGTATCTATGGGGTTCTTGAGATAAAAATTGTTCCTCTGGAGCACTGCAAAACTGTGTTTGGGGGATGCTTCTGTATACTCTGAGTTGAGGCAGGTGAGGCTGGAGTGGATTGGTGACGGATAAAACTTTGAGTATTACTGGCATAACCATAATCACTGATCAGGGTCTCACAGACATTCATCGATGAAAAATATCGCCCGATTAGACTACACTAAGCACTTGAAAAGTCACCGCCAACTCCAAAAGACCCCAAAACAGGTTCCCTAAGAGACCAAAATTTCACCAATAAACTCCATCATAAACACCAAAATACCATTTTTTACAGGCAACAGGAGCATTCAGTACCAGCACTCTTACCGAGCAAAAACCAAAATTTTTCCTCAGCAAAGTAACCACAAAGCATTGAGCCAGAGCCAAAACCCTGATCAAAAGTTTTACCCGCCCAAAGCTCCTCCAATAGATAATCAAATTAAAAAAATAAAAAAGACAATATTTGTGCATGTGAAAATTTTTACTCAAAATCACCAAAGTTTGCTAAATCATGAAAAAATAGCACCTTAGACCTCGAAGGCAAATCGAAAAAACAGCCTTTTGCTTCGCATGGAGATTTTCGGAGGTACTTATATGAGGCTCTGGTAATGTCCATGCCAGTTGATTAGGGGTAAGGTGATAAAGGCAAAATTGAGGGTTATTAGTCATTTAAACCATAATTCATGGTTTTAAATTATGGTTTCCATAGAAAAAAATAGCGCCTTTTTGTATTTGCCGACTTTCGGAGTCAAACAATTACAATAATAAAGAATTATGTCAAAATAAGCCTAATTATTAGTTATTTATAGAAAAAAGCCTTAACGGTTACCCGAAAATTCTTAGATCAAAAAAATAATAATTTTTTTGTCCGAGTTTAAAAATCTTGAATTTGTCTTAATAGGTTTTCCTGCACAGCTTTTCTGTGCCAGTTGAAAGTGCATTATGAGTTAGTGATCAGAAATTGTTTTTTGTGTGCAACCCCTTTTTTGTACTTTGCAGAGCTTCAGGCAGTAGCGTAGATTCCAGAAATTTATGTTTTGACAGGTGGTGTAATTTGAGGTTTAGATCAGAGACAGAGGATGGTCTTAGCAATTCTAATATCACCTAAAAACTGTAGAACACAATTCATCATTGAGCTTTCGTTTCTTAAGAAAGCTTAGATTTAATTTCAGTAACCGGGTTGTAATTAACGATATTAATTTTTTAAAAATAAATCGACTGCCCGATAGGGTCACAGTTTAGGTCAACTTTGGTCTGACATTAAGTGTTAGATAGAATATCGCAGGCGTTCCAGATCTGCATAGGGTTTAGCAAGCGCCCGTGTCAAGCTCATTTGGAGGAGATTGCTATATTGCTTATGTTAAGGCTGCCTAAACCGCCTAGTGTTTTAAATGGTGCTTTATCAAAAAACAATTGCCATTGAGCTTGTTGAAATGTGTATTACATTTAAAAAACACCTGAGGAGGTTAACCAGAAAAGGAGGTAACGAACATAAAGTTTTTTTTGAGAAAGCAACCTTCAAGAAAAACTTTTCTCGGTTGCTACAGCGCAAGATTAGCTAAAATGGAATTGGGGAAAACAAGAAACTTATTGCAACATTCCTTGATTGGTGTAAGCTTTCTCTTGACTGTGTATATTGTGATAATCTCTTGCGTTCTTTTGCTGTGTTAAAAAGCATTCCGCAGTCTCGGCCAGCTATACTTGCCATTAGCGATCCAAGCATTTAAACCCGAAAGTTCTGTATACAAAAGCATCCCCCAAACACATTTTCCACACGAATTCTCGAAAACTTTTTCAATAAAAACAAACTGATAACACATTGGGATGACCTGTATTGCCGGATTTCAAAGTCATAAACAAAACCTACAAGTTTACAACGCAAGGAGAGATAGATTTCATAGACTTATCTGATAAAGTCCAAGAAGAAGTCTCCAGTTCAGGAGTCAAAAATGGTATAGTCCACGTTTTCGCTCCACACGCAACCGGCATATTAATCTTGACAGAAAACGATTACGCCCTACTAAGCGATATCAAAGTTTTTCTTGAAGAGGTGACCCCAAAACAGGGGACATACTTGCACCCGTCTAATGCACATTCGCATTTGCGTTCCATGCTTCTTCCGCCTGACAAAACCTTGCCGATAATTAACGGGCGAGTTGAGTTTGGGACATGGCAATCGCTGCTATTTGTAGAAACCGACGTTTATCCCAGAGAAAGAACGTTAATTATCCAAGTCTTGGGCGAACGTTAAAAATAACGCTTGGACTCTAATCAGTATTTCATTTCGACAAATTCTAATTTTTTGGCAAAGCTTCCCGTTTTCGTTTCTCGTATTGAAGTAAGACAGCTGTTTAACATGTAAAATTAACTATTTAGTGATAAATTTGCAATATGCGTTGCATGGCATTTTCACTATTTATTGTAAAAAGTTACCATTCGATAAAATTTCGTCTGTTAGAAACGTAGGTAAAATAAATCAATAAGAAGTCAAATTAATAGTTTCAAGCTTGCAAAAGACAAACAGTAACTTTAGAAAGCGTTTGAAGGCTCATTCAAAGCCTAAATCTTACATCGATCAGAGCTGATAATGAATATTTTAAGATATGTTTCCAACATTTTATTGTTCGTTTAAGCTTTTTCATGGAGTAAATAAAGAACTAAACGGTCTTCTTTTAGCTAAAAAATCTTAAGTTATGCAAAGGTCCGCTGTCTAGTATGAAAAAAGGGGTACAAAAAAAGATTGTAATTGCGCCCAGTCTTTTTTGCGACGTAAATTGGAATGGATATATAAGGTTCGCTGCACTTCGGATAAACTTTAGCCTTTTCGCTCGGTTCGAATCCGCTTAGCTGACCCCTTAGATCGCATGCGAGCTTTTTTCTTAAACTCCGCTCTCTGAGAAGGCTTCTCTTCTAACGCGTCAGGTTGTGTTTCTTCTATGGGCAGTGCATCGACGGCGTCTAGAAAATCTTCGGCAGTTGCTTGTTGAGCTCCGCTTTCAAGCATGGTTTTAATCGCTTTGTCAACGTCGCCTGGCTCCACGTTAATGCCCAACGTTCCATCCAAAAGCACAACTGTTTCAAAGCCGAGTTTACGAGCATCTACAACGGTATTAACAACACAGTAGTCGGTTGCTAAACCACAAACGAAAAGCCGTTTAACGCCCAGCGTTCGCAACTCGTAAGCGAGGCTTGTACCATCAAAAGCTGAGTAAGCTTCCCTTTCAGGGTTAGTGGCTTTGGAAATGACGATTGTATGTTTGGTTAGTTTAAGGTCAGGGCTAAACTTTGCTCCGCTTGTTTCCTGAATGCAGTGAGGTGGCCATGGACCACCCTGCGCTTTAAAAGATATGTGATTGGGAGGATGCCAGTCTCTTGAAGCTAAAACATGTGCTTTAGCATCCCCAAAACGCCTTATGTAATCGTTGAGGACGGGGATGATTTCATCTCCGCCGTCAATTGGCAAGGCGCCACCGGGGAGAAAGTCTTTTTGTATATCGGTTATTAAAAGGGCATCTGAGTTTTTTATAAAGTAGTTTTTACTCAAACAAGTCACCATTTTTAGAATTATGTGTTCCTTTAAGAGTTATGCTAAAACCTATTCTATGTAAGAGTGAAGGTATGGATAAACTTTTTTGCCGCACACTTAGTGCTTCATGGAAAAGTAATTAAGCCTTCAAAAGAATATGTTGATGGTGAAAAACATGGCTATTTTAGCTTATGTTCTCTTTAAAGTTGCTTCAGGAACCGAAAGGGATGTTGCTGAAAAACTGACAGAGTTTGCCGAGGTTGTACAGGCGGATATTATTTTCGGCGAGTACGATGTGATAGCAAGGGTAACGATTGATGATTTGGAAAAGCTGGAAGAGTTCGTCTCGCAGAGCATCAGAAATGTACCAAATGTGCTTGTTACCTCAACTATGATTATCTCAAGAGAGTACAAAGGCAAAAGTTTTCGACCTAAAAACAAGTAACCTTTTTTTGATAATTTCTATTTTAAATGAAAAATTCTAAGGGTCATTTTTAGGGTCGTAACTGTTTTCCTTCGTTACCTGAAACCTGCAAGGCAAATCAGCCCATGGTCTTTTTTCATTGTTTTAAATAATTTTTACCCGAGTGTCAAAGGCTTTTTTAACTTTTTAATGTAAAAAAAGTACGTTCGGGTGTTTTTCGCCTAAATGAAAAGCAAATCAAATTAAGAAAGCAGAATTTTGAGTTTGCATATGAGACAAGCATAAGTATAAAGTGATAACTGGTCACTTCTTAACAAGAAAATCTTCTAAAAAACAGATTTAAATGATCATAAGGTAGGATTTCTGAGCGAAAATTCTTGACTGGACATCGTTGATGCCTTTAAGGGGAAGGCATTACTGGTCTTTTTAGCAAAATGTTGATTGCATCAACACTATATAGAGCCTTTTTCTTCATTGACAATTCTATTGAGGAGATATCAATTGAAATTTTCGCCATGTCCACCGTTTTTTATTTTTATGTTTTCTTCTGCCGGGTTGAGTGACTGGTATGAATATATAAGGTTCGTTCGACTTCGAATTTTTAGGGGTTTTTTAATATCAGCGATGCAGCAGTGGGTTAGTATGTATGGTTTGGTGATGCTTTTGTATACGGCTCGAGGATATGCTTATCTTTAAACCAGTCACAATAGTAATCAGGCGTCAATATGCAAACAAAAAACAGAACCCCCTCAATAACAAGCCGCGAAATGCGTGCCCTAGAATGCAACGCCCAATACTTTGGCATAGGCCTAATTCAACTGATGGAGAACGCTGGACGCAGTGTTGCTCAAGAAACCATTACCCGTTTTCAAAAGAACAAGAAAGCCGTGGTTTTCTGTGGTTTAGGTGGAAATGGGGGAGACGGTTTTGTTGTAGCTAGGCATCTTTTAGCAGAGAATTTTGACGTTGCTGTGGTGGTGGTTGGCAGAAGTTGCGATATTAATCATGAAGCAGCATTGAGCAATTGGAGGATTCTTCAGTCTCTTCAGGGTAAGGTTACTTTGCATGAAGTTACAGACAGTTCCCTTATACCTAAAGTGACTGCTGGCATTGTTGTTGATGCCTTGCTTGGGACGGGAACAAAAGGGAAGTTAAAACCCCCAATTTCCCAAGTAGTCGATTACATTAACTCGCTAAGTGGCTTCAAGATTGCCGTTGACGTACCCACAGGTATCGATTCAGATACAGGCGAAGTGTTAGGCACAGCAGTAAAGGCAGACCTTACCATTACTTTCCATAAGGCAAAATTGGGCTTGGAGAAAGCTAAAAAATATGTTGGTGATTTGGCTGTGGTCGACATTGGTTTACCTTCGGAGATGGAGCGGTTTGCTGGTCCAGGTGATGTTCTTCTTGCCAGCAAACCACGAAGCCCAACGTCCCACAAGGGCGACTTTGGGCGCTTGCTCGTAATTGGTGGCAGCGAGGTTTACTCTGGTGCACCCACTTTGGTTTCTTTGGCTGCCATGCGAACAGGAGTAGACATTATTTATCTTGCCGCTCCAGTCAAGACTGCTTACGCGATTTCTTCAATTTCTCCTGACTTGATAACAATAAAGCTTGAGGGAGACAACCTTAACCCAGGTAACGTGGGAACGCTTAAGCCTTATTTGGAGATGGTTGACGCGGTTGCCATGGGTCCCGGTTTAGGTTTGAACCCGGAAACAATCAAATTTGTCAAAGGGTGTGTTGAAGAAGTTGAAAAAGCTAAAAAACCAGTGCTTTTAGATGCTGACGGGCTGAAAGCCTTCGCTAAATTCAAACGACCCTTAAAAGTGCCCCTTGTATTGACACCGCATGCCGGAGAATACACAATACTAACGGGCGAAACCCTGCCTGAAAACCAAGAAGAACGCGTATTGGCAATACAAAAAAACGCTAAAAAACTAAACGCAACCATTTTGGTGAAGGGCAAAGTCGACATTATATGCGATGCTGAGCGTGCAAAGTTGAATTTTACGGGTAATCCAGCGATGACTGTGGGGGGAACGGGCGATGTCCTAAGCGGCATTGTGGGTGGTTTGCTGTCGCAAGGTGTTGATGCATTTGAGGCAGCAGTGGCTGGAGCGTTTGTTAATGGTGCTGCAGGCGACTTTGTTGAGGATGAAATTGGTTTTCACATGGTTGCAACCGACATAATTGAGTGGATTCCAAGGGTTCTTGATGACCCAATGAGTCATTTGAAGGTGCGCAAACCAAGTGGAAAGTGATTCGGAAGCCCCAAAGTCAGGTTTACCTGTAAGGATTTCAATTTATCATGCCGCTCAGGATGACCCGAAAAAGAACACTGCTCTCAGGCTGAAACGTCGAGGACTGGCACGGATAGTAACGAGGGTAAGGTTTCTGCCAAAAAGGGCAATAGTTCTAAATCCTTTCGGCGAAATTGCTTTTTCACCCGCAGACAGGGAAAGAATTGAGCACTTCGGGTTGGCTGCGTTGGATTGCAGTTGGGAACATGCCCAGAAAGTCATGGAAAAACATGTTAGAGGAACCAGCCGCTGCTTACCTATACTCATAGCAGGTAACCCAGTTAACTATGGTAAACTTACAAAACTAACTACAGCTGAAGCCATTGCGGCAGCATTGTATATTGCTGGTTTTAAGGCTGAGTCAGAGCAGTTGTTATCGATTTTTACTTGGGGACACACGTTCTTTGAACTAAACGGCATGTTGCTGGACAACTATGTTACAGCTAAGGACAGCACTCAAATCATTGAGATGCAGAATAAACTTCTTAAGGGTAAAAAATGCGAGTAAAGCTGTGTTTGGTTGATGCTTTTGTATACGGAACTCTGAAAGGCTTATTGCTGACCATGCAAAATGTTTAAAAAAAGGCGTTGGGAGAATTGAAGCTTGGAGTTTATCACTGATTTCTATGTGTTCTTGGCTTCAGTTCTGGTTATTTCGCTTTCAGGGGTCCTGTTGCCTGGACCGTTGTTCGCTATCACAATAAAGAAGGCCTCGAAAAGCAAAACGGCTGGAGCCTTGATTTCGGTTGGGCATGGAATTGTAGAGTTTCCGCTGATGTTTCTAATTTTCTTTTTATTAAGCCAATTTAACATTCCAAGTGTAGTGCAGGTTGCAGTGGGGTCGGTGGGGGGTTTTTTGATGATTTACATGGGAGTTCAAGCTTTCCGAAACAGACACAAGAAAGAGGAATCAACAACGGGTTTGAAGCGGGAATCTTTGCTTGCAGGAGCCTGGACTACAGCTGCAAACGCAGGCTTTATCCTTTGGTGGTTAACCATCGGAACCACACTTATTTTAAATGCTAAACTTTTTGGGTTGATAGGGTTTTCTGTCTTTGCGGGAGTTCATTGGCTCGTCGATTTCTCTTGGTACACAATAGTGGCTATGTTGATTTTTAAGTCCCAGAGGTTCTGGACTGAGCGTACACAAATGGGAATTACACTTTTTTGCGTAGCGGTGTTTATTGGTTTTGGAGCGTACTTTATGAGTTCGGCGCTATGGTCGCTTTTGGGATAGTTATATTAGACTTTTGAGGTAAGTGTTATTCATGGAATTTAAAGTTGGAAACGCGACACTGGAAATAGTTAAAGGTGATATTGCAGACGTTGAAACTGACGCCGTCGTAAATGCCGCTAACTCCACCCTTTTGGGAGGCGGCGGAGTAGACGGAGCAATACACCGAAAAGGTGGACCGAAAATTCTTGAAGAATGCAAACGAATAAGAGAAACTGAGTGGCCTGATGGGTTGCCTACAGGCAAAGCAGTCATTACTTCGGGTGGCAATCTAAAAGCCAAATATGTCATTCACACTGTTGGACCGGTTTGGTTCGGAGGCTTTCATGTTGAAGCTGAACTGTTGAAACAGGCTTATAGGAACACGCTAAAACTTGCCGTTTCTAAAGGGCTTAAGACCATTGCGTTTCCATCAATTAGCACTGGAGCTTACGGTTATCCAATTGAAGAAGCAAGCCGCATGGCTGTGGGCACAGTTAGGTCGTTTTTAGAAAACGAAGATAAGCTTGAAAAAGTAATTTTTGTATTGTTTTCAGATAAGGCTTTTGAAATTTACTTGAAAGCAGCCACTCCTTAGTGTCCATTTTTTATTTCTTGCTTCCGCTATTCATAGTCATTTAGGAAAAAGGGTCCTTGAGCGCTATCGGTTCCAAATGTATTAAGGTTTAAGGTATGACGGAGACTTCTTCTGCTTCCATTATTGAAGCCACAGGAATGTCTAGTTGTTCCTGTATAACATGCAGTATGGCTTCTTGGTTTGGTCCTTCAATGAGAAAGGCTACGCGGTTTTCTGCTCCGCAGCAATAGCATGCTTTCATTTCGATGCCTTTAATTTTTCCTTTCGAGAGCATTTTTGCTGCTCCCTTTGCACAAGTTCGAGGATCTTTACCTGAACTTAGAATAGCTGAATTAACTAAATAGCTTGGCAAAAAATTCACTTCCTAACTAATATGTAGATAGAAGGAATTTATAAAGCATTACGGATTTGGTCATATATCGACTTTGGATATATATCGAAACCTATAACAACTGATATATTAACAATTAAGATAGACTTGAAGTTAATCAGAACACAACAGCAAGCAGGAATAAAATTGACACAACAAATATTAAGCCTAACAGCAACAATCGACCTTATGGATAAGAAAGAAGATTTGAAAATAAATTTTGAAACAGCAGTAACCGAAGCAATCGATGAAGTCTTAACAACCCTCGGAGAAAATGTCAAACGAGTAGTTTACATTTTCCTAGAAAATAATTACGGGATAAAAAAAGAACAAATTCCCAGAAAGATTGAAGGCTTCTCAGCTGCGATTGAATCGATTTTCGGCTATGCTGCTAAGCTTGTTGAAATAAAAATTATGGAAAAACTTCAGGGCAAAATAAAAGGATTTAAATATAAATCAAACTGTAACGAGATATTTTTTACCGAATACCTTGCGAGATTGCAAAGTTATCTGGATTAGCAACCTCTTAACAAAGGCAAATGTGCCTAAACACAAAATACATAATCAATTTTGAAGGGAATGGAGAATAGGTCTTCGCTTAAATTCTCTTAGACCAAACCCGAGCTTCAATTATTATAGCGTTTACTTTGTTCTTTACCCGTTTGTTGTTTTCAAATTTACTAGCGAGTAAATTTCATGTTTGTTGCCGAGGGTTTTTCGTCCATCCAAATAATCCAATTCAATAAGAAAGCCCAAGCCAACCACTTTGCCGCCTAACTTTTCAACTAATTCAATGTTAGCTTTCGCGGTTCCACCTGTAGCTAGCAAATCATCGATGAGCAAAACGTTCTGGCCTTTTTCAATGGCATCTTGGTGGATTTCGATGGTGTCGCATTCATATTCTTTTTTGTAGGTTAAGTCCACGCATTTGTAGGGTAATTTGCCTTTTTTACGGACAGGAACAAAGCCAACGCCTAGTTCATACGCTAATGGAGCGCCAATTATGAATCCTCTTGCCTCGTTGGAAACGATTACATCGATATTTTTTGCCCCTGTAGTGGTCTGCTAACTGTTTGATGCATTCGCGGAAGCATGTTTTGTCTTTTAAAAGGGGTGTTATATCCCAGAATACTACGCCTTTGAACTCTGGGATTCTTCGAATTTTATTTTTAAGGTCTATGGTTTTATCGGTTTTGTTCATTTTATTTTTCTCCTTCTAAACGAATGCTCCTTTCAACGCTTCACCGCAGCCGCAACTGCATGCTACAGGCGTTTTGGCGACTGTTTCAGCTATTATTCTTTTAACATTCTCAACGTTGCTCTTCATGGTTGCAAGAATGTCGTCAACGCTGACAACGTGGTCTTTCCAAACATCGTAATCTGTGACGGTTGATATGTTTGCGTAGCAGATTTCAGCTTCCCTTGCCAAAACACATTCAGGAACCAGAGTCATTCCAACTACATCTGCACCCCATTGACGGTACATTTTGGATTCCGCTTTGGTTGAGAATCGTGGTCCCTCGATGCAAACGTAAGTTCCAGTTTCATGCATCTTAATACCCATATCCTTTGGCGACGCTAGATTAGGGTTTTTCTGATTTCGGGGCACATCGGTTCAGCAACTGATATGTGGCAAACCTTGCCTTCCGTGTAGAATGATTGTTCACGCCGTGTTGTGCGGTCGATAAATTGGTCAACGAAAGCGATTTCGCCTGGATGGTACTCTTCCCTCAAGGAGCCAACCGTTGATGGTGCCAAGATGCGTTTAACGCCGAGTTTCTTAAGGGCAAAAATGTTGGCGCGGACGTTGATGTCTGTAGGGCGTATGGTATGTTTTTTTCCGTGCCTGGGCAGAAACGCAACAGATTTGCCTCCGAGTTCACCGACAGTTATAGCGTCTGAAGGTTTACCATAGGGCGTATCAACAGTTACTTCCTGAACGTTCTTGAGAAGTTTAGGGTCGTAAAGACCCGTTCCACCGATTACTCCAAATTCCGCTTGCATGAAAACCTAATTCTGGCGCTGAGCTTATAAAAATAGCGACTGCAAAACAAGGATCTTCAAACGTCTGATTTCACATACTAATAATTTTAGAAAACGCCAATAGACTCTATCTCCTTAAGGATTGACATTTCAATTTTATCCCAATTTACACAATAAAAGGAAAATCTGAAAATGAAAAATTTAGAAAAAGAGATAGTAGAGGATTTGCCAACCATAGACTTTACCGTGTTATCTGGAAATATCTGTTGTCTGATAGAAGAAATGAAGTTGCATTTGCAAATTGGTAGGGCTTGTTTTGGGTTGCTTTTTTGATTTAGGGTTTGTGGCGTCTGCAGGCTGCATCTGGATTCGTCACAGAACGTCATAGAACGTCACAGAAAGGCTAGAAAAGGCAAACCGTTCTAGCTGCCCTTGTTAAAGTTCGAGATGCTAATAACAACGAAAAACGCTAATACCAACCTACCTCTCTTAGAGGCGGTGTCTCCCTCCTCAATCGTTTCAATAATAATTGACTTATATGCTCAGGTTACTGAGTTTTGGTTGAAATCAGAGTAGGTTACTTCGTAACCGATTAAGCCGCCTGCTACCAAGCCAACAAGCAAAAGCGCAATTATCATAACTGCTCAAAAACGCTTAGTTTTTGGAGGGGGAGCTGGAATTGGCAGAAAAGGCGTTGGTTCCATAAAAAAAACTCAAATGGGATTTAATCTAAGCTGAAAAAGGTTCCTCGCTGGAGAGGATGGGCTTTTTGCATATCGGGCATATTTCGTCTGCGGCTTGAATGTTTCCACCGCAATGAGGGCAAATGTTGTTCTTTATTGCTAAATGCAATCCTTCTTTTTCTTTGATTATTTTCCCATCTTTTAGCAGCAGCATTCGTTCAGTGTGGTTTGCAGCTTGACTATCATGCGTAACCATAATGATGGTAGTTCCCTGTGTTAGGTTGAGGTTCGCCAGTAGCTTGATGATCTCCTGCTTGTTTTGACTGTCAAGGTTTCCCGTGGGTTCATCAGCAAGGATAAAGGCAGGGTTGTTTGCTAAGGCTCGTGCAATGGCAACACGTTGCTGTTCTCCCGCACTTAGACGTTGAGGTCTATGGTTTTCTCTCCCAGACAAACCCACCAGTCGAAGCAGTTCGCTAGCACGTTTCTTGCGCTCGCTCTTTGATCCTACTTTGCCTTCCATAGGTAACTCGACGTTTTCACGAGCGTTTAAGTATGGCAGCAGGTTGAAGGTTTGGAAGATGAAACCCATCTTGTCTCGTCTAACCTTGTAGAGTTGGTTTTCAGGCATTTTCCCCACGTCTATGCCGTCAAGAAGCACTTGGCCATTGGTGGGTTTGTCGATTGCCCCTATGATGTTTAGCAGAGTGGTTTTGCCCGAGCCTGATGGACCCATGATCGCCACAAACTCGCCAGCGTTTACGGTAAGGTTTAGATTCTTTAGAGCTGGAACTTCACGTTTGCCTAGCATGTAGGTTTTGTCTAGGTTTGATATTTGCAGTACTGGTTTACTCATACTTCATCGCCTCGGCTGGTCTAATTTTTGCTGCTCTCCAAGCCGGATACAAGCTGCCTATTGCTCCAAGCAATATGGATGCACCGAATGCGATTAGGACTAACTCCAGATTCACGGATGCAGTGGTTGTTGTCAGTGATGCAGCGCTTGCTATGCCGGCGCCTTGGGTTCCAAACAGGTTTATGCTTGGAAGCAGAAGAGATGAAATTGTGGGGGCAGCGATTGTGCCGATTGCAATTCCGACTACTCCCGCGATTAAGCTCAGCAGGATACCTTCAAGCATGAATTGCCCCATCACCGTCGTGTTACTAAACCCGATAGCTTTTAGAGTGCCGATTTCTTTGGTTCGCTCCCTAACAGTGTAGAGCATAACGAATAATACTATCAGACTGGTTGCTGCAATTACAATTATGATTTCTTCAAAAGCCGTTGTCTGCGTCGAACTGATTGAAGCCTGAGCATTCTCAAGGGCAGTATTGTAAGTTGATTGAATAGCTTGAAGCTGAGTTAAACGTTCTTGACCAGTTGTCACTATAAGCTCTGGATGCAATGAGCTAATAGAGTTTGCAACCTGTGTTACGACGTCACTACTTTGTGCGAATACCCTTAGACTGGTGATGTATCCGGTGTTGTTTGTTACTGCTTGAGCATCAGATAGGTTCATGTACAAAGTTAGCATGTCAGAAACTGATGTAGTGCCATGAATACCTACCACTGTAAAGACTTGACCAAGAATCGAAATTGTATCGCCCACTCCAGCGTCGAAATAAGCCGAGTTGTTCTCACTGAGCAAAACAACTCCACTCTCGCCAGCCTGCAAGTTACGTCCAACAGTAATATTCGTCGTTAGCACGGGATAGCTGTCGATAAGATTTGACGTCAACGGTATACCTTCAATTGTGTATTCAGTTAACATCCGAGTAAAGCTTCGGCCCATCAAGGAAATTGTTTCGTTGCTTCCTTCAGAAGCTTGAAGGATAGGTTCAACAGCTGCAACACCTGAGATAGTATTGTTTATGTCAGTGTACAAACTCTCGTTCATTGGATTTGCCTGTCCACCACCAAAAACGCCGCCGCCAAACCGACCCGGGGTACCAGCCACCGATACCACCACCACCGCCAAATTGACTGGGGTCAAAACCACCACTGCCTCCGGTTGGAGGACTTCTTAGACCCGACTGGTCAGGATTAAAAGCAGCTGAATCGGGCGGCCTAAATCCAAAACCGGCAAAATCTGACGCCAAACTGCAATCTATTTGAGCTAAAGTTTGGTTAATCGATTGCCCTGTTTCGGTTATAGTGTTGCTTAGGTTTGAGGCGAGGTTATTTGCTGTCTCTTGGTTAGCTAAAACTCCTGCAGGTATTGAAATCATTATCGCCATAGAGAAACCTAATGCAATAATTACTAGTAACGCACGAATTTTTCTTCTCGAAATATTTCTTATCGCTCTACTAATTATTCCCATGATAGCACCTTTCTTTGTTAACTTAATTAACAACCAAGAAAAGACTTGGAGGGGTATTCGATTGGGCATATATTAGGCTAAATGGCATTTATGTAAATCCAAATCTCTTCTTGGCTGCTTAACCCCAGCGTTACCCCGATGTGTTATTAAACAATTTTTCAAAATTGCAATGGCAACACGTTGCTGTTCTCCCGCACTTAGACGTTGAGGTCTATGGTTTTCTCTCCCAGACAAACCCACCAGACGAAGCAGTTCGCTAGCACGTTTCTTGCGCTCGCTCTTTGATCCTACTTTGCCTTCCATAGGTAACTCGACGTTTTCACGAGCGTTTAAGTATGGCAGCAGGTTGAAGGTTTGGAAGATAAAACCCATCTTGTCTCGTCTAACCTTGTAGAGTTGGTTTTCAGGCATTTTCCCCACGTCTATGCCGTCAAGAAGCACTTGGCCATTGGTGGGTTTGTCGATTGCCCCTATGATGTTTAACAGAGTGGTCTTGCCCGAGCCTGATGGACCCATGATCGCCACAAACTCGCCAGCGTTTACGGTAAGGTTTAGATTCTTTAGAGCTGGAACTTCACGTTTGCCTAGCATGTAGGTTTTGTCTAGGTTTGATATTTGCAGTACTGGTTTACTCATACTTCATCGCCTCTGCTGGTCTAATTTTTGCTGCTCTCCAAGCCGGATACAAGCTGCCTATTGCTCCAAGCAATATGGATGCACCGAATGCGATTAGGACTAACTCCAGATTCACTGATGCAGTTGTTGTTGTCAGTGATGCAGCTCTTGCTATGCCTTGGGTTCCAAACAGGTTTATGCTTGGAAGCAGAAGAGATGAAATTGTGGGGGCAGCGATTGTGCCGATTGCAATTCCGACTACTCCCGCGATTAAGCTCAGCAGGATACCTTCAAGCATGAATTGCCCCATCACCGTCGTGTTACTAAACCCGATTGCTTTTAGAGTGCCGATTTCTTTGGTTCGCTCCCTAACAGTGTAGAGCATAACGAATAAGACTATCAGGCTTGTTGCAGCAACAACAACGATGATTTCTTCAAAGGCCGTTGTCTGCGTTGAACTGATTGAAGCCTGCGCATTCTCAAGGGCAGTGTTATAGGTTGATTGGACTGCTTGAAGTTGAGTTAAACGTTCCTGACCAGTTGTCACTGTAAGCTCTGGATGCAATGAGCTAATAGAGCTTGCAACTTGTGTTACGACGTCACTGCTTTGCGCGAATACCCTAAGACTGGTGATGTAGCCTGTGTTGTTTGTTACTGCTTGCGCATCAGATAGGTTCATGTACAAAGTTAGCATGTCAGAAACTGATGTAGTGCCATGAATACCTACCACCGTAAAGTCTTGACCGAGAATCGAAATTGTATCGCCCACTCCAGCGCCGAAATAAGCCGAGTTGTTCTCACTGAGCAAAACAACTCCACTCTCGCCAGCCTGCAAGTTACGTCCAGCAGTAATATTCGTCGTTAGCACGGGATAGCTGTCGATAAGATTTGATGTCAACGGTATGCCTTCAATTGTGTATTCAGTTAACATCCGAGTAAAGCTTCGGCCCATCATGGAAATTGTTTCATTGCTTCCTTCAGAAGCTTGAAGGATAGGCTCAACAGCTGCAACACCCGAGATAGCATTGTTTATGTCAGTGTACAAACTCTCGTTCATTGGATTTGCCTGTCCACCACCAAAAGCGCCGCCGCCAAACCGACCCGGGGTACCAACACCGATACCACCACCACCGCCAAATTGGCTGGGATCAAAACCACCACTGCCTCCGGTTGGAGGACTTCTTTGACCAAATTGGTCAGGATTAAAATCAGCTGAATCGGGAGGCGTAAATCCAAAACCGGCAAAATCTGATGCCAAACTGCATTCTATTTGAGTTAAAGTTTGGTTAATCGATTGCCCTGTTTCGGTTATGGTGTTGCTTAGGTTTGAGGCGAGGTTATTTGCTGTCTCTTGGTTAGCTAAAACTCCTGCAGGTATTGAAATCATTATCGCCATAGAGAAACCTAATGCAATAATTACTAGTAACGCACGAATTTTTCTTCTCGAAATATTTCTTATCGCTCTATTAATTATTCCCATGATAGCACCTTTCTTTGTTAACTTAATTAACAACCAAGAAGAGACTTGAGGGGTATTCGATTGGGCATATTAGGCTAATGGCATTATGTAAATCCAAATCTCTTCTTGGCTGCTTAACCCCAGCGTTACCCCGATGTGTTATTAAATAATTTTTCAAAATCTTACCCAAATCTAACCCTAATTGCAAAGCGCTTCCTACCTTAAAAGCAAGAATTTGTTGTTCTCAAAAAAATGGAGAAAAAAGAAAAAGGGGTTTTGAAGTTACTTATTAATTTCTGTTATGGTTAGAGTCACAATCTTTGTTACCTTTGCTTGTTCTATGTCAACTACGGCGAATGCTCTGCCGTTTGTGCCTAGCAAAGTCAAGTTTGCACTTGATGCTTTGGTTACTACGTTGCCGTTGCCGTCAATTGTTGTGTTTATTACTGGGCGGATTGAGGTTATGTTGTAGCCTTGATTGAGGAGGTTTTGTATATC
>CAVYRJ010000013.1:0-51544 GCA_963770935.1 Candidatus Bathyarchaeota archaeon
AACTTTTTGTCGATGCTTCAAACGCGCTGCAAAGAGTTTATTTGGGTTGAATGCCCTGGGACTTTTTAGAATTCTCCTCATTTTCCTCTCTTTCCTTTAGCAATTCCGCTTCCAACCCACGATAATCCATGTAATCAACGAGAATATCCTTGTAGGTCCTGGCTAACGTAGCTACAACCTGCAACCTTTGAACCTCAACTTTATCTAAACCAGGTTTGCATGCAGCTTTCAAAGCACCAGCCAACATCAAAAGAGCCTCTTCAACACTTGGCAGCTCTTTTGGCATAACAAGAGAAGTAGTAGTACAAATGTCACTACGTTTCTGTTCTACTACTTCCAAGCCTAATCGCCTAATCTTCTGACGCACAGCTTCCTCAGGCTTACCCAGTTTTGTGGCAATAACTGTTAATGGAGTCTTGGCTTCAACTAGATCTGCAAGTTCCTTCTCTAACTCATTGCTCCAGGGCTTGCCTTTTACCAATCCAGTGCCTCCAGATCAGCTGAGAAGAACATTTTGAAGCGTCCTTGATGCAACCCGTCCGGGTGTCTACTTTCTTTTTTGCTAGCTTCAAAACTACAAGTTGGTTAAGATAGGCGCTCTCAACTGCCCGGGCTTTGCCGGTAGCTGAACAAATTGATTCAGCAGTTGAAGGTCCCATCTTTATTAGCGCTAAAAGTGTGACCTGCAGCTGCTTAGGCAACTCCAAAATATGATAGAGCCTCTGAGTCGAGAGAGCAGTCTCCAAGGTCTACCCCGCCGCTCCGACAACCCCGATATCAAAACTAAAAGAAGTGATGTCCGTGATAGTTGTTGCAACTTTTAAGGTGAAAACCACTGCGACTAGTTGCCCAGGATTAAGAAGTTTGCCATCATAGCTCCAGGTGCAAGATAAGTATCCGTTGCCGCTTGCCGGAACAAAATTGCCCACGGCGATACTCACTGAAACAGCAACATTGCTTGTGCTCTTCATGTACAGGGTCACATTCACATTTTGGCCAGGCTCAATGGTGCCCCAATCAATCGTAGATTTTAGAGTGGTCCCAGCAGAATTCCCATAAAACAGTATGCCAACTGATTTGATGTTGCCCTGAGTGCTAACTGAAGCTTGAAACTGAACAGCTGCTACGGCATAGCTTGCAGGAATAAGCAGCGCTAAAACAATGATAACTAACCATATTTTCTTAAATTTCAATGCGACAGGCTGATTTAGTTTGCTGACGTCAGCTGCTCGTCTCTGCATAAATCCAGCTGTTCCTGAAGTGCGCCCTCGCCCGGCAAAATACATAACTCTTCCTGCAAAATAGGCCAGCGGCTTTGAAACAAAATAGTTAACTGCAAGCCCAAAAGCAAAGCTGCTTAGCAATATATATCCGGATCCTAACCCGAAAAGCAACCAAGCTGGAGAACTTGGAACCCTAAGCGAAACCAGAGAAGCTACGAAGCAACGAGACAAACAAACTCAAAAGGTTAACCCAGCTAAACCCAACCCTCCTTGTTCTAAAAAGAAATTCATACACAGAATAGCAAACTGCACCCAGAACAATGCCTATCGCTTCTAACAAAAAGATATTAATCATCTATCTTTTAGCCTCCAAAAACCTGCTTGATATGGCACCGACTAATCCGCTGATGACAACTAAGATCTCAACGTTAGCAGTGCCTGTTACTAAGATAAAGCAAACCTCAATCGCCACCAGCCCAACCAGAGCTACAATCAAGATGACCATTGCCCAAACAAACTTCTCAGAGGGTATGCTTTGGCAACGTTGGCATGCGGATTTTGTTTTTCGAGTAGTATCTTTAGCACTTAGCTCTTGTAGATGAAGCCTCAATAGCGCATTTAGAAGTGAAGTAGTTGCGGATAAAATCTCTAAGCTTGCTAAAAACGCCAGCCATGGATGCTTAGCCTCCGCTGAAAAGAAGTTCTTGGGCGATTAGAGCGGCTATGTGAATTCTTTTGCTCGTTATCACATCTAACGAAACTCGCCACTAAACTTCGCACGGCCTCTTCAGGCGTATAGTGCTGAGCAATAATCTGGACGTCTTCAACCCAGCCCAAAGGAATAGCAGTATAATCCAGATCGCACATGCCATCAGAGTATTCAAAGCTGTTTTGAGCTAAAATGATATGTTTGCGTTTGCCAAAGACGCCAACGAAAATGCCCCAGCTTCGGACCGGAACATCAATCACTCCGCCGTTAGTGCTGGTTTTCCCTATGCTGGCATCAGTCCACATACAACAGACCAAATCCCCAGGCTTGCACGACTCCAACTGACTGACCAAATTCTTAATCACAGATGAACCTCGAAATCAAGCAGCTCTCTCTAATACAGTTAGCCGATTCTTTGCAGCTGTTGCTAAATCATCAAAGAAAACAAGTTGCATCGCCTTTGGCAATTTAGATATTCTGCTTGAGAAGTTCTTTGCGAAATCCTCCAGATTTGAAGTTTTCACTTTTTAACACCCAAGTACCGACTAATGGTGCATTATCTGAAAGTAAGCCCTAAAAAGCCATTTTATCGAAAAAAAGATACGCGAAAAAAGATAATTAAAACAACGTACGCGAAACAACATAATTAAAACAACATACGCGAAACAACATA
Source organism: Candidatus Bathyarchaeota archaeon (assembly GCA_963770935.1). Classification (GTDB taxonomy): domain Archaea; phylum Thermoproteota; class Bathyarchaeia; order Bathyarchaeales; family Bathycorpusculaceae; genus Bathycorpusculum. Next base: position 2,606 of record CAVYRJ010000013.1, read on the forward strand.
ATTAAAACAACATAACTCAAAGAAACTAAGTGAGCCCGATCGGGTCTATTTCTTCCCTGGGACTGGAGCTGTCAACAGCTGGATCGTCTGTTCTTTAATATCTGATTTTTATGGTTTGCAGCCCCCTAACAGACCAAAGACGACTATCAATCTAAAAGCAAGCACTAAAAGCTATTTTATTCAATAAAACAATAAAAAACAAAGTAAATCAATAAACACAACTTAAAATCAGCAACACGCTGAACAATGAGGGTGCTCCCACTTTGCTATGAAAAGGAGTTATCAAAGGGATTTCTCTACAAGGAACTTTCTTAGCTATGCAGCAAAAGTCTAAAAAGTTATATTGATTCAAGGTTCAATATGTAAGCGCAGACTCGGTATTGGTGAACTTGCAGACAAAAAATCTCGCTCTAATTCCATTCGCCGCTTTAGTTCTAGCGATCATTGTTAACTTTCTTTTCGGCTTATCAGAGAGCATTGTCTTTGACCCCCCTTATCTTTATCTTGTTTTAAATGTAACTTTTTGGAGCATAGCAGCCATAGCTACAGCCTATGTTTCAGCTAGAAGTTACTTACTTCATGGCTCATTGGCTGTTTTGTTAATTGGATCATCCATTATGGTCTTTGCATTATCAACAATTGTTGTGGGTTTTGTTTTGACGCTCTCAGCAAATATAGCCATTACATCAGGAGCGATTGGCTATTTTGTTAGTGCAGTAATTCAATTTGCTACAAGCATCGTCACAATTTTAGGTAAAGAAGAAACCAATGTTGTAGGTAGAAAGAAAGCGCTATTAATAACCTATGTTGGCTCAATAGGTTTCGTCGCCCTTATCACTTCCATTGCTTGGATAGGTGCAATTCCACCATTCTTCGAATCAGGTCCAACGCTTTTGCGTCAAGCAACTATTGTTTCTGCCTCAGCCTTTTTCATTTTGGCTTCTTTAATATTTTGGACAACCTACTCGCGCTCAAAAAGCACTATGGTTTTCTGGTACTCGCTTGCAGTTGCTCTAATCGGAGTTGGTTTGGCAAGCAGCTTAGGAATAAAAGCAGTAGGCGACATACCGACATGGTTAGGTCGATTTTGCTTCTATCTTGGAACTATTTACCTAACAATTGCTATTATTAAATCCCGAAGGAAAGATACTACTTTGTTTAGTGCATGGACTGAGGCTTTTAAGGGTAGCAGTAAACAGTTTGCCGCTTTGTTTGCAAATATGCTAAACGCATTCGTCTACGCTAAAGTTGTTGTTGAGAATGGAAAACCTGTTGATTGGGTTTATCTTGACGTTAACAACTCTTTTGAAAGAATAGTTGGACTAAAGAAAAAAGACATTATTGGCAAGAAAGTAACAGAGGTGCTTCCAGTTGAACTCAAAGACCCCGCAGATTGGATTGACAAATTTGGCAAGGTCGCTATTACAGGTGAACCCATCCAAATTGAAAGTTACCGACAATCTATCGGAAAATGGCTAAAAGCCTCGGTTTATTGTCCAGAGAGAGGATACTTTGTTAGTATTCTTGAAGATATAACTGAACGCAAGAAAGCTGAAGAAGCACTCAATCAAGCGCAAGATAAACTTCAGGAATACGCTACGAACCTTGAACGCCTTGTTGAAGAGCGAACCAAACAGCTTAAAGAAACCGAACGTATGGCAGCAATCGGTACTACAGCTGGTATGGTTGGGCACGATATTCGCAATCCTCTGCAAGCTATAACTGGTGATTTATTTCTTGCAAAATCAGAGTTAGAAGACCTTCCGGACAATGAGCAAAAGCAAAATGCAATAGAAAGCTTAGGTGAAATAGAGAAAAACGTTGATTACATTAACAAAATTGTTGCTGACCTCCAAGACTATGCAAGGCCGCTTAATCCACGAGCTCAAGAAACAAGCATAAAAACATTATTAAATGAAATAGTAACAAAGAATGGCATCCCCCAAAACATCAAGGTGGCGATTGAAGTAGAAGATAGAGCAGAAAGAATCATGGCTGACCCTGACTACCTCAAACGCATTGCCTCAAACTTAATTTTAAATGCGGTTCAAGCCATGCCTAACGGTGGCAAATTAGCAATTAATGCTTATACTGACAAATTGAATCACGATGTTTTGATTACTGTGAAAGATTCAGGTGTTGGCATTCCAGAAAACGTCAAGCCTAAGCTGTTTACTCCTATGATGACAACCAAAGCTAGAGGTCAAGGGTTCGGGTTAGCAGTGGTTAAACGCATGACAGAAGGTTTAGGGGGAACGGTTACCTTCGAGAGCGAAGAAGGAAAAGGAACAACTTTCATGATACGTTTGCCCCCCCCCCCAAAAAAGAGCTAAAAAGTAAATACACCTACAAAAACTCAAAGTCTTAGTTCTTACAGAATTCAATTTTTGTTGACTGAAAATTTCCTTATTGTCGCTATTCGTCCCTATTCCCGTGAGGGTCAAAACCGCAAGCCAACATAGAAAGATCATTTTTAGGAAAGATCACTTTATCAATGTAAGTGAATCATCAATCGAATGTTTGCTAGGTTTTTTTGGGTTTGCAGTTTTCAAATATGAGATTTTACCGGTAACAGAGTCTTTCATAATAAAGGAGCATTTCTATGAACTAAATCAACACAAATTCTTTAAAGCATCTTTCATGAATTCAAATATTTTTGAAGAGAAACAGGAATTTTAACATAAGAAAAAGAGAGGATAAAAGGGAGGATTTAATCGTGCAGTTTATGGTCGTTTTCTAAGTAAGAGTATTGTTACTGCGAATCCAATTACGATTGCAATGATTATGGCTGTTCCAATTCCTAAGATGTACATGTCTGTTGGAGGCGATGCCGTTACAGGTTGCTGGGTTGGTGTTGGTGCTGCTGCTTCTACGACAAAAGCGGTTTCAGCATGTGATGGCCAATAAGACTCAGAGCCTTCAAAATTAGCGATTACAGTGTATTTGCCTTCGATGTCGGGTGTCCATTCAAAGCTGTAGAAGCCGTTTGCGTCGCTTGTTGTTGAGCCTATATTTCGGTAGTTGCCGTTAGCATCCAAAACGTCTAATTTCACTTCCACGCCAGTTGCATCTGAAGGCATTGCTTGCTGATGCCAAAGGTATTCCATCCATGGAGTCATGCTTTCATCAGACATTGCTGGAACTCCGTTGGGAAAACGTGATGACATAACATTGTTCTTAGTGCCAGCAGATGTATCAGTTACCATGCCTTCAACAAGCACTTTTCCGCCATTCGCTGAAACTTTCGGTGAAGCAGTGACAGTTGTGGCGCTTGGACCTTTGCCAAAGCAATATATCTGGCCGTCATAGAAGTTAAGTGCTACCATTACGCCGTCTGCAGGCTTCACAGATCCCCAGTTATTGAGTGTCCATATTTCTGCTCCGTTTGATGCGTTGATACAGCGTATTCTTGAACCGCGCCATAGAGGCTGAGTAGGTGAGTGCTCGCTTGAGGAAGTGTAGATTTTTCCGTCAACAATACAGGCTAAAGAGAGTGGGTAAGTACCATACGGAGATTCAAAGCCTTCCTGTTTAGGCGTATATACCCATAATACTTTACCTGTCTTTATATCGTAGGCGGTTATATCACTGCCAGCGTTACCAGAACCCATTGACAATAGCATGCCATTATAGACCGTGCCGCTCATGCCGTAATATTTCATTTGTCTTTCGCTTTCAGTTGGTCCCCAAAGTAGCTGACCTGTCTCAAGACTGTAGCCCCACCATTTCCTCGTTATATCTTCGTTAAAGACGAAAACACCGTCTTCTGGATCTACACTAGCCAAGCTAACGCCTCCACTATAGACCGCACTTGGATCCGCATCGACTGCTTTTGGCGGCGTAAAGGTAATGTTCCACAGCAATTTCCCTTCTTCACCTTTTTTCAGACTCAAACACCACAAATTGCCCAGAGTAATTCCATTTGCCTCACTGTTTAACCCCTCAGTTCCGCCAATTATGAATTGATCCTGACGAATCGCTCTGATGCTGCCTTGTACTGTCGGCGATATTGTTACGTTTACTGAATATCCTCTGCTACCATCATAGGTCATGCTCATGAAAGGTCTCCAGCACCAGTAATTATTCCTCAGGGGATACAGTGATGTTTCGTCATAATTTGCCTCGATCGCATGAGTCGAGTTCCACACTGTCAAACGTTGTGCACTCCCCGCATTCGATTTACCATACATCGACGTACCTATATTGTAGTATAGTATGCTTCCATCGATACCGTAGACCTGTGTTCCTGCAGTAGATACATTTGCCACGTTAATTAGCCAAGACCCAGTCCATGCGTCGAACATCATCCAAGTTGCATTGTTATTAGGCCAAGTTTGACCTCCGCTTGATGGTCTACCCGTTGGCATACCAGGACCATAAGTACTCCACAAATACGGACGACCCCCGTGCTCGTTGGGCGACTCATAATTAAGGATCTGGCCAAAGTCCAGCCTTTCCTGCATTAAAGCACCCGAAGCATCAGAACGCAAAGCATAATTTACTGGACCAGTAGTATTATGGAAGTATAGTGTTTCTCCAGTATACAGATCTAGACAATACCAGCCCTCTTTTGGCTGCCATGGCCAATTATAATAGATTCTTCCGTTGAGGATTATCGGCGGAGCGAAACTAAGACCGTCGTAGTGTGATGTTTGGTAGCCTGCATCCCCGTAGCGAGCGTCCATTGTGCCTCCTGGCCCCATCGGTGTTGCCCACAATATGTGAGCGGTTTCTGGTCCTGTACCGTAGCCGTAACTAGTTGGTACGCCACCTGAAGCGCCTGCCGGGTAGGTTTGTGCGGCACCTGATAGCCAGTTTGCTGCGAGCACATCCCAGTCTCTGTTCATCACATTTATTGGGCGTGTCCAGTATTCTGTTGGAAGAGGAGCTTCTGTTAATGCTTGTATTGGTTCTTGTTGTGCTATCCAGTGCACTGGGTCGCTTCGGCCGCCTTTTACAGTGTCATTGACGTTGGCAGCGCCGGTTATCTGGCTTATTGTCCTTCCTGGGTATAAGGGAAGACCGGTTAGTAAGCAGTCAGCCATTATGGAAATTGCAGAATAATTGCCTAACTGATCACAAACATATGAAATGTATCCACCGCCTACTGGATCGGACGTGATTGGTCCAAGTGTTTCATTGGTTCCGTCAGGTCTTGTTACTACCAATGTCCATTTGTATCTGTCGCCATAAGCGCCTGATGCTGTTGGCGGTAAAAGGTTCGGCCAAAAGACTATCAGTTCGGATTGCCCTACGCCTATGAGTTCATTGTTAACCGATATGTATTGATGGGTAGGAATCTGCTTTGGAGGAGTACTCGCGTTAGCAAATGGTAGAGGAACTATAGTAAGAGTTATAGTTAACATTAGAAACAAAGCAATCATAGTTGCAATGGTTTTGTTTTTAAAAAGTTTCAATTTTTTTCTTCTCCTTTAATTATGTTTGGCAAGGAAAACTTTTGACAGGTTCCCTGCCAACAAAAATCAGTATCTTAACTAGATGTATATTAAATTAATTGTTTTCGACAAGACGCCATCGGATAAGAAATATAATTTTGATATGTAAATTGTGGTCATAGTGTGAAATTAGCGTATAAGCGTATACTGCTCAGGGGTTTGGAGTGTACTGTAGAGAAACGGTTATTCGGTTTCGGCTAAGTGCTATGCCTTATTTCATCGTTAATCCGTCTGTTACCTCTTCCTTTGCTTGCATGCCCAAACCGGGCAACTTTACAATTCTTCATGTTACCTCTGATAATTTGAGGGTTGCTCTATAGAATATAGAATGGTGTCTTTGTTTGGGAAGTATAGAGTTCGGCTGTGAAGCGTACCGCGAAATTATTAGAAAGTTGCGTCATTCATGTTAAATTGCGTTGTATATGTTAAAGTGTAGAATTGGTTGGCTGAACTGTTGGAGAGTATTGACAGCGCATTACTAACATCTGTCTTTAAAACTAAAATCAGAGCTTAAATTTGTTGATTAATTGCCTGTTTTTAGGTTAAAACTGTCTATATCCCACCGTTAATAATATAGTTGATTGTAGGTCGGGAAGTACGCTTTAGAAGCGATGCATTAAGGCAAAAAGCGTATCGATTAAAACAGCGAAAAATCGGTATGCGACAAATACTTTGCTTTAATGGGCTGGACAGCAATGTTGCAGTGAGGCTTTGAGCAGCATGGCCAAAACGGCGAAAGACCATGTAGCGATAAAGACAAGGTCTCAGTGGGCCGTGAACAACATTAAGGCTTAGACCCGACCTGCACTTCTTTAACAAATTTTGAGTCTTGCACGTCTTACGCATGCAGTTAAGGTTATTCCTTATTTCACTGTTTATTCTTGTGTTTCTTTTAGTTTGCTGGCGGGTCCATAACGGGTTATCTTCCAATTTTTTATGTTGCTTGACAGGATTTAGAAGTGCATTCGTAAATAGCGGGGAGTAGATGAAAAAGAACTATACTTCCAATCATATTGTTAGACGAGTCAAAAGGAAAACTGCCTCTGAGCCTTTCCTAAGTTCAGTATAGTCTTGTTTGACTTTAATCAGCTAAATTTAGAACCAAGAATTTGAATAAGTCAATTTAACATTCAATATTGTATCGTGAGAGAGCTGTTTTGGCAAAATATAAGTATAAAATACACTGAAGAGCAATTGAATTGAAAGAAGCTGCCGGTATAGAACCTGCTAAACAAGACTACTCTACTGACGTGAACGACCCGTAAACAACAAATATAAAAAAGGGTCCATTGAAAACAGACAAACTCGTTATTTCATTCGTTCAAAATAAGTAGTTTAATCTTGAATTGACTACAAGTTATAAGCACAACCTGCAAAGCGATCAGTGCAAATTCTCACAAACTCAAAAAAAGAGGAGGTGAAAAAAATGAATATAGAAAAACGCAAGACTTTGTTTGTTATAGTACTTGTGCTTGCTTTAGTTGCTTCTTATGCTTACCCTGCTTTCTCAAACAGCCCGAAGGGTTATTCAAAAGATGAACCAGAAACAAAAAACGTAATCATGCTTGTACCAGACGGATGCTCTTTAAGTGTACAAACAATAGCTCGTTGGCTCAAAGGCGGACTCTACTTAGACAGCATGCAGAAAGGATCTGTTTCAACATGGGCAGCTGATTCCGTCATAACCGATTCAGCATCAGCAGCCACAGCCTTTGCAACTGGTCACAAAACTGATGACAAATTCATAAGCGTTGGTCCAAAAAATACGCCTGTCCTAACAGGTTTCACGCCGACAGCGCAACCATATGTTCCTTTAGCGACAGTACTTGAAGGCGCTAAATTAGAAGGAAAAGCAACTGGTTTAGTTGCTACAAGCACCGTGTCACATGCAACCCCAGCAAGTTTCGGAGCACACACTCCACTGCGTGACAAGGAAACTGAAATAACAAAACAACTTGTCTATCAGGATATTGACGTGGTTTTCGGTGGAGGCTTCCAAAATCTAATTGGCAACACCGAAACCTACACAACCAGTTTCGGAGCAACATGGGCTGGTGTTCGTGATGACGGACAAAATCTATACAAGGAGCTGCTTGACCGAGAATATCAATTCGTTGACAGCAGAAGCGGAATGCTCTCTTTGAGTTCTGGCAAAGCGTGGGGTCTTTTCGCAACAGGTTTGGGAATGGCAGCGGACATCAACCGACAATATTTGGCACCTACACAACCGTCTCTTGCAGAGATGACCTCTAAAGCTATAGAACTACTATCTCAAGACAAAGACGGTTTCTTCCTTATGGTTGAGGGAAGCCAAGTAGACTGGGGTAACCATTTCTGCGACGTAGCTTGGTCAGTAGGTGACTTCATAGCTTTCGATGAGGCAGTTGGTGTCGCCCTTAATTTTGCACAAAACGATGGAAAAACACTCGTAATGGCATTTCCAGACCATAACACTGGCGGTTTAACACTTGGAAACTACTATCAAGCTACAAACAATATTGGACATGTATACACTAGCACAACATTAGAAGATGTTCTTAATCCACTTAAAGGAATGAAAATCACAGCAGCAGCATTGACAAATAGCAAACTTGTAGGAGTTACAGATAACACTGCCATCAAAGCCATATTCAAGGAATGGTGGAGCCTAGACATAACTGACACGGACATTGCAGCAATGAAAACTGGCAGGCACTATACCGGCACTATATCCAACTATACTAAAGTTGGTGAATACATTGACAAGACTTACACAGTCTTCGGATGGACAACTGCTGGGCACACTGGTGATGACGTGCCACTGTGGTCATATGGACCTGAACATGATACTCCAAATGGGCATTATGACAACACCGAACTTGCCAAAATTACTGCTGAAACTTTAGATTTCAGATTATCTGATATTCAAAAAAAGTTATACGTGAAAGTCTCTGATGTGTTCAAATCAAGCGAATGGAAAGTTGACTTAACAGACAGCAAAAACCCCGTGTTGGAGATTAACTACCGCGGAAAAATAGCCACTTTACCTACGAGCAAAGACCAACTGACAATAGAATGGAAATGGTGGTCTAGGACATATCTCCTTGATGGAATTGTTATCTACTGTCCTGACATAAGCGAGGTTTACATACCAAGAGAAGCAGTCAATATGATAAAATAGAGAAAATCATTTTTTCTCTCTTTTTTGTATAGGAATTAAAATTCTAATTAACACAATTCGGTCCTGATATGCCTCTGTTACATGATTATGAGTTTTTACTTGCGCCTGATTAAACATAGGAGAAGTGAGCAACGGTTTTGTCAGAATGCAAGCAACCCAAACATTTATTCCTCCTACATAACTTGGCAAATCATAATTGTCTTTTCCGCTTTTTTAGTTAAAAGGGTGACAAGTTTTATTCGCATATTGCAGAGAGACGGTTATGCGTTTTCTGCTTAGACTGCTTCTTATTTCATTGTTTATTCTTGTGTTTCCTCTTCCTTTGCTTGCGTGCCAAACGAGTTATTTTCCAATTAATAGGTTTCCTCTTATTATCTGAGGGTTGCTTGTTAGTATGTAGAATGGCATTTTTGTTTGTGAAGTATAAGTTCAGCGATGAAGTTTAGGAATCGTTTGCCAACACCTATTCCTTGATAGTCAATGAGCACGACTAAACGACTGACTCGATAATATTTTGCTTTCATTCTTACGCATTCAACGGCTATGAAGGCTATTGGCTTGTCTTGGTAGACAGCAGTATAGCATCTAACGCCTGCACCCAATTTTCCGTTTAGATAGTGATAGTTCCGAAACATCTTCCAGAGGTTTGGGCGCACCGATAGACTTGGAATTCAACGGGCGGCCGACTTCTTTTTTTCGACTAAACTCCATCGTATCAGTGCAGAAAACCCAATCGGTATCTAAGCCAATCGACTACGTCATAGTGGCAGGTAGACGGCTATGAATTTCTTGGAGCTTCTACGAACTGCGATTTACAAAATTTTATAGTTAGTCTTAGTTTGCTAATTACTTACGTTTAAAAGTTAGAAAGTGCAGGGTTTCTGAGACAACTATTGTGGAAAGGAACCTTTGTGACCAAAAAACATGTCGAATTCGGGGAAATACCTTAAATCTCAGTCTAAAGCATTGTATCAAAGTTCAAAAAATCGCTACTTAATGGTATGGTTGTATGGCTGAAAAACGAGATTATTACGAGGTTCTTGGGGTGCAGAAAGGCGCTTCCAAGGATGAAATCAAGGATGCTTACAGAAAACTCGCCATGCAGTTCCATCCTGACCGTAACAAGGATTTGGGCGCAGAAGAGAAATTCAAAGAAATTAGCGAAGCGTATGCTGTGCTTTCTGACGACCAAAAACGTCAAACATACGACAACCTTGGACATCAAGGCTTTGACCAACGTTACACCTCAGAAGACATTTTCCGCGGCGCAGACTTTGATTCAGTTTTCCGCGACATGGGATTTGGCGATATATTCCGTAGCATTTTTGGAGGCGGAGGATTCGGCGGATTCGCAGAGGAACGTAGTCGAGGACAAGACCTCGCCTACAACCTTGAAATATCCCTTGAAGAGGCAGCTCGGGGAACAGAAAAAGAAATCGAAATCCCAAGAACAGAACAATGTCAAGTCTGTGGCGGTTCAGGAGCAAACCCAGGCACATCAGCCAAAACTTGCCCAAGATGCGGAGGCGCAGGAAAAATCCAGAACATGCGCAAGGCAGGTTTTGCCACATACGTACAGGTTACGCCTTGCCCAACATGCAAAGGAAAAGGCAAAATTATCGATTCTCCATGCATCAATTGCCATGGCTCAGGATTGGTTAGGCAACGACGCAAAATCACCGTTAAAATCCCCATGGGCATAGATGAAGGCTTCCAACTGAGGTTGCGAGGTGAAGGCGAAATGACAACTAACGACGGTGAGCCTGGCGATCTTTATGTTGTCGTTCATGTTAGACAAAACCCTCAGTTCATCAGGGAAGGAGATGACCTCTGGCACGTAGCCATTATTACTTATCCTCAAGCGGCACTTGGCGCAGAAATTTCGGTACCTACCCTTGAGGGAACAACAACCATTAAAGCGCATCCGGGAACACAGGTTGGCGAAACTATAACGCTCAAAGGAAAAGGCATGCCAAGGTTCCGAAGCTACGGCAGAGGAGATTTGCATGTGCGAATAGGCGTTTCGGTTCCAGAAAAACTCACCGCACAACAGAGAACTCTTTTGGAGCAGTTGTCTAAGGAGTTTGGCGGGGACGTGCAATCGAAAAATCGCAAATTCCGCCTATAAAGTGGTGATTGCAGAGTTTGCGTTAGAACAAATTTTTAGATACAGTTCTCATCTGCACAGTTGTTTTTTAATTCTTTAAACTGTTGCTCACAGATGCACTCTCTGGATTCGCCATCATCATATCCTGCAATGTAATGCTCTGGTAATTTGACTGGCATAAGTAAACCATTTCTTCGACTACGACTGGCTCAAAGCACTCGCGATAAGAATAATCGCGGCAATCTCAGCTTTAATAATCCTGTTAATCATAACCCTAACACAAGCGTTGGTAGAATCAGAGCAGGCTGGATTCCCACCGAAAACCCATTCAAAATCACCACTATCTTTTGTTATATGACACCCTTTTGAAACAAATTAACAAAACTCCGGACCCTCTAAAACTAATGTTGCAAAAGTTAAGGTTTTACTCAATAGCCTTCATTTATAAAAGTAAACAGGCAATTTTTGAAGTAGAATCCAGATTTAAAGCTTAAGAAAAGTTACTATAATAAAAAAAAAAAAAGAAGAAAGGTTGTTTATTTGGTAAAGTGTTTTCGAAGTTCAGCGTATGTTGCTTTGATGTCTTCGATTGAGCCTTCGTCTTCGATTGTGGATGTGTCGCCTAGAGGTGCACCGGTCAGGACTGCTTTAAGAAGTCTTCGCATGATTTTGCCGCTTCGTGTTTTTGGTAGCTTGTTAACGATGATAACGGCATCTGGGGTAGCAATTGGTCCAATGGCGGTTCGGACGTGTTTGATGAGTTCTACTCGAAGTTCGTCTGATGCTACAAATCCGCCTCGCAATACTACGAATGCTACTGGAACTTCGCCTTTAACCGCGTCTTCTTTGCCCATAACTGCTGCTTCAGAGACTGCTGGATGAGACACAAGTGCGCTTTCTATTTCTACGGTGCCAATTCTGTGTCCTGCTACTTTTAGGACTTCGTCTGCTCTGCCAAGGAGCCAGAAGTAACCGTCTTGGTCGCGGATTGCGTAGTCACCTGAGATGTAAATGCCTGGCCACCTGCCGAAGTAGGCTGATTTGAAGCGGTCTGGGTCTTTCCAGAGGGTCTGCAACATTCCTGGCCACGGAGACTTGATTACTAAGACGCCTTTGTTTTCGTTTGGCAGTGGTTGTCCTTTTTCATCGAAGATGTCTATGTTTACTCCTGGCATTGGAAGAGTTGCGCTGCCTGGTTTGAGCGGTGTCAGCTCTAAGCCTGCGGTTGGGGATATCATGAATCCGCCTGTTTCTGTTTGCCACCAAGTATCAATGATTGGTAGGCGTTCTTTGCCGATGACGCGGTAGTACCATTTCCATGCTTCAGGGTTAATTGGTTCACCAACTGAGCCGAGTAAGCGTAGGGTGCTAAGATCATGTTTGTTAACCCAGTCTTCGCCGAATTTCATGAACATTCGAACTGCTGTTGGGGTGCCATAGAGGATTGTGACCCCGTGCGTTTCAATCATCTGCCACCATCGGTCTTGTGCTGGGAAGTCAGGCGTGCCTTCGAAGAGAAAAGCGGTGATTCCGTGGCTAAGTGGCGCATAAACGTTGTAGGTGTGTCCGGTGATCCAGCCGATGTCTGCAACGCACCAGTAGATATCTTCATCGTTGGGGTTAAAAGCCCATTTGAGGGTCCAGTAAGCCCAAACGAGATATCCGCCTATACCGTGTTGTACGCCTTTTGGTTTGCCTGTGGTTCCTGAAGTGTAGAGGATAAAAAGCGGATCGGTTGCTTTCATGACTTCGGGCTCAACGTAAGCGTTTGCGCCTGCATTTGCAAGTGCATCACTATACCATACATCTCTACCTTCTTTCATTTGGATTGCTTGACCTGTCCGTTTAACTACTATGACTTTTTCAATGCCTGGCATGTTTGGTAGTCCGCGGTCTGCATTGTCTTTAATTGCGACTGGTTTTCCTCGGCGGAACGAGCCGTCGGCTGTAACAAGGATTTTTGCTCCACAGTCATTAACTCTGTCAGCTAATGCTTCAGCACTAAAGCCTGAAAATACTACAGCGTGGACACCTCCGATTCTAGCTGTAGCAAGTAAAGTTATCGGCAACTCTGGAATAACTGGCAGGAAAACTGCGACACGGTCACCTTTTTTAACACCAAAGTCTTTTAGTGCCTTGGCAAGTTTGTTTACTTCACGGTATAATTGGTAGTAGGTGTAAGTTTTTACTTCTCCCATTTCGCCTTCCCAAATGTAGGCGAGTTTGTTTTTACGTGCGGTTTTTATGTGTCTGTCTAATGCATTGTAGCAAATATTGAGTTCTCCATCAGCAAACCATTTGTAGAACGGCGGGTTCGAATCATCCAGCACTTTAGTTGGAGATTTGAACCAGTCGATTGCTTTTGCTTTTTCTGCCCAGAACTCTTGAGGGTTTTTAATGGATTTTTCCCATTCTTGTTTGCGTATTTCTCCAGAAGAAACCTTTGCAATACTTGGACTATATCTTTCGTTGAAAGGTAAACTAGCTTCTGACATGCTATCATTTCCTATAGATGCTGGGATGAGTAAACCCTAAAGAATATAAGTTTTGTGAAAACAAAAAAAGGATGCGGATATTAGATTTTTTGTTTTATTGGGATATTGAGGTTGCATTGATTTTATATGGGCTTTGTTAGAACTTGGAAATTGAAGTTTGGATATACTAACAGTCAGGTGTTCGGATGATGAAAATCTTGAACGTTAAATAAGCTAAACAAATAGTTCCAAAAAGAATACTTGGATTTTTGAAGCGAAATGCATTTAATTATGTTCTATCAGTGAGGAGAGCTATGAAGGGGTATCTTTATGGATGAAAAAACAGCTGTAGAACCAAAAATAATGAACCGTTGGATTATCGTCATAGGCGGCATTCTAATTCAACTTGCATTAGGAGCAATTTATGCATGGTCTGCATTCACGACCCCTCTGCAAGGAACATCGACAACCCCTAGTCAATTTGCATTCACAAAAATAGAAACACAAGCAATCTTTAGCGCCGAACTTTTGGTCTTTGCAATCTTTACAATTATTGGTGGCAGACTGCAGGTTAAACATGGTCCAAAGAAAATTGCCGCAATAGGCGGTGTACTTCTAGGGGTGGGTTACGTTATGGCCAGTTTTACTGGTGCGAGTTTTATAGGCAAACTTATCTTCATCGGCGTTATAGCGGGCGCAGGAATAGGTTTAGCATACGTTGTTCCTATTGCTACAGGAGTAAAGTGGTTCCCTGATAAGAAGGGATTAGTCAGCGGGACTAGCTGTTGCGGGATTTGGATTTGGCGCTTTCATTTGGATACTTATCGCCAACCCACCCAGTATCCTTGGATTTAGCGGACTAATCAGTAAACAACCTGGAGCATTCGCATATACTATCGCAAATGTTGACAGCGCATTTCTAATTTACGGTGTTGTGTTCCTTGTCCTTGTCCTGGCAGGTTCTCTTGTTATGAAGAATCCTCCTGTAGGTTGGAAACTAGCCGGTTGGACCCCTCCACAAGCTCAGCCTGGCAAAAAACTTGGTTTTTCTCTAAAACCAAAAGAGATGCTAAAGTCAAAGAGTTTTTATCTGCTTTGGATGATGTTCCTTATCGGTGCACTGGCAGGGTTAATGGTGATTGGAAATGTTCAAAACTTCGCCAAGAGTCCCACCGATGGATTCACAATCAACGGCTTTAGTGTACAGGAAGCAATAGATTTTGCTGTAATCGGTGCGGCTGTTTGTTTGCCAATTTTCAATGGTGCAGGCAGAATTATTTGGGGGCAAGTTTCAGATAGAGTAGGACGCAGCAAAGCCCTTATCGGTATGTTTGTGTTTCAAGCGGCTATGATGACAATTTTCTTCTTCACTACATCCAATCCCTACCTGTTCTACGTTATCGCCGCATTGATTGGATTTAACTTCGGAGGAAATTTTGCGCTATTCCCGGTTGCAACGGCTGATTCATTTGGCTCTGAAAACCTTGCGATAAACTATGGCTTTATCTTTACTTCCTATGGAATAGGCGGAGTTATAGGTCCACTTCTTGCTGGCTTCGTGCAAGATGCCGGTTTGAGTTTTCTTTATGCTTTCATTCCCGCGGCAATCATGTGTGCTATCGCGGCGATACTGGGTTTAGTCTACCACAAAATCTGCCAAAAGAAAAGTATCTAGACACACAAAATGGGCGTACAATAACACGCCCAACATTTATTTTTGTTCATTTTTTTAGTAAATTCATTCATATATCTTATCTTTCATGTTTTAAGTAATAAAAGATTGGAAGCCAAAAGCGGATTGTTTATTTTGCGAGGCTGCTGAACTGGCCAAAGTTGCTTCGTTTAGACCCAAGAACTTTTTGGTTCTTTCAACCTTTTCCTAAACAGATTTTCCATTGTTTTTCTTACACTTTAGGGGCGCGGATTGATCTGAAAATTTCGTTTTTGTATATATCTATAGTGGCATAGTTATTGTTTGAAATCTTTGAGCCTTTTATCCTTAAGCCGACAATGAGGTGTTTCTTCTTCTGGAAGCTACAAATTTACCGATTTCTATGGTTGCGAACACTATGGCGCCGTACAACGCAGCTACCGCCCAATCTATTAGCTCAGGCATGTGCACATCAAAAAGTCCTTGCAGACCTGGCACGTAGAGGATTACTAGTTGCAGCGCAAACGATGAGGCTATAGCATACCAGAGGTATTTGTTCTTGAATGGACCTACCTTAAATATTGAATACTTCAAGGACCGCATTGAAAGAGCTATAACAAGCTCCATCACTATCATGGCTGTGAGCAGTTGTGTTCTAGCTTCCAGCAGATTCTCCCCGCTTGTCCATGGTAGATGCGAGTAAAACGCTATTAACAGTAGAACTGTCATGAGTATTGGGATCGTACTTAGGTAGACCTTGACGTCCTTGCTAAAAATACTCTCGTTAGGTTTGCGGGGTTTACGCTCCATCAAGTCAGGGTCTCCGGGGTCAACGCCTAAAGCGATGGCGGGTAACCCGTCTGTAACAAGATTCATCCAAAGAATCTGCACAGCTGTCAAAGCGATGGCTGCTTCGTTTATCAAGCCAACATCTGAACCGGGCGAGATGATTCTAGCTATGTAGGGCACGCTTACCACAGCGGAGAACATAACTAATATTTCCATAATGTTGCATTGTAACAGAAAGGTGAGGTATTTCTTGATGTTATCAAAGATTTCTCTGCCTTCCCTGACAGCTTTGACGATACTAGCAAAGTTATCATCTGCCAAAACCATATCAGCGGCTTCTTTGGTGACTTCGGTGCCTGAAATGCCCATGGCAACGCCTATATCGCTCATTTTTAAAGCTGGGGCATCGTTGACTCCGTCGCCAGTCATCGCGACGACTTGGTCCTTTTGTTTCCAAGCTTTAACAATGCGTACTTTATGCTCGGGGGATACGCGCGCATAAATTACGACTCTCTCCACAACAGCGGCAAGTTGTTCATCCGTCATCTGTTCAAGTTCTTGCCCTGTTAACACGCAGCTTGCCTCTTCGGTTTCAACCAGCAAATTTAATTCTTTGCCGACGGCGGTGGCTGTTAGTTTGTGGTCGCCTGTAATCATGACGACTCGTATCCCTGCTTTCTTGCATATACCTATGGCGTCTTTAACCTCCGGACGCGGCGGATCTATCATGCTCATAATGCCAACAAAGACAAAGCCTTCTTCCATTTCTTCCTTAAACTCTTCTGTTCCATTGGGGAGTTCTTTGTAGGCGAAAGCCAGGTTACGTAAAGCTTGAAGGGCAAATGCTTCAATGACTTTGAAGTGTTTAATTTGACTTTCTTTGGTAAACGGCTGCACTTTACCGTCTAACAAGATTTTGCTGCACCGTTCTATGACCATTTCTGGGGCGCCCTTCATGTAAGCAATTCTTTGACCATCTTTAGTATGGATGGTGGTCATACGTTTTCGTTCAGAAGAGAACGGAACTTCAAACACTCGGGGTTCTTGCTCTTCGAGTTCTTCTTTGCTTAGCCCTGCCTTCTCTGCGGCAACAACTAAGGCGCCTTCCGTTGGGTCGCCTTTAACAAGCCACTTTTTTGTTTGTGTGTCCTGTTCAAGACCCGAGTCGTTACAAAGAACTGCGACTTTGAGGAGAGTTTTAAGTTGAGCGTTTGGCAATACTGTTTTGTTTTCAACTTGAAATTCGCCCTCTGGTGCGTATCCTATACCGGTGACTTTGGTGATTTGTTCGTTAACATAGATACTTCGGACGGTCATTTCGCCTTTCGTCATGGTCCCTGTTTTGTCGCTGCATATTACACTGGTGCTTCCAAGCGTTTCAACGGCAGGTAACCGCTTAACAATGGCGTTGACTTTAGCCATACGGTACATTCCTATGGCAAGTGCGCCTGTAACGATGGCGGGTAAAGCTTCCGGAACAGCTGCGACAGCTAAACTGATAGCCCACAAAACCATATCCAAAATGGGGCGTTGTTCAACTACTATTCCAACTACACCAACGCTTACTGCAACCACCAAAGCTAGAACGCCAATCCATTTACCAACACCACTCAAGCGTTTTTCCAAGGGTGTTTTCTCTTGAGGGGCAGTTTGAACCATTTGGGCGATTTTACCAAATTCGGTATTCATACCTGAAGTTGTAACTACGGCTTTGCCTCGGCCGTAAACAACAACAGTTCCGGTGAAAACCATGTTTTTCCTGTCGTTCAATTGAGTTTGTTCAGGTAATTCAAGAGCGGATTTGTTGACAGCTGACGACTCTCCAGTTAAGGGTGCCTCATCAGTTTTCATTGTAAAAGCTTCTATGAGTCTACCGTCGGCTGGAATCTTATCTCCTGTGTAGAGAAGAATAATATCCCCAGGGACAATTTGAGAGGCGGGAATTCTGACTTCCTTTCCATCACGCAGGACACTTGCGGTAGGCGAGGTCATTTTTTTTAGGGCTTCTACTGCTTTTTCGCTTCGGTATTCTTGAGTGAAACCCAATATGGCGCTTGCGAGTACGATTACTAGGATAATCATTGCGTCAAAAATTTCGTCTGTGGAGCCGGTGTATAAGCCTACTCCGACGGATAGCGCCATGGCGAGTAGGAGTATAATCATTAGTATGTCGGTAAATTGGCTTAGAAGGATTTTTAGTGGTGATTTGCCTTTTTCTTTTTTGAGTTCGTTGGGTCCGTACTGTATTAGGCGTTCTTCTGCTTGCTGAGTAGTTAATCCTGCAGTTGTAACATTTAATTCGATCATCGCTTCATGAGGTGTTTTGCTATGCCACGATTTAGTCACTTCTGTCCCTACTCCCAATAATAGGCTCACCTACAAGATATTTAGGTTTTAATATCTTTCTATTCCAATTTAAAAAACAAATTGGCTAATGAATTAATATAAAAAAGCGTCCAGGTAATACAGAAATAGCTGAACAAAAATTGTTAATTGTCAAGTATTACCCTAACGTTTATGCAATGAGGTAACTGTAATTTTACATTTTCGCCCAGCTGAATTTCTCTACCTCGAAAGTTGGTGGAATAGTTTACTATGTTTGTATAATGAAATGCTCCCGACCAACAGGACTACGAGGCTTAGGCCGTACAGCGTCCAAGCGAAAAGTGCTCCGTTGCTAACAATTTGTTTTTGCCATTCCCATGGAAAATCAATCGGGTTCCCGAGGGGCCAAGCCCCAATCACCTGATATATGAAACCAAAGGCTGTTAGTAGAATGGCAACGTACTGTTTATCAATTGAGGCTTCAAGACGTATTCCACGTAAACTGTAAAGGCATAATATTGAAGCTCCAATAATTAACGCGAGAAAGCTGGTAACGAAAAATATCGGATTTATAAAACTGTTGGGTAGCAGAGGATGGATAAATAACGGCGGATAACTAGTTGCTTCTTTTCCCCAATCAGCTACCGTCCAGTCGCTAAGAACCACTGATGACAAGTAAAATACTCCATAAGCTGCTAAAAACAAGCCAAGCGACACCTTGTGGCTTTTTACATAGTTGGAAACCATGTTGCCGATGGGTGTTTGTCTTTGGCGGGTTTTGTTCATTGATGCTACCTGGCTTTTGTGCTGCTTAATGTTTCTTTCTCGGTATATTAGTTTTTTATCAAACAGCTGCAAGGTCGCTTGCAACACTTTTGCTTATCGGGATCCAAAAAGTTCTAATTGCTAACAACACTACTATAGATGTGATTTTTAAGGTGCTTTAATGAAGTTTGAAACCAAGTTTCAAGAAATAATTTCACGCACTCACGACATAACAAGCTTCAGGTTTACCCGACCTTCTGAACTAGAATACAAGCCAGGACAATTTTTCATTATAACTCTAAAGCAAGGTGGTAAAGAACTAAGCAAACACTTTAGCTTCAGTAGCAGCCCTACCGAAAAAGATCACATAGAATTCACCAAAAAAATCACGGACCACGAGTTTTCTTTGGCTCTGAAAACTATAAAAGTTGGGGACTGGGCAAGGATCGAGGCGCCATATGGACAATTTACTTTTGAAGGAGAATACCCAAAAATTGCTTTGCTCGGAGGAGGTATTGGAATAACCCCTTTCATAAGTTATTGTATAAATGCAGCAGACATGGGCTTAAGCAGCAAAATAACGCTCTTTTACGGATGCCGTACATCAGAAGACATCGCGTTCAGAAAGGAGTTCGAGGACTTGGCTAAGCAAAACAAAAACCTCAAGATTAGTCTTAATCGTTAACCAACCTACTCCCGACTGGAATGGAGCAACAGGTATGATCAATGTCTGACATCGTAAAGCAGCAACTACCAGATTACCAAGAAAACATGTTCTACACATGCGGACCGCCGCCGATGGTTGATGCAATGGAAAAACTTGTTGTAAGCTTGGGGCTACCGAAAGAAAAGTTGAAGAAGGAGCTCTTTTCAGGTTACTGATAAAGAAAAGGGTTTAGGGGTAAAACCTTCGAGTGGTTCTTGGGAAGGGAATCGCGTCAATTATGTTTTCTAAGTCAAGCATCCAAACTAGCAGCCGCTCCAAACCCATGCCGAAACCGACATGCGGCACTGTGCCGTAACGCCTTAAGTCAAGGTACCATTCGTAGTCCTCAGGTTTCAAACCCTGCGCCTTCATACGTTCGGTGAGCACTTCTTTGTTTTCTTCTCTTGCGCCGCCGGTGCTGATTTCGCCGATTCGGGGAACCATCATGTCAACTGACATGGCAACTTCAGGGTGGTCGGTGTAGGTTTTGCAGTAGAAGGCTTTGATTTCGGTTGGATAATCGTAGACAAAGAAGGGCTTGCCGAAGTCTTCCGCTAAAACCTTCTCGTCCTCATAACCAAGGTCTGCACCCCATGCTAACGAAGGGTTTTTCGGCTTCAGCCTATCAATTGCTTCTTTGTAAGTTATTCTGGGAAACGGTGCTTTGACATCTTTCAATTTTTCGATGTCAGCGCCCAATTCCTTGAATTCGGCTTGACAACGCTCGCTGACAGTTTGGCAAACATGCGTCATTAAGCCTTCTTCGAACTTCATTAAATCGTTCATGTCGGCAAAAGGCCACTCGCCCTCAATGTGCCAATACTCGGTTAAGTGGCGGATGGTTCGGCTTTTTTCAGCGCGGAATGATGGCGCAATGCAGTAAACGTTTTCTAAAGAATAGATTAGTATTTCAAGGTAAAGTTGGCTACTTTGGGTCAAGTAAAGGTCTTGGTCAAAATATTTTAAACCGAAAAGTGTTGAGCCGCCCTCCACTGCTGCAGAAATGAACATTGGCGGTGAGACCTCTGTGTAGTCTTGGGTTTTAAAATATTGACGTGCTGCCTCCAAAACTTCAGCGCGAACCCTCATGACTAAATTCATTTTTCTACTGCGAAGCCAAAGGTGGCGCATGTCACGAATAAATTCTTCACTTTTATCCTTGGAAATTGGAAAGGTTTCTGCTAAACCGATAATATTGATGGCTTCTGCGCCTATTTCGAAGCCGCCTGGAGCACGCTTATCCTCTTTTGCTATACCTTCCAACGAAACTGAGGATTCAATGGTTAGTTTTTGTGCTTCGCTCCAACTGGGGCTGGTTTTTTTTACGGTACATTGGATTACGCCTGTTGAATCTCGGATTAATAGAAAGATCAGTTCTTTTCCTTCACGTTTGCGATAAACCCAACCACGAACAGTTACTTTTTTGTCTGTACAGCTGCCTTCTAATATTCCGCTTATTTTTACTAAAGCCATCATGCATCAACTGTTTTCATGTATTAGTTGTTTTCAAACCTAAATGCCTATCGATTTGGTAGCTTTCAACATTTTCTTTTATGCTTTATTGTTTATGCTTTATTGTTTCAGTTCCATCCTCAGAATAAATATAATTTTGCTTAAGGGTAATTCCAGATCCTAATAAGGAACGAAATAGGAAACTATTAGAGGGCAAACCCTCATCTGTTAAATCTTAAAATCAAAGGAAATAAAAAAATGAATACATCTAAAAAATCAATAACTATTATGATTTCTTTGTTTCTGACTATATCAATTGTTACATCAACGATCATTTTACCCGATGTTAATGCAACAACTCCACCTAGATCTTGGCCCACTTATTCTTATCTCAGCGTTTCGCCAAATCCTGTTGGCGTCGGTCAACCCGTATATCTAATTATGTGGATGGATAAAGCACACCCCTTAGCGCAAGGTATCTATGGAGACCGCTTCACAGGGTTCACAGTTAACGTTACTAAGCCTGACGGATCCGCACAAATTTTGGGACCTTTCACCGCTGACGCAATTTCAACTGCTTTTACCACATATATCCCTGACCAAACAGGCAGCTACACACTTACTTTTAAGTTTCCAGCTCAAATAATTAAAGAAGTAAATAATCCACCTGCTTACCAAGCCTACAATCACCCTGACCAAATCAATGATACATACTCTGAAAGTTACAGTAACACAGTAACACTTGTCGTAAACAATGACCCAGTGCCAAATTGGCCTGAAACTCCACTGCCAACTGACTATTGGACAAGACCCATCAACTCATTAAACAGGGGATGGGCACAGGTTGCTGGCGACTGGCTTAATGGAGCCCACACAGCCAACAGCTTTAACCCATATAGCACAGGACCTGAAAGCGCCCACATATTGTGGACGCGCTCTCTCGGTTTAGGCGGAGTCACAGGCGACACAAGTCAAGATGCGTTCTACCTAAGCACAACAGCCAGCTCCGGTCGTCCATCACCAATAATTCTCAACGGCATACTATACATCGAAGACCGTGCATCAGTTAACCGAAACTGGGGATGGTCAGCTGTCGACCTCTACACAGGCGAGACACTATACTACAATACTGCGCTATCTTACCCATCGTTTGGTTCAATTCTAAACTTCGAAACTGGAAGCGCTCACGGAGCATGGGGTTATTTATGGAGCACATCGGGCACAACTTGGATGGCAATTGACCCATTTACAGGCAACAACATCTACAACATAACCAATGTTCCAAGCACAGGCACCGCTGTCTATGACCCAGACGGCGCTTTACTGCGGTACGCCATTTCAGGCACAGGAGCAAGCAAACGCCTAACCATGTGGAACTCAACTGCAGCCTCAAGTCAACTATCAGCTACTGGAGATCCAACTCGCCCGTACGCTTACAATGGACAATATGACGGCACTAAAGGCTACTCATTGAATGTTTCAATTCCCGATGTTGCAGGCAGCATCTTCGAAGTCATCGAGGGCAAATGGGTAGTTGGTGGTGTTGCAGGTAAACAAAACCTAACAGCCACAGTACTCGGCCACATTTGGACTCTAAGTCTAAAGTCTGGGGAAGAAGGAAAATTGCTATCTAACATTACCTTTACACCGCCAAAACAAAGCATGGACACAAGCGAATACTACTATTATGCAGCATACACAGGCACTCCTAGCTCTGGAAGAATGCAAGGACCTTTCATGTACTCTGACTATGGCGTCTTCGTCTTCTGGGAAGGAGAGACTCGGCAATTCTGGGGTTTTAACCTCGCAACAGGTCAACAGATTTGGGGTCCAACTGAACCTCAAGATGTGTGGATGTTTTTCGGCATGGATCCGACAGTTGCTTACGGCATAATGTACACATCCAGATACTCTGCTCAATCTCCTGGCGGTGAAATCCACGCATACAACATAACAACTGGCGAAACCATATGGAAATATTCTCCTGGAGCAAAAACCTATGAAACTCTTTTCACCAATACACCAACAGCCATATCCGCGATTGCTGACGGAAAAATATACACAATCTCACAAGAACACTCCCCAAACCCACCTCTACGACGTGATGCAAAAATAACCTGCTTAAACGCTTTTACTGGGGAGGTAATTTGGGAAATGCCCAACTATATGCGTGCACAACTTGCAATCTCAAGCGGCTACGTAATCGCTAGTAACCTCTATGACAACCAATGGTACGCTTACGGTAAAGGCCCCAGCGCAACTACGGTGACAGCTTCACCAAAAGTTACAGTTCATGGTTCAAGCGTTTTGATTGAGGGTACAATTACTGACCAGTCTCCAGGTGCTTTGGGTACGCCAGCTATTGCCGACAAAGATCAAGAAGCTTGGATGCAGTATGTATATATGCAGCAGCCTAAGCCCGCTAATGCTAGCGGTGTTACAGTTTCATTAGATACCTGGGATCCAAACGGCAACTTTGTGCACATTGGTGATGCAACGAGTGACTCAAGCGGTACTTTTAGTTTCGTCTATACGCCTGATGTGGCGGGTAAATACACGATTATTGCTTTGTTCGCAGGCTCAAAATCTTATGGCAGCTCCAGCGCAACAACTGTCATCGGCGTTTCAGAAGCTTCAGCTATTACTCCCAGTCCAACAGTTGTTCAACAATCAATCGCAGACACATACTTTGTACCCGCTACCATTGGCATAATCGCTGCTATAGCTATAGTTGTTATTCTACAAGCATTGATTTTACTAAAGAAGCGCCCCTAAAGAGAGATTCAAAAAATTCCCTTTTTTCTTTTCTTTTGCTTATAGGCTTAGTACTAAGCTTTTATCTCAAAAAAGAACCAACTTTAGTATTAGGTTTAATTTTATTAGAAAAATTTAGAGGCGCGTATGATTTTGTTTGGTAGAAAAACATTTGCATTTGGATAAATTTTGAGCATTGCTTAGGTTGCTATTTTTAAATGGCTTTTGCGATGTTTACAGGCTACATTTTTGTCCGTCTTTACTTTTCTTTGGTTGACGCAGTGCGATTTTGCGTACACAACAAAATAGGGCGGTTGTATTTTGGATTCTAATTTGGGTTTGGGTTGTGGTTTGGGGTTTGTTAGGTTTTGGTTGTGCATGTGAGGGACGTTTTTTTAACATAGCGGTAGATTGTTTAGGTGAGTTTGCTATGTTGGAAGGTTTTGGGAGAATAATTATATTCGGGGATTACTGCTAGAAATGGCTCGGGCTCCATATCAACGGTTGCTTAAACAGCTAAGGCAACACTCCACAAAACGTCATCATGGATTTCAGCAGGATTAGAAAAACCAATAGCTATTTTTGCGCGACCCGTAGCACTCAACGTTTAGTTCACTGCAAATTTTGCCCGGGTAGTTATTCCCAGTTTAATCTGTAGGTTTGTTGGTTCTTCCCTATGTTAGGTAAGTTGCCGCAGTTAAGCCGTAGTAAGCTGCAGGTCCTGCGAAGGTTTTCGTGATGATGAACAAGTATTGCCTGGACCTTCGGATCAATATCCGAAGCCATAATTGCAGTTCATGGAGTCCGTGGTTTCGCCGATGTGGATTAAGTTGCCGTTTCGATCAAATATATCTAAGAGAACTGGAAAACCATTAGCATTTGCCGGATCTCTCATTATGCTTCTTTAACGCTCGGCTCATAAACTTTCCAGAAAACAAAAATGGAAAGAGGTATTGCTGTTGCCGCCAATAGAAGAAACGGAAGTTGAGGAGAGACAAAAGCGTAAAGTAAACCCACCGCAATCTGCAGAACAGCTTGCATTAGGAACATAAAAAACTGTAAGCACCCTGTTACTGTTCCACGTAAACCTCTGGGAACCAAGTCACCCATCAGAACGGTATAGCTATTTAGTTGCAAAAGGTTGCCCAGTCCAAAGAAGAAGAAAGCTAAAAGTAACATATTAAAATCAGCATTAACAAAAAGAAGCATGCCGGGAACATACAGCAAATAACCCAGTATCAAGAATCGTTTTCTTCCTAGGACATCCATGCTCAACCCTGCAAGTATGCCCGGGATGGCGATGGTTAGGTATCTGAATGCAACCACAATTGCCCATTGCTCAAGAGACACTTTGAGGATTGAAGTTGCATAAATAACAAAGTAGGCTTGGCAGCTAACTACCAGCCCATTTATGATTATGATTGCTAAGAAGAGGTTAAAGGCTGATTTGGGAACCTTTTGCCAAACAGATATTCCTTCTTTTACCGATACAACATATCCGCGGAATGCGTTTTGGATACTGAATCTTGTTTTCTGCGAAGTCGGTGGCAACGTTTCTTTGAGTCTAAGCCTAAGAATTGATATGGAGAAATACGCAGCAGCGACCATGGTGTATGCAATGCGCATGCCTAAATCGAACTTGAAAGCAGCAACCAAGTATTGAGCAATAAGCGGTGCAGGCAAGATAATGATGGTTGTGATTACTGATTGGAAACTAAAGCCAGCGCCTCGGTTTTCAGGAGGAAGCGAATCAATAACCATTGCCATCAAGGCTGGACCGTAGATGGAACAAACATTCTGCAGAAGTAAGCCGACCAGAATAAACTGCCAGGACGGAGCAAAGATAAAAAACAGACTCCCTATAGCTAAACCAAAAGTCATGGTGATAATGAGTCCTCTTCTGCCCATGCTTGTCTGCTAAGTAGCCGCCGGGGAATTGGACAAGCGCGACCGCGATGGATCCTGCAAAACCCATGATAGCAATTAGGAATTTGTCTGCTCCTAAGCTTAGGTAGTACAGGCTTGCGTAGGTGTCCGGGATTGGTTGCACGGCAAACAGGATAATCCAGCTTAGGGTTATGAGTAGAAAGTTGCCTCTTAAAACGGCTTGATCTCGACGGAAAAGTGCTGAACATCTTCATTGTGGATAGAAAATCAGTTTAGAATTATTTAAATTAAGAGCGAAAAACCAAAACTTGGATGTTTTCAAAATCGATTGCATTGTTGCAGCCCACAATTCTTAAATCGCCCTTGCTGTGAGCTTAATTAGACCAATAAAATGCAAGGCTCCAACTTGACGGCAAAACCAAGCTTAAAGCACTCAAGATTTCAGCTGTTGCAATCTTTAGTGTTGTAATCGTTGAGGTTACTGTGGGCTCACTAGTTAACAGTTTAGCCATTATCAGCGACGGCTTACACGCCTTACTGGACGCACTCACAAGTGTCATGTTGTTCTTTGCTGTTCGAGCTTCAATGAAACCAGCCGATGAAGAACACACATACGGACATGAAAAATTTGAAACTATCGGGGGATTAATCGGTGGAATAATCCTAATTGTTGTAGCATGCATAATTTTCTACGAAGCTGTATCAAGATTAATTTCTCCACCTGAGTTTGTCGGCGGCATAGAATACGCCGGGTTCGCAGCTATTGCTTACGCACTCTTCGTAGCTTCATTAAGAGTTACTGTCTTCAAGAAAAACCAGCATGTAGAGAGCCAATCTATGAAAGCTGGATTATACGATGCAATCGCCGATTTAAGCTCAACTCTCATCGCACTCTTGGGCTTCGCTTTAGCTTTGCTGGGTTACTCTGGTGCAGATGCTTTCGCCTCAATCTTCCTCGGCGCCATGTTGACATACTTGAGCATAAAACTGGTTAGGTTCAGCATAATGGAATTAAGCGACACCGCCTCAAAGGAGCTTGTTCAAAAAACAAGAAAAATAATCCTTTCGTGCGAAGATGTTATGAAAACAGAAAACCTTAAAGTTCGCAAGGTCAGCTCCAAAGTTTTCGTCGATGCCTCCGTTCAAGTTCCAAGCGTTATGAGTTTACAAGACGCACATTGTTTAGCTTCCAAAATTGAAGCTTGCCTTAAAGATGCCTTCGGCAACGTAGACGCAACGATCCATATTGAACCCTCAGATAAAGGACGCAAAATGGACCAATTGGTCGAAAAGCTTGCAACCGTTGACGGTGTAAAAGAGGTACATGAAATATCTACCATCTACGTCAGCGGCAAACTCTACATTACCCTACATGCCTACGTTAACCCTGAATTGTCAGTTGAAGAAGCCCATAAAATCGCTGAAACTATAGAGCAGAGAATGCATAGTGAGATTAAGCCACTTGAAAACGTCACAGTACACGTGGAACCCGCAGGTGTTGCAATTCCTGCATCTGGAAGTTAATGAAGCTCAACTTAGAAAAGTCGTTAATGATGTCGCCAAGGGCATTGCGGTTAACCTGATGATTAAACGGGTTGTAACTTATGCAGCTGATGGAAAACTTTACATCAACATTGACTGTTGCTTTACTAAGCAGGTTCAGATAAAGGAAGCTCACAGGATAGCGTCGCTCGTTGAGAAGGAAACTAAAGAACGGTTTGCTAACGCTGTGGTTACGGTTCACATGGAACCAGAATGCCCCTAATTCAAACAGTACAGTAAATTATAAGAGGAAGTTAAAATTTTGTTGTAGAAAAGCTAGATTTTGAAAAAAGACATCCATATTGCTTAATTCTAATTTGTGAGGAATGAGCAAGGTCACAATGGAGTTAAAATATCACTAAGACTAAAGGATTAAACTATAATTATTGCGATAATTACTAAGAATTAGGTGATTTAGCTAAAATCAAAATCTATAAACAAAAAAAGAAAGAGAGGGGGAAATTATTTCTTTTTCCTCATTGCGAATACGCCGAAAGCGATCAGTACTATGACTATGACAACGACTAAGGCAATGATGATTACCATTTCCATTGAGAGGCCGCCAATTGGCCTGCAGGTGTTGATGACTGTCCTACTGGAGTTGGTGTAGTGCTGCCTATTGGTACGAATACTGGCTGGTAGTTGAATTGTGATGCGTATCCGTGATCGACATTGTAGGGGTTGTCTGTTGGAGTTGGTGTGAATGTGTGTCCGCTGATGCTTCCAAGGTCGCCTGTAATGATCCAGTTTGAAAATTTCCAGCCACTATCTGGTATTGCGGTGAGATCCACTTTGTCAGCATTGGCTAAAGCATAGGTCCCTGGTGGTGGGTTCGTGGTTCCGCCAGCGCCTTTCAGAACGACGACAATAGCCGCAGTCTTGAAGTCGGTTACAGGTACTCCGCCTGGCACTTGTTGCAGTACATCGAATATTGGCTGGACAGCGTAATCTGTGCTCGCGGCAACAGTGAGTGTGTATGGATTATCAGAGACGACATCAGAACCGGTGGCGGTTGCAATTACCCATTGCACGAAAACATAGCCGTCGAGGGGTGTTGCTGTTAATGTAACACCTGTGCCGGCGTCATAGCTAACGGTTGGTCCAGCGGCGGGGTCTGTTGATCCGCCTAATGAATCTAAGAGAGTGACACTGCCTTGACCTTGCGCAATTGCGATTGGGCTGATTGATAGCAAAAGTATTGCTGATAGTAGAGTTATTACAAAAATTTTACTGGTTTTTGCTGAAATATTCATTTTTTTTTCTCCTAAATTTACAAATGCTTGCTTGTCATGAATTAGATAAAATTGCTATATTTAGTTATGTGACTGTCGATACACACCCACAACTTAGCCCTAACCATTGCTTACTATTTGTCATTCACCAATAAGGCAATAAGATTTAAGGAAACTGCTATGTTTGACATCTTTATGAAAGAAGTCTTATGCGCAATAACCTTTAATGCTCACCAATAAAATATTGGGTAGGTAGAAGTTCGAGGGTGTATGGGAAAATGTTGTCTCGCTCGGCAATAGTTAAACTGAAAGCAATCTTGATCATCGACTTAATTATTATAGGTGCTGCTGCAGGTGCCTACTTTTATCTCCAGGACCAAGGTTTAGTGTCAGGCGCACCCAAACCAGCCGAGTTCACCCTGACAGATCTTATTGTAAGCCCACTTGAGGCTTACGTGGGGGAAACGGTGCAAATTTCAGTTAACGTGACCAACATCGGAGAAGTAGAAGGTAACGAAACGGTAAACCTTGAAATTAACGGAGCGTTGAAAGATACTGCAAATATTACTCTTGCAGGTAACTCCTCAGACATTGTAGCTTTTGCAGATATTGAAAATATAATTGGGAATTATAATGTTCAAGTTGGAAGTTTGAGTGGAAACTTTACAATTAAAGAGGCACCACCTGAATCAAGCAAGATAGTTCTATCTGATCTAAGAGTCAACCCGTATGAAGCATGGATTGATGAGCCAGTTAATGTAACTGCGATTGCAAAAAATCCTAGCTTAATTCCAGATAAGTTAATGGTAAAGATTACAGTGGATGATATAGCACTAGCATCCCAAGTTGTTGAGTTGGATGCAGGAGCAAGCAAAACTATATCGTTCGTCGTTAATGCAACCACCGAAGGAAAACATACTCTCAAAATGAATACTTTAAGCGGTTCATTCATGATTGTTAAAACAGGCTATCACACCCTTACAATTAACCGTTCAGGCGGTGGAAGCAAATCCGTACCCTTTAATCTAAACGGTCAAGAATACGGAACTCCTTACACAGAACTTGTTCCCGTTGGCGAATACAGAATAAGCATGCCAAGCCCCTTTAGTGTTGGCACCGGAGTTTTAGAATTTACATCTTGGAACGATGGCGTCCGTACCTCATCAAGATCCTTTACCCTAGATAAAAGGCTGATACTGGTTGCAACCTACACGTTAATCAGCGGATACGCATCCTGCCCCTCGCTCTACATTTGGAATGGCACAGGCTACTCCTATGTGACTGACGTTTCAAACTCCGGCTGGCTGGGATACATAGGCTATATGAACGCTGACGGCTCCATCGTGTTTAAAGACGGCAACCCATGGGACTACGTCAAATTGGACAAGAACGCTTTGGCTACCAAAAACGGCAACTTCGAAATGACGCTTTCTCAGCAATGGGATGAACTGTATTATCTCGACTCAGCACAACTTCTAGTCGTTGACCACCCAATAGGCACTGATGTCTACATGTCAATGACTAGCTACCTCAGTGATGGCTCAACCGGAAAAGTTTACACGGTAACTAACGGAAACTTGTTGTCCCCCGTTAGCGCCACCAACGAGAAAGGCCAAAGCGTCCTATCGCAGCTTTCAACACAAGACGGAGTATTCACGCCCGGCATCAACGGTTATGACAGCTTATGGAACGACATTACCTTAAACCAATTGACACTCGACTTAGGCAATCTGACAGGAGCACCACAAGTTAAAGCTTGTCATTACCGGTATGGTTGACTGGGGCTTAGCTGAACCATATTACGATTGGATTGATAGCTTCAAGGAGGCGGCGGCGAAAAATCTTGTCTCCGACGGAACCGAAATTACGCCGGCGCCATACATAGAAGTTAAAGCTGCAAACGGCAGTTGGGTCCGTGTTCAAAAGGACATACCCTTACCTGCAGACTATAGAGCACGCACATACACTGTGGATTTGACTGGAATATTCCCAAACGATGCAGCTGACTTCCAAATTAGATTCAACAACTATTGGAACGTGACCTACGATTACATTGGAATAGACATAACGCAACCGCAGGCAATAACCACACAAGCAATCAAGCCTACGACGGCAACCTTTGAGCAACTCTGGGATACGCTATCTAATTCTTCTGGAGCCTTCACCCGATATGGCGACGTGCTTACGTTATTGCAGGATGCTGATGACATGTATGTTGTTGGAAGACAAGGCGATCAAGTGAACATGCAATTCTCAACAGGAAACCTTACAGATACAGCTGATGGCATGGAACGTGACTACTTCTTTGTTGTTGCCTGCTGGTTCAAAGACCCGCCAGGAGCATGGGGATACGGCTTTGACTTCACAGTGGAACCGATGCCTTTTATCGCTATGAGCGGATTCCCCTATCCAAGCGGAGAAAGCTATCCGTATGACGCAGCGCACTTAGCCTACATACAACAATATAATACCAGAGTAATAACTAATCCATAACCACCATTTTTTTGCTTCAATCTGCTTGAAAAATTAACACAGTGTCCGTGAGAAAATACCTATAAGATTTAAATTACCTACTTCTCATTATTGACAGTAAAAAATCTCGTGGGGACTCCTGGATATCATTAACTGAAATATCTAATCCATACCTTGGCGCGTTTACAATTGGAGTATTCTACGGATTAGTGGTTTGCACTGCATCATGCCTCCCATATATAACCAGTTATATCGCTGGTACAGGCGCCGGCTTCAGCAAAGGCGTTAAGATTACGTTGATTTTCAACTCAGGCAGAATCCTTGCTTACACTTTAATAGGAGGGTTAATTGGCTTATTTAGCGGACTAATCACGCTGGCTGCAACCGACGCTATTTCGCCCTTTCAAGTCTATGCTTCATTGGTTTTTGGCATTGTGACATTGGCTATTGGAGCAAGTATTCTTCTGAGAGCACGAAAACCACACGATTGCAATATTCAAAGCGGCATTATGGTTGCCTCGGGCAAAATTGGCAGGTTCGGGTTTGACTTTGGCGCTTTTTCGCTTGGCCTAACTAGAGGATTAATTATTTGTCCGCCTTTGATTACACTTCTTGTGGTTTATGCGCTACCTTTCTCTAACCCAATCGGAAGCATGACTCTGGCTATGTTGTTTGGTCTAGGAACCACGGTGTCGCCGATATTGGTGCTAGGCGGAGTTACGGGTTGGCTACTCAACAAGGCGCCTCTTTTTCGCAAGTGGATTTCAATAACTGGTGGCGTCGTGCTGATAGGACTTGGAATAATTACAATAGTCAGTTCGATGATTCAATTACCTTAAATGGCTGAAAAGAAATGGATTGGAATATAATTGGAGACCTATTGAGACTTACAGTTCTCGGGGGGTTAGGGTTAGCAGGGATAGTAGCCATTTTGATTTGGAAGAAGAATATGGCGTCGCGAGTTACTTTTGTCCGATTTGTTATTCAGGCGATTTCTTTTACAGCCATATTCTACATATTTACTTATACAATTCCCCTGCTATACGTGTTGATAATTCTTTTGGGGATTACTCTATTTATAGGGAGATTTTTTTGCGGTTGGCTGTGCCCATTCGCCTTAGTAATGGACATAGAAAGCGCTGTTAGAAAAGCCTTCAAGAAACGTTATCGAATCATACCTGATAGACTGAACATAAGCCTTCACCGATTGAGATTTGTTATATTATTGTTTTTCCTGTTTACTCCATTCGTATTGTGGTTTTTGGAGCCCCCACCTAACATTGATTTCGCAGTATTGGAGGCACAACTTTTGGCGGGTCCATTCCGCGCCTACAGCGTAATATTAGCGCCCCTCATACCATTAGTGGTATCCTGGACAACTGCTCCCCTAATAATTAACGGAGTGAATTTCAGTTATCCTTATGTTCAAGACATTATACTTTGGGCAGGAAAAGACATTGGTCAAGTAATAAGTGTCGTATTTGTCGGTTTGACGCTCGTTGGCTCCTTCTTTATCCGCCGTTCGTGGTGCCGGTTCTGCCCTACTGGCGTATCGTTGGCCGTTGTAAATAGATTTAAGGGTTTTAAGTGGGCTCCCCTGCTGCATATAGACAAAGATGAAGAGAAATGCACCAAATGCGGAGTCTGCAAAAGAGTTTGCCCTGTCCAAGTTAACGAAGTATATGAGCAGAAGGGCGGTAAAATAAAAACCTCTCAATGTATGCTGTGTATACGATGCGTTGAAATGTGCCCATATGAAGGCACGTTAAAAGTAAAGTTTGGTAGTAAGTCAATGTTCGAGTCAAGGAACTGGTTGGAACAACCAAAGACAGAAGAGGAAGAGAGAACGAAATGAACGAAACCGTTGCAAAAAAATACATGCCTGAAGTATCCAGAAAAGAAATTGAAGAACTTAAAACCACCGTGAAAGCAGCCTCCCTAAAAATAATGGCAGATAACATTGAACGCATGAAAAAAGCTGACCCCCACCGCCCGCAAGCAATGAAGTACTTCGATGACATTTCTAACCTGTTTGGGCAACGCCAACAGGAAATTCAGGCAGAGAAAGAAAAAGGAAAAAAAGTCATCGGTTACTTGTGCCTTTTCGCACCCACCGAACTGATTTTAGCCGCAGATGCCATTCCGGTAAGAGTGAACTCTGGTTGGTATGACACCTCCAAGTTAGGTGACAGGGTAGTGCCAGTGGAGGTTTGCCCAGTTATCCGCTCAACTATCGGCGCCAAAATGATTGAACTCTCCCCGTTCCTCGAGCAAAGCGACGCATTAATCAGCGTTCTAACCTGCGACGGCATGACAAAACTCAGCGAAATTCTAAGTGATTATAAGACAATTTGGGGAATGAACGTACCTCGAATAAAAGACTCAACCCAGTCGCTGCGTTTTTGGAACGACGAAATAAAACAGATGAAAACACAGATCGAACAATTCACCGGCAACAAGATAACTCGCAAAAACCTAAAAGAAGCCATCGAAACAAGCCACAGAGCAACCAAAGCTTTTCGCCGCTTACAAGAACTACGTAA
Source organism: Candidatus Bathyarchaeota archaeon (assembly GCA_963770935.1). Classification (GTDB taxonomy): domain Archaea; phylum Thermoproteota; class Bathyarchaeia; order Bathyarchaeales; family Bathycorpusculaceae; genus Bathycorpusculum. The sequence continues at coordinate 35,921 of CAVYRJ010000013.1, forward strand.
AGGCAACCCAGTCATTATGGGCAGAGATGCCATGCTGGTAAACCAAGCCTACCAATGGGATGACAAGAAACGTTGGACAGAAAAAACTGAAGCCTTATGCGATGAACTCGAAGCGAGAGCGCAACGGAAAGATTGGGTTTGCCCTCCAGATACACCAAGAGTAATGGTTACAGGCACACCAATGTTTTGGCCAGACAATTGGAAACTTCCTAGCTTGGTCGAAGAAAGCAGTCCTCAAGGCATCATCGTAGCCGACGAACAATGCTCAGGCGAACGAATCCTCAACGACCCCGTCGGTGTCGACGAATGGTCTATGGATGACATGTTAAACGCCATTGGTGAACGTTACTTGATGGCTTCCACTTGCCCTTGCTTCACTAGCAAAGACGGCAACGAAGACCGAATAAACTGGCTTCTAACCAAAGTTAAAGACTGGAAGATTCAAGGAGTTATCTACTATGTGGTCCGAGGCTGCATGCTTTACGCTATGGAATATACTCGGGTCAAAAAAGCGCTCGACAAAATCAATGTTCCAGTGTATTACCTTGATACCGAATACACTAGGGAAGATGTTGGGCAAATGAAGACTCGTGTTGAAGCTTTCCTTGAGATGTTAACGGCAAGAGTTGACATTTAATATGATAACCATCGGAATGGACCTGGGGACACAAAGGGTACAAGTAGTAATAGTAAAAGACGGCTGCGTAATTGCAAGAACCACAGCGTTCTCGGGGTTCGACCCCACCAAAGCTGCAGAACAAGCAGTAGATGAAGCCCTAAAAATAGCCAACCTAAAACTCTCAGATATACACCATTTTGCCGCAACAGGTTCAGCCATGGACATGGCGCCATATGCAAACAGCAAAGTCAGCATGATGAGCGCAGACGCAAAAGCAGGAGTCTATCTTGTTCCTAAAGCCCGAACAATCATAGATATCGGAGCTGAAGAAGCAAGAGCCGTAAAATGCGACGAGAAAGGAGTAATGGCAGATTTTGTCCTTAACGAACGCTGTGCAGCTGGCGCTGGCGCATTCATTGAAGCCATGGCAAGGGCACTTGAAGTCAAGATGGAAGATATGGGTCCACTAGCGCTTAAGGCAGAACGGGCAAGCCCCATAAACGCTTCCTGTGTCATCTTCGGCGAGTCCGATGTAGTTTCCCTTATTCACCGCCAAGAATCCAAACCTGAAATTGCACGTGCAGTATATGATGCGATGGCTGACCGAGTCTCATCAATGATCCACCGCTTAGGAATAAATCCCGAAGTAATTCTGGTGGGGGGCGTCGCCAAAGACCCCGGGTTCGTAGCATCCCTAAACCGAAAACTTGGTTTAACTGTAACGATTCCAGAATACCCCGAGTATGTTGGAGCATTGGGTGCAGCGTTAATAGCTGCTACACGTGCCAAGGAGACACAGAAATGACTCCTACCCAACCGGTTGCCAAAATGGTGGAGTTCTGGCGTTGGCAGGAATACCACCGAGTAATGCCCAACATAAAATGGACAAACAAAGACATTATCACAGCAGGCGTTGACGTTGGCTCAGTTGGTTCCAAAGCCGCCATAATGGTAAACGGCCAAGCCTATAGCTGGGGCATTACCCGCACAGGTTCTAATAGTCCTGAAAGCGCCAACAAAGCACTTGACTACGCCTTAGAAGGAACAGGGCTACAAGTAAGCGACCTCAAATATATCGTCGGCACAGGCTACGGACGCGTCAACGTGCCCATGGCGAACAAAGCCATAACCGAAATCGCCTGCCACGCAAAAGGCGCCAACTACATCTGGGGACCAAGAGTCAGAACCGTCCTCGACGTCGGCGGACAAGACATCAAAGCAATACGCATCGACGAAACAGGCAGAGTCGTCTCCTTTCTCATGAACGACAAATGTGCCGCCGGAACAGGCAGAGGAATGGAAGTCTTCGCGGACCTGCTACAAATTCCCATCGAACAAATCGGCGAAATCTCGCTTAAAGTCGAAAAAGAACCAGAACCCGTAAGCTGCACATGCGTTGCCTTTGCCAAAACCGAAGCCATGGGTTTATTGCGTAAGGGCTGGTCTAAGGAAAAAGTTTTGGCGGCTTATACTAGGGCTATGGCTGTCCGCATGGCTAACTTAATCAACAGAGTTGGCCTCGAGAAGGAACTTGTCGTTACTGGAGGACAATCAAAAAACATCGGCATCGTCAGCAGAATCGAAACTATTCTTGGCGTCAAATGCCTCCCTATGCCTCAATGGCGAGAAGGCGGGCTAGATCCCATGATTGCCGGCGCATTGGGCGCTGCTTTGCTGGCCAAAGCGTTGTATGACAAATCTCAAAGGGGATAGGAGACTTTTCTTGATCACGCATTATGGCTATTGCGATGGTTCAGGCGAATACTACATAATTATCGACTCGGACAAGTGTAGTGGCTGTAGCAAATGCGTCCAAAAATGCCCTCAAAAAGCGCTTCGAGTCGAAACCGAGTTCATTGACTTAGAAGACAAAACTGTGGCAGCGGTCACGGAAGAACACTGCAAAAAAATAAAGTACACTTGCGCATCGTGCAATCCAGAAAACAACCTTACACCGTGCGTTTTGATTTGCGAAGCAAGAGCGATTAAATGCGTTTGGAACCCATCTAAAAGTTAACCATGATTATTATTTTATACAAATCATGGGTAGCTGTTAGATTCTCAACTGCAAGAAAGCTATGGTCTTACGCTCAAAGCAATTTAGTATTGAGTATTGCTAATCAATATACCTAATGCTACTTGAAAATTCGCTAGCTTTATTTATCGACAAAATCAATCATTGTCAGACAGTGGGGATAGAAGTTTGACAAAGAATCCGCAATCAAGAGATGACGCACTTGAGGCACTAGACTTCATAGTAAACGTCCTCAAAGAACATGAAAAAGATTTAGACAAACTCATTGGCGAATTAGCCACAGTTACAGAGCAAATGGGGGACACTGGCGAGTTAAACAGCAAAGTTGAAAAAGTAGAAGGGAAAATTGACGCACTCCAAAAAGAAGTAGCAAACCTGATAGGTGCCTTATCTGGTGCGCCAAAACAATCATTGGCGGGGACGGGGGTGGTTGCTTTTGAGCAGCCAAGTATTTTGCCTTCTTCATCTGTTGAGAGTTTGCGGAATGGTCCGTCGATTGTTTTGCACTGCAAACAGTGGGAAGATTTCCAAATTTTAGCAGCAAAAACTCAAACGTTATCTTTCAGCTATAAAGAAGAGGAAAAAGTCTTTCAAGCGAACGCACTCAAGGGCAACCAAATAATAACCTACAGCGGAGTACTACCGAAACTTTCGGATATCCTTAAGATGTGGCTCTCAAAGCATCTTGATGTTCCCGAACGCAGCATTCTTGAGGGTGCTTTAGCAGTAGGCTGAATCCATATTTTCTGTTCTGTTTTTTGTTTCATAACGTTTATAACTATTTTTAGAATATCTTGAGTCTTGTTAGTGATTGGAGGGAATGGTTGCGGTTGAAGGCTAAACCACTAAGCCAGAAACATTTTCCGTTTTCGAAGCCTTCTCCTTTCTCCTCGATACGGATGGCTATTGGACAGCCAACACACATAACCAGCACCCTCCAAACAACACTAACAAAAAGTTCTCAAAGAAGAAAAGCTCAACTTTTTAAGCCTGTTTTCTAAGTTTTTTTCAATTGGTTAATTTTTTTAAGTGTTAAATACTAGTTTCCTGCTTATTTTTGAGAAACCAAGATTTTTATAGAGCCGAAAACAGCGAATTAAATCCAGTTTAGAATTTGAGCAAATTTATCTATAGCCCAACTAAAAAGCATGGAAATAAACAAAGAAGGAAGGTTTAGGTTGGCTCGCATTTCTGCAGGAGTTTTTGCCAGCGTTCGTCGGTTGCTTGTTGGATCTCATTGATTATGTGTGAGTTTTGCGGTGTAAACAAGTGTCTGAACCTGCCTTGTCCAACAAAATAATCTTTCACGGGCTTCTTTTTCTGGGGTGCCAACGCAATTACTTTGCTCGGTATAGATAATTGTCGTTTGCCGTTAATTGCTTCCCAGATTGGAAACACGCAGGATTCAACGGAGAGTTTGCTATATTCCATGGTTTTTCCAGGTTCGCTTCTCCATCCACGTGGACAGGGCGCAAACACATGTAGAAATGCTGGTCCCTCAACTTCCAGGCCTTTGCGTACTTTTGTAAGCAGGTCTTTCCAGTAGTATGGTGTTGCGGTTGCTACGTATTGCATATCGTGGGCTAACATGATTTCTGTTATGGGTTTCTTCTTCTCCAGTTTACCAGGCATTACTGAGCCGGCAGGAGTTGTTGTGGTTGCCGCGCCAGTTGGAGTTCCGCCGCTTCGTTGGATTCCGGTGTTCATGTAGCCTTCGTTGTCGTAGAGTACAAACAAGAAATCGTGTCCACGTTCAACTGCACCCGATAGCGCTTGCAAACCGATGTCGTAGGTTCCGCCGTCGCCAGCCAACGCGATGATGTCGATATGTTCCTGCTTGACTTTTCCTTTTTTGCGCATAGCCTTTAGTGCGGCATCAATACCTGAAGCGTTCGCGGCAGCATTTTCAAAAGCAGTATGCAGCCAAGGCAGAGCCCAAGATGTGTAGGGATAAATTGACGAGACTACTTCCATACAGCCTGTTGCTTCAGTTACTATCGTTGGTCCCCTGGTAGCCTTCATTATTAAGCGAAGTACAGTGGCTGGTCCGCATCCTGCGCATGCACGGTGTCCTGAAAGGAAAAGGTCTGGTTTTGATGCAATGTCTTTGGCTGTGAATTTCCATTCTTGTGTTGTTGTCAAGATGTTTTCCTCCTTTATTCCCTTAATCCGAAATAATTGATTTGATTTTCAACGTGACCAGTTTTAGCCACAAGCAAAAGGTCTTCGAAAATACCTCTAAACGCAATTGGATTTGTGTCTCTTCCGCCTAACCCGTAAATGTAGTTAACTGTTGGCGGATGTGTCTTTTCATCGTATAGCGCATGTCTAACTTCATGGTATACTGCGCCTCCGAACCCGCCAAAGCTCATGCTTTTATCCATAACAGCTATTGCTTTAGCATTCTTAAGCGCATTTCGAATCTCTTCGACGGGTAGCGGTCTAAACGTCCGTAATCGTAGGAGCCCGGCTTTGATTCCTTCTTGCCTCAATTCGTCTATTACCACTTTAAGCGTACCAGCTGTTGATCCGACACATACTACTGCGACTTCAGCGTCGTCAAGTTTGTACAATTCAATAAGTCCATTACCGTAGCTTCTGCCGCTTATCTGTGCGAATTCACTGTTGATTTCTTGGATTTTCTTTAACGCGTTCTTCATTGCTTCATCTTGTTGTCTTTTGAACTCAAAATAGTAGTTCTGCAAAGCAATTGGCCCCATTGTCATTGGATTGTCTGGGTCAAGTTTGAAAGGCACCATTTTGCCTTCATGCGTTTGCACGTTTGGCAGTTGTCGTTCTCCAACGAACGTTTTCACCATTTGATCTGACAGAGTATCGACTCTTTCAAGGGTGTGGCTTAAAGTGAAACCGTCTAATCCAACAATTATAGGCAAAGAAACACCCACATCTTCAGCGATTTTGAAGGCTTGAAGGATCGAGTCGTAGGCTTCTTGTGCATTTTCAACATAAATATGAATCCATCCGCTATCACGTTCAGCCATGCTGTCCGATTGGTCACCATGAATGTTAAGCGGGGAAGATAGAGCCCTGTTAGCAACAGCCATGACTACTGGCGCTCGAGAACCAGAAGTCACAGTTAACATTTCATGCATCAACGCCAAGCCAGCTGAAGCACTTGCGGTGAATGTTCTTGCGCCAGTAGCTGACGCTGCAAGGCAAGCAGTGATAGCGCTGTGTTCAGATTCGGTACAAACGAATTCTGTTTGCACCTCACCGTTGGCGACGTATTCGCTGTATTTCTCAACTATGATTGTTTGTGGAGTAATTGGGTAGGCAGCAACGACGTCAACATCTGATTGTTTAACTGCGTAAGCAACTGCTTCGTCGCCGTTTAGTGCCAAGATTTCCTGTTTAACTGTTTTTTGCATATGTTTTTACTCCTGTTCCATTTTCATAGTTATCGCTTTAGTTGGGCATTCGTTGGCACATATTCCGCAGCCTTTACAGAAGCCAAAGTCAAAATCGATTTTGCCCAACTCGGGACGCCAGTTTATTGCTCCTTCAGGGCAAAACATAACACAAGTTAAGCATACCGTGCATTTCTCTATGTCTCGAACTGGCATGTACGTCTTCCAGTCACCAGTCATGAATCCAACGCTGGATTTTGAGCAGACTCCGCCTAAAGATATTTCTTTCCAAGTTTTTTCTTTACTACTCATTCTACCTTTGCCTCCTTATAGGCTTCTTTGATGACTGAAAAGTTTTTCTCAGCCAAGTCAGGTCTGAAACGTCCCTTCAAAGTTTTTTCAATACCCTCCAAAGACACTATTCCAGTAGCCTTAGCGACAACTCCCAACAGCGCCGTGTTAGTAATTGGAGCACCCAAGACTCTTAGGGCAATCTCAGTGGCTGGAACCGTCCAGACTTTGCCTTTAGTCACCCGAAGGTTTTCTTTCAAAACTGAAGGTTCTTCACTTGAATTAATAATTAAAACGTCTTCATCCTGATTTAATCCAGCAGTAACAGGTACACTTTTCAGCAAAGTATTATCTAAAACGATCACAACGTCTGGATCATAGATTGCACAGTGTAACCGTATTGGTTCAGTGCTGATTCTGGTGAAGGCAGTCACTGGCGCACCCATTCTCTCTGGCCCAAACTCTGGAAAAGATTGAATGTACTTGCCCTCATCAAGGGCTGTCCTTGCCAAAAGTTCGCTGGCTGTCCAAGCGCCTTGCCCGCCTCTTCCATGCCACCTAAACTCCACCATAGTTTTCAAAGCAAATCCCTTCTCTTCTCTAAAGTCTTTTCTGAGTAAAATGTCGAATACCTTGATATACATTTTTCTACTAAAACGCAAAAACACTCCAATTTAATGTAAAAAGATCCCCAATTAACGTTGACATAAATATCTTTGTTTTAATGTCTTTTATTTGAAAAAAGATTCGTTTTGCATATCTCTGAACTGAGAGGGCAATAGAGGTATATCTTTATTTTGAGACTAAGATTTTCCCCAACGAGTTGTTTTAAGGGAATATTGAGCAGTAGGAGTAAAAGCAATTGGCAGATGTGCTTTTAACGGTCAGATAGAACTTTGATGAGTATTATAATAATAACTAGTTTCTAGGGTTAGGTATATGTGCCCCTCCAAATTTAGTTCCTGAATGGCTCTACAGTTACCTTTTCTTTCCTCCACTACAAACTAGCAGCGGTCACCCTTGGACTGCATCGCACGGACTTAGAAAGACTGAAGCGCAACTTCTAAAAGAGGGACTACTAGACACTGACTCAAGGCTAAGAAAGCTATGCTTACTCAAACCCCAAGAGAAAGGTTACACAAGAAGCGTTCTTAGCAGATTCACAAAAAGGATTGGCCAAGAAATATAAAGTTAGACAAATAGATAAAGCGTTTTTTCGACGACTATCCTTAAATACTTTTATTGAGGTGAAAGAAGGCAGAAGCATCAGTGCTTTGCCGCCGTTGCACAGCCCGGTAGTGCAACTGACTGTTAATCAGTAGGTCAAAGGTTCGAGTCCTTTCGGCGGCGCCACTTCTAATCAGAAAAACTACCGTTTTTGGAATCAAGCTGAGACCTCTTTTTTAATTACTTTAGGGGTGTGCAGAATTTAAGCTGCTTCCCAATCATGTTCTTGTATGGAAGCCTGTGAAGTTGTCAGGCTTTTCGTCAACAAAGCAATCGTTTCTGTGGAACCTAAAAGACGGGGAAATCCAGGATACGGACGCCTAAGAGCGCTCAGAGTTCTCGTATACGCAAGACTAAAAGGATTAGAGAACGACACGCGCATAGTTGAACATCTAAAGAAGCATTCGGATGCTGCTAGAACAATTGGTTTGTGCAAAATACCCGATAGAACTACAGTTGGAAGATGGTGGAGACGCTACCTTAGCCTTCTTGAAGAAACTTTTAAGAAGATCTCTGGGATGCTTCAGCTCGTGTCGCCAACAACTTTTTTAATTGTTGACTCAACGCCGCTGGCGGATCTCTACGACATGGAAGCAGGATGGGGTCACACAAGCAGGGGAAAATTCAGAGGATTCAAACTTCACGCAGCTGTAAACCAACTGGGATTGCCTCTAAGAGCAGTTGTCACGCCAGGGAACCGTTATGACTCACCGTTTCTTCCCGGGCTCATTGAAGATTTGGAGGCAGATTACGTTTTAGCTGACGCGGGCTACGACTCGAAGACAAACTACAGAGCCGTCAAGGAAATTGATGCTAAGCCGGTTATTGCTTCTAACCCTAGACGAGGGAAACGCAAGAAGACAAAACATGCTAAATTCTTGAATACTAGGCGTTATGTGGTTGAGCAGTTTAACGGGCACATTAAAGCTAACGTTTTGAAGCAATGCTGGGTAAGGCCAAGGGGTTTGGTGAAGAAGGCGTCGATGGTGACGGCTGGGCTTATAAGTTACGATGCAGAAGCAATCAAATCTTTGCTACTTGACGAATCGAGCTTGAAGTGCGTGAGCAAGTACTGGGCTTGACCCAATAGTTTAACGGTTATGGCGCCTGCAAGACACCCAACCAATGGCTTTTCAGGGTTCCAGCCCAAGACCTGCTCAATAGATTAATAGGAAACAAAACTATAAAAAACGAATTGTGCACAGGTCTAAATAATTATTTAAATTTCTACGCGAAAATAAGTCTTTGTGGCTAGTAAATGGCTACCACAAAACTCTCCATTAATGTCTCCGAAAAGGAGGTTTGACGGAGCAGCCATCGTTAACTTGATGCGGAACTTAAAACCTGGAAGAGAGAGAGGAGAGAGATTCAACCGCATTTTGGTTAACTGTTACACCGCCAAACGTTACTCGCGGGTTCATTACGTATATCATATCAACTCAAAAATAAAATAAAAGAATATGTGATTGCACAATGATGCCAACATTGCAAAACAAACACAAAGAAAAATCACTTGGAACCCGTCAACTTAAATAATAAAACAGACAAAGAACAAGGCGGTACCAATGAGTCTGCGCTTAAATCCCGAATACGACAAACTCCTGCCAAAAATGAGCGAAGAAGAATTCGCTGAACTTAAAAACTCAATAAAAACCGAAGGACAACATTACCCGATAATCGTGAATGAAGACCTAGAAGTTTTAGACGGACACCACCGCTTCCGCGCCTGTACCGAACTTGGACTTGAACCAGACTTTGAAGTCCGTAAATTCGACGAAAAGCTTTTAGAAAAAAAATTCGTTATAGAAGCAAATCTAAGACGACGCCACCTCAACAACTTCCAGCTTATAGAATTAGCTATCCCGCTACTGGAGATTGAAAAAACGCTCGCAAAAAAAAGACAATCAAAAGGCGGCAAAAACGGGCGAGATATGCAGTTGGGGTTAGCGTCAGACGACGCAGAGCCAGAGCCTAAAGCGAAAGCAACCGAAGAAGTAGCAAAGAAAGCGGGCGTTTCTACCCGAACATTGGAACGCGGCAAAAAAATAATTGAAAAAGCAAGCGAAGATGACAAGCAAAAACTTCGGGACGGAAAAACCAGTATCTCCAAAGTCTATCAAGAAATAGTAACCGCAGAAAATCCACAACCAAAAAAAGAAAATACTGAAGCTAGAGGACAAGAATCCACACGTGAGGTTCAGAATAGAACCGAGTTGCTTGCGCTCTTGGATCGGATGATAAAGCAAGAATTGTTCTGTCCATCATGCGGCACCTCAATGTTTGAGTGCAGCAAATGCCATAAGACCCTTCACGAATTGTCCCATCATAAAAATCTGGTTAAATAAATTGAAATAATGATATGCGATAAAAACTGATTAACAATAAGACATTAGTATATTTCTACGAGCGCAAATAATATAGCCCTAAGTGCAGCAACAATACAGTAAGTGAATTGAATTGTCAATGCAAAAATCCTATTCGCGTTTACTTGGTGTAATTGGAAAACCAAACACGGGAAAATCTACATTTTTTAGCGCTGCAACCTTAGTAGCGGCAGAAATTGCCAATTACCCCTTCACTACAATAAAGCCAAACCGAGGTGTCGGCTACGTTCGAACAAAATGCGTCCACGAAGAATTCAAGGTTAAAGACAACCCCCGAAACTCGCTCTGCCTTGAAGGCACAAGGCTTGTCCCAGTAGAACTAATCGACATAGCAGGCATCGTTCCTGGAGCTTGGGAAGGACGGGGTTTAGGCAACCAGTTTTTAGATGAAATCCGGCGAGCAGACGCTCTCATCCATGTAGTTGATGCTTCAGGCGGAACCGACTGTGAAGGAAAAACCTGCATACCCGGCGAACATGACCCTATGGAAGACGTAAAGTTTTTGGAACGCGAAATAACCATGTGGATGGTTACCATCCTTAAGAAAGATTGGTCCAAAATCGCCCGGACGGCTGAAGCGGACAAAAAAGGCATAGCCCATCATCTTGAGGACCGTTTAACTGGTTTAAGCATAAAACGCCAATGCATAAATGAAGCTGTTCGAAGAGCAAATTTGAACCTTGATAAACCTGCCTCGTGGACTGATGAAGACTTTTATCGGTTTGTAGATAATTTACGGCGCATTTCTAAGCCACTCTTAATTGTTGCCAACAAAATTGATTTGCCAACCTCCCAAGCAAACGTTGAGAGAATGAAAAAACTAGATTACATCGTTATCCCCTGCTCGGCAGAAGCTGAGTTGGTGCTAAGACGCGCAGCAGAGAAGCAACTGATTGATTACAAGCCAGGCGATAAAGACTTCAAAATAACGCAGCCTGAGAAGCTATCAACTGGTCAGACTAAAGCGCTCGAACAAGTTAAAGAAAAAATCCTTAAAACCAACGGATCAACAGGCGTGCAAGAAGCCTTAAACACTGCATATTTCAAGCTTCTCGATATGATAACTATCTACCCCGTCGAAGACCTTGAACATTTAGCCGATCATAACGGACGTGTCCTGCCCGACACATACCTTGTTCCCAAAGGAACAACTGCTCACCTATTTGCTTACATTATCCACAGCGAACTCGGCGAAAGCTTCCTCTACGCCATAGATGCAAGGGACAAAAGAAGAATCGGTGAAGACGCTATCCTAAAAGACCGCGACGTCATCTCAATAGTAAGCGCAAAAAAACGCTCTTAACTTCCTTGTTTTATGCTCCGAAGCGTCGTTTGCGATGTTGAAAAACCCTGATTGCCCTCAAAAGATCTATCAAACGAAAGTCTGGCCAGTAAACATCCAAGAAAAGAAGTTCGCTGTACGCTGCTTGCCAAAGTAGGAATCCGCTTAAGCGTTCCTCGCCAGATGTGCGTATAATCATGTCAGGGTCCTGTTTAGTCATATGCGACGTGTACAAATACTTTTCAAAGGTGGCTTCAGTGACTTCATCAACGTTTAATTCGCCGCTCTTCACTTTCAGCGCGATATTTTTGGCTGCATCAACAATTTCTGCTCTACCGCCATATGCGAAAGCAAAATTCCAGAAGTAACAATCATAATTCTCTGTAGCCTTTTCAACATCTTCAATAGCAGCCTGTAAGCTTGCAGGTAAAAGGTTAGTTCGACCTATAACTTTAACATGGACCTTATTTTTATGTACCCGTTCATCTGTAAGCAATTTGCGGAACCTTTCTTCAGCAATCTGCATAATTTTCGATATTTCTTCAGGTTGGCGACTAAAATTCTCTGTGGAAAATGTGTAGAGTGTAACATATTTGACGTCAACCATCTGGCACCAGTCCAGTAGTTGTTCAACCGTATCAGCACCTTGCTTGTGACCCCATTTGTCCCCAAGCCAAGGGTTACTTTCCTGGTCGTTTGCCCATCGCCTATTTCCATCAAGAATAATGGCTATGTGCTCGGGTTTAATGCCGTTTCTAACTTGGAGCCACAGCCATTTCTCATAAATTTTGTAGGCGCCGATGACGGAAAGAATTCTCTTAAGCAATACTTGAACCTCTCTTGTTTAAGGATTTACACCTGTGCTCTTGACGTTTACTATAGCTAAAGCCTTGGTAGTTTCAATTAAAGCTTCCTCCTACCGAAAACAAAACACTAAAAAAACTTTTCTTGAATTTTTAGGGTTCATCTGGCTTTTCTGTGTCTTTTTTCTTGAAGAAATCTTTAGCTGACCTGTTAACTATGTAAATCAGCAAAACAGAGGCGACACCGATAAGGATACCGACTATAATGGTGAAGAGGAAATTTGAGAAAAATGGGTCGTTTAAGCCAACGACAGCGGATGTGTCTTTGTAATAATGGATTATTACGTTTGCGGTTCCAACCAGAACCCAACGTGACCAAGCAACCGTAACTATTAAAGCAACATTTCGCAGTAACCTTGAATCTCTTTCAAAATATAGCCGTACACTTCTTCCTAAAAGAACGATAATTATACCTGCAACTAAGAGATCCACAATTCCGGTAATAAAGTAGTACACTACTCTTGGAGTTATGTTAAGCCAGCCTGCTAAATCTGAGGCAGGTGCAACATTAATGTTAACATTAGCAATACCAAGATAAACGCTAACAGCAATGCAGAGTATTCCAGCGATAACGGTATAATTTGAAATCTGCATTGGAAGCGGCGGAGGCGAATAATCTCTTGCCCACTTGTAGGCGTCTTTGGTTGCTTTGTCAACCCCAAAACCTTTGAGCAGCAAAAAACCGCCAAGGATTATTACAAAGGCAATTCCGTAGTAGTAAATAGCGCCAGGATAGATCTTTAGATTGTCGATTGCCCAGAGAATCCCGAAAATTAAAACTAAAACTCCGGGTAAACCCAAAGCCATACGCGCATACCTTGGATTATCCACAAGTAGACGAACATACTTTCCGAAGACCGCAGCGGTCTCTTCGATTGATTCACTATGCTTTATAACTATGCGTCTGACTGAAGAAACGGGCACTCTTGACTCAACCAGCGGCAAAACTGCCTCATCAGAATACCCATCAGAGACCAAAATGACTTCGTTTGCATTAAAAGTGTCAAGGAGATTGTTTAATTCTGAAACCAGTTTCCTGTCAGCGCTAACTCCTCCAAGCTCGGAACCTGAAATCGTGGCAACCTCAAAGGTTTCTTCTGGTTGTTTCTCGTTCTGCAGCCTATCATGGAGACGGATGGCTTCAAACATCGCATTTGCGTCGGGTTCTTCCGGATCCTTCAACGCAAGGGCGACTGCACCATCCAAGTTGGCGGTTCTTCCCAGAAGCGGCGTCTTTATGCCTGCTTTAACTTCTAGATCTCCATCTCTATCTACACATAAAATTAGGATACGCTTTTGCATCTGGGGATGCGTTTCCTTTTTAGACATCGCGAATCTCTATCTCTTTAATATTGGGCACTTAACTTTAAGCTTGTGTTTCTGAATCATCCTCTTCTTGGTCGCCAAGCATAAGCTGGAATTCTTCCCAGTTTACCTTTTCACCACGCTGGAGTCTTTCTTTAGCCTCTGCACCAATTTTTTCTTTAATTTCCTTTTCCTTAACTTCCCGTTGCGCTTGTTCCTCTTTTCGCTTTGATTGATCCTCGCTTCTTTTAGCCTCTTCCTCTGCTCTTCGACTTTGTGTTTGCTCCCTAAGAGTTGTTCTAATGCTTTTTGATTGCCCAATCAACATACCTATTTGTCCATACCAAAGATTATTTTGTTCCTTTGCATTAACAAACGCTTGATGGAGGCTATCGGCTTCAGCCCTGTCCTTTTTGACGGCAATTAGTTTGTCCATCATTGTGGCGTGTAATTCTTGGCTTTTCTTAGCTAAATCCGTCAATTCCTTATGGAATACATCTGCTTGGTCATCAATTATCTTACGCTGGACAAGTAACCCTTTGATTTTTTGATGTTTTTTATCGATTTTTTTGTAACCTTTAAGCTGCAACTCAAGCTCTTTCACTTCGCCAACGAGCCTTTTCTCTTCCTGGGTATCAAGTGAAGTTGTTGAAATTTTCCATTCAATTGCATCAAGTTCCTCCTGCAATTCACGTTGGCTCACACGCGGAACCTTTTTCTTAAGTTCAGCAATTTGCCCATCTATCACATTTACTTCTTCCATAATTGGTGTTGCCTTGGCTCGGATGATGTCTCTTTGTTCCTTGAGCAACTTTACCTTCTCATTGAGGGCGTCTCTTTCAGTTTTAATCTGGTTGATTTCCTCGCGGGACTTTCGTACTTGCTCGTGTAATTGGTTTCTTTTCTCTATGTATTTTTTGATTTGAGTGTTGGCTTCACCAATTTGCTTCTTTATTTTGTCTATTTGAAGGTTAATGTTTCCTTCTTGGCTTATTTTTTGATTCTGTGTCACGTGTTAGCCTCTGTACTGTTATGTCGAGAGTTGATACTTAGCTTTGCTTTCGGAATTTATATTGGTTTACTTTAGAAAACCTCAGCAAAGCCATAATAATCCTGTTTTTGGGCATTATAATTTTAAATATGTGCTGGCACCATGTTTGGGTGGGATGGAAACATGACCTTCAACTACGATGACCTACTAAAGCGAGCTTGCGCTCAAATGCCTCAAGTCTCCGAAAAACGTGAACGTTTAGAGATGCCAAGATTATTCGTTAATACCGTTGGTATGCGTACAATAATTTCAAATTTTAAAGAAGTCGCTGATGCCTTAGACCGCGACCCACAACACATCTTAAAATTCTTAACCCGAGAAATGGCTACGGCGGCAACTTTCCATGATTCACGAGCTATTTTTCAAGGAAAATTCCAACGTGATAGCTTTGAACGCTTACTGCAGAGGTACTAGAAGGTTATGTTACTTGTCCAGTTTGTAAACGCCCTGACACCAGAATAGTTAAAGAAGAAAAACGCTTGTCTTTGGTTGTAACGCTTGCGGTGCAAAATCATCTATTAAACAGTTATGAGAGAGCTGAAATTGGAAGTTTACCTTAACATAAAAAAAATGGGGCAAAACGTGCTCTTGGCTGTTTGCGACTGCGATTTGTTGAGCAAGTTCGGGAAGGCAAAATTGTTTTTAAAATAAAAGACGAGTTTTATAATGGACAAAAGCAACAGTTGATGAGGCTGTTGGTTTGATTAGTAATTCAACTATTGTGAACCTTGTTGGGAAGACCTGCGTGGAAACAGCCATTGCTCAAGGATATGTTCACCCTGAAGCAGTAATAAAAATAGAAGGCATCCCTCACGCCCAGATAGTAAAGCTTTGACAATGCTTTTGGACAAATAGTTAAAATCTGGGTTTATCTTCGCTTTCTGAATACTTTAGCCTCTCCTATGTCACATACGTATTCGAATCCGGCTTCTATTAGTTGCAGTGCTTCTGTTTCAGTTTTTATAGCTGTTTTTGCGTGGTATTCGTCGCCGCCTTTTGAGAAGCAGGCTATCTCTAGGTCTATGTAAATCAGCGTGTTTTTTACGTCTCGGTGGCCCAGAAACTTCATAACATAGAGAATGTCTCGCGTTTGATGGTATAGCTGTGTTGCCTTATAGTGTCGGAAGGTGTGGTAATGAATTTTAAGTATTCGAGGGTTTTTTAGTTTCTCAGCTACTCTTAGTCGTTGATGGCTTAGT
>CAVYRJ010000014.1:0-125806 GCA_963770935.1 Candidatus Bathyarchaeota archaeon
ATATATTGATTGCAATAATCACGGTTTTACATTTACGGTTGATGATACTTTTTGGAAAGGAAGGTTTAAATAAATACCGCCATATTTCGTATATGCTTTAAGTTAAAAAACGGATGAATATTTAGCATGTCGTCACAGGAATATCGCTATATACTTCGTATAATGGGTACAGACGTTCAAGGTACCTTAAAGACTTCTTACGCAGTTGCGGAAGTCAAAGGCGTAAGCGCAGCTCTTGCTAACGCGGTCCTCAAGAAGGCAGGTGTGAACCCAGACCTTCGGGTGGGATTTATAACTGAGTCAGACATCTCGAAAATAGAAGATGTTATTCGGGACCCAGCAAAATATAGCATTCCTAGCTGGATGTTCAACCGTCGAAAAGACACAGATTCCGGAAAAGACGCTCACATGTTGAGTGCTGATCTTGCATTAAAGATTAAAACTGACATTGATCAAGCCAAAGAAATCAGGTCATGGCGTGGATACCGCCACGCTTACAGCCTGAAAGTACGTGGACAAAGAACAAAAACCACTGGAAGAGCAGGTAAAGCCTTAGGCGTCAAGAAGAAGACCCTTATGCAGAAACCAGGTGGAGCACCAGCTGAAGGAGGCAAATAGACATGGGCGATCCGAAGAAGCAGCGTAAGAAGTTTGATACTCCACGTTTCCGATGGCGTAAAGATGTCCTCCAAGAAGAATTAAAACTTCTGGGGCAATTTGGTTTAAGAAACAAACATGAACTCTGGCGCCACAAAACTACTCTTTCCAAAACCAGAAGCATCGCCCGTTCACTTATCAGCAAAACTACTGAAGAACGTTCCAAGATGGAAAATGAACTGCTCGCACAACTCAAGAAAAAAGGAATTCTGCAAGAGACAGCAGTATTGGACAACGTTTTAGACTTAACCATTGAAGACATATTGGAGCGTAGATTGCAAACAATCGTTTTCCGCAAGGGCTTAGCAAGAACAGTCTACCAGGCAAGACAACTAATTACACATGGTCATGTAACAATCGATGGTCGCAGAGTAACGATCCCCGGTTATATAGTTCCAAAAGAGGCTGAAACAAAAATAGTCTACTCACCCGAAAGCGCATTAGCAAACCAAGAACACGCATTACGCGTGGGACTATCAGTTGTGGCTAAGCAAGTAGAAGCTAGACCACCTCAGAGAGGCCGCAGAGGCGGACGAGGAGGCGGCAGATTCTGAGCGCTCCCAACAATAAACGGAACGAGAAGTGGGCAATTGTCCATATCTTCAGCAGTTACAATAACACATTAATCCACATCACTGATATTTCAGGCGCAGAAACCATCGCTCGCACAACAGGCGGAATGTTCGTCAAAGCCGACCGCATGGAATCTTCACCTTACGCAGCAATGCGTGCATCGACAGGCGCAGCAGAAATAGCAAGAGATAAAGGAATAACAGCCATCCACATCAAAGTCCGAGCCCCAGGCGGCGCAGGACCCAGAACACCTGGACCAGGTGCCCAAGCAGCTATCAGAGCATTAGCCAGATTTGGATTCAAAATTGAACGCATCGAAGAAGTCACACCAATTCCTCACGATGGAACAAGAAGGCCCGGTGGCAGAAGAGGCAGAAGAGTCTAATCTGCAACGATTTCCCCTTATTGAAAGTAACTTATTGGAGTGTCTAGCAAGTGAAAATAGAAGTCCTTGAAAAAAATGATATTAACCTTCGCATAGCTGTCAGAGATGCGGACGTGCCTTTAATGAATGCTCTGCGACGTCTAGCACTTGCTGAGGTTCCTTGCATGGCAATCGAAGAAGTTGTCATGATAGAAAACAGTTCAATTCTTCAAGATGAAATAATCGCCCATAGACTGGGTCTTACTCCACTTAAGACAGATTTAGACGCGTATAGTCTTCCTGAAGAATGCGAATGCAAGAGCGAATTTGGTTGTTCCTCGTGCCGAGTGACGCTAACACTTGATGCTGAAGCAAGGGATGGAACAAGAACCGTCTATTCAGGTGAAGTGGTGTCAGAAAACCCAGAAGTCTTACCTGTATCAGACAAAATCCCTATAGTTAAACTTGCAAAAAACCAGAAACTGAAGCTTGAAGCCTATGCGAGGCTCGGCAAAGGCAAAACTCACGCAAAGTGGCAGCCAGTTTCTATGTGCGCATACAAATATTACCCATCAATTACCACACCAATTGGCAAGTGCGAAGGATGCCAAAAATGCGCTGACATCTGTCCAAAGAAAGTCTACGTCGTCAAGGAAGAGAAAATTGCTGTCCGAGACCTCTTGGCATGTAACCTTTGCATGGATTGCGTTGATGCTTGTCCACAAAAACCTTCACCGCTTAAGGTTGAATGGGAAAAGAACGCTTTCATAATGAATATTGAGTCTACCGGTGCGCTTCCTCCAGAACGTGTGCTCAAAGAAGCTACTAAACTGTTAGGCAAACAACTAGACGAGTTTGAAGGACAAATAAAGGCTGGATTGCAATGAGAGAAACTAAAACTACAAACCCACAATTAATCGAGCTTATAGGTCTTCTAAAGAAGGAAAGCAGAGAAAAACAAGCTGCCATCTGGCTTGATGTTGCTGACCACTTAGCAAAGTCACGTAGCCAACGGGTCGCCGTTAATTTGAGCAAAATAAACAGGCACACAAAAAAAGCTGACGTTGTAGTTGTTCCAGGTAAACTCTTAGCTTCAGGCAACATAGACCACGCAGTAACTGTTGCGTCATTTGATATCTCGGACAAAGCAAAGGCTAAGCTTGAGGCTGTTAAAGCAAAATATATAACAATTCTGGAGCTGTTGGAGAAAAACCCCAAAGGCTCAAACGTAAAAATTATCCGGTGAGAAAAATGCAAACAACAACAACAAAATCCCCTGCAGTCACATTGGTTAATGCCGAAGGCTTAATAGTTGGCCGAATGTGCAGCAAAGTCGCCAAACGACTGTTAAACGGCGAAGAAGTAATCATCCTTAACGCGGAAAAAGCCGTGTTTTCAGGCAAAAAGAAAAGCAAAGTTTTAGAAGCACACAAGTTCCTTGAAGTGGGAGCACCAATGCGCGGTCCCTTCCATTACCGAAGACCTGATCGTTTCCTACGCAAGACAGTTCGCGGTATGGTTCCCTTTAAGTTGCCTAAAGGCAAGAGTGCCTATAAACGGTTGAAGGTATTTATGGGTGTGCCACTTGAATTCAAAGATCAAAAGATGATAACATTCGAAGAAGCCAATTCGATAAACCTGAGAGGGCCACATTTTACCCTTGGTGAATTGGCAACTGAAATCGGATGGTTCAATAGGATGGAATAATTATGCCCGCCAAAAAAGTCTTAGTTGTTAGTGGAAAGCGAAAAACCGCAGTTGCCCGCGCCATAGTTAAACAGGGTGTTGGCAGAGTGCGGATAAATATGACTCCAGTTGAAATTGTTGAACCCGACATTGCCCGGGCTAAAATCATGGAACCCCTCTTGCAAGCAGGCGGTGACGTCTGGCAGCAACTCGACATGGACGTTAAAACCAGCGGCGGAGGCTACATGGGGCAGGCAGAAGCAGCACGCATGGCAATATCCAATGCACTCCTCAAATGGACAAAGAGCACCCATCTGCGCACAGTCTTCAACGAATATGACCGTACAATGGTTGCTGGAGACAGCAGAACCAAAGAAACCAAGAAAGTCGGCGGAGCAGGCGCAAGGTCAAAAGAACAGAAAAGCTACAGGTAGGAGAAAACAAAATGATTATTCCCGTAAGATGCTTTACATGCGGCAAACTTGTCGGCGACAGATGGGACGAATTTACACGTCGCATAAAAACCGGCGAGAACGCCAGCGATGTACTGGACAGCTTAGGTTTGAAGCGGTACTGTTGCAGACGCATGTTGCTCTCTAACGTGGAAATCATCGATGAAGTCTTGCGTTTCTATGAAGAAGCGGAGAAACGCAAAGAAGCCCGCAACTTCTACTAAATTCTCTTTATTTTCAGTTAATTTCAGCTTGCCAATAGCTTTCTCTCTGCGAGACCTATTCCTTCTTTATAGCTACATAGCTAAAGGCGGCCTTTCTCCTGGTGACTCCTAACGTCTTTTATCAGAGATCGATAGGTTGAGCTCTTTAGGATTTATTCGCCTCTAATTCTATCTCCAAGCATATCTGCCAAACCTAAAGTTTTTAGACGGCTACTCCATTAGCAGCACACTTCAACATGCCTCACACCCACAACCAGCTAAACCAACATTCTTTTGAAGGAAAAACCCCTTACAATACAACTAAAAAGCCAATAAAACACTGCCCGAACCAAAAAAGCAACCCGACCGCAAAAGCAAAAGAAGTGCCCCAGCAAACACCCTCAAGCACTCAGAGAGCCCATACGATAAATGCAGAACCAAACAAACACTTATGGGATATGCTCTCGGTTAGTCAAGAAAGTTTGACGAAAACAGTTTTATGTTATCTTTTTTTAATCCAAATGAGGCGAGTAGATAATGAATAAAGCGGCTATTGAATTAACGATTCTTGCTTTGATAGGATTAATTATGATCCCGACTGAAGCGTCAGCACAAATCACTCATCCGAGCCCATCTTATGAGTACGCACCGCTTACCCCAAGGGTCGGCGACACCGTAACTTTTGATGCCTCAGACTTTATCGCGTACTGGACTGAATCAATCATTGTTTCTCTTGACTGGGATTTTGCCGATGGAACAACCCAAAGTGGAACAGTCGTTGAACACTCTTTTGCTAAAGCGGGAGAATATTGGGTTGAATTAGCCGCAACTGATAATCGAGGAATGACCGCTTCTACTGCACATTTGATAACAGTGACCGAGCAAACCCCCATAACAGTTTACTTATTCTTAAGCAGCGAGAGAGTCTACATTGGGCAAGACATAACCATAAGTGGAGACTTAATATCCAATGGAGAAGGCGTACCTAGTGAGCTGATTTCTTTTTCAACTAGGAATTATGCTAATAACGCCAAATGGATTGAAATTGGTGACGTAAAAACCGATAACGATGGCAAGTACTCAGTTATTTGGCAATTAAAGGAACCGAGAGGTTATCAAGTTAGAGCCAGCTGGGAAGGCAACGCCACCTACCCAGAAACAAGCCTCAGCCGCATTCTCTACGTTAATTCCTACGGAGACTTAATCACTGGGGTTTTCATCTAACTCAACCATAACTGGAATGAATTTTAACATGACTACCCGCCTGCTCAGCTTCACGGCAGCGGACCAACTTGAATAACAACTTGACAACCAGCCAATCCAATACACTATAGAATCAACCAGCCAATCATGGACCCTCTATTTTACTTACACGCAGAGCTTCCACATCATACTGATAGATTTCACTGGATCATTCATTAGACCCGAAACCACCGGTACGCCTTGGACTCCTACTGACGGAAATGTTCCGTCAGTTCCATTGGCAACAACTTTAGTAGTCGTTTCAACTGTGTTACTAGCGGTTATACTTGTGGGCTTACTTGTTTACTTAAAGAAATGTCCTGCTTTGCCAAAAAGCAGAGGCTTAAATTGAAACTGAAACAAAGAAAGGTTTAGTGGGAGTATAGTTTTTCGTAGGGTCGCTTTGATGAGGGGTAGGATTTTCTTGAATTTACCAGATAAGATTTGTTTTGGAGTCGACACCGAAATGGCTACAGTACTCTTTGACTAATCCTTCGACAACTTGCATGTCCCGTTTGCCAACTGGTAAGGTTTTGGTACCTGCTTCGGGTTCTAAGATTTCGCCACGTTCGTAGATGACTCCGCCATGCATTCCTGTGCCCACGAATCGGGCTTTGCATTTTTCGCCATCCTTGAGATTCAAGCCCAAAATGAGGATTACTCCGCCAGCCATGTACTCAGCCAAAAAGTCGCCTGCTGTTTCCCCGATCACGATTTGGGGTATTTTGCGTTGGTACTCTTTCATATGGATACCGACTCGGTAGCCCACGCAGTCTTTGATGAAGATTTTGCCGCCTCGCATTGAATGCCCAGTTAAATCTCCAGCGTGACCATGAACGATTATTTGCCCATCGTTCATTGTGTTGCCGCTCGCATCTTGTGCGTTGCCATGGATTACCATTTTGGGTCCGCTCATAAACGCGCCAAGGTCGTTGCCCGGTGTTCCATAAACATCGATCTGTATGTTGGTGTCTAAGGTCGGTTCCGAGGTATCTTTGTCCACAAACATTATGCAGCTCTATCCTCTCTACGTCGCCAGTTATGACTGCTCTTAGGATGCTGTTTAGTTCTTTGTAGTAGAGTCCTTCAGCGTTGATTTTGACTATTTTGCCCTCGGTTTTTATTAGTGAGTGATATTTTGCGTCGATTTCTAATGGTTCACTTTTTTGTTGTTGCATGTTTTACGCTCCTGCCATCTTTACGCCTAAAATCTCAAGCTCTGTCTTTGTCAAGCCGACGCCACGAAGGGCTAATCTGTTGCCGCGTAAGCTTTCAATGGCGTTTATGCCCATGCCGCCCATCATGTCCTTAATCTCTAAGCTCCAGCTCTGCAGCAAATTCACCAGCCGTTTGGACGCGATGTCGGGGTTGATGCGTTTGCTAATCCATGGGTCACTGGTTGCGATTCCCCATGGACACTTGCCCGTGTAGCAGCGTTGGCAGACCGTGCAGCCTATAGCGATCAAAGCGGCAGTGCCAATATACACAGCGTCAGCACCCAAAGCTATGGCTTTAAACACATCTGCTGCGCCTCGGAATCCTCCAGCCGCAACTACGCCTGCCTTGTTTCTTATGCCTTCTTCACGGAGCCGCTGGTCTACTTGTGCGATGGCTAACTCGATGGGCATGCCTACGTTGTCTCTGATGACTTTAGGTGCTGCACCTGTTGCTCCTCGAACACCGTCTATAGCGACTATGTCTGCTCCAGCCCGAACCATTCCGCTGGCGATTGCTGCTACGTTGTGGACTGCTGCAATTTTGACGGAGATGGGTTTGGTATAGTTGATGGCTTCTTTGAGCGCGTAGATTAGTTGGCGGAGATCTTCGATTGAGTAGATGTCGTGTTGCGGAGCAGGCGAGAGTGCGTCTGTGCCTTGTGGTATCATGCGGGTTTTGGCGACGTGTTCGGTGACTTTTTCGCCTGGAAGGTGACCGCCGATGCCTGGTTTTGCACCTTGCCCAATCTTAATTTCGACAGCTGCCCCTGCGTTAAGGTATTCACTGTGGACTCCGAATCTACCAGAAGCAACCTGCACGATGGTGTGGGCACCGTACTTGTAGAGACTCTTGTCCAATCCCCCTTCACCGGTGTTCCAGTAAGTTCCACATTCTGTTGCTGCACGCGCTAACGATTCATGCACGTTTAGACTTATGGCGCCATAGGACATGGCTGAGAACATAATTGGTGTATCCAAGCAAAGCTGTGGAGTAAGCTGAGTTTTTAGAACTGTTTCGCCGTTTTCCATTGTTAAGTCTAAGCGGTCTGGTTTTGCGCCAAGGTACGTGCGGATTTCCATGGGTTCCCGCAACGGGTCAATTGAGGGGTTGGTAACTTGGCTTGCATTTAGAAGCAGCCGGTCCCAGTAAGTGTATTCTGGTTTGTCGCAGCCCATGCCAGTTAAAATTACGCCTCCGCTTTCAGCTTGCCTTTTCAAGTCGCGGATTGCTTCCATCTTCCAGTTCGCGTTTTCTCTGCTAACGTTAGGGTTCTTTTTGATAGTTATGGCGTGGGTTGGACAGAAAGTTACGCATCGCTGGCAGTTAACACAGTTTTCATCTTTACTGCAGACAGTGTCTGTTTCTTCGTCATAGACGTGGGTGTCGTAGGTGCATTGGTTAATGCATACTTTGCAGCGTATACAACGTTTTTCGTCTCGTTCAATTAAGTATTCAGGTTGGAGGTAAGTTTTCATTGAAGATCTCCTTTTGGCATGTTTTTAAGTCTACAAACAACGGGTTCTCCACCTCGAGGGGCAAAAAACTTGTCGAGTTGGGGTGAAACAAGCCGCATTGCAGCTTCCTCTGAAGAAAGGAACATGAAGTCACCTTTCGTGCCACCAACCAGAGGTCGAAGTTTGATTCTATCAGTTAACCCAATCATTTCGCCATGGTGAGCAATAACTATGCTAAATGGACCATTCATCAGTAGACTGCCATACGTTTGGCGCAGTGTCCGCAGTAGATTTGCATGTTTAGGCTCCATGTTATCTATTTCGCTCCATAGCGGTGCCGCAAGGATTTGAGCAACCAAGTTAATGGGTAGGCGTTGTCTTCGCATAAGCAAATCCACAGCGTAAGCTAACACTTCAGTATCTGTCTGCATCGTGCATTTGTAACCGTACATTTCCAAGAAACGGCGGTTTATGCCGTAGGATGATAACTCACCGTTATGGACAACTGTCCAGTCAAGGATGTTAAATGGGTGTGCTCCGCCCCACCAACCAGGACTGTTAGTTGGGAATCGGCTATGGCATGACCAAAGGTACCCTTGGTAGTCTTCCAAGCAGAAGAACTCTGCAACATCCTCTGGGAAACCAACGCCTTTGAAGACGCCCATATCTTTGCCACTTGAAAACACAAATGCCTTGCCTGTTTCAGTGTTGATACGCATAATGGCTTCTATTACATAGTCTTCTTCAGCTTGGTTTTTGGGTCGACGTTTTTTAGGCTCCACGAAGTAGCGCCAAACCATCGGTGGGTCTTTGACGTCTGCAGGTTTTGTTTGCATTTCCTCATCGTAAACTATATCAAATTTTGAGGCAAGTATCCTGTCTGTTTTTTCTTTAGCGTCCTTACTTAGGTACATGACGTGGAATGCATAGTAGTCTTTGAATTGTGGATATATGCCGTAGACTGCGAAACCTCCCCCTAAGCCGTTACCGCGGTCATGCATGTTTGCCATGGCTCGCACGGGGTCTTTTGAACCAAAACGTTTGCCGTCAATATTCATTGCCGCAAAAATGCCGCAGGCTGAAAAATCCTTATCGTCCCCGAATGGGTTGATTATTTTTCTGTCGTTTTGATCCATTATTGTATCACACTCATTTTCCTTTGAAGAGCCACTGGTAAAACTGCCCATCCAAAATCATCTCTGAGCAACTCCCCTTTGAATTTCTTCACGTTAACTTGATTCTTCATCAAGCTGAAGAGGATTCCTGCACGATCGATGCAGTCAACCAAGGTTAGGCCGACAATAATATTGTTCTTTAGCACCAGTTTCTTGTATACATTGTGTTCTGTGTCCTGCTTAACTGCAATTTCCAGCGTCGGGTCATCTTTAGTGTTAGCTAAACCAATGGAGACGATAGGTATGCCAAAGTACTTGAGACTACTCATGTTGGTACCGCCTTCATAACACGTTTTTTGACCTGCCATGTTATACCCTGCAACTCTGCCTTCCAAAACCGCAAGGGGCCAAAGGGGCAAGAGCCGGTTCTGGTTAAGGATGAAATCGTAAGCTTCCGCAACGTCGCCGCTGGCGTAGACGTCAGGCAGGTTGGTCTGCATGAAATTATCGACCACTATACCTCGATTTATCTTTACAGCAGTTCCCACCACAAGTTCGGTTCTTGGAATTACACCAATGGCTACAACAACTATGTCACATGACACTTTGTCGCCTTTGGTTAAGATTACCCCGCCAACTGCGCCGTCGTTTTCTGGTTTGCCAACGATTTTCTGAACTGACTGGCCTGTGGCTAAGTTTACACCCGCTTTCCTTATAACGCCTTCAACGATGTCTGAAGCTTTTGCATCTAAGAGTAAACTCAGGATTTTGTCTTGGAGTTCTACAACGGTAACTTTTAAGCCGCGCTTCATGAGGGCTTCGGTTACGCTTATGCCGATTAATCCTGCCCCAACAACCACTGCGCTCTTGGCATGTATGCTGTCAATTTTTGCGTCTAAACGCTGGGCATCCGTGATGTTTGTAAAGGTGAATACGCCGTCTTTGTCTTGTCCATCTATTTTGGGAACAAAGGGTTTGCCGCCTATGGCAAGTAAAAGCTTCTCATAAGCTACCTTTTCACCGTCGTCTAAGCTCACAGTTTTTTCGGTTAGGTTTAGCTTTACTGCTTTTTTACCTAAACGTGTTTCTGCCTTGTTTTCAATCCAGAAACTATCAGCTTTACACTTCATTTTTTGGATATCTGCTTTACCACTGACTAAGTCACTAATCATGGGGCGGCTGTAGTTTGCGCATTCTTCTTCACTAATTACAATGATTTTCCCAATCGGATCTACTTTTCTTATAGCTTCAACTGCGCCTACGCCTGCTGCTGAAGCGCCAACAATCACATACTTTGCCATTTAGGCTTTTACCTCCTTGAATACTAACGCTTGGTTTGGGCAGTTGGCAACACATGCTGGTTCAGCTAATCCCTGGCAGAGGTCACATTTAGCGACCACTTTGCCTTCCTTATCCATAAGCAAGGCGCCGTAAGGACAAACCATAACGCAGGTCCAACAACCAATGCACTTATCCTTGTTATGGATAACTTCGCCTGTTTTTGGGTCTTTTGTCATGGCGCCGGATAGGCAGGCGGTTACGCATGGTGCGTCTTGGCAGTGGCGGCATTGGATGGCAAAAGAGACGGGTTTGTTTACTTCACGTCTGATTCTGCTTATGGGTTTAGGGTGTTCGCTGTTGTAGGCTTTGACTATATCTTTTGACTTGGAATGCTGTACGGTGCAGTAGACTTCACATAGTCCACAGCCCATGCAGGCTTCTTGGTTTGCGATTATTCTTTTCATTCAACTAAACCTCTTTTAATATTTTTTACTTGCGCGGACAAGTGAGCATGACAAATATGAAGTTCCACATCATTTGTGTATAAAACACCCTTACTTGTCGTCGCTTGATTATCATTTTTGATTATTACTTTACATGTGTTTAACGGCATTCTATCCACATCTTTTTCTGGAGCTAGCCGATCAAATAGCATGTATTCTATATAACTTTGTTGAAAATCATTTATATGCAACTTAGTGAAATATGTAGTGTACATGAAACATTTACCAGGTGTTTATTCATGGCAGAAAAAGACCTAGGCTACAGACGGGTCCAATGCACTGGACGAGGCTCATACATAATATCCCTACCAAAAGAATGGGTAGAAGACATAGGCTTAAAACGAGGCAGCGAAATTGCTTTCAACATCCAACCAGACTCCACACTAACACTTGTTCCAAGAACAATCATGGAAAAAGAAGGCAGAGAAGACACCTCCAAACCCAAAGAATACCTCATAAACATAGACCCCAAAGAAACCCCGCAATCAACCCTGCGCATGATCCGCGCATTATACGCCATAGGCGCCGACATAATCAGAGTCCGCTTTAAGAACACCATAGATGCCGGAAGGCACAAAAACGACATAAAAACTTTCGCCCGCGACCACTTTTTAGGATCAGAAATAATCGATGAAACAACTGACGAAATCACCCTCCAAATCTTAATAAAACACTCAGAATTCCCAATTGAAAAAGCCGTCCGAAGAATGGCAATCGTTGCTCTGGCAGCAAACAGAGATGCCATCGCCGCCCTAAAGGACCGTAGCACTGTTCTGTTCGACAGCGTTATTGGCGCTCACAACGACGTAAACCGCCTTGGCCTCTATATCGTTCGCCAATTAAAATACGGCATAGAACGGAACCTATACCGTGAACTAGGTTTTAGAACACCCAAAGAATTTCTCCTATACCGCATAGCAATAAACGACATAGAAAGCATCGCCCAAAACGCAATGAACATAATAAACAACCTTGGCGCCCTCCAAAAACTAATCGACGATGAAACACTATTTATAAAAGACCCCGTGGACGAGGAAATATACAATCAGCTAGTCTATTTCAGTTCACAAGCACACCAACTCTACGATGACTCCATAAAAGCACTCTTCAAACGAGAATACAAGGACGCCGAAAAATTAATCTCCAAACGAGAAGCACTTATTCCGCTCGAAAACGAACTAATCATGCTTATGTCAAGCAAAAAACTCGACCCAAACATCGCTTCAGTACTGAGGTTAATCTTTGACAGTTCAAGGCGCATAATGGATTACAGCCGAAGTATGGCAGAACTAACACTTAACCGCACAGTAGAAGAAATCTGCTCAACACTCACTTACAAATAGTCTCTTTTTTTCAAAAAATTGAGTGGTTGGTGCTCCGGCCGGGATTTGGACCCGGGTCGCCGACTCGAGAGGCCGGCATACTTGACCGGACTATACTACCGGAGCATGGCTTAGCGTAGATACAGATTTCTCCTGTATTAATTTACTTTCCTCTCTGTGCAACAACAGATTCGTAAATGTGGGTAACTTAACCCAAAATTTTTAACGTATAGGTTATCAACAACAGAGCATCCAACTAAATCCGACAATAACAGAAGTTGGAACTTCAGCGTCAATGGTTGTTACGATAATATTGTTGGTTGCTGTTTTCAAAAAACGAAAATCAACTTAATTAAAAAGAAAAATTAAAGGGGAAAATTATTTATTCTTCGCCCATGCCGCCCGGCATTCCGCCTGGGCCACCTGGACCGCCTTTGGGTGCTTTGGATGTGATGACGTCATCGATGCGTAGTATCATGGCTGCCGATTCGGCTGCTGATTTTATGGCTTGTTCTTTGACCACTATTGGTTCGATTACGCCGTTTTCGATGCTGTTTTGCAGTTTGCCTGTGAATACGTTAATGCCCATATACTTGCCGTTTTCTTTGTCGTGAACTTGTCGTAGTTCGACAAGTATGTCGATTGGCTCTAAGCCTGCGTTCTCTGCGAGTGTGCGTGGAATTACTTCGACTGCGTCTGCGAATGCTTCTACTGCTAGTTGTTCTCTTCCGCCGACTTTGGTTGCGTACTTGCGTAGTTCTTTTGCAATTTCGATTTCGACTGCTCCGCCACCTGCGACGATTCGGTTGTTTTCTATCACGTCTGAAACAACTGAGAGTGAGTCGGTCATGGCTCTTTCTGCTTCATCAACCATGCGTTCTAGTCCTGCGCGTATGAGGATCGCGACTGAGTGAGGGTCTTTGCATTTTTCGACAAATATCATTTTGTCGTCGCCGATTTTGCGTTCTTCAACGTGACCTGCGCTGCCTAGGTCTGCTTTCTTTAGGTCATCTAGGTCGCTTACTATTCTTCCGCCTGTGGCTCTTGCGAGTTTTTCCATGTCGGATTCTTTTACGCGTCTTGCTGCAATGATGCCCTCTTTGGATAAGAAGTGTTGTACCATGTCGTCGATGCCTTTTTGGCAGAAGATTACATCTGCGCCTGAGGCTTTGATTTTAGTAACCATGTCTTGCATCATGTCAGTTTCTTGGTCTAGGAACGCTTTCATCTGTTTGGGGTCTTTGATGCGGATTTCAGCGGTGATTTCGGTTTTTTCGATTTCTAAGGCTGAATCTAAGAGTGCAATCTTTGCGTTTTCTTTGATTTTTGGCATCCCTGGGCTGACTACTTCTTTATCTATGATTATACCTTGGATTAGTTGTGTTTCAAGGAGGCTTTTGCCTGTTTTCTTGACGAGTTGGATGTTGTCTATGTCGGCAATTGTCTTGTCTCCACGCTGTTCAGCGATTTGTTTGACTGCGTCTATTGATATTTCTGCAAGGTGGTCTCTTGCTGAGCCAACTGCTTTGCTGCTCATTGAGGTTAATGCAACTTTGAGGAGTGTTTTTCGGTCGTTGATGTCGAGTGGTACGGCCATTTTTCCTATGGCTTCGATTGCTTTTACTGAGGCTTTGCGATAGCCGCTTACCAGAATGGTTGGGTGTATGTTTTGGTCGAGGAGTTCTTCAGCTTTTTTGAGTAATTCGCTCGCGAGGACGACTGCGGATGTGGTTCCGTCGCCTACCATGTCATCTTGGGTTTTTGCGATTTCCACCATCATTTTTGCTGCTGGGTGTTCTACGTCGATTTCTTTAAGGATGGCTGCGCCGTCGTTTGTGATTGTGATGTCGCCTAGGCTGTCGATGAGCATTTTATCCATGCCCCTTGGGCCTAGAGTTGTTTTTAGTACTTCGCCGATTACTCGTGCTGCCATAATGTTGTTTCTTTGGGCTTCTTTGCCTCTGCTTCTTGTTGTTCCTTCTTTAAGGATGAGGACTGGTTGTCCTGACCCTGTTGTTGTTAAATACGCCATATTATCATTCCCTACTTACTAGAATATGTTTAGTTCGGATTATTGCAAAAATCAAACGCAAATATAAACTTTAAGGCTTAATGATGAATTTGTTGGTCTTGTTCATTATGAAGTAGTGATTTTTAGCTGTTTTTTCTCTCAGTTGTTTATCCATCTTCTTTTCGGAACTCTTTTTCTGATCCCCCTATTCATATTATAAAGGCTGGCTGATGCAAAGTGACTAAAGGTGATTCTCTTCGGCTGAGGCAGGGGCTAAAGCAAAAGCAAAAATAACCTCAACAGCACATTTCATTCCTTGAGATACTTTCCATGATTAACGGCTTTAACCTCATAGCTACTACTTCTCGCGGTAACGAACGCCCAATGATCAACGAAATTCTCTACCTTCTCAAGGACGAGTTAGGAGACACACAAGCACAGGCCGCCAAAACAAAAATCCGAGGCTTAATCGTCGCCAAAACCGCACTCGACCCATACATTGTGATAGAAAAATTTCATATCATCCTAAAAGAACGCCCCTACGAGTTCCGCTATGCCTTGAGAATCCTGCCCATCGAGCGAGTTGTGCCTACGGATTTGGAGGAAATTAAACGGGCAACCGCAGAATTAGCAGCGAAAATAAGCGAGAAAGAAACCTTTAGAGTTACCGTTGAAAAACGCTTCACTACTCTCCACACCAAAGACCTCATTGAGGCAGCGGCAGGAGATATCAAACAAAAAGCCAACCTTAAAAATCCAGATAAAATCTTACTTATTGAGGTTCTTGGCGCATTAACCGGGTTGTCGTTATTAAAGCCCAGTGATATCTTAGCAGTTGTTAAAGAGAAAATGCTTTAACTTTATAGTTGAGTCGATAGCAGGGCAACACGCTCAATAACTAAGTTGACAATTGCCTTTTTTTGGTTACAGTATTCTATAGTTCTTTGTTCTGTATCTGTAATTTCGAAGGTTTTTTTGATTTTTTCTTCCTTAGCTTTTGTCATTTCGAGAACGCTCTCATTAGGTTCACTGCCAACGCATTTGGCTACTGCTTGTTGCACATCTTGTATTTGCTTTGGGTCTGTGTCGATTATTATCATTGCCATGTTTTTGGTTTGAGGTTTTATCCCGCAGCGTTCGATAGCTCTTTGTATTTGATGCTGAGCTGAAGCATACAGGATTGTTTCCATGGCTAGGCTCTTTGAGAGGTTTGTTTTGTTCTTGAAGACTTGCAGAGCATTTAGGATTGCGAAATAGAGATGCTCTGGCGTGGCGATTAATTCAGCGTCGAAGAACTGGATCTCAAAGTTTTGCCGAGTTTGTTTTCGGCTGGTCTTCAAAAAAGCTTCAACCTTATCGAAATCAACGTCTTGGTAACCTGTTATTTCCACATATACGCCATATTCATGTATGTACTTTAGCATTCTTGGTCCCTGCCTTAATGGCTTTTAAGAGTTTTTCAGCTAGTTGTTTTGGTAAGCCAGCTTTTACTAGTTTTGCAACTTCATGGTTTAATCTGCGTTTGCCGTGTTGCCTCTGAATTATTTTTCTAAGGGTCTCTTTGGTATCCCAAGGAAAGACAACCCAGCTTGCGGTTTGTTTTTCGTAGAAGTCTGGGGTTGTTGAGGATTGGGGTTTTTTGTATAGAGTAGCTGTTTTGATTTGGCAGGCGCCTTGTTGTTGGAGGTAGGTTTTGGCGAGGTTTAGGCTTCTTCCTGTGTCTGCGATGTCGTCGACCAGAAGCGTTTTTTTTCCCAACACCTGAATAGTTAAGTTTTGTTTTAGCGTTGGTTCTTGTCGAGTTTTGTTGATATCTTTATAGAATTCTATGTGGATATATCCAAGTTCTTGGATTTCTAAAAGATCAGTTAGGGTGCGAGCGGGTATTAAGCCGCCTTTCGCGATGGCGATGATTATGTCTGGTTTGTAGTTTTGGTTCTGAATCTTTTGAGTTTGGCTTAACAGCATGTCGTAGATTTGGTTCCATGTTGGAACTTCGTACTCAATATTGGCAGCCATCGCTTTTTCCTCTTATGAATGGGAGTTACTTTTTTTGTTTCTGTTAAGCCTTTCGATACTTCAAATTCTCAATGCAATTAATTTCGATTAGTTTTTTGGTATTTGACTATTTAGCAGTTTCTTGTGCATGTGGTTCCATTTTTATATTCGTTTTTGTTAGTGCTTGATTTGTTTTTTTGCTTGCTTGGTTGCATATTTATTAAGGTGTTATGGCAATTAATTTTATTCGAGAGATAGACGTCTGGAGATATGTGTCGTATTTCGTAATATAGTTTAAATGCTTTGACGTCTTTTCCAATACTAAAAATGAAAGGAGACTTGAAAAATGGTGAAGAATATGGATGAAGAGAAGATAAAGCGCGTGCTCACAGAGCCCAAACTGGCTGCTATCAAATCAATGCTCGAAAAAGACCATGCTATCGACTGTTTGCTGCTGCTCCATGTTGGTCGCGGTAAATGGAAGGATGCTAAAGACTTCATGAAAGACAATAACTTAACTCTTAGCGATGGCACCTTTAGGGCTAGGATGATTGAGATTGAATCCTTGGGTTTAGCCAAGAGTGAACGCATCGATCCACTAAAGAAGTATTATGTTAAGACTGAACTCGGGGAAAAAGTAGCGAATCTTCTTCTCGGTTTTTTTGACGAGCTTGAGCTGAAAAGCTAGGTATTAGCAATCAAAGGCTCATAGCCGTTTTTTTATATCATTATTTTTTTGTATTTGTAGTCGCGTTCTACAGATTCTTACTATGGTATAGTAAGACGTAAGATTTATAGGGCTGAATCTGTCGATAAATATAACAAACCTACAAAAGGTAATAAGAAAAATGAACACATACCTAAGAAAAATAAAGAAAAACTCGAAAGCATTAAGCCCCGTAGTCGCATCAATCATCTTGATCGCAGTTACAGTTGCAGTCAGCGTCGTCGTTGCAGCATGGATGGGAGGAATGACCATTGGATTTCATGGGAAACGCAGAACAAATCTCTGTCACAAATGTTGCAGTTTGCTGATGGTACAAGTCCCGCTGCGATACAATTATACGTTAGTGGTGCGAAACAATGGAGGAGCCGATGCAAGTATTAGCAAAGTCTATGTAAACGAGCAGGTGTAGCACTAAGCACATTCACCACCGCTATCTTAGAAAAGGTGCTATACATTTACGTGACTTCACCATTACAATTGAGCTGCAAGCACTAGCTTATCAATTCAAATTGACAACGGCAAACGGTACCAATGTATTCAATACTCACAGTATACAACCCATAAATTTCAACAGACGTAGCTTAGAAATTCGGGGTAAGGTGAAGGAATCTTCACCCAACTTTCCTCTTTCTCTCTTTAAAAAAATAGGAAGTAACAAATCATGGTAACACAAATCAAAGAATACACATCCGCCCAAGCCATAGCCGACGCCTTAGACAAACAACTGTCTGAAACCAAAAGCGTACTGGGCGAATACCTGCGAAAACTCGATGAAATCCGCACGCTAGCGGAAAAATCAAAAAAAGTCCGTGAAGTTGTCCTCAAGCTTGCGGGCAAAAAAGCCCCAACAGAGAACTCCAGCGAAATCACGGTAGGAACATTAAACATTGTTTTGGACGCTAACCCATCCCACGAGTTAACCGCCATAGAATCGGTTGTGCGCAGCCACCAAGAACGGCTCCTCGTTTTGCAGAGGGTTCGTGAAGCATTAAAATGGCTTGACCAACTGGGCGACACGGAAGGTCTTAGGTACCTTGTGGTAGAAGACGAAGGCATTCCTGAACGGATACTATTCAAAATATCCTGACCCTGAAAGGAGTACTAAACGGTGACTGAGGCTTATTCGAATCCACTCCAAACATTCATAGATGAATTCAAAAACATTAGCCCAGAAACCACAAATGCCTTAATTTTCAAAAGCGACGGCCAAATCATAGCCAATACCCAAGCTACAACCGAAGACCAAACCAAGAAACTAATCGACTATTTTAACAACATATCACAGTATGCTGAAACCATCGGCGGTATAGAAAACCTAACAATCCAAGCAGCTGAAAGGCAACTAAACATAACCGCAATAAATAGCAATTATTTGGCAACGGTTTCTTCGCGGGCAGCCAACCAAGAAATCGTTAAGTCATTAACGCACGTTTTGGTTCCTACAGTTGTACGGCTTGTTGACCAAGTTGCATCTATGCCTAAAGAAACCGAACTGCCCCAAACCATTCGGCTCGATAGTCCATTAACTGAAGAAACTGTTTTACCCGTTGAAGAAAAACCACAAATTGAACCCATACCTGAATTGCAACTACCCTTCGAGCCGTTTCTTCCCATAACACCGATAAACCAGTTTATGGTTGAAAAAATCGGAGGCCTCCTCGTCCCAGCTGACACCGTGCGAATCGATGCTGATGTGATAGCTAAATGGAGCGACCTCTATGACGGCAAACAAATCACTATGGTAAACATAGAAGCTTTAGATGGTAAAAGGACCACCTGCAAGTTCAAACCGATAAAGGAAGCTAAAACCAATGCCAAAGGTATAATTCAAATTCCAGAAAAAATCCTTCAAACATTGCAAAGTGAAAAGGGCAAACTGGTTATGGTGAAGCCAGTAATCGATAAGGCAGAGGTATGATTTTGAAACAAAAAACAAGCGCGGGACTCGAAACCTTACTCCCTGACAGTGCCCCTGTTATTTCACTCGGGGATGATAATTCTGTGTTCACAAACTTGGCAGCTAGTTTAGCTGAAATACGCAAACTCAAAGGAGTTATGGGTTATATTCTAAGAAGCGACACCTCAGCCATAATAGATCTGACTGGGCAGGAGAAAATAATCGAGTACGCCGTCCTATCCTCCCAAATCTCAGAATCAAGTATTCGAAATGGCAATACAATTTAATATGACGGATTTAGAGAGTGTGTTGGTGGAGGGCAAAAGCGTTAAAGTGCTCTGCATGAGTGTAAGCGTCAACAGAATCAGCGTTTTTATGGAGAAAACCGCCACTCACGCGGGGATAATACAAAGAATTCTCCTCTAAATAGCCCTTATTTTCTTGTCTGCACTGTTTTTAACATTTCAAAGATGCTGAAACTTTGATTCCGACCTATCCCTGAATTTTTAACATTTTGGGTCACTTTAGGTTTGGTTCTTCAATGAACCTGTTGCTTTTTTCTTGTAGATAAAGGATTAGACAGCACTTCAGCTTAAGAACATCTAGGAGAGTGAGAAATTGAAACGTGATTATATTAGGCTTGTGCCTGTTTGTTTTCTCTTTGCTGCCGCAGAAGAGTAGCCGCCAGTGTCGCCAAGAAAATTATTGTGAAAACTATAACTGCGATACCTATTTTGTAGGAGATTTCCATGTCAACGTAAAAGAGCGCTAAAACAGACACCAACATCAACCCTAAAACAAGCGCTTCTTGAATTCCATTAAAAACCTTCAGACTTCCAAAACTCAATTTTCAACTCACCACTTTTCATGCTCTTGCATAAGCATACAATATTAATTTCTACTTTAAAACTTTATTTTTATGTTAATTGCCAAAGCTGCTAAAGTCGTAATCATTTTTCGAAAGATAAGTCAAATCAAACCCTTTGCAAGAAAATTCTTCTGCTGTCTGAAATTTTATTGAAAAATCAATATTAAGTATAAGAAAATTGAGGATATGCTGTTTAAATGTGGTCAGTGGTCAGTTCTTTTACTCGTGTTTCGATGAATTCAGCGGCATATACGCTGGTTTGGTCCGTTTACGAATAATGGGCGGAATGGTTCGTAAAGGCGCTTTTACTAAGGAGGGTAACGGGTGCTGCGTTAGACTATGCTGGAATGCGCTTCTACGCATGTTTACAAATATGATACTCGGATTAGTCGATCGTATAGGTGCTTAGCTGGCAGGAAAGGGAAGAAAACTGCCAGGGCTGCAGCTGCCAAGAAACTTTTAGTGGTTTGTTTTTCGCTGTTTAAGAATAAGCAGCCGTTTTATAATTTCCTTAGATTGTTTCACCGTGAAGAACTGTCCCTTTAATGTGGACGTGTTGATGATTGATGAAGGGTTGAATGCGTTGCCATTTTGCCTCTAAGTGAGCGGATAGGTGTTTGCCTCCATCGTCAACTAGGAAGGAAGAATGGAAAGAAAGACCCACATAGTCAAACTTCACAGAGGTGTTCTCCAGCATCCAGCAGCAACTCTACTTCCACATTTTTCTTTTTATCCATAAAACAAAGTTCTAGCAACTTTATATATTTAGAAAAAGTCAATTCTGGGATGAGCCATTTTGGACCCACCCAGTCATATGTGCATTCTATTTTTTCATTTAGACATTTCATTATTAAAATCTCAAGCTGCCGAGCAGCCAATCCGAAAATTTGTTCAAGAGCATCTGAAAAATCGTGAACTCTATCAGGGATATCTTGCCTTGAAATCGCAAATTTACTCTCAAGATAAAAGTATATAGCTGATTTTGAGTTTTCTCCTAAAGTTAAGAAGGCTTTATCAATCGACTCGAGCAGAATGTCGTTAAATTTCTTTTCACGTTTTCTTTCAAATGTTTTTCTTTTCAAGTTAATTTCTTACCCTGCAATTCTTGAACGTGCTTTTAAGTCTTAAAATTAAAAAGAAGGTATACTAAGTAAAAGCTTATGAATTTCTGATTCTAATCGCAGATTCACTGTAATCTTGCCCAATAGGAGACTGACAGGTGTGGGTAATTTTATCTAATAGCAAAGGCCGAATTTAAGAATAATGGGTTGATTTTTTAATCCTATCCCAAGCGGCAATATTCCTATGATAAGAGTTCCATACTGAACAACACTAACTATTTAATGCCTGCGCCATCGCAAAGTCAAGCAATTGGTTAGTCAGGATTACTTACAGATTATCACTGGAATTTTATCGATACAGAAATAATCGATGAAAGAAATATTGCTTGTGACTAATGTACAAAATAAGTTATGAAAGAATTACTTTTGTCTAAGTAGCAATCAAGTAATCGATTAATTAGAAAGAATTTAAGCAATGTTTTAAATATGTCGATAAGCAAATCTTTTGTTATCATGGTAAGTTTTTAATGGATTTACCATGAAAAAGAAATTGATAGGAAAGAAAAACAAAAATGAAAATTTCTAAAAACAAAACTACTGCTACTTTTATTGCTTTAATTCTAATGACAACAATTATTACCGCTTCAATAATGTCTGGTTTGCCTGTTGCAAATGCACTGATTCATACTGAGTCTGATACACACGCGTTCATAACTAGACACAATTGATCCTAACGGCAACTATGTCCACATCGGCGATGTAACAAGCGACATCAACGGCATGTTTAAGAAGACTTGGACTCCTGAAATTCCAGGAGAGTACACAATCATCGCCACCTTTGCAGGCTCCAAATCCTATTTCAGCTCATACGCAGAAACCGCCTTAAGTATAGCAGAGGCAGCGCCAACCGCTTCTCCGATTCCAGTTGCCAGTTTACCACCAACCGAAATGTACATTGCGGCAGCAACAGCAGCAATAATTGTAGCAATCGCAATAGTCGGTGCCCTAATCTTAATAGCTGTTAGAAGAAGACCATAAGGACTCAACCTACAACATTATTTTCTCTTTTTTTGTTTTTTCTTGTAGTTTGTTTTGATTTTTCGATTTAGTATTAGTAAGAAGTGCTAATGTTGTTCCTTTAAAATCCATGTTGATTCAAGCTGGCGCTCATTTTTTACGTGCGTTGCATTGGAGCACTTTGGGGCAAATTAAACATTCTTCTTGCGTCAATGTGCTACCCGGCGGGGCATTCAAAAGCCCGCTGAAGTGTGCACATTTAGCTGGTGAATCAAAAACTGTGGGGTACTCGATTGCTCTAACATTCACTATCTTTTCTTTGGCGGTTTCTAATTCTAATCTTGACATGCAGAATGGGCAGGCATAATGCGTTTGGCGTGGAATAACAGAGTTATCTGTAATCATTGTCGGCTTATCAAAGTGCTTTTCGCAGCCTTTGTATGGGCACTGAAGTTGGTCACTTGAACCATGGGAGGGGAAAAGACGCATTGTACTCAGCCTTTGAAAAAATTTGGTGTCTTAACATTTAATAAACCTTGCCGCTCTAAACCAAAAATTCCTTTCTGTACAACACAGCCACACAAAAAACTAAAGAGCCTCGAGCGGGCTTTGCTCCCGCGGCCTGCTGCTTACGAGGCAGCCGCTCCACTGGGCTGAGCTATCGAGGCACCATAAACGCTAAACAACACGGTACCAATTTTTAAAGTTTCACAAACCTCAACCTTAAAAGCAATAAACAATCATTCAAAACTGGGAACGACCTGCAAATGAGCCAAAAAGAAAACCTGAAACAAACTGCCAAAACGCTTGGTGAGCACAAGATAATTGAAATCATCCAGAGCCACTTAACCTCTATGCCTAATATGCCTGTTCCGTTCGGAGACGATGTTTCCGCGGTGAATCTAGGTAATAAACAGGTCGCTGTGCTTAAAACTGACATGCTCGTGGGCAAAACAGACGTTCCAGAAGAAATGACTCTTTTTCAAGCGGCAAGAAAAGCCTTAGTAATGAACATCAGTGATTTTGCTTCAAAAGGCGTCCAACCTATGGCAGCGCTGATTGCGTTGGGGTTACCGGCAGACTTTACTCAAAAAAACATCGAAGAAATCAGCGACGGTTTAAATGCTGGAGCACAAGAATACGGCGCTTACATCATCGGCGGCGACACCAGTGAGGCTTCGGATCTAATTATTTCCGTCTCACTCTACGGTACAGCAAATAAATCAACGTTAATGTTGCGCAGCGGTGCGAAGCCAGGCGATATTTTGGCTATTACGGGGTTTTTCGGCAAATCAGCGGCTGGGTTGCGCTTATTGCTTGGCAACTGTTTAGTTTCAAAGAATGCAAAAAACCTTGTGGATGCAGTCTTAATGCCCAAAGCAAGATTAGTGGAGGGTTTGGCGCTTGGCGGTTGTGATGTGGTTTCAGCGTCGATGGATTCAAGTGATGGTTTAGCTTGGACTCTACATGAACTCGGTCGCTCAAGTAACGTGGGTTTTAAACTGGATAATGTTCCTGTTGCTCCTGAGGTTAAGCGGTTTGCGGAGCTGAATAGTCTTGACGCGTCTGAGTTGGCGCTTTATGGCGGCGAAGAATACGAGTTAGTTTTAACTGTTAAGCCCGAAGGTTTGGCTGCGGCGGTGGCTGCGGTTGAAGCGGTCGGCGGACAACTATTGTCCATTGGAAAAGCCACTCAGGATATGCGAATTATTCTTAGAGACAAAAGCGAAGAACACCCTATTGAGGCGCGGGGGTGGGAGCATTTTAAGACCCAACTTTAGCTTGCTGGTCAAGGGTATAGTTAATTATCGTGATGCATGATGCAGCCAAGTAGGGTTGTTTTCCAAGACTGATTTTTTCTCCAAACCGCTGGGCAAAGACTTCAGCTTTTTTAGGTAACCCAACATGGTCGCCCAAGATGAAAAGGCTGTTTTCTTCTATTTCAAATTCGCGTATGTCTTTGCCGTCTTCTTCTAAAACGTATATTTTGCGAGTTTGCGATTTAGTCTTCACGAGGGCTTCGAAGCTTGTCTTATCCTTCGTAATGCCAGGGTGCGGTTTGCCCTGTAGGGTTTTTTTAAGGATTGCCTGCCAGGTGTCCATGTCAGTTCGCACGTCGAAGAGGGTTTCTCCTTCGATTTGAATGTGCACGGGAGGGTTTGGCGGACCATTAATGATAACATGAAAGGTTACGTCCCTGCGCAGCCCATGCGAGAGAAACAAGCTACTAACTATGCATTCGTGGACGATGTCGAGCCTTCCGGCATCATGGAGACTGCGGAAATTTGAGTCAGTTTGTCCTATACGAGAGAATAGGATGAATTCTCTTGGCAAATCAGTCACTGCATACATCTATGCACATTTTGCTTTAAAGCGCTTTCTTGCACGAAGACACTCTATTAGAGCCTACCCTGCAGGTTTTAGACTTAGAACTCGAAGAGGAAAGATTATTGTTCAAAGTTTTTTCTCAACAAAAGGAAGAACAACAGTTGTGTTTGCATTTAGGACGGGTTTGTTTTGGCTTGCTTTCTTGTTTTAGTGTTTGTGGTGGTTGCAGGTTGCGTCTGGATTAGTCACAAAACGTCATAGAAAGTCACAGAAAGTCAATCTGCATCAAGAAAGAAAAACAACAGCTGTGGCA
This sequence comes from Candidatus Bathyarchaeota archaeon, assembly GCA_963770935.1. Classification (GTDB taxonomy): domain Archaea; phylum Thermoproteota; class Bathyarchaeia; order Bathyarchaeales; family Bathycorpusculaceae; genus Bathycorpusculum. The sequence goes on from CAVYRJ010000014.1 coordinate 24,291, forward strand.
TTAACTGAGTTCCACGGAAAAGTTACATAAGAAAAATCGATTGAAATAAAATAATGCATACTACCACTGGCTCGACCGATAAAGAAAATGCCCCATAACCTGTGACCCCTAAAACCTCAAAAGGCTCTGAAGGGTAGCTAAGGTTTTTATGGTTCTTGCGAAATTATGTTCTCTGCACGCTTTGGGGCTCTCGGCTAGCTTGGTCTAGGCTTGTAGACTTGGGCTCTATAGACTCCGGTTCAAATCCGGGGAGCCCCACCATCAAATTATTTCTTTTTGAGAAAAGGTACGATTTTCAAGCTTTTGTTGCTTGATTAAACCTTAGTGAACTCAATAATCTTATCAAAATCCGCAAGAAAATCCCGCTCGCTCAGTAAGTTAGCCGATACGATAGTTTCTAAAGAACTCATTTTTTTCTTCTCTATTTAATTTCCTAATGTTAAATCAATCATTTGTTATTTCTTCAGTTTCCTTAAGCTATAGCGCCCTTTGATACTTCTTGAAAGTTCCCAAATGCAGTTTTCACTATCGATAAAAGCAACACATTCACCCTTATCTAAGGTAATGACAAGCATCTTGTCGCTATCATAGAGTTCCTTTTTTGAACCTTCTATACCGAGTAATGCTTTAAATGCTAAGCCAACTTTGCCCTCGAGATCTTTGACTTTGACTGGAGATTTTATACTAACCATTTTCTCTAACACCTATGGCTCGAGAAAAAGACTGTTTCGTTATGGATGTTATAATCAAGGTGAACACCCCCGACAAGGTAGCAGTAAAATTGCATTCAAACATAATTAATAGCCGAATCATGATAGGTTAGTTTTACTTAAGAAGTAAGTGGTAGAACTACTAAGTGGGTATGCGGAGAGCTAAGTAAAAGTGAGCCTACAAAAATTCTTAAGCACAAGATTTTTAACTAACAAATGGTTGAAATGGTTTCCTATTTTTTGAGATACTTTATCTAGGGTACGTCTAATATTCCAACATTGTTCATGTCCATTTTGGTTTAACGGAGTTGCCGGAGCTGTCACGCTGACCGAAATGTTAAAATCTGCATAAATTCTCCTTCTAAATAGGTGAATTTCTTGCCAGCTAATCAAAAAGGAACAAAAGATGATCCTTGGATACTTAAAACGCCTCCGGGCACTTCTGAATTCAAAGCATATAAGGACCAAACCGCTGACCCGCCAGCAGTCGTTGTTTGGGTGGGCAAAACAGAACTAAAATATCAACTCCGTTGCTTGGATGATCTTCACAAGATGCTGAAAGAAAAAGGCGATTGGATGCCGCTTGGAAGCGCAGACGAACAGAAACCAGCCGCGGAAGGAACGGTTGAAGCTTGGGGCAGATCACCTAAAAACCCCGTTGGTGGATGGTACGGTATCAAAAAAGGGTTGCGAGGACGATTTGCAAACTACATACCGCCAATCTTGGAAGCTTTAGGTCTGGCGGAAGTGGAACACAACCCTAAAAACAATCGAATGCGAGCACTCTGATTTTCTCCATTTCTTCTATTTACCTTCAAATAATCGAATGTAGAAAAGACAAAAAAATAAGATAAGAGAGAAATTATGCTAACTATAACAGATTGGGCAGCGATTTTAACTGCAATAGCAAGCGCCCTTGCCGCCACATTTTTTATGTTTGAGCTAAGGCATATGAATAAGCATAGAGACTTAGAGATAACAATGAAATTGTTTGAGTGGGCTGAAACTGATAGACTTCGGAAAGCGTTTAGGTGGGTGGAGACGGACTTCGAGTTTGAGACTTTGGAGAAATATAAAGTTGACGTAGCGGAAAAGTTTGAAGTTGGTGATTATGCATATCAAGTTGAAGCTTACTTTGAAGAGGTGGGTTTTTTGGTAAACAAGAAATTTGTTGATATTGATGTTGTAGTTGATCGTTTGGGTGGTCATATTATTTCAAACTGGAGGAAACTTGAGCCGTGGATACTTGCTATGCGCAAGGCAAGAGATGACGAAACTTTTGGTGAGCATTTTGAGCTATTATATCAGAAAACGTCTGCATATATGAAGAAGAACAGATAAAACATTTTTTCGGGCCAACTCAAAGTAACAATGATCAATTCCAAATTTCAAAAAATCTTAAAATTTTTAAGAAATCAAAAATCTCTAATTATTCTAATTAAGAAAATAGACTAGAGAATAGATTTTGATTAATCGACTTTTATTCTACAGCTTCAACTTTCTGTATTTCTGGGACTCTCTGTTTGATGAGTGCTTCAACACCGTTCTTTAAAGTCATTGCTGCCATTGGGCAACCGGCACAATGTCCAACCAAACGGACCTTCACAGTCTGTTCTTCAACGGCTACAAGCTCTACGTCTCCACCGTCAAGTTGGATTTGGGGTCTTATTTCGTCGAGGGCTTCTTGCACTCTCTTTTTTATTGATTCAGTCATGTGTGTTCACTTGTGCAATTTTGAAATTAGTTAATGGTTATAAAAGATTGCTGTTTCTTGGTGCAATTCTACTCTTTTAGCTTGGGAAGCACCTTTGTTGCCCATTCGGTTTTAGTATTGTATATTGTACGCAGTTTTGGTGTGGCGGTAGAAGTCAATTTCACTTTTGCGAGCATTCGACTTTTGGATTTGCTAATGGCGCTGGTTCTTTTTGGCTTATTTCTAATCGATTTATAATTCTCTGGATTCATATATGATCTCTGCTAATCAAACGGCACCTGACATATAGGAGTTGCCCCCTTTGGGGGTGGAGAGTGCTTGTATTAAAATCGTTTCTTTCAAGATAATTTAGAGGTGACTTCGCTTTTCTGAATAACGCTGAATTGACTTAAAATGTTTGGACACTGTAAAACGGTGAGAAAACCACCCAAAAAACTACGGAAGACTTAAGCCTTCATCTTCCTTAACACACAAAATAAGGAAGGTTTGCATGGTTCATAGAAGAGTGCGAGGGGGACACTATAAGATCAAGCATGTTGAGAAGAAATGTCCCGTTGAGTTGGGAGACGAATTAGAAGTAAATATCACTGATATATGTCCTAACGGAGATGGCATGTCTAAGATTCAAGGTTATGTTATACAGGTCCCAAAAGCCAAGCCTAGAGAACGTGTGAAAATAAAAATTAACCAAGTGGGCGAAAAGGCGGCAACCGGCGAAATAATCAAGTAATCCACTAACTACCGCCATTTGTTTAAGTTGATGGTTACATTAACACTTTAAATCAATTAACAAGGAGAATTAGGCTTCAATGTTTTTGTTTTCAACTTGCTATCGATAACACTGAGCAACTTGTCTGGTTGAATTGGTTTTCTAAGTAGAACGTCTGCGCCTTCTACACATGTCCTGCGACAACATTTTGCCCGTGAGCATAATCTTCAACGTTCTGGGCGAGGTACTTGGATTAGTGGGAGACGTTCTGTGCCCTCCATGTCGGGAAGTCGGAAATCAATCAAAGCATCATCGTAATGGTTAGAGTTTATTTTTTCTTAGCTTCTCTACCTCTCTCAACTACAGTTACAGAATAACCATTTCTTTGAAAAATGCGACTGAAATCGTGTAGGATTGCTGTGTCGTCGTCAATGATAAGTATAGATGGCTTGCCAGCAATAAACAAGTAGTAAAATCCTTTGATATACTTAATGTTCGATTTATTTATAATTTTACACGAGCGTTAAATGCATGTATTCTCTTTGTTATGTTGCCGGCTGTTTAATCCACACTTTACCGTTGCTTTGTACCTTTACTCTGGCTTCAAACTGCATCATCTTGATTTGAGCGTCAACAAAGCGGTCGTCATGCGCGTTAAATTCTTTTTTGATGGCGTCTTCAAGCTTAGGCAGGCTTATGTGTTCAACCGAGCCGACTATATTCCAAAAATACCGCTGGACTTTTTCTCGTTTCTTACATTGGGTGACTGCGTCTTTATCCATCGAGCTTACCTTGCACAGTATGGGTCTTCATTTTTTTCCTTATGATGCCGCACACATTCCGTACAATTGCTGTGGCGAGGGCACTCTCTTTTAGGGCAAGGACAATTAGGTGCTCTATCTGACATACCCAAGACTAAACCAATCATGCAATATAATTATTGCCAGCCGCAACTCAGAGAAAGTTTTGGTGTATTTTCATTATAGCCGAAATAGTGACCAGAGTTAGTAGCCTGAAGGCTAAACCACCAATCAAGCTAACGCAGCTCCAATTATTGCGCTAGGCAGGATATCACTGAAGCTGCTTTCCAGCCGAACTCTTTGCCTAGAATCGCCATTGTGGACAAGCAGGGTATATAGAGCATCGCTACCAGCGCCATAACAACCAGTTGTACTGCGTGAAACCCCCTGGCTGCACCATTAAGTTGGTGGTGCCCAAAATTGCCACAGCTCCAAGTACGATAAGTTCTTTGCGTACAGCGCCAAGAATTAGCAGGATGCCTGCAGCGGAGGGTAACCCCAGCCACCAAACCGTCAGTGGCGAGAGCGCATTGCTGATTGGTGTTAGCACGTTGAATACGTAGAGGGCTTGTATGAGTGCGCTGCCCACGATGTAGATTGGGAAAACGATGTAGATGATTGATTTGGTTCTCGCCCACGTTTGTTTTGCAACGACTTTGAGGGAGGGCGCTTGAAGCTGCTCATTTCCATGATTAAACCGGTGGATTTGCCGGGAACCACTTTCATTGCGACTCTGCCCAAGATAAAGATGATTGCGATGTCGATGACATATAGGAGTAATGCCCATTGTATGCCCACAAATAAACCGACCATACCAAAGAGCACGATGGTTCTTGCTGAGCAAGGTGCAAACGTGATGGCGAATGCTGCTAAGAGCCGCTCGCGCCTTGTCTCCATGATTTTGCATGCATGAATCGCTGGTACACTGCAGCCGTAACCCAGAATTATGGGAATTAAGGCTTTGCCGTGTAAGCCCATCTTATGCATGGCGCTGTCCATCATGAAGGCTACTCGAGTCAGGATGCCTGAATCCTCAACTATGGCTAGGAGCAAGTAAAATGGAATGACGAATGGGATGATCAGGGTTAGGCCTGCGTTGAATCCGCCCCAAACACCGTTCAGGATTATGCTTAAGATGGGTTGAGACGCAGACAAAGCGGGGTCAATAGGGTTAATGAAGCTTAACCCGCCAGAAATCAAACTGGATAAGCCGTTGCCAATGAAGAAGGTCCAAAGCAATAAACCAGCGATAACGCCTACTGAGGTAATGTAACCCAGAATTTTATGAGTGGTTACCCACTCAAGTTTGTCCGAGAAGGTGCTCCATATTTCGCTCTGCTGTAACGCTGAAGCAGTTATGGAACTTGCAAGCGCATACCGCTCAGAGGCAATGACGGAAAAACATGGTTGCTGACAACTCTTCGACAGTTCCTGCGATATAACCTTAGCTGAATCAACAACTGCTGTGGATTTTTCAGACAATGACTTTGGTGATTTCATTGTCGCCTTCAAGTAGTTTTATTGATAGCCAACGAGAAGGATACTGAAGCCCAAGGTTCTGTTTTTCGATTATCTGCTTTAGTTGATCGATCTTTTCTTCAAGTTCTTTTCTATACTTTAGATGTTTCGACTTAGGTTTGTTTGCAGCGACTTTGATAGCTTCGCGGACTAGTTCGTATACGCCTTCGCCTCGGGTGGCGATTGCAAAAACCACAGGTACGCCTAGGGTTTGTTCGAGTTTTTCTTTGTCAATAATCATGCCTTTGCTTTTGGCAACATCAACCTGATTAAGACATAGAACTAAAGGTGCCTGCATTTCGAGAAGTTGGAGCGTAAAGAACAGGTTGCGCTCTAAAACTGATGCGTCAACAACGTTAATGACGACATCAGGTTTTTCGAGTGCCACATAGTCTCTTGAAACCAGTTCTTCCATCGAAAAAGTTGAAAATGAGTAGATGCCAGGCAAATCTATGACTTTTATTTCAGTACCCTCAAAGCTAAGCGTTCCCTCTGCGCGATCCACGGTTTTGCCCGGCCAGTTACCGATTATCTGGTTGGAACCCGTGAGCTGGTTGAAAATTACGCTTTTTCCAACATTTGCATTTCCTGCGAGTGCAAGGGTTAGGGGTTTGCCTTTTTTGCTAATGGATGCTTTACCGTTTGAACTTGAAATAAGATGGCGTGACATAGCTTATTTTGCTCCTTCGGTTACTTCTTCTATTTCGACGAAGACGTTGCAGGCGATGTCTTGCCCCAACGCCAGCTTTGAACCGCGAACCGCCACTTCCACGGGACCATCCAAAGGGGCAACTTTGATAACTTTTATCCTTGTTCCAGGCGTAAGCCCCATGTCTAGGAGCCGCTGGAGGACTTTGTGTTCTCCTCTGATGAAGCTGATTTTTCCATATTTCCCATCTTTCAGTTCACGGATTGAAATCAAGTTTGTGTTTCGTTTGCCGACTTCTTCAAGTCCTTGATTATGCAATTTTATACATTCTTCACAGCTGGAAAAGGGCAGATTGCAGGCAGGTATGGTTTTGCCGTCGTCGGAGCAGGTGTCGGGGTGTTTGAGTAAGCGGCAAAGCGATTCTTCTGCTTCGTCTGAAAGGGAGTGTTCCATCTGGCAGGCTTGGGTGTGAACCTTGTCTTTTCCAATGTGTAATACGTCAAACAGGAATTTTTCTAGGAGGCGGTGTTTTCGGGTTACTTTTTGGGCTTCTTGGAGTCCTTTTTCGGTTAGGGTGCTGCCGTGGTAGGGTGAATATTTTATGTAGCCGTCTTGGGCGAGTTTTTTTAGCATTTCTGTTACGCTTGCTGGAGCAACGTCTAGTTTTTGGGAGATTTCGGTGTTGCTGACTAAGTATCCGTTTCTGGCTAGATTGTAGACGGCTTTAAGGTAGTCTTGTGTTGATTTTTGTTCCATAGTTTCTCGCTTCAAATTTAGGTAAACCTAAACTTTACCTAATAAATGTTTAGGCATGCCTAAAAAATATCGTCCGTCAAACACAATACATTCCAACCTTTGATCATTCACGCTGTCCCAGTAACGGCTAAATACTGCAAAGCCTAATTCCGTTGATGATTTAGCGAGGGATAGACAAGAAAATGAAAGACCTGCCCGATTTAGTTCAAGACATAGTAGAAGCATCCCGAAAGCATGAACAGTACCGCGACAAAGAATGCATAAACATGATTGCCAGCGAAGGACTCAAATCCCCAGCCGTCAACCAAATGCTCGACCTTTCACACGACCTCGCATGCCGCTACGCTGAAGGCGAAAACGACGCTCAAGGACACGTTAAGAAACGGTATTATCAAGGGCAGAAATACATGTCGGAAATCGAAGATTTCGCAACCGACATCATGAAGAACCTCTTTAAGACTACTTGGGCAGACGTGCGCTTGGTTTCTGGTACTCACGCTAACCTTGCAACTTTCAAGGGTTTGTCGTTAGCTTCAAAGAATAACAAGATGGTAGTCACGCCTCTGAGTTGCGGCGCCCACATTAGTCACGATTATACGGGTTTAGCAGGTAACGTTTTGGGTTTAGAGAACATAAACCACGTCTACAATATAGACGAGTTCAACATTGACCCAGAAAAATCAGCCTACGTCATACGCGCGGCAAAGCCAGGCATCGTCACTTTCGGCGGAAGCCTCTTTTTGTTCCCACACCCAATCAAGGAACTTCGAGCTGTCTGCGAGGAAGTCGGTGCATACATTGCCTACGACGCCTCACACGTACTGGGCTTGATTGCAGGCGGACAGTTCCAAGATCCACTCCGCGAAGGCGCAGACTTCATCACTTCTTCAACCCACAAGACTTTCCCTGGACCGCAAGGCGGCGTTGTCATGGGAAGTCCAACTAACCCAGCATTGGAGAAAGCCGTGAAGAAGATTCAATTTGCCATTTTTCCGCTTAGTGCTTCAAGTACGCATCTTGGAAGGTTGCCAGCGCTCAGTATAGCTGCTTTGGAAATGAAGGTTTTCGGCGCTCAATTAGCTAGGCAAATAATCAAGAACGCTCAAACCGCAGGACAATACCTGTGTGAAAATGGCGTTAAAGTTCTAGCCGAACACAAAGGCTTCACACAGTCGCATCAGATTGCGCTTGACATACGTAACTTCGGTGGAGGTAACAAAATCGCACAGGATCTCGAAGACGCAAACATTATCCTAAACAAGAACCTGCTTCCCTACGATGACCAAAGCTCTAAAGAAAACCCTTCAGGCTTACGCATTGGCTTCCAAGACATAACCAGACGGGGCTTTGGCGAAGGAGACATCAAACACCTCTGCGACCTAATGCTTGACGTAATCAAGAGCAAACGCAAACCAGCCGAAGTAAAATTGGATGTTTTGGCGTTCAAGAAAGAGTTTACCCAAGTAAAATACGGGTTCCAAAATGTGGAAGAAGCCTTAAGTCTCATAAAAAAGGTTTAAACCCTTCTCCTTTCCAAAAAATACCCCTAAACATTAATTAACCCACATTTCGCTTTTAGCACTGAAAACTCATGACGATAGACTTTCTATCGATTCTCTTCTTAATTGCTTTTATAGGAGCTCTGTTGCTTTTCATTCTGCTTCCTAGGTACGGTCCACATTATACTTCTAGGCTAACCTGTCCAAACTGCAAAAGAATCTTCAATTTCCATTGGATACCCGGTGCCACAATAACCTCACTGGTTTATAGGAATAAACGGGCTCTAAAATGCCCCTACTGCCACGTAAAATCAACCTACGAAATAATGTCCACAAGAGTCAGAAAACCAAAAAAAGCTCCAAAAATCAAGCAAAGAGCATAAGCCTCAGAACGTTCCATCAGAGAACTTTATTATCCAGATCTGCAATCAACTTTTCAATTAAACTGCGGAGACACTTAACATGAAGGTTCTGTTGAATGATGGTTTGGAGAAAGAAGGCTTAAAACTCTTCCAAGAAGCTTGCATAGAAACAGATACGAAAAAAAGAGACATAACAGCTCTTGTGGCAGAAATTGGACAGTTTGACGCATTAGTTGTCCGCAGCGCCACCAAGGTTACCCGCGAGGTTTTGGAAGCAGGTGCCAAGGGCAAACTCAAAATCGTCGGAAGAGCAGGCGTAGGATATGACAACATTGATGTCGTTGCCGCCTCAGAAAGCGGCATTGTAGTAAAGTCTGCGCCCTACGGAAGCACTAACGCTGTCGCAGAACTAACCATTGGTTTAATGTTAAGCATCTCGCGAAACATTCCCCAAGCCCACTCTTCACTAAAGAATTGTGTATGGAAAAAAGATAAACTCAAAGGCAAAGAATTATCGTACAAAACAATGGGCCTTTTGGGCTGCGGCAGAATTGGGCAAAAAGTTGCTCAGATAGCCAAACGCGGCTTTGACATGGAAGTTATAGGCTACGACATTAAACCCTGTTTTGAATCAGGAATAAAATTCATGACAAAAGAGGAAGTGCTATCAAGGTCCGATTACATCTGCGTCCATACAGGTGGCAAAGAAGCAATAGTTGGCGAAAAAGAATTTGCCCTAATGAAACCCACCGCTTACTTAATCAACACCTCCAGAGGCAACAACATTGACCAGCAAGCACTCTACAAAGCTCTTAAAGAATGTAAAATCGCTGGAGCTGCAACGGACGTTTTCAAAGAAGAGCCCAAAGTAGAAGGGGCCGAATTCAAAGACCCGTTAAAAGAACTCGACAACATCGTTTTAAGCAGTCATCTTGGTGCTTCAACGACTGAGGCTCAACGGGAAACCTCAATTGAGATTGCCCGCGTTATTTCAGGTTACCTATTAGGCGGAGACTTTACGAACTCAGTCAACGCGGGGGAAAGCATTGAAGTTGAGAAAAAACCTGTTTACACACTATTTATCCATCACCGTGATGTGCCAGGCGTTTTTGCAAACATCGACAAGGTCCTAGCGGATAACGACATAAACATACGAGCAAACTATTCTCGGCAAATCGGCAACAGTGGCTATGCAATCTCAGTCTATGGGCTCCACAAAAAAGTTAATGAGGAAATCGTTAACAAACTCAAAGCTATCCCAAACGTTTGTAACGTAAAAATTTAAGATTACGCCTGTTTAAGCAGGCATATAAACCACCCTTCTTCTTTAGAGTAACCATGCGATTAGGAGTCCTATTCTCAGGCGGTAAAGATTCAACGCTTGCTTTGCACTTAGCTGCAGATAAAGTAGAAGTGGCATGCCTAATCACGGTAGTTTCTGAGAACAAGGAAAGCTACATGTTCCACACCCCAAACATTGACATTACAGCACTTCAGGCAGAAGCTTTGGGATTGCCGCTTGTTTCGGTAGTCACTGAAGGAAAAAAGGAAGAGGAGCTTGTCGACTTGGAGAGGGTAATCACTAAAGCCCAAAATAAATATCAAATCGACGGTATTGTTACGGGGGCGGTGGAATCAGTTTATCAGTCTTCACGGATACAACGCATTTGTAACCATCTTGATGTTTGGTGTTTTAACCCGCTATGGAAGCATGATCAAAAGGCGCTTTTGGAAACGCTTGTCGAAAAGAATTTTAAGGTAGTTATTTCGGGGATTTTTGCGTATCCGCTTGATGAGAAGTGGCTCGGAAAACAAATAGAGCCAACGGTAATAGCTCGCTTGATGGAACTTCAAAGTCAATACGGTATTAGTCCGTCAGGGGAGGGTGGCGAGATTGAGACGACTGTTTTGGATGCTCCAATGTTTAAGCAGAGAATTGAAATCCTAGATTACTCGGTTGAGGCGAGAGGAAACTGTGGAGTTTTCCAAATTAAACAAGCAAGGCTGGTCCCCAAATGATTTTGGTCGTGGACATGAATTGGAAGCGGGATTCTTTGGCTTTCAACGAGTTCGTTTCCCCCATCGTTTCTGGTGTCCAACCGCTTGAGGAATGCACGGTGAAGCATTTTTTGGACATTGCCTCTTCGGAGCTAAGCGGTTGCAGCAAGGTTGTGCTCTCAGGAACAACACTAAAAGACCATGCGACGCTAAAACAGATTGACAGGTTCAACTGGATACGTGAGTTTGACAAGCCCATTTTGGGTATTTGTGCAGGCATGCAAACAATCAGCCTGGTTTTTGATGGCTCCTTAACTTCTTGCCTACAAATCGGCATGACTGAAATCGACACGCTAAAAGACAATCCTCTGTTCCAAGGCAACTTCAAAGCCTACGCTCTACATAACTACTCGATTAAGCGCTCTCAAGATTTTGAAATCCTAGCGAAATCCGCAAAATGTATCCAAGCAATAAAACACAAGCAGAAAGACATCTACGGAGTACTTTTTCACCCTGAAGTACGGAACCAAGAAATCCTAAAACACTTCATACAACTTAACCAATACGTTTAAGACAAAACTCAGTGGCTTTAGAGTAAAGCGGAAATTAGCCGTTTAAAGGAGTTTTTTTAAAGTGACGCGATTACTCTATAACCAGCGATGTGCTTATTAGTGGAAATGCAGCCGAATCAGCAGAGAAGCCAAATTAAGGTCGGTAACCGAGTAAAAATCGTTTTAAAGCAAGACCAGCGAAGCGGGAAATTAACTGAGGGAACTGTCAAAGATATTTTAACCAACAGCTCAACTCACCCCCACGGAATCAAAGTGCGATTAACAGACGGCAAAGTCGGCAGAGTACAATTAATAATTTATCCATAGCATGTTGCCGCTTGGCAGAAAGGGTTAAAAGTTAAATGTGTGTTTTTTTTCATGTATTTATAGGAGATTTTTGTCTTGGTTAATCAATTGCCAGTAGAAAAATTACGAAATGTGTGTGATGCTAGCTTTCTGCATTGTGAATCAACCAAGGACTTGGTTCCACTTAGTGAAATTATCGGTCAAGAAAGAGCTGTCCGTGCCTTAAAATTCGGACTCGGGATTAAAGACCATGGCTTCAACGTGTATGTGGCGGGGTACCCTGGAACAGGCAGAAAAACTGCGGTCAAAAACTTCGTGGAAGCCCAAGCTAAAACCCAACCGGTGCCGCCCGACTGGTGTTACGTGAACAATTTCGGCAACCAATATGAACCAAAAGCTATCAAGCTGCCAGCCGGGAAGGGTAAAGAATTCCGCGAAGAAATGAAAAACTTTATTGAGGACGTCAAGACGGCGCTTCCGAAGGCTTTTGAAAGCGAAGACTACGTTGCCAGGAGGGAAGCCACAATCAAGGTTTTAGAGAATCAGCGTAAACAGATAATCGCCGAATTAAGTGTCAAAGCTGAGCGCGAAGGATTTGTAATTCAAACTACCCCAATTGGTATACTGCTTATTCCAGTGTTAAACGGGAAACCGCTTAGCGAAGAAGAAATGCTTTCGTTACCCCAAAAAACAAAGGACAATATTAACGAGAAAAGAGAAGCATTGGAAACTGAATTCCGAAATACAATTCGCCAACTAATCGATATGGAACGCAGAATCCACGACGCCTTAAAGAAACTCAACAAGGAAGTTGCTCTTTACGCTCTAGGTAACCAGGTGGAGAGCCTCATGGAAAAATATCCCGCTAACTCGGAAGTTGTAACTTACCTTAGAGAAGTACAAAACGACATCCTAGATAACCTACAGCAATTCATAAGGAGAGGCGAACCTGAACAGCAACTGCCGTTTCCTGTGCCCTGGATGAAGGATGAACCCTACAAGAAATACGAGGTGAACATAGTCATCGACAACTCTAAAATTGCAGGCGCGCCAGTTGTGGTGGAAACCAACCCAACTTACCATAATTTGCTTGGTAGAACAGAGAAAGAAGCCCAGTTTGGCGCGCTCACAACCGACTTCAGTATGATCCGTCCGGGAGCTATTCATAGAGCCAACGGCGGCTATCTAATCGTTCCTGTCGAAGACTTGTTGCGAAACCCGCTTTCCTACGACGGTTTAAAGCGCGACATCAGGGATTCAAAGATGTCAATCGAAGAACCTGAAGAACGTTATGGCTTTTTAAGCATTAAAACTCTTAAGCCTCAGCCTATTCCATTAACAGCGAAAGTCATCCTAATTGGCACCCCGTATTTATATCAACTCATGTTCAGTTTAGATCCCGATTTTCATGAACTCTTCAAGATAAAAGCAGAATTTGATACAACTATGCCTAGAACTGACGAAAAAGTACTGCAATACGGTGCGTTTGTATGCGGGCTCTGCGAGAGGGAAGGCCTCAAACATCTTGATGGAAGCGGCTTGGCGAAACTTGTTGAGTACAGTTCAAGGATCATAGAAGACCAATTCAAATTATCGACACAGTTTAACTCCATTGCCGACATCATTCGTGAATCAAACTATTATGCGGTACAAGACAATGCCGAGTATATTACTGGAAACAATGTCAAAAAAGCCATTGAAGAAAAGATTTACCGTTCCAGACTAATCCAGGAAAAAATTCAGGAGATGATTACCCGCGGCTTTTTCTTGATTGACACAGTTGACCAAAAGGTTGGGCAGGTAAATGGTTTGTCGGTTATAGGGCTGGGAGATTTTGCTTTTGGTATGCCCTCACGTGTGACCGCAAGCATCGGACTTGGCAGAGAAGGTGTCATGGACATTGAAAGAGAAGCCAAAATGGGTGGACCCATACACACCAAAGGAGTCCTAATTCTCAGTGGCTACATCACTGACAAATATGCTAGAGACAAACCTTTGAGCCTCTCAGCTAGGTTGGTCTTTGAACAAAACTACGAAGGGGTCGAAGGCGACAGCGCATCAAGCACAGAACTCTACTCCATACTCTCATCGCTTTCTGGGTTGCCGATTAAACAGAATTTAGCCGTCACAGGTTCAGTTAATCAGAAAGGAGAAGTCCAGGCGATCGGCGGCGTGAACGAGAAAATCGAGGGCTTCTTTGAAGTGTGCAAAGCCAAAGGATTAACCGGTGAGCAAGGCGTTATGATTCCTAACAGCAACGTTCAGAATTTGATGCTTAAAGAAGAAGTTGTTGATGCTGTTAAAGCAGGTAAATTTAGCATTTACTCAGTTAAAACAATCGATGAAGGCATTGAGGTGTTGACGGGAACAAAAGCGGGGCAGCAACGAGCAGACGGAACTTACGAAGAAGGCACTGTAAATTACTTGGTGGATAAGCAGTTGCGAGAGATGGCGGAGAAACTTAGAGATTACTCAGGCGTGCAGGCACAACAGAAAAAAATCGTAGACTAATCAGAAATGTTATAAACGGGGCATTTTTCTGCTTTTTCTTCTATTTAAAAAATGTTGAGTTTTAATCCTTATTCTGGCTAATCAAAGCTTATTTGTCAATCAGCAGATTGGTAATCAGGTGCACGGTTGGTTTATCAAAAAGTTAAACCCAAGCGCAGCAAAGCGCTCATTATTATGCTTCTTCCAGCACTCATTTTCATAGCTGTCGTTGGATGGTTCATGTACTCTATAGACAATAAAAATTCAACAGGCCGAAAACAAACACACAGAAGAACAGTCGAAGAACGCAACGTAACCCTACTGCCCATCGATTTTGAAGAACAACGGCAAATTAGAATCAATAATGCTATTAGAAACCGCTAATTCTTAGTTATTTGCCAATTTTTAATTTCCTTTTGCAATTGGGCTCGCATGCTTGTTGTTACTATAGCACAACCACAACTCCATTTATAGTCGACAAATATTTGTTCTCTTGCGAGAAATAGCCATCCAAGAGGTACACCCACGCTTGACGGGTCAGCCGTTAACCATGATGCGCATCGTTCTACCCCTAAAGAAGGATTAGGGACCTATTTCTGATCCGCGTCTTGGGTTAACTCTGGCGATCCGTCAAGCCTACTTTTAGTTACAGCGGTCGCTAATGGTGTAATTAGTTTCTAGTATATAATTTATAAGGTTTAAGATGCAATGCTACCTTTCGTGAGCCACTTTGAGCTATAAAGAACGCATGCATCCAAAAGTCAGCCGGGCAGAAATAGAAGTTTTTAAATCATTAAGTATGGCTGGGTTAACCAGCGGCATGGTAACACAGCAACCGATCATCCTCAAATCAACCATACCTGACTTCTGCTGGATGGAAAAACGCAAAATCGTCTATTTAGATGGCAAACCTGTTCACAGAAAAGACAAACAAATCGAACGCGACGAAGAAATCGATAACCTCTTAACCGCTCAAGGATGGGATGTCCTGCGTATTCCCTACGACCCACCCATAACACAGAAGGGCTTAGAGAAGATTATGGTAACCATAAAACAGTTCCTCAACATAGATGAAGAAGTTATAGAATAGCCCTTTTGGGTTAACCGCCTTCTTTTTCAGTTTTTCGCATTATTAATTTTAATACTTTCCTGCTCTGCAATATGCTTGGGGCAAAAGGTTGACTTCTTAAAAATACTATTGTTTGTCTGAACTTATCGGGCACTTTTAACTTCTTGCGTCATGGTCAATTGAAGTTTGTGCGTTTCGCTCAGGGAATAAAACTCAGTAAAAATGACATCAAATGTTTTTTGATGGAAAAGGCAGTAAGCGATGTAAAGTACTCTCTGAAAATCCCTCATGACCACAACCCCTTTGATATTACATACCCATTCTATCAGAACAAGCGTCCATGACCATAGTTGTTGAAAAATTGAAAATAGTTAATAGAATGCAAAAATCTTTCAAAGAAGCAAGTTAGACCACAGTCTTTCGCAAGATTGGCTCGAGTAAGAACATTGTCAAAAGACTTCTTTTTCTAATTGCTTATTACTGGATGCTGTTATTACTCGTGACAAAAAGACTTTTCGCGCTGGGTAATTTCACAGTATCTACTAACCAAAGGGTTTAACAGGTTAAAACACAGAAGTGCTTTTGGCGGATTTGAAAATGGTATCAAAAAATTCTAATGTTGGTAAGCTTTTTGATTTTAGCGAAAACGGATATGGCATAGTAACCCATGAAGCAAGAGTAGACTATAAAACTTGGTCACCTGTTATTCACATTTTGAAGTTTACAGATGATAAACATAAAGAACCGGACAACAAATTAAAATCTCGCTAAATATTTTTTTTGAACAGATATTGTGCATATTATGGAGTAGAAAAGCGTTCTTGATAGCAAAATTAATCAAAGCATCGACTGATTAGCAACCAAAATCTCTACTTCTGACCAGAATATAGAGGCAAGTTAGTCTGATTCAGTTTTCTTTAAAACTAAATACCATACTGTTCCAGCAAAGTGCATTGTCGATGCCTTAGCTGAAAAGCGTTCTGAACCGCTAAGTAGACCAAGTAGAGAGAGAGCATTAAATTTTAATCCAACCAACCAAAACTACGACCTTTTGCCATGTTACCAGTGTTAAAAAACAGTCGGGGTTGGTTGCAGAAGGTTAGGATAGTTAACTTACGGTTGAGGGATAAAAAATAAACAATTATTTATCCCTCATAAAATAAGAAAGTTAATAATACAACAGAAGTAAAAAACAACAGAATACTTACCCTCATAATTAAAAATAAAATAACCTTATTGGAAGTAAAAGAGATAAGAAAACTTAACCCTTCGAAAAATATGCATTCAAATTCCAATATCAACTTGAAGAAGGACAGGCATTATTCAGGGAGCGTCGCTCAAAAGTCTCTGAACAGCAATGACCACAGAAATTGGCATGAAGAGTGTTCCATTTTGGAACAACCCACTGTTTGCTTGTTCTTTGAGTTCTCATGTGTTCTCGTTGCATAGATTTTGATGGCTGTCATAATTTCAACCAATAGGAAAAACACATCTGAAGGTACTTCAGCACTGTGGACAACTGACACCAACCTTATCGACGTGCTGAGAGGATACTTTGAGACCGCCTGGAATGAATCCGAAGAACTAATAAAAGCAACAAGCAACTAAAGTAGCTTTCAATAACAAACTATTCAGTAAAAGATTTATTCTAAGTAGGTAGGCTCTTCGACAAGTAACTCTGACTATTCAAGTTCTTCACTTGAAACAAGAATTGTGGGGTACTGTTTTGAAACCCCTGATTTGTCACCTGTTTTATTATGGCCTTCCCTACATCTCATTCCGTATCTTGTTTTAGTTGCATTTTCCCAAACTTTTTCAGTTGATCCACCACATATTGGGCACTTAAAATTTTTCATTTATTTTCACCAAAACCAAAAAAGTCAAAAGTAAATAAGTCGTTGCTGTGTTTTCCCAAGTTCTTCCGCTCTGTATGTGTATTGTTGGCTTGTTTCTTTAAGCCTTCCTATCGGTTTTTCCTTCTTCTTTGTGAGAAGCTCTCCTTTCTCCTCAAATAAAGAAATCGCATCTAAGGGTTAAAAGGCATATTTCAGAGTTGGAATATATCAAAATCTATTTTTCACTTAAATTTTAGCTTAAGTTATAGTTCTGTATTGTGTTTTTGAACGTGAAAATGATTTACTGCAACAACCACAAACATATGCTTCAAGAATAAATAAATGATTACTTAATAACCTGGCAGGTTTCGCTATTTCTCTACCACAATTAAGACACTTAGCCACACGTCAACCCTACCCCATTTGAATTAAGGATAAAAACTCATGTGACTACAAAAGGAAACAACAAGTCCCAGTCGAGCAAGTATCTGGAAAACTTTTTCACTCTTTCCTTTTTTATGTTTCTAGATCTAGCTATTTTTAGTTAAATATTGGCAGTTATTTGAATAAAGCAAAACTCAAAATTACACGTTTCGGGCACTCAATGTAAGACAAATTAAGAACAAAGTGCTATATAATTTAGGTGAATGTTTTGCGTAAACAACACAGACCAGAAGGAATGACAACCTCCCCAAACAAGGGCAGTATAGCAAGAAAAGCAAATGCCGCCAATCGTTCGAGACAGAAGCAAGCCAACGCCAATCGTTCGAGACAGACCCAAGCCGACAATTCAAGGAAGTAAAACAGCTTTTAGCAAAATACCAAAAACATCATAGTTGAATGTAAACATTCGTCTGTGTCTTGTTTGCGGGTTACTGTCAAGTCGGTGCGTCCTAACAGTAAATTCAGAGAAAAGTACACATCAACTATTTACTATTATTAGTTAGTTTTTGGGTGTCTCTTCATTTGAAATGGGTAAAAACGTCTCAATTCTTTTGTTGGTTTTTTGATTTTTCTTTTGGACCTCTTTGAGTCTATATTTGGAGTCTGTTTTGGGTGTTAAGCTATATGTTTTGGATTTTTTTGTTGTCATTTCTTTTCTGCCTCTAAAAATTTTTTGATTCGAAGAATTTGATTTCTTATCGGGCATGGAAACATTGTTTCCATTAATCCCTTATCTGAGGTGGTAGTGTATAAGCAGTTTTCGGTTTCGTATATTTCGCAGGGCGGAGGGGATTAAATTTTAAATAAAAAAATTCTATGGCGTGGAAATAGTCAAATAGTTGTTGTTCATTTTGCATGACAACTCTCGTTTTCTTACAAATAGTGCAATTGCGTGGCGGTCATAATCGCCTCTAATCTGCAATCTATATCTGTCTGGTTCTTTGTGTTCAATAAGAACTAACTTGGGATTAACAAGTTTGTTAGCTCCTAATTCATTTAATAAAACTGTTGCCTCTTCCTTCTTCATGTGCTTTTCCCCATGTCGACAATGAGCAGTACAAGATTAAGATTATGCAATTGGATCAAAAAACTAATGGATTGATTCTGGCAAAAGAAAGTACATGTGGCTGACCTGACCCAAGTCTTTTTTTTAAATAAATTTTAAGCGCAAAAGCAAGCGATACAAAGGCTTAAAACGCCACTCTGGCAATATATTTTCTGACAGCGATCATGTATATGATTAAAAAAGTTAACTTGAAACCCATCAATCCTAGCACAATACCTATAACAAAAAGGGCATACAATACATTTTCTATTACACTTTTCTTAGATAACGCGCCTGAAGACGATTGGAAGGGAATTTTCACAGAAGAAGTACAAAGTTTCTTTCAACCGCCTGCATCCCCAAAAAGGCAAGGTTTGGCAAATCCCCTCCCCCAAACAACCTATCAAGTTGATTTAGGAGAGGAAACAATTAAACTAATTACGAATTTGGATAACTTCCAAAAAGACATCAAAACAGTTATGCGGTTAGTGGAAAGGGTAAACGATAGAGTTGATAAACAAAATTTAGAAGCAAAACATAGAAAGCAAGCAGAAAAAATGGAGTCTGAAAGAAACCAAAAACTCATAGAGGAAATGCGGGAATCTTTAAGGAAAAATCCGCCAACGCTCTAATAGTCTAACATCCATAACTTCCGCCAAGGGGTAATGGCTTACTTAATTTTTTTTCTTGAATGGTTAGAATTTAAGAAATTTAGAAACCTTAGCTTATTTTACAAAATTGGAAAACTAATAAATTAGGAAATGAAGTATCTTGGTCAAAAGACTATACAAAAATCTTTGATCTTGTGGATATATATGGAGCTACTTGTGGTATTTTGTTGTCGGCTACCATATTCTTACATATTAAGTTGAGTGAGTTTTCAGTGAAGCTCAGACAGTCTTTTCCTTTGTTAGTTAGATTGTATACTTTTCGTGGTCTTTCTGCATCCATGTTCCATACGCTCTTTACGTAGCCTTTCTTTTCTAGCAGTCCCAATAAGGGGTAGACGGTGCTTGGTCCAAAATAAACGCCAAAACCCTTGCGGATCGTAGTTATAAGCTGGTATCCGTGCATTGATTCGTGTTCTAAATATTGGAGAATAATCATATCTAAGAGGCCCTTAGTGAGTTTTGTTTGGGCTTCTTTTTGATTGTTAATGTTCATTTTCTAAGTTTCGCTCCTGATGTTGTGTTGTTAAGGTGCAAAATGTCTTACAAAGACACATCTCTTACGTCTTCATAGTGCGTAAAGTGCCAGATAAACTCTCGCACATAACCAAAGCATACTAAAACGTCTCATGCAACCTAACTGTCCAACACCAGAACAAGTCAATACGTAAAATATATCTTAAAAACATTATTTCAATCACATGATTCACTTAAAGGGAACTGTACAACAGATAAACAGAAAACTCCCCAAGCTCAAGGCGGGAATGAGCATCTGATATGAAGTACGATTCCCTTCCCCGTTAGGGTAAAAGAGGGTGTTTATTTTTTCCCAAGATTCTATATGTAGCAAATCAATAGTTTGAAATAACTCCAAATACGGCTCAAAAATAGCCATAACTGGTAAATTGGCGCCGGGAGGGGGATTTGAACCCCCGTGGCCCCGAGAGGCCACAAGCTAATTGGTGCCCCCAAAGAGCATCTCCAGGCTTGCTCCCTGCCTGGCTAGGAGACCCCGGCACAAACTTGACCTATGGTTGGTTTGCACCTTTTCTCTGACCTTTGCAGAATTTAAAGCTTTATTGAACTGAAGAAAATTTATCTTTATTTAATTGTGCAAACACACAAACATATCTGTTAATTTTATGAGCATTTATTTATTTCATCCGAGTCTATAACAATTTAAAAGCTAAATAGAATTTAGCGGTCAGCGAACGAAAATGAACAGAAAGAAATTGATGCTGTTGGCGATAGGTTTAGCCATTTTAATTGCATCATCGGGATTAGCGGCGTTTTACATGTCCACACAGAATAATCCAAAAGACGGTAAAATTCGGGTTGCGTGCGTCGGCGATAGCATCACGGAAGGAACCTATTATCCAATAGATCTTGAGATTCTGCTTGGCACAAACTATTCTGTAGGCAACTTTGGAGTCGGTGGTTCTGCAGTCTCTTTGGACTCTGGGAAACCATACATGAATGAGGACGCATTTCAAGGAGCCAAAGCATTTCAACCCAATATTGTTCTCATCATGCTGGGAGCAAACGACGCTTCCCCACTTAACAGTCCAAGCAACGACAGCTTTGTTGAGGGATACGTGCAGTTGATTGGAGCATTTCAGATGCTTTCAAGCAAACCCAAAATGTACATTGTGAAGCCGCCGCCAGTTTTCAGCGATGAAACGGGACTAAATCCTGAATTTTTCTTAAAAAACATAATTCCAAACATTGAAAAGGTAGCAGAGCAAACTAATTTGCCAATAATTGATGTGTACTCGGCTTTAGCTAATAACTCGAATTTATTCCCGGATGGAGTCCACCCAAACGCTGAGGGTGCACAATTAATTGCCAACACTATTTACCAAGCAATAACCCAGCACCCAAATTAGCTATTCAGGATTTAACATGTAATTCTTCCAGAGTAGTCTTGTAGAATCATGGAATAATTTAAAATAACTCTTCTTGTTTATATCAGAGAAACACGTAAAGAAAACACGCAAGGAAGAAATGACATGAGCGAAGAAGGCGACACATTTTGGGTCTCTTTAGCTGAAAGACTCTTCGGATTACTCCTTATAGTAATTGGGGCAATAATGATCTATTTCACAGCAACAAGCTCTGACTCTGCCGCTTTAGGCGGATTTAGCGTGCTATTTGGTGCCCTAAGCGTTATACTTGTGATCTTGGGCATTTTCATGTTTCTCGTTAAACCGCCCCAATAGATTTCTATTCTCTTCTTTCAACTACAATTCGGCAATTGGCAACTAAAGCAGCGACAACACCTAAAGCCGCCAACCAAGGAGCCACAATCACTCCAACCACACCAACCGTTGCAGGAATCTCAAGCAAAGTTTTACCTACTTCATTCTTAACAATTACACGCGTCACATTTCCCTCATGCAACAATTCCCCAACGCGGTCAACAAGATTTTTTCCCGAAACAGTGAATTCTTCGCGTGTGAACTTGGGAACGGCTGCACCACAAACCGTACAAAACTTGTCATTTTCCTTTATTAGAGCGCCACACTTAACACAATAAGGCAAATCAATCACCAACCAGAAAAACACATCAACAAAATAAAAACCTTACCAACAAAGCAAAACTATACAAACCAGATGCAATAAAATGAGTATTTATTAATCAACACTCATAACAAATCAAACTAACTATCAATTGTTGAGGGAGAAAAAACTAAATGCCCACGCGCCAACCAATCGTATGCGTTCTTGGTCACGTAGATACAGGTAAAACCTCGTTGCTTGATGAGCTTAGAAAAACCAGTGTTCAAGCACGCGAAGCCGGTGGAATGACTCAGCATATTGGCGCAAGTTTTTTCCCAGTTGAAACTCTCAAACAACTCATTGGATCATACATCTCAAACTTTAAAACTGGAATCGAGATTCCTGGTTTGTTAATCGTTGATACTCCTGGGCATGAAGCGTTCACGAATTTAAGGCGCCGAGGCGGAAGTGTCGCTGATATAGCCATTCTTGTCGTGGACATCTTGAAGGGCTTTGAAGCGCAAACGTTGGAATGCATTGAAATTCTAAAAGCTCGCAAAACACCCTTCATTGTTGCAGTCAACAAAATCGACCGCATTCCAGGCTGGAAACCCCAGCAATCCACACCCTTCCTAAAATCCTTTGGTATGCAGAATAGTTTTGTGCAGGAAGATTTCAACAACCGCCTCTACCAAGTTATGGGTGAATTCAGCCGCTTAAACTTCAAAACCGACCGCTTCGACCATATCCGCGACTTCACCATTAACATTGCACTTGTGCCTACCAGCGCCAAAACCGGTGAAGGCTTATCCGAATTAGTTATGGTTCTAGTTGGATTAACTCAGCAGTTCCTAAAGAAGCGGCTGCAAACCACAGATGGCGCAGCAAAAGGGTCCATTCTCGAAGTTAAAGAGGAACCAGGTTTAGGATTAACGTTAAACGCGATTGTTTATGATGGCACATTGCATAGAGATGATTTGATTGTTGTCGGGGGCAAAAACGGGCCAATTTCGGCGCGTGTGCGAACGATTTTGGTTCCTAAACCGCTTGATGAGATGCGTGACCCACGCGACAAATTTACCAGTGTTGAGTGTGTTTATGCAAGTGCAGGTGTGAAAATTGTTGCGCCCGATTTGGATGGGGCTTTGGCTGGAGCACCTTTGTTTGCTGTACCCGAAGGTGAAGACGTTGGCAAATACTGTAATCTCATCACGGAAGAAATCGGCAGAATCAGGATTACAAAGGAAATCGACGGAGTAATAGTAAAAGCTGACACTTTAGGTTCACTTGAGGCTATGGCTGAGATTTTAAAGGCCAACAATGTCCAAGTACGGATCGCCGATATTGGCGACATTAGCAAACGTGACGTCATCGAGGCTTCGGTTGTGAAGACGCGTCAACCCTTAGTTGGTGCAATCCTGGCTTTTGGGGTTAGAGTACTGCCTGATGCTGAAATTGAAGCTGAAGCAAACGGCGTAAAAATCTTCAAAGACCCAATCATCTACAACCTAATCGATAACTATCTGGAGTGGGCAAAGAATAAGCGGGAAGCTAAAAGCGAAGCAGAGTTTGAAGCGCTTGTTAAACCAGGAAAACTCACTGTGCTGCCAAACTGCATTTTCCGACGTGCCAAACCAGTTGTTCTGGGTGTGGAGGTGTTAGGTGGTAGAATAAAACCCAAAGTTTCGCTTTTGCGTGCAGAAGATAACTCAGATTTAGGTGATGTGGATCAGATTCAAGATCAAGGCAAAGCAGTCGGAGAAGCTAAAGTGGGGATGCAAGTGGCGATTTCTATGGATAAACCCGTTGCAGGAAGACATGTGTTCGAACGAGATGTTTTGTACGTGAAGGTACCTGAGGCGGACGCGAAAAAACTTTTAACATCACACATGGATGATTTGACTGGTGAAGAGCAAGAACTTCTCAAGGAATTCGTAGCATTTATGCGTAAGAAGACACTGTTCTGGGCTGGAGTTTAGCCCCTTAGCTTCTTCTTGTTAAAGACAAATTAGCCACCGCCGACAGGTGGAAGAATTGCTAGAACATTACCATCCTTTAGCTCCGTTTCGAGCCCATTGAGTGTTGAGGTGCTTGTTCCATTGACGAGGAACTGGAGAAAACCTTTGGGGTGACCTGTTTCGTTATTGTAGACATAGTCGGTGAAGGGGTTGCCGTATTTTTTGGAAAGAGTTTTGAGAATCAAATCCACAGTGACCTTTTCACTGTTTGGAAAAAATAGTGTTTCCTCTCGTTTGTCCACGATTTCTCTTAGACTGGTGAAGAAGCGAACTTTAATTTCCACTTTTGACACTTCAAGCAATTAATAGAAAAATGGAGGAAATTAACTATTATGCAATTTGGGATAGAAAAATTAGAAAGAAACCTTTAACATAACTATTAAAAAAGGGAATTGGTAGAAGGCTTGGACAATGAAGTTGAGTTTGTCTAATGGGATTTTCAGCAAACTGCGTTTGGATAGGAACTTTGCCGCTGTTAACCAGCTTGGATTCGAGAACATTGAGTTTAATATGAAATCGATCAAGAAAGAACATGACACGGACGTTTACCGTGAAAAAGAAGCACTATCTGCATCGGGCTTGAATTGTTTAACACTTCACTCGGCAGTTCTACATGTCAAAGACCCTATCGAAGTCCATCAGGCGGTTTACTATGGAAAAATCTCACTCGAATGTGCTCGTGCACTACATGCATCTCTGATGACTGTGCATTCGAATGTTTCAAAGAAAATGCCTAAACCGGTCAGGGAGAGATGTTTGAAGGAAGTTTTTGGGCAAATCACTCCTTTTGCCAAACAACTGGGCATCAAGTTGTCTTTAGAGAATCTGTCTTATACCTCGACGGGGTTTGGAAAGAACGTCGAGCAGCTTGAAGAAGTACTGAATATAATCGACCCTGAAGATGAAATGGGGATAACGTTTGATTTGTGCCATGCATTGGAAACCAAAGAAGTGGATAATTTGCTGGAAGCTTATGGCAAACGCGTTTGCAATGTTCACATGGCAAACAAATCCCATAAACCTTTTACAGAAGAAGCTCCAGAACTGACATCCTTCCTAGCTAAGATGCATGAATTTGGCTATAATGGTCCAATAACTCTTGAATTAATACACAACACACCCATGGAAGAAATCGCCAAAACCAAAGCCCTATTCGAAAAAATACTAACGAAATATTGAGCGCTTTTCTTTAAGCTACTTTTTGAAACTTACCGCTGCGTACCCAACTACGCTTGAGTTGTCGCCTGTGATGTCGCCGCTGTTATGGTAGCTTAAGAGCTTGGCTTCTTTTGCGCATATGCCTTGGGCGTAAGTGATTAAGGATGTAATTGGCGCGTAGCCGCATGCAGTGATGTTTTGGGCTTCAACAGTTTGATAGAAACTTTTTGCGTCCATATTTATTACGGCTTTGAGAGCTAAGTGGTCTTTTTCTGCGGCAACATTAGCTGGTTCATAGTGAGTCATGTCAGATGAGGCAATAACGACCGAGTTAGTTGCATCTAAAGCTTCAACTAGAGCTCGTCCAACTTCGACGGCAGAGTCGTAATCTTGCATTAAGAAACATATTGGGACGATTTTGAATGCGTTGCCGTAAAGAAACTGGAGAAAGGGAAGTTGAACTTCAAGAGAGTGCTCGTATTTGTGAGCTGTTTCATCCACATCAATGATTTTGGTTTCATTGAGTATCGCATCAGCTAATGCACCATCGATTTCGACGTCGCCAAGCGGCGTTCGCCAAACGCCCTCCCGCATCAACGCTAACGCGCTACCGTAGCCTGTGTGGTTGGGACCCAAAAGAACAACCGTGTCAGGTTTGCCATCTTGGGCTAACTCGTTAAAAGCATGTGCCGCTACAGGACCAGAATACATGTAGCCTGCGTGTGGGCAAATCAAGCCTACGATTCGTCGCGGGTGAATATGAAAATTGGTTTGGGGAATTTTTTTTGGACCAAGTGTATGGAGGAAACAAGCGCTGATTTGTGCTCTGAGCGCTTCGGCGTTGCCCTCATAAAATTGAGAAGCTACATTTGGACGCCGAATTGTCGGCAAAAAATTTTAGGGCTCCTCTTCCTCTTCGCGTGTCACTTTAGCTTCAAAGTCTTCTATGGTTACTGGTGGATCGCGGTCTGGACCAAGTTCGCCTCTTTCACGGAGCACTTGTCTTGCGAGTAGCCAGAAGACGACTGCTAGTGCGCGTCTGCCTTTGTTGTTGGTTGGAATGACTAGGTCTACGCCTGCAAACTCGTTGTCTGTGCTGCATAGGGCGACAATTGGGATGCCGACTTTGGATGCTTCTTTGACTGCTTGTGCGTCTGCTCTTGGGTCGCAG
Organism: Candidatus Bathyarchaeota archaeon; assembly: GCA_963770935.1. Taxonomy (GTDB): domain Archaea; phylum Thermoproteota; class Bathyarchaeia; order Bathyarchaeales; family Bathycorpusculaceae; genus Bathycorpusculum. Next base: position 50,260 of record CAVYRJ010000014.1, read on the forward strand.
ACAAGGATTACTTCGGGGTCTATGCGGCTTGAGTACTGTGGATTGGAGAGTTGTCCGGGGATGAATCTGCCGATGAGCGGTGTTGCGCCTGTTAGTTTGCAGAACATTTTGACTGGTTCGTGGGCGTAAAGCCTGGTGGCTGCTACTGCTACGCGTGCTGGTTCATAACGTGAGAGGAATTTTCCTGTAACTCTGATTCGGTCATCTGTCTTCTTAACATCCAAAACAAATAAGCCGTCTGGGCGTACGCGGTAGATGAATGGCTCCATGTCGAGGGTTTTCATCCTGGTTCCGATGTGGATGCCTGCAGAAAGCAGGGTGTCTCTGGGTAAAAGAAGAGTTTCTTCTGGAGCTTGCGCTTGCTGAGTTTCTACTTCAGCTTCAGACTCAGTACTAACGTTTTCAGTTGTTTCTTCTTCCAAAGGAGCCTCTAATGCTTCCTCTTGTTGGTCTTCAACTGGTTGATTTTCTTTTCCTTCATCTTCAGACATTATTTTTTCATCTTCTCTTAGCGTATTTTTAGATCAGCCATTTTGGCTCTGTTACCAAGGAAATGCTCAATTCGGATGAGCTCATTTAGTTTGGCTATTCGTGCGCCTTCAACAACGCCTGTTTTGACAAGGGGGCACTTGTATGCTACAGCCAAATGAGCGATGTGCCAATCGCACGTGTCGCCGGAACGGTGGGACACAACAGCATCGTAACCGTGACGTTGGGCGGTTTCGATTGTTTCAGTTGCATCGGTTAAGGTGCCTATCTGGTTGACTTTGATGATGATAGCGTTTCCAGCGTTAATCTTAATTCCATTATTTAACCTTTCAGTATTAGTTGTGAACAAATCGTCTCCGCAAATTAAACAATTCTTAGCTTTGCGGGTCAATTCAGCGAAACTGTCAAAGTCATCTTCATTGAAGGGGTCTTCGACATAGGCAAGATGGTACTTTTCGATCAATTCCAGCATATACTCAAGCTGCTCGGCAGTGTCTCGTTTCTTTCCTTCACATTCATAAATGTACTTTTCTTCTTTTGACTTCCAAAATGAGGAAGCAGCTACGTCTAAGCCAAAACCGCACTCAAAATCCAGTTCGTTGCCGACTTCTTCACAGGCTTTCGCCATAAGCTCAAATGCGTCCACAGTGTCGATGTTAGCGATCCATGCGCCTTCATCACTTTTTCCCCCATTAAAAGTAGTGCTTTTCTTTTTGAGCAAGTCGCCGATTTTCTTGTGAATTTGTGTGTTTGCAGTCTGGGCTTCAAGAAAACTTTCTGCACCATGAGGGAGCGCAAGGTACTCTTGAATGTCAGGTGCTTTACCACGGGCATGTGCTCCGCCGCTTATGCAGTTGCCCAATGGATAAGGCAGGGTGTTTGCGGCGTTTCCGCCGAGAAATTGGAATAAGAGCAAACTATGAGAGTTTGCTGCGGCTTCAGCGTTGGCAAGGCTGATTGCAAACGCGGTGTTTCCGCCGATGTTCTTGAAGTCGGTAGTGCCGTCTATTTCGTGGAGGGTGTTGTCGATCTCTTCCTGGAAATCAGCGTTGAGCCCGGCAAGTTCAGGTGCAATTAAGTCGTCAACTTTTTTGATGGCTGCTTCCACACCACCCTGAGGATAATATTCCACCTCAGCTTTTCCGCGGCTTTTCCCTGCTGGAGCAGCAGCTCTTCCGAACCCGGAAGCAGTGATTACATCGACCTCTATGGTTTCTTCTCCACGATTGTTGAAAATTTTTCTAGCAATGAGGTCTTCAATGATGGATGACACGCAGTGAACCTCAAGTGGCTATACTTTTGTTACGCACTTATTTTAGGTTTCGGAAAACCAAACTGAACGTTTCGGCGCTTGAGGAAGATCTTTTGGGATTGGTTTATTAAAGTTTAATGACCTGTTGAAGTGGAATTATTTTTTTAGCATGTATTTGGCTATTTTAAGGTCCGCAAACCTCTGCAAATATTACTATTTTATGTCAGAAATGATTTTAGCAACTGGTTGACTTCGATTTGGTGAAAGAATGTTTTTATTTTGTTTGTGTAATAGCTTTCTTTCAAGGTGTAATTTAATGGGTAAAGGTTCAGGGTATGGAAAAGTAATCTTGTTTGGCGAACACTTCGTTGTTCACGGTGTCCCAGGCATTGTTTCAGCTATAGATTCCACTACTGATGCAGAAGTAAAAAAAGCGCAGAACGGAATCAACGTTAAAGACGAGCGGAAAACCTCAAAGGGCTACAGCGACGAAAAACGACTTCAGCAACTCGAGTCTATCGAGAGAATGCTGAAAGCCATGGGCATAGACCCCAAAATTGCGCTGGATATTTGGGTAGGTGGAACCCTTCCAGGTTTCAGTGGACTTGGTGCTTCAGCTGCAAGCAGCGTCGCCATCGCACGAGCCATAGCCCAAGAGCTGGGCATGAAAATTTCTAACGAAAAAATTAATCAAGTTGCTTATGAAGGTGAGAAAGCCTACGCCGGCAACCCTTCAGGTATCGACAACACTGCAGCAACATATGGCGGACTTATGTGGTTTAAGAAAAACATGGGTGGCGGACCCGACAAAGTCGAGCCCCTAAGCATTAAAGATCCTGTGGAAATCGTCATCGGAAGCACGGGCAAAGTTGCTAACACCAAAGCGATGGTCGAAGGGGTAGCCGAACGCAAAAACAAAAACCCACAAAAATACAATCCAATCTTCAAACGAGCAGAAGAACTAGCTTACGAGGGCAGAGCAGCACTGGAATTCTTCAACCTAAAAAAAATCGGTGACCTCATGAACGAAAACCACCACCTACTTCAGGAAATCGAGGTTTCAAGCAAAGAACTCGACCTGCTTGTTAACCTTGCGAGAAAACAGGGCGCTTTTGGCGCTAAACTCACAGGCGGGGGAGGTGGAGGTTGCATTGTCGCTTTGACCCCAGGCAAAGAGTTGCAGAGCAAAGTTGCAGACGCAATAAAGAACTTAGGCTTTGAAGTATTAAGCACAAAAATTGGGGTCGTAACTCGAAACTAAAATGGTTAAAAAACCCATTTTTACTCTAACCGATTATTTTGTTTTCCCGCATAAAAATTGGGTGTTAATCATTTTGCGATTCTTTTATAAAGAGAAAAATACAGGTATTTGAAATAGGCGAATGCAACATGGGCTTAAGAGATTTCATTGAGCAATTAAACAAAAACGGCGAACTAACCAGAATAGCGAAGCATGTTTCCACAGAGTACGAGATTGCTGGAATAATCAATGCTCTTGGCGAGAAACCAGTTTACTTTGAGAAAATAAAAGAATCCTCTTACCCCGTTGTTGCTGGGCTTGTCTCCTCGAAAGATTTGATTTCGCGGTCACTTGGCATAAGCAAAGACCAGCTCTTGCCAAAACTGTTAGCCGCCATCGACCACCCAGTTTCCGCAAACCTTGTACAGAAGGGCGCGTGCCAAGAAGTAGTGGAGACCAACGTTGACTTAACCAAACTTCCAATAATGCATTACACTGAAAAAGACGGTGGAGATTACATTGCTTCAGCCGTGTCCATTGTTAAAGACCCCGAGTTTGGACGCAACATGTGCTTCCACCGCCTGATGCTTCTTGACAAAAACCGTTTTGTTGCCCGAATAGTCGAGAACCGTGGTACTGATACGGCGCTCAAAAAAGCCGGCGGAGAACTTGACATCGCCATATGCATAGGCAACTCCACTGCGGTTCTGCTTTCGGCGGCTACAACATTGCCGATGGGCACCGATGAGTTAGGAATGGCAAACGCCTTAGAAAAAACTGAGCTTGTCAAATGCAAAACCGTAGACCTTGAGGTTCCAGCTGACTGCGAATTTGTGCTGGAAGGCAGAATAACAAAGGAAAAAGCCTCAGAAGGTCCCTTCCTCGACTTAACAGGCATCGTTGACCGCGTAAGACAGCAACCAATCGTTGAAATAAAATGCATAACCCACCGCAAAAACCCAATTTACCAAACTATCCTTGCAGGCAGAAACGAGCACAAGTTTCTAATGGGCATGCCAAAAGAACCAACCATTTACAGCGAAGTCAACAAAGTCTGCCAATGCAAAGATGTCTACATTACGCCGGGCGGATGCAGCTGGCTTCATGCGGTTGTGCAAATCAAAAAGCAGAATGCTGATGACGGCAAAAAAGCAATCAATGCCACGTTCGAAGGGCACAAATCTCTAAAGCACTGCGTAATCGTGGACGAGGACATCAATATCTATGACCCCGATGACGTGGAATGGGCAATTGCCACACGTTTCCAAGCCGACAAAAACAGCGTCATCCTCTCGAACCAGCCTGGTTCGTCACTGGATCCCTCGGGCGACCTCTCAGAAGGCAAAAAAGCCACCACCGCCAAAGCAGGCTTAGACGCCACGGCGCCGATGGTTACGACGGGAAAAGGCTTTAGAAAAGTTGATTACATCAAAGTTGACCTAAACAAGTACCTGGGATAACCATGGAACTGACTAAGCAAGAACAGGATATGCTGGATGGCAAAGAAGGTTATGCTGTCCGTAAAAGTATGGAAATCCTAACTGCACTCGGTGACATTTTCGGAGCAAAGAGCCTAATCAAAGTAGGCAGTGTCCAAGTAGCAGGAGTATCCTATCACAACCTAGGCGACGCAGGACTTGAATTTCTAAATGAATTGGCGGTTGATGGCAGAGTAAAAGTTCTCACTACATTAAATCCCGCTGGGATGGATTTGGAGAATTGGCAGCAACTCGGCATAAGCCCCGAATTCGCAGAAAAACAAAACCTAGTAATCGACGCCTTTAAACGCATGGGCATACTCATCAGCTGCACCTGCACACCCTACCTTATCGGCAACTTGCCGCTTTATGGCGAGCACCTTGCATGGTCAGAAAGCAGTGCAGTCACTTTTGCCAACTCGGTTTTGGGCGCAAAAACTAACCGTGAAGGGGGACCATCAGCATTGGCAGCCGCATTCGTCGGAAAAACTCCCTGCTACGGGTTGCACCTTGATAAGAACAGAGTGCCTGATATACATGTTCAAGTTAACGCAGAATTAACCAAACTTTCCGATTGGGGCGCACTGGGCTACGCGATTGGCAAAAAAGCAGAGAACAAGATCCCATACATCACAGGCATTAAAGCGGCTGACCTTGACGATCTCAAGTCTTTCTGCGCTTCCGTAGTAACTTATGGTGCAAAACCTCTTTTCTACATGAAGGGCGTAACACCTGGAGCCGAACAACAACCGCAACTTAATGAAAAAGTAATCATTGAGCAAAGTGACCTCAAAAATGCCTACGACAACATCAACGACGACATAAATAATATTGAACTGGTTTGTGTGGGCTGTCCGCATTGTTCTATTAAGGAAATCTCTGAAATCGCTGATTTAGTCAAAGGCAAACAGGTGGCACAGGGCACGGAGTTTTGGGTCGCCACATCTCGAACCGCTAAACAACTTGCGGATAAACGCGGCTACACAACAACTATTGAGGCAGCTGGGGGCAAATTCGCCTGCGACACCTGCATGGCAGTAGCTCCCTTAAAAGGTAGATTCAAAACTTTAGCCACAACGTCTGCGAAGGGATGTTTCTATTCAAGGCAGAATCTTATGAAAACCAAGATGGGCAGCATAGAAGAATGCGTACAAGCAGCGGTGACTGGAAAATGGAACAATTAAAAGGCAGAATAATCTACAAAGGCAAAGCGCAGGGCGAAGCCTTGGTAACTTCGATGCCAATTTCGTTTTATGGTGGCGTGGATCCCAACACAGGAGTCGTCCTAGAAAAAGGACACGATCTCCAAGGCATAAGCGTCAAAGGCAAAATCCTCGTCTTTCCCCAAGGCAAAGGCAGCACAGTCGGAAGCTACACACTCTACCGCATGAAAAAGAACAACACCGCACCCGCCGCCATGATAAACAAAGAAACCGAAACCATAATCGCCGTCGGCGCCATCATCAGCGAAATCCCAACCATAGACAAAATCGACGTGTCAAAGATTAAAACCGGCAATAAAGTCAGCATAGAAAACGATACCATCACCCTTTTTTAGGGCTTTTTTCTTTTCACGGACAATTTTTAAGTATCCTCATGGACCAGTCTGATATAGGCAGAGAAAAACTGCAACGTTAAATTAGCCGAACTCAAATAGACATAGTCAGGTTACGATTACAATGAACGATTCAAGACCTATAATCCTAAAGATCGGCGGCTCAGCTATCACTGACAAAACCGGAGAGTTAGCTGCAAAAACCGAAATCATAAACCGCTTAGCTGAAGAAATCAAGCGAGCAGACCTAGACAACCTCATCGTTGTTCATGGAGGCGGCAGCTTTGGTCATCCGACAGCAGAAAAATATGGCATAAAAAACGGCTACAACGAAGACCCAACACAGAAATTAGGCTTTGCTGAAACCCACCATGTCATGACAGTGCTTAATGGCTTGGTTATGGATGCTTTGATTTGGCATGAAATCGCTGCCGTAAGCATCGCGCCATCTTCCTGTTTCTTGACTGAGAACGGCAAAATAAATTTCTTCAACGAAACCGTCCTTAAATCCATGCAAAAAATGGCATTCACACCAGTCATGTATGGCGACGCAGTTTTAGATGAAAAGTTGGGCTTCACAATCCTCTCAGGAGACCAGCTTGTAGCTTACTTAGCCATAAAATACAACGCGTCAAAAATCGTCGTCGGCACTGACACCGATGGCTTATTTGACGCAGATCCAAAAACCAACCCAGATGCAAAACCCTACAAAAAACTAACTTTAGCTGAGCTCAAAGCAATTCAGCCAAAACTTGGTAAATCCCAAGGTAAAGATGTTACAGGCGGCATGGCAGGCAAAATAGCCGCATTAATCCCGGCAATCGAACAGGGAATACATGTAACAGTTACGGGAGCCACAAAAGGGTTATCTATTTACAGAGCCTTAACAGACCAAAGTGTGTTAGGCACTGAAATAGAGAAGACCTAAGATGGCTGAAAAAACCGGCAAACGTAAAGTAGACCACATACGCATTTGCTTAGACCAAAAAGCTCAAGCCAGAAACGTTACCGCAGGTTTCGAGGACATCCAACTGGTTCATCGTGCACTGCCTGAAATTAACAAATCCAAAATCAACCTTTCAACCACTTTCTTAGGTAAAAAATTCAAAGCGCCAATTATTGTAGGTGCAATGACTGGGGGGGCGGAGGAAGCAACCTCCATTAACGCTTCGATAGCTGAAGCAGTGGAGAAGCTTGGGTTAGGCATGGGTTTAGGTAGCCAGAGAGCCGCCATCGAAAACAAAAGCCTTGAAAAAACCTACAGGATCGCACGGGAAAAAGCCCCAAACGCATTCTTAATAGCCAATGTCGGCGGAGTTCAGCTGGTGCATGGCTACGGCATCAAAGAAGTAAAAAAAATTGTAGAAATGATTGACGCGAACGCCGTCGCAGTTCATCTTAACGCATTGCAGGAAGTTGTGCAGCCTGAGGGACAAACCAACTTTCAAGGTGTCCTATCCAAGATCGGCGAAATCGCGGGAGAACTTGATGTGCCAGTCATCGTAAAAGAAACTGGGGCAGGAATCTCCTCAGAAGACGCAAAAGCGCTTGAGACTAGGCAGGCGTTAAAGCCATCGATGTCGGGGGAGTTGGCGGAACCAGCTTTGCAGCAGTAGAATACTACCGCTCAACCCAACAAAAAGATATTTACTTAGGCGAGGCTTTCTGGGATTGGGGCATACCCACCGCGGTGAGTCTTGTCGAGAATGCGCAGACTGTAAAGTTGCCCTTGATTGCTTCAGGCGGTATACGAAGCGGCACGGACATTGCCAAAGCTTTAGCTCTTGGTGCAAGCTTAGCCAGTGTATCCCAGCCCATTCTTGAAACGGCAGTTAAAGGCGTCAAAGAAACCGAGGAAAAACTGTCCTGCCTAATCGAGGAACTACGCAACGTCATGTTCCTTGTAGGCGCAGAAAAACTAAACGATTTAACCAAATCTCCTGTAGTGATAACTGGAAAAACCGCTCAGTGGCTGCAAGCCCGCAGATTCAACTTAGAAAAATACGCTAAAAGAGGCGCACGTTAACTTGGACATCGAAAAATACCTCGAAGAAACCGCCCCATTAATCGACAAAACCATCGAAAAATACCTACCACGCAAGTTCAGCAAGGACGCGGTACTCTTTAAGGTCACTCCGCCCATTTACAGCTACACGCTTGAGCCTATGAACAAGGCGGTAGCGGACCCCATCTGGGACATGTTGGACCGAGGCGGAAAACGTTGGCGACCGGCTCTGTTCCTTTTGATTTGTGAAGCACTGGGCAAAAAAGCCGAAAACTGTTTAGACTTCTCAATTATTCCCGAAGTTATCCATAACGGCACCTTAGTCATCGACGACATTGAAGACTCCTCCGAAATGCGCCGCGGGAAGCCTTGCACCCATAAGATTTTTCAAATGGACATCTCCATTAACGCTGGAAACGCCATGTATTACTTGCCACTTTTGCCCTTAATGGTGCAAAGAGAGAAGCTTTCTCCTGAGGTGCAACGGGACTTTTACGAGGTTTATGTTCAGGAAATGATTAACCTAAGCATGGGCCAAGCAATGGACATTGCATGGCACAAGGGTATAGCTAACGCAGACGCCCTTGGTGAAGACGATTATTTGCAGATGTGTGCCTACAAAACAGGCACCCTAGCCCGCATGGCGGCAAAAATGGCAGCAGTTCTCGCAGACGCCCCGAAGCCTCTTGTTGAAAAGCTTGGTCGTTTCGCCGAAAGTATCGGCGTTGCCTTCCAGATGCAGGACGACATCTTGGATTTGACGGGGCAAGAGTTTGCCAAAAAGAAGGGTGGCGTCGGACAAGACATCACTGAAGGCAAACGTTCCCTAATGGCTATTTACACTCTCAAAAAAGCCAACAGCAAAGACAAAAAGCGGCTAGTTGAGATTCTCAATATGCACACCTCCGACCAGAAACTCCGAGACGAAGCCATCGCACTCATGCAGAAATATGGTGCCATGGAACACGTCAAACAAACCGCGGAACGGATGGTTATGGAAAGCTGGAGTGAAACAGAAAAGCTTTTACCCACTCCCCAAGCTAAGGAAAAATTAAAAGCGTTCGCTGAATTCTTGATTAAACGAAACAAGTAACACTGAGCGAGCGTAAATGATTTGGCGTTAGAAAACGATATTGAACTCAGAGAACTTATTCGAAAAGCCGCCTTGCTAAACGCGGTTGGGCATGACGGGAAAGCACAAGATGGCGCAATGGTTGGAAAGGTTCTTGGAGAAAAACAGGAGCTAAGAAGCCGCGTAAAGGAACTCTCAGGCATAATTAACTCGGTTGTAAATGAAGTTAACAGTCTGTCTCTCTCTGAGCAGAAAGCTATCGTTGAAGCAAATTGGCCTGAAACCCAGAAAAAGCATGAAGCTGAAGAGAAACGTCTTTCGCCGCTGCCTAACATCGATAAGTATCCTCAGATAGTAACTCGTTTTTCACCTAACCCTGACTGCGTTTTACACTTGGGTTCAGCAAGAGCCATACTGCTAAGCCACGAATACGCTCGAATATACAACGGTAAATTCATTCTGCGTTTCGAAGACACAGACCCCAAAATCAAAAAGCCATCCTTAAAATTCTATGACAGCATCAGGCAAGATTTGAAATGGCTGGGCTGCAAAATCGACGAAGAATACATCCAAAGCGACCGACTCCCCATCTACTACGAGTACACTGAGCGGCTCATTGGGGATGGCAACGCATACGTTTGCGAGTGTGTGCCTGAAGAGTTCCGCAAAATAACGATAGCTAAGCAAGCATGTCCATGCAGAGCTGTGCCAGCTAATGAACAATTGGAGCGTTGGCATAGCATGTTGAATGGAGAATACACAGAAGGGCAAGCTGTAGTTCGCGTGAAAACAGAACTTGAAAACCCAAACCCAGCAGTCCGAGACTGGCCTGCCCTCCGCATCGTCGATACAAAGAAATATCCTCATCCACGCGTCGGAAGCAAATATGTAGTTTGGCCTCTCTACAACTTAGCCGCAGGTTTAGACGACCATTTAATGGGTATGACCCACATCATTCGTGGCAAAGAACACTACACAAACATGGTCCGTCAAAAATACATGTACGCGCATTTGGGCTGGACCTACCCCGAAGCCATACATTATGGAAGACTAAAAATCACAGGTGCCTTCCTCAGCAAATCAAAAATTGTTCAAGGCATAAAAGAAGGTCTGTACACAGGCTATGACGACCCGCGGCTGGGCACTTTTGCTGCCCTAAGAAAACGCGGAATCACACCCGAAGCCATCAAAAAAATGATAATCGACGTAGGCACAAAATCTAACGACGTCACGTTGAGTTGGGAGAACCTGTTTTCATACAACCGCAAAATCCTTGATGCCTCAAGCGACAGGTACTTCTTCGTGCCCCAGCCCGTCGAACTTAAGGTTTTGGACGTGCCAAAGACTTTCCAAGCTAAACTTCCATTGCACCCAGAGAAACCTGACCGCGGATTTAGAGAATATACGGTAACTCCATACGGTGGAGATAAAGTTGTTAGCTTTTGGGTTTCCCAGAAAGACGCAGAAGCCATGGAGCCAGAAAAAGTTGTAAGGTTTATGGAGCTTTTCAACATTAAAATTAAAAGCAAAACCGAAACTTCCATAACTGCAACGTTTGCCAGCGAATCCTACGAAGATGTGCGGAAAATCAAAGTCCAACTTATGCAGTGGATACCCAAAGGCACAGAATTCTCAAGCCAAGTAGTGATGCCTGACGCGTCAGTTGTCGAGGGTTTTGCTGAGGCTGACTGCAAAAAGTTAAAGCCAGACGATATCATACAGTTTGAACGCTTCGGTTTCGTGCGGGTAAACGAAGTCGGCGAGAAACTAGTCGCTTACTACACACACAAATAGGTGAAACAAAATGAGAAAACTCGATAAAGCAATAATCTGGCCAGTCTACTTTGACTGCAATAAATCAAGAAAAGAAGGACGGCGAGTCCCTAAAAGTCTGGCAGTGCAATCGCCAAAAATTGCTGAAATAAAAGAAGCAGCGGACAAACTTTGTTTACAGAACGAAGTTAACTTTGAGGCTCATTTTCCCAAGACGCCGTGGGTTAAAGCTGGGATGCTACTTATTGAGAAACAGGAAGCGAAGGAAAAGATAATTCAAAAACTTGCAAAGCAACTATTGAAAATTAAAAACCAGCAACAACAGTTGCTTGCTAAACGTTGAGAATTTAAAGAAATTTTTTAGGCTTTCTCTTTGGTTATGAGAACAGCGTTGATTATGCCATCGCTGCCGGGTCGACTAGTAACTTTCGCTAAGCCGAGTGCGGTCTCAATTTCTGCGCCTTTTGTGATGACGCCTCTGCGGTTGTAGTCAACGTTCGCTCCGTTTTTAACTACTCGGGTAATTTCTGTTTTTTCTGTTTTGCCGCTTTTAGGGTCAGTTACAGAAGCGTATTTGTCGCTGAGCACCTTGATTTTGCAGATGCCGCCCATGCCACGGGTGGTCTTGCGTCTTGGTTCACCAAGAGTTGTTTCAGCTGGGTATCCGCCTGCTTCGTATTTTTTCTTTGATCGGTAAGCTCTTTTTTTGCCGCCTGTAAGTTTTCTTTTGCGCAAACTACTATGAGTAGACATATTCTACATTTCCTTGATTCGAGTAGTCACTAAAACTGTTAATTTCAATATAAACATATCCGTTTTAAGGTAGTTGTTCTCCAGTTCGAATTATCGTTTTAAGTATGGATTTAACGATGTTTTCTCTAATAGGACGCTTGATAATGTTTGGGGAGCAAAAAGGTTTGTTAAGCGGATTTAGCCGTGGGCTAGCATCAAGGGGCGCAAAAGTAATTAACTGTCGCCTTCTTTTTGTTAGCCGCCAGACCCGCTCAACTGTTGGCTCTTAGTAAATTGCTTTCTCACTACCCCATAACGATTCGATTTGATATAAGGCAATGTTGTTACATAATGAAGCAACAATTGCTATGTTCTTTACTGATTTTTCTAAGAACAAAATATGGAATTATACGTGTAATATGGGAAAAATAATAAGTGCCTGCTCAGCGAATGGTTATTGATAGCTGTATGAAGAAAACAGCAGTATTCGTAGTATTCATTTTGGCGCTACTCATTTCCGCGACGTTTACGATTGGTATGGGAAATTCGGCGCCCTCATATCCTGTCCCGACAGGGCCTTTAACTCCTCCAGTGATATCGCTGAAATCGCCGACAAGCACGACTTATGTGTCAAAGTTTGTACCATTAGAATTTTCTATGAACGGAAATTGGGATGGTTATGTGAACCATTGTTCTGTTGAGATTAGTATAGACGGAGGCGATCGATATGTTATCTATTATCTTAGATTCCGTGTAAATGAGGTAGCTCAGAACTTTTCAGTAACTTTGGGGCCTCTTTCAGAAGGAATACACCAACTGCAAATCTTTGCTACCGTCGGTGGCATTTACAGAACAGGTCCAAACTTTACTACTCTTGAGGTTAACGACTTTACTTCACAAGCTTCAGTTTACTTCACAGTTAACACTGCCAACCAAGCCCAAATCTCAATTCTCTCTCCACTAAACGAAACTTACAATGTAGATAAAATGATTCCATTGGAATTCACTATAGACAGGACAGAGTCAATTGTTAGCATGGGCTACACTGTAGATGAGCAAGCGAATGTTACTGTGCCTAGAAACACAACATTGTATGGACCAATATCTGATGGCATGCACACATTGAAGGTTTATTCTTTATTCTCTGATATACTCCCAGTTTCTTCAACGGTTAACTTCACAGTTGATACCACGGCGCCAAATGTAGCAGTTCTTTCATTGCAAAACAAACTTTACAATTCATCCAAAATCCCTTTAGTTTTCACAGTTAACGAGTCAACTTCGTTAATTACCTACAACATGGACGGAAAAGTGTACACGATTGATGGAAATACAACTTTGACTGGGCTTCAAAACGTAGACCACAAATTAATAGTTTATGCGACAGATGAAGCAGGAAACGTTGGAGTCTCAGAAACAATTGATTTTAATGTACAAGTTCTACTTTCACCTCAGACGGCTCTACCGATTATACCGCCAATGATTGTAGTCCTTGTTGGTGGTCTAAGTCTTATGATTCTTATCAGGAAACGCAATCGAGCATCAGTAAACAAACACTGACAACTCATCTTGTACTCACTATCGGAAGCTGTCAGCTTTTGTCATATTTCATTTTCGGCTTGCTCGCGCATTACGATAAAATAGATTCTTTGAGTGTTATTGTAGCTTAGTTTTTTTGTTGCAGCCAACTGGACAAGTAAACTTGGTTTGTGTTTCCCGTCTTTTCCAGTGAAACGATTCCTCTGTCAGCTAGGCGTGCGATTATTCGGTGGGTTTGGAGTCTGCTCAGCCCAGTTTCGCTTCGAATGTATTTTTGGAGGTATTTGCCTTGATGGCTGTTTAGGACCTCAACCACTTTACGTTCTTCTTCGGTTAAGGTTTTAAGGACGGATTCATAGGCTGTTGAACCATTCGCGGCTGGCTGAATTGCCGCAATGTTTTGCGTAGCTTGAATTACTCCTACAGTTCCAACCCGAATTTGAGGATAGAGCAGATAATAGCCTACACCAATAATTCCAATAACTGTCACACCAATTAAGACCGCGAACAAGACGCCAAAGAAAGGCAGCAGACCGCTTGATGTTGTAGTTGTGGTTCCTCCCATCATGCCGCCCATTCCGTCGTAGTTGTTTGAGCCTCCCCACATTTGGCTCATCCAGTTGGCTGGGTTTTGAGGTTGTGAGAAGATGGCAAAGCCGATGGCCGTTGCTGCTATAAGGGCTGCTATGGAAGCAATCAGTATGATTAGAAACATGTTAGCTCTTTTCATGTTATATCTAAATTAGACTCATCTTGGAGAGATTTAAGGATTTTTCCATTTAAACCAAATTTCAACATCAAAATCTCAGAAACAGTTTCACCTAACCGTTTCAAAAATGTTTCAGCCAACCCTCAAACCAACCGCACCCAATAGATTTGTTGAGGTGAAAAGTGAAATGACCAAAACAAAAATCATCCTCGTGGTCTTAGCGTTGTCGCTTGTAATCATGGCGGCCGCTGGAGTAGCCTACGCACAATCAGTCAGCGCCCAAAACCAAAATGGAACCTACAGACAAACGCCCGTACAAGAGGACAACGGCTACAACGGATGCTACCCATCAAACATTGGCAACGGCTACAGCGGTTACACGCAAAGTTCACAGCAAGGCGCTTGTCCCTACGGAATTGGAATGGGAATGTGTGGACGCTACTGGTAAAATCCAGCGGATCCAGAATTTTTACCCTTTTTTGTCGTTAATTTATTTTATTCAATAGATGTTGGCTTGTATCTAGACAAGATTCCTTTGGTAATTTTTGGCGGTCTTGGTTTCCAAGCAGATAGGCGTGTTTTGAGTTCTTTGTCAGTTAAATCGACTTTCAGTGTTCGGTTGGGTATGTCAATTTTTATGGTGTCGCCGTTTTTGAGAACTGCGATTGGTCCGCCTTCAAAAGCTTCTGGTGCAACATGTCCGATGCTGCCTCCGCGTGTGGCGCCTGAGAAGCGTCCGTCAGTAATCAAGGCAACGCTTTCAGATAGGCCCATGCCTGCGATAGTCGCGGTTGGAAATAGCATTTCAGGCATTCCAGGTCCGCCTCTTGGTCCCTCATACCGTATGACGATGACGTCGCCGGGTTTGATTTCGTTTCCTCGTATGGCTTTGAGTGCTTCCTTTTCTGAGTCGTAGACTTTTGCTGGACCTGTGTGTTTCTGCATTTTTGGTGAGACGCCTGCGGTTTTGATGACTGATCCTTTGGGTGCGAGGTTGCCGGTTAAGATGGCGATGCCGCCTTCTTTATGAACGGGGTTTGCAAGGGTGTGGATGACTTCTCTGTCTAAGACCACTGCATCTTTGATGTTTTCGCCCACTGTTTTGCCCGAGACAGTTGGCAACTTTAGGTTAAGCAGGGTTTTGAGTTCGTTCATGACTGCTGGGACTCCGCCCGCTGCATCCAAATCCTCAAGTGCATAGGTTCCGCTTGGAATCATGCTGCATAAGTGTGGAACTTTTCTGCCGATTTCATCAAAGGTTGACAGGGGCAAGGTTAAACCTGCTTCTTTAGCGATGGCTGGTAGATGCAACGTCGTGTTGGTTGAGCCGCCAAGAGCCATGTCGAGTGCGATGGCGTTTTCGAAAGCTTCCTTGGTTAGAATCTGCGATGGCTTAAGGTCAGTTTGGACTAGTTTTATGATTTGTTTTCCTGTAGCTCTGGCTAATCGAAGTTTGAATGCGCTGTTTGCAAGAGATGTTGCACAATAAGGCAGCGACAACCCTAAACCTTCGGTCATGCATGCCATGGTGTTGGCGGTGAACATACCGCTGCAGGAACCGCATCCTGGACAGGCGTTTTCTTCCATCTCGCATAATTCGCCTTCAGTCATTTTTCCTGCCGCTACTTGTCCTAGTGCTTCTGGCATTGCGGAGTAACTTATTTTTTTGCCGTGGTGACGGCCTGCTGCCATGGGTCCGCCTGTAACCATTATAGCTGGGATGTTGACTCTTGCGGCAGCCATGAGCATACCTGGAGTGATTTTGTCACAGTTCGAAATCATAACAAGACCATCTAAACTATGGGCTTGAAGCATAATCTCCACTGAATCCGCGACTATTTCCCTTGAGGGCAACGAATACCGCATGCCTTCGTGTCCCATTGCGATGCCATCGCAAACGGCGATCGTGCTGAATTCGAAGGGTGTGCCGCCCGCAGCGAGGACGCCTTCTTTTACCGCTTCGCCAATCGTGCGGAGATGTATGTGTCCGGGAACAATGTTTGTGTAGCTATTAGCTATACCAATCAATGGTTTTGCTATGTCATCATCTTGTAAACCTAAAGATTTTAAGAGCGCTCTATGGGGCGCTTTCTCTGTTCCCTTTCTTATTTGGTCGCTTCGCATTCTACTAGCCTCATGATGCATTAAAACACCAATAATTTTATATTTAAGGTTGACCCCTTGAAAATGAATGTGATTTAAATGGGGTATTGCTTTATTCAACCGCTTCCCTAAACATCTAAAATTTTTAGACACCACCCTTCGTGATGGTGAACAAACACCTGGAGTTTCGCTTGTTCCTGAAAACAAATTGAGGATTGCGCAGCGCCTTGACGAGCTTGGTGTGGATTTTATCGAGGCTGGGTTCGCTGCTGTTTCTGAAGGTGAGATGGAATCTGTCAGCCTCATCGCCAAGCAGGGTTTGAGAGCTAAAGTTTACAGCGCTGCTAGAGGCACACGAAATGACATTGATGCTGTTTTGAAGAGTGGTGCTTCTGGCATAAGCATGATTGTTCCAACCTCTGACCTGCATATCGAATGCAAACTGCATAAAACTCGAGAAGAGATGCTTAAGGTAACAGCAGACTGCGTTGATTATGCTAAAGATCACGGTTTGGATGTCGAGTTTTTGGCTGAAGATGCAACGCGATCAGATTTCGATTATCTAACGAAAGTCTTCTTAACAGCTATCGACTCTGGAGTAGATCGCATTGTTCCATGTGACACTGTGGGAATCTTAACTCCTGAACGTTCAGCAGAATTCTTTTCAAAACTCAGCGAAAAGATCAAGGTTCCAGTAGGTGTGCATTGCCACAACGATTTCGGCATGGCAGTTGCTAACACAGTTGCTGCTTTGGGTTCAGGGGCTCAAGAAGCGCATGCCACTATAAACGGCTTAGGTGAACGCGCAGGAAACGCTTCACTTGAAGAGATAGTTGTCACGTTAAAGTCGCTCTACAAGCTGGATTTGAATGTGAAGACTGAATTGCTTTACAGTACCTCTCAATTGGTATCACGGTTGACTGGGGTTTACGTTCAGCCAAATAAGGCAATTGTGGGCGAAAACGCTTTCACGCACGAGTCTGGCATTCATACGCAGGGTCTGCTTTCTAATCCATTGACTTATGAGCCGATTACTCCTGAACTTGTCGGTCGTACACGTCGCCTATCCCCTGGAAAGCATTCTGGGTCGCATGCTATACGAGCGAACTTGGAACATATGGGTCTTAAGCCTAGCGGACAGCAGTTTAAAGAGATTTTCCAACGGATCAAAGAACTTGGTGACAAAGGCAAAACCGTTATGGATGCGGATGTTTTGGCTATCGCTGAAACCGTGATGGGTTTGAGTCAAGCTAAACCAATTCAGCTTGAAGAAATGACGTTCGTTGGCGGCGATAAAGTTACGGCAACAGCTTCAGTTAGATTAAAAGTAAACGGCAAGGTTGTTTGGGGTGCAGCAGTCGGCGTGGGACCAGTGGATGCAGCTATAAACGCGGTTAAAGATGCCATCGCAGAAACCGAACCTATAACATTGGAGCAATACAACGTTAAAGCAATCACTGGCGGAACAGATGCAATGGTTGAAGTTGTTGTACGTATGCGTAAAGGCAACCGAACCGTTACAGCTTTGGGTGTGCGTGAAGACATCGTTAAAGCCAGCATGGAAGCGGTGCTAAGCGGCATGAACGTGCTAACAACCGACTATAACAATAAAAGTTAAAAACAATAGCGATCAAAAAATCTTATTCCATTTTGTATAATAACGCTTTTTTGTCGTAAGGCTTATAATCTTTGTTTATCAAAACTCATAAAATGAATAAAATTCAGAAAATTGGAATATTAGCGTTTATTGTCATAGTTCTTGTAGCTATTTCTACACTTTATTTTTTAAATAACAGTAAAATCGCCTTAAAAGAATCTGAGGCGATTTCTTTGCTGAAAGATAAATATCCAGAATACAAAAACTATCCAAATGACCACCTGCCTCCACAATCAATCCAAACAAAACAGACCTCAAACGGTTGGTACGTCGCTTTTGTACAGGAAGGGTCAGGCAGACCTATACTTGAAGCAAAATGTTACTTTATTACGGACGACAAATCCATTATTTTCATTGGGGAATATTTGCCTAAAGTCGGAGAAGACCGTTTTGACCTTTCGGGGGAAAGCATTTTCAATCTTTGGCTCCAATAATTTTCGAAGACTTGACAGAACCGCAAAAACGATTGTTGTAGTATTGCAACTACTGCAAACACTTTTAGAGCTAAACCACTTGATTTTTTTGTCGCGGCTTGCTCCTAAGTGGCGGGTCCTTCTGATGAAAAACGGAATAAACTGGGGTTTTGTATGGTTTTAGTAGAAGGAATCAATATGAAAAGCGAATGTATACCCAAAAGGCGTCTCGCAGCAGCGTGGAGAACGCTAAGTCGCAAGCCTATGCCGAAAGTTAAAGCGTTTAGGTTAAACGACGACGACTTTAACCGTGCATTGTATCAGCGCCAATGCAAAGAGGATGATTTTCGGGAGATTGAAGAGTGGGGCAGACTTCTTTCAACTAAGGGTACGGATGCTTGTGTGTTTAATGGCGATGAAACTGACGATTCTGACTACATTATTTTAGTTAGGGAAAATCCCTATCACAGTCTTGATGAAATTATCATTCATGAATTATCGCATATTGCAAGAGGAGACCTCTGACTAAATTTTCTGGGTAATAGCTTCTGAAAACAATTTTATCCCATCCAAGCTTGGCAAGTCTGCAAAGTACAGCATAAAATAAGTAACATCCAAATCCAAGTAAATATTCAACTGTTCTTTGCATTCGTCAGGTGTCACTGCCAAGGTGGATTTCCTGTAGTCTTCCAAGCTCATATTCGGAGGTTTAAATTTTGAAATCTTCTCGGTTAATTCGTTTTGGTTTTTGGCAATTAATATTTGTCCGCTTGGCCAGCATGAGCGCTCAATTTCACCAAAATCCCTGCCAACCGCCTTGCAGCGGTTCTCTAAAACTTCTAGCTTGTGCTTATATACGTCTACTGTTGGCAAGAAGCCCCAATCAAATCTGTCTGCGTAAGTCGCGGTAACTTTAAGGGTGTACTTTTCTCCGCTACCACCTATTGTGATTGGTGGATGAGGCTTCTGCAAAGGTTTAGGTTCGCAAACAGCATCTTTGAGCGAATAGTGGTTGCCCAGGTAGGTTGCTTTTTCTTTGGTCCACAATCTTGTAATTACTTCTAAAGCCTCACCCAAATGGGCTGCTCTAACTCTAGGGTTGGGAAAGTCAAAGCCATAAGCAACATGCTCGTTTTCTTGGACTCCTGCTCCTATGCCGAACTCTAACCTGCCACTCGAGATGACATCGAGCGTAGCTGCGGTTTTGGCGAGTAGTGCCGGGTTTCTGTGCTGATTGCAGGAAACCATTGTTCCCAACCGAATCCTGCTGGTTAAGGAAGACAGCGCGGAAAGAGTTGTCCAAGACTCAAAGATTGGCCAGCTATTGTACATTAAATGGTCGTCAAGCCAAACCGAATCGTAACCTAACGTTTCGCATTCTAAAACAATGTTTTTGAGACGGTGAAATTGTTCTTTGGGATTTTTGGCTTGAAATCCATAGAAGGGTAAGAATACGCCGAATTTTAGTTTGCCCAAGCAATCCTCCAACCTGCTAAGCTATGATTTAGAATCTATTTGGCGCAAGAAGGTTATAGACTTTAGCCAAAATGAAGTTACGCATTTGGGGTTTTGATCTTATTTGCTTCAAAGTTTTTTTGTTATTCAGAAGCAATTGTCCGTTGGAAGGTGGTGATGTCTCTGCTCAATTTCTTTATGATTTGACACTATCAGGGACTTTAGCCCTAACTCTTCAAAAGAATTAAATTATACGATGAAAATACTGAGACTTTTTGTCTTAAGAATGTGCAAAAACAATTTATTTCAAAAATAGTATTCATCAACTGGAGTTTTTAACCATGTCTTCTAAGGAAACGAAAGTTAAAGATAAGAAATCTGTCGCGATTGAAGAACGTTTTTTTGAACTTCGCGAAACTGGTAAAGCAATTAAAAAACTAGTCGAAGATGAAAAAGGTTTCAACGAGTGGTAGAAGCATTTCGAGCCCAAAATCAAGCCAGTTTTCAAGCAGAACTAGAAAAGAACGCGTTTAACTGAATATTGCAGGTGGATCTGTCAATGGCTATGTAGCAAGCACTGCGTATTTGTTTGCATTAAGCTTTGGCGGACCTCCAATAAATGAGCAGCCATCCATCGCTGAGATGCGAGAGTTTGCATTGGTAACCGCACGTATTGCCGAAGATGATGCACTTCTCAAACAATTCGTTGATGTTGTTGATCGCGAGGAAGGCAAGCAATTTAAAGGTTTAATCGTAAAGAACAAACTGTTGTGTTTTTGCCATCAAGTTTGTCTTGGTTGTGCTCAGTTCGTTGTCGACGAGTTCGCGATTTAATGTGCCTGAGACCACAGATAACGCGGATTGGATCGATTCCTATTTCCCAGATTGATTCTCAAGGATTCGGGGAACTGTACTCAAGCATGCCACCCTTTCAAGTACCGCCTCCAGCCCCAGCAAGCGGTGTTGTTGACCACATCTTTTCTGGTGCTTCAGCTGAATTGAGAGGGGTATTCAATATGGCTGCTGCTACCCAGTATCTCGTAGAGATTTCTTCGAATCCCGGTGGACCATATAAACCAATAATTACTGATGTGCAAGGGTACAACTACATCAGTGTATTTCCTTGGATTCAACCAGTGACGCGAAAGCCCTCTGGGGGCTCTGATCCAGGTGGATGGTTCAACGTACTCGATTCAACAGTAAATCGACTGAATTCATTTGATGGAATTCCTGACTCCAATGGAGGACCAAACGCAATTGCTGAAAAACGCCTAATGGATTGGCTAACAACAACCTTTCCAGATGGAACGGCTGGGGCACCAGACGGGATCTACTACTTGCGTCTTAGAGTAAGGGATGGCGGTGGCACTACATTAGTAAGTAGTCCGCAGGTAGTTCAAACTGACAACACAGGGCCTCCAACACCAGTGATAACGCTCCAATTACAGAAGAAAGATGGAACCCGTATTCCACTTAAGTGTGGAGGGTCAAGTAGTGTGAAGGTGTGATAGTGGTAACAGTTCAGGCGTATGATACAAGAAGTTTTAGTCGTCTAGGCGTCGCTGCAGATGGAAACTCGAAACTCTTTCCGTTCCAATTGTAGAGATCAATGCTGTTACTTTGTCAAAAACCTGTAATGGAAATCTTGCTGACAAGGATACCCAGTATTAACGGAGTTCCTTTGGGATCCATGGAGCGATCCTCGGATTATTCCTTGTTGCTACGTAGTTAGAATAGATATCTGGACCCAAGCGGCGCTCAACAATAGCTGGAGCGGTGGACACGGAAACTCTGGTTGGGAAGCGATCGAAATTGGTTTCTAATCCTGAAAGCTGCTAATGGATGCACAACATGTCTGGGGTTAAAATCCCCTTTTTTCCATTAATGTTTTGTCTTTTTTAATGCCATTAGCTTAGAAATATTGATCTTTGCTGCAATTTTGCAAGGTAAAAAAACGTACGGTTTACAATTTTGTGAATTTCAGTGTAGACCCAACATCAACAGAATTATTTTTTCTGCCAGAATTCGGCTAATGCAGTGAGTGCATTTTCAAACAAGTAATCTTGAGGTATAACGTCAACTTTTATTTCCATTTCCTTTAAGGATTCGGCGGTTGTGGGACCAATAGCCACTGTTGTCACTTTTTCATCGATTATGCTACGGAGTTTTTCCATAGATGCTTTTTCAGTGAGCATTTTGAAGATGTTCTTGGCGCTCAAGCCGCTGCCGAAAACAATAGCGTCGATCCTTCCGCTGGTTAGGTCTTCATAGAACTTGGCTGTTAGTTTCTCATCCACGGGCAAACCTGACTCGTAAACGTAGATTTCCTCTACGTCGGCATCCATTTCTTTGAGTTTCTCAGTTAAGGTCGGGGTTGCGTTGCTGGTTCTTGGGATGCGGATTTTTTTGCCGGAGAGCTGTTTGCCCTGGAGAGATTCGATTATTCCCTCAGAACTGTACTTTGTCGGCACCATGTCCACTCGGACGTTTTTTTCTTTTAGGGCTTCGGCTGTTCGTGGACCAACCGCAATAACAAACGCCTTATCCAATCCCTTTTGCAACTTGCTGGTTAGCTTTAATTCGTCAGCGTCTTCAAAGAGGTACTTGACGCCGTTGGTGCTCATCAAAATAACATAATCAACCTGTTCCTTTTGCAGTTCGATGATGAATTTTTTTACGGACGCAAAATTGCTTAAGCCCTTGATCTCTATGGCTGGAATGTAGTAGGGTATACCTCCCATGTCGCTGATTAGTTTACCAGCTTCTTCCGCCTGACCCGCCGGACGCGTTAAAGCAACGGTTTTGCCTATTAGGTTAGGGGTTTTTTGAACCATGCCAGTTTCCTGCCTAGATTAGCAACTTCACCGATGACTATGACGGATGGAGGCTTGATTTGTTTGGCTTGAGCTTCTTTAACAATCGTGTCAAGTGTGGCGATTAGTGTTCGTTGTTTGGGATAGGTTCCTGACTCAACCATTGCAACGGGTTTCTGTGGGCTTATACCTCCTTCCAGCAATTTGCTGACGATGCCGTCGAGGGATTCTACACCCATCAAGATGACCATGGTGTCGACAGCGTTGGCGATTTTTACCCATTCGATGGGTTTCTCGGCGTCGCCTGCGCGGTGACCGGTGATTATGGCTACAGATGCCGCGTAATCCCGATGTGTGAGTGGTATGCCTGCGTAGGCAGGAGCAACGACTGAGGAACTGACACCGGGCACAACTTCAAATTCGATGCCGTTCTCAACAAGTGCCTCTGCTTCTTCGCCGCCTCTGCCGAAGATGAATGGGTCGCCGCCTTTTAGCCGAACGACTTTACCGCCTTCTTTAGCTTTCTCAACAATTAACTCGGTAATCTTCTCCTGAGGCACTTCATGCAAGCCAGCTCGTTTGCCGACAAAAATTCTCTCAGCTTTCTCAGGCACTAAACAAAGGATTTCTTCTCCGACACCTAGTCCTGTCATAGATTACTACGTCGGCTTCTTTTAGCACCTTAACCGCTTTAATCGTGAGCAGTTGGGGGTCGCCTGGTCCAGCGCCCACAAGGTATACTTTACCATACACCATATTTTTCTCTCCACTCCTTCTCAAAATCTTTAGCGCCTTGATTAATGAGGTCTTCGCCCACTTTTCCGCCCTATCTCTTCAGCTTGGGATAATGTGCCTTTTGCGAAAGCGCTGATTTTTTTTCTCGAAGTTAATGAAAAGATGCAGCCAAAAAGCGACAACTCATTACGGTTTGTTTGTCCGACAGCTCCTATTGGTACTCGGCAGCCGCCCTCCAACTTTAGCACCAAGCTGCGTTCAGCTGTAATCTCAGCTCGAGTTGCTTTGTCTTCGACCGCCCGCAAAATATCTATAACTTCTGAGTTTCCTTCTTTTGCCACAATAGCAATTGCACCTTGCCCTGCAGCAGGGGGAAATTGGTCTAGTGGAAGACGCTCGGTGATTTCGTTTGTTATGTTCATTCGCTGCAACCCTGCCTCGGCGATTACAATGCCTGCTAATTCGCCTTTTCTAACTTTGCCGATTCTAGTGTCGACGTTGCCCCTGATGGGTTCAACATTAAGGTCTGGGCGTATGTATTTGATTTCAGCCAGCCTTCGCAGGCTGCCCGTTCCGACAACTGCACCCTGCGGCAACGCGTTTAGAAGCAATTTGTCTTTCGAAATGAATACATCACACTGTGAATCCCGCTTTGGAATTGCAGCTAAAACAGTGCCTTTTTGCTGCTCAACAATGGGCACATCTTTTAAGCTGTGAACAGCAAAATCGACTTCGCCGCTAGCGACTTGTTGGTCAATTTCCTTCTCAAAGATCCCTTTACAATCGATAGCAAAGAGCGGTTTGCCGTGTTCTTTATCGCCTATGGTTTTGATAACTTTTAGCTTAAATTCAACGTCTGGGCGTTGTTGTTTAATTTGCTGTAGGGTGCGGTTTGTTTGGGCAAGTGCGAGTTTGCTGCCTCGTGTGCCAACGGTTAGAATCATTGGGGGTTCCTCGTTTTTGATGCTGCTGCTAATGCTTTGTCGAAAGCATTAATGGTGAATTTCAAGTCCTCTTGTGAGTGTGCATCTGAAACAAAGCATGTTTCAAACTGTGACGGCGGAATAAATACACCCTGTCGGAGTAGTTCTTGGAAGTAAGCGGTAAACATTGCTGCATCCGAGTGTTTAGCGCAGGCATAGTTCGTTACTTGCTGGTCAGTGAAGAAGATTTGGTAGAGCGAGGCTATGTTGTAGACTTGGGTAGCCAACTTGTATGTGGCGGAAAGGTCGGTTAGTGCTTTTTTAAGTTCTGCACAGTTCTTCTCAAGGGCAGGGTAAATTTGGTTCTTCTTTTGGTTAAGAATAGTAAGGATGGTGTAGCCTGCGGTTGCCGAAACGGGGTTGCCGCTAAACGTGCCAGCCTGATACACTTTGCCGACTGGCGAGATGTTCTGCATGATTTCTTTTTTGCCGCCAAATGCAGCCAAGGGAAAACCGCCGCCAAGCACCTTGCCCAGCGTTGCCATGTCAGGTTTTACGTTGAAGTATTCTTGGGCACCGCCTAATGCTAACCGGAAGCCCGTGATGATTTCATCAAAAATCAAAACGGCGCCATATTCGTTAGTTATTTTTCGCAGGTAAGTGAGATAGTCTTTTTGGGGCAGAATTAAGCCAACGTTTGCCAAAACGGGTTCAACGATGACGGCGGCTATCTCGTTGCCTTGACGACTAAAAACGGTCTCTAAGGCTTCAACGTCATTGTACGGCAGGACAATCGTGTTTTGAGTTGTCTCATTGGGAACCCCAAGCGAGTTCGGTGCCCCAAAAGTTGCAGCGCCCGAGCCTGCCTTAACGAGAACGTTGTCGTGTGAGCCGTGGAAGCAGCCTTCGAACTTTATGATTTTTTTCCTTCCAGTGTAGCCTCTTGCAGTTCGGATCGCATGCATTGTGGCTTCAGTACCCGAGTTGACTAGCCGCATCATTTCCATGCAGGGTGATGCTTTTTGGATTAACTCGGCAAATTCAACTTCACGCTCGGTTGGGGCACCGTAGAGCGTGCCTTTTGAAAGCTGGTTTTTTACTGCTTCCATGATTTCTGGGTAAGCGTGCCCCAAAAGCAGTGCACCATAAGCCATACAGTAATCAACGTATGTTTTGCCGTCGGCATCATACATTTTGGAGCCTTGAGCGCATTCTACAAAGAACGGGTATGGCTCAAAGGCTCGGACGGGACTGTTTACGCCGCCGGGCAAGATCTTTTTTGCTCTCTCAAAAAGCGGTTTTGATTTGGTTTCTTTCAAGGTTGGTTCAACCATGATTTCGCGTCTTTAGCGTGATAGGTTATGATTAGGTCGGCGCCTGCACGTTTGATGCCGGTTAGGATTTCGCGGGTTACTGTTTTTTCGTCTATCCAGCCGTTTTGGGCGGCTGCTTTAACCATGGAGTATTCGCCGCTGACATTGTAGGCGACTATGGGCACGTTAAAGTTTGCTTTCGCAAGAGCAATGATGTCCAAGTACGCCAAAGCGGGCTTAACCATAATCATGTCTGCGCCTTCGCTGATGTCAAGTTCAATTTCGCGCAGTGCTTCTTGTTGGCTACCTTGGCTCATCTGGTAGCTTCGGCGGTTCCCAAACTTCGGCGTAGATTCCGCCGCTTCACGGAATGGACCATAAAAGCCCGAAGCATACTTTGCTGAGTAAGCCATAATTGGAACCTGATCAAAACCCGCATCATCCAACGCTTCGCGGATAGCGCCGACTTGCCCGTCCATCATGGCTGAAGGCGCCACAATATCCACGCCTGCTTCGGCTTAGCTGACGGCAACTTTACCGAGAACTTCAAGGGTTTGGTCGTTTTGGACTTCGCCGTCTTTGATTATGCCGCAGTGACCGTGACTCATGTACTCGCAGAGGCAAACGTCGCCGATTACGACAAGTTCTTCGCCGAATGCTTTTTTGAGTTCTCGGATTGCTTTTTGGACAACGCCGTCTTTGGCATAGGCGCTGGTGCCTGCTTCGTCTTTTTTGGCTGGAATGCCGAAGAGAAGCACGCTTTTGACGCCTTGTTCAAGTGCTTGTTTTCCCTCTTCAGCGACTTGTGCAATCGGGTAGTCGGATGTATCCGGGCATGGATGCGATGGGCACGGGTTTTTTGATGCCTTCGTCAACGAAGATTGGGTAGATTAGGTTGCTTGGTTGAATGTTCACTTGGTTTAGCATTTCTCGCATTGCAGCGGTTTTGCGTAGTCTTCTCATACGTACAGTTGGAAAACTCATTTTTATGTCTCCTTTTCAAAGTTTCATGGCTAATTCTTCAGCCTCACAAAGCTTGCCTTCTCTTAAAGCTTGTTTAATGTTATCGTTATTAAGTATCTCGTATAACACTTTGCTTCTAATTTTCGAGTCAGAAACCTCGTCTTTAAGGATACTGCGTACATTAGCCTGCAACTCGATCTCAAGCAAGTCCTCAGGCGTAACCAGTTTCTCTATCCGTTGCCTTAGTACCCGTGCCATCGCTGGGCTTTTGCCGCCAGTGGAAACCGCAATCTTGACGTCGCCAACTTTCGCGACTGCTGGCAAAATGAAATCGCTAAGGGCTGGGTTATCAACTGAGTAAACGATGCAGTCCCCAGATTTTGCGCTTTAATCAGTTCAAGGTTAAGTTTGGGGTCGTTTGTTACTGCTAAGAAGTACGTCTGGTTTGGGGTTAAGGCTGTCAACAAACGCTTTGGCGTCTTGAATTTCAGTTTTTAGCAGAGCAACCTTTTTTTCTTCACCAAGCTTCTGAATGCCACCTGAAAAATCTTTGCTTATAACCCAGATTTTTGCGCCAGAATCAACGAAGCTTTGGGTTTTGCGGTAAGCCTCCGCGCCTCCGCCGACTACTATAACGGTTTTTCCGTCAAGCTTGAGGTCTATGAGCAACTTTTTGTTTTGCCACCTTCAGAAACGTTAAAGCTATAGTTGGTTAGCAATTTTTTGAACTTTTCCATAAACGCCTTGTAATCAACCTCAACTTTCATTGGGGGAGAGGCAACTTTAGCCAGCAAATCTAAATCAATATATTTTTCAGCTGCGTCGATGGCTTGGGCGCCAAAATCTTCGTAGCGGATTTCGATTTCCGGAATCATACCTCTGCCTTCCAAATCCAGACGCGGCACCATCCCCAACAGCTCAATGCCTGCGTTTTGGAAAGCATTTTTCATGGTTTGTTTTATTTCGTCGGTTATGTAGCTGACGCGCAGCTTGTTTAGTATTACGCCTGTTGTGTTTACTCCGAGACGTTTTAGGATGTTAACGTAGTTTAGAGTGTTGATTAATGCGCCTTCGATGCCTTCTTTGTCACAGCCCACGACAACTATGGTAGATGCGCCCAAAGCCGCGGCAACTTCGGCAGTGGACATTGGTCTTTTATAATTCTCATTTAGTAAACCTGTGAATGCGCTCATGGCTCCTTCAACGAAAAGGAAATCATGTTTCTCGGCTGCCTTTCTACAGCTTGCTCAAGTGGTGTCCAGCCGCTTTCGCCAATTTTAATCGACGAGTAATCCTTAATCGGTTCCTTAATGAGATAGAGCGATGGCACGGAGTCGCGTATGTCTCCGCCGACTTTTATGATGCCAACTTTGAAGCCTCTCTTTTTTAATGCTCCAGCGATGCCTGTTACTATGAAGGTTTTTCCTGAACCGCTCCCAGTCGCCGTCACCATCAGCAATCGTGGCTCTTTTTGGGCTTTTTTTGCTTGACGGATGTTGGTGGCGATTCCGATTTCGCCCTTTGATTTGCTCTAACAGTTTCGCGTTGCTTTGCCGTATGGCTTCAAGTTCAATTGGTTTATGCCCAGCGATTTTGTGATGCTTTCAATAATGGTTGGGTTTTGGTCTAAGAGTCCATGGATGAATATGCCGACGACGTTGCCTTGCTTGTTGGCGACACCTGAAATCAAGTCTTGAGGGTCTTTTTTGTAGTTGACCCGTTTAGCATGGGTAATTATGATGGGTTTGGCGTCTTTGTGGAGGACAATTTTACCGTAGGTGTGGCAGTGGAAACCTGAAACTTCCTTGCCGACCTCTTGGGTTATGAAGCTTTTGTCAACTATTGTGGCTTTTACGCGGTCAGTGCATACAAGCGGCTTAAACTCTGCATCCAGCAAACCCAAGCCTTCACGGGTTATCGGAATGGTTGATAGGCGTCCAACATCGGTTTCTTTGGCAAGCACTTGAAAACCTGAGCAGATGCCAAGCACAAACTTGCCTGAGTCAGCCATTTTTAGTATTTCGCGGGTGACCTCTGTGTTGACGCTTTGGGATTCAACTAGGCTTCCGCCTGGAATGATTAGCATGTCTAAAACTTCTGAAGCTGGTTTGCCATCTACAAGCCCGTCGGCGCAGACTAGGTCAGTTGGCAGGTTTCCGAAGTCTTCAAAGCAGGGAAGAGCTCCTGGAAGGTAAACTAAGCCGATTCTGTGATCGAAATTTCAATCCAAAGTGCCCCGAGGGCTATTTACGGTAAGCCTTATATTTAAGCCGCATGGTTTATCCAACCATGCATTCCTCGGCAAAGACAGACCACGTCATCAACGTTAGAATAACGCATAAAACAGCGCGAGTGCCGTTGATGGAGGCTGTAGCGTTTAAAGAGAAGGAAAAAGGGCTTGCCGAGATACTTTCTCTTGAAAATGTGGAAGAATGTCTGATTTTGCAGACTTGCAACCGTATTGAGCTTTTCATTGTAACTGAAACGGCTGAAGAAACGGCAGATGTTGGTTAAGGATTACTTGGCAAAACGGGCGGTATCGAATGCTGAGGAAGCGTACAAAGCAATAGAAACCTCCATTGACAATGACACCTTCAATCACCTGCTCAGAGTCACTTCAGGCTTAGAATCGATGGTTATCGGCGAAGACCAAGTCCTTAACCAAGTCTGGGACGCCTACTGAAGCCGACAACGCCAAAACCTTAGGCCCAATCCTTAAACACCTGTTTAACCGTGCAATGACAGTTGGCAGACGCGTTAGGAATGAGACAGGCATCAACAAAGGCGCCGTTTCAATCGGTTCAGCAGCCGTTGAATTGGCAGTTAATTTACTGGGAAACTTGGAAGACAAAAAAATCCTCGTTATGGGCGCTGGAGAAATCGGAACGCTCGTCGCTAAAGCCTTAGCTCGCCGCTGTCTTAGCCCGATTTTTATTGCTAACAGAACTTATGCCCGAGCAGTAACACTAGCCGAAGACCTCTCAGGGAAAGCGGTAAAGTTTGACCAGTTTGAAGAAGTCCTTGTTGACGCCGATGTGGTTATTTGTTCCACTGCTGCACCACATTACTTTTAACCAAAGACATTGTTTCTCGGTTGATGAGCCAACGCGTAAACAAAACTGACTAGTAATTATTGACATTTCTAATCCTCGTAACGTTGAAAAAACCGTTCACGAAGTAGAAGCTACCAAACTTTACAACATCGACGACCTGCAGTTTATCGCCGATAAGAACAAGCTGGAACGAGAAAAAGGCATCGAGAAAGCCGTCAAAATCTTCGGAGACGAACTCATAATTCTAGACGATGACATGAAAAGCTTCTCGGTTCGTCTAATTGTTTCATCGCTTGCTATCCCGCGCTGAAGCAGATCGGCAAAAAGAACTCGCAACAGCCCTAAACATGCTTGGGTAATTGATGAAAGACAAAAGCGGATATTGACGATCTAACTTCCATTTTGCTTAAGCAGACGTTTATTCCGATTGTTGAGAATTTGAGGTCAGCCGCCAAGAACGGTGATAAGAAGTCATTGATATTGCGGTTAAATTGTTTGAGAAAACGGGGAAAAATAACTTGTCAAAATAGCCCTTGATAATGTTGGTTTAATTCTGATTGGGCACGGAAGCAAACTGCCTCATAACCGAGAAAACCTTGAAAAACTAGCAGATATTCTGCGTAGCCGCGGCAAATTCAAGACTGTAGAAATCGCTTTCATGATACGTGACACCCCAACCGTTAACGAAGCAATTGATGCAATGGCGAAGAAAGGCATATCAAAAATCGTGTTAGTTCCAGCTTTTCTTGCGCCCGGAGTCCACACTACCGAAGATATTCCAGGTTTATCGGCGTAAAAGAAAAAGAACCCCAACTAAAAGCCAAAGGCATCGAACTTGTTTACGGCGAACCATTAGGCAGCGACGAACGCATCGCCGACATTCTGGAAGAAAAAGCCTTCAAAGCCTTGGGTGCAAGGCTAAAAAAGACGGCGAAATCGTAGATGCCTATTCAGTGTCTGAGGCAGGCAAAATCGTTGACAAAAGCATGATGCTTATACGTCAAGCAATCGGCGACGACTTGGCAAAACTGCCCAAAGATAAAGTTCCCATCGTCGAACGGGTTGTCCACACAACGGCTGACCCAGAATTCGCTAAACTCATAGTAATCAGTGACGACGCGGTTAAAGCAGGCGTAGCAGCCATTAAGGCAGGCGCAAAAGTTGTAACCGACGTCAAAATGGTTAAAGCAGGCATCAACGAGGCACGCCTCAAAAAGTTCGGCAGCACAAGTCTACACTTACATGAATGACGAACGCGCCATGGACCTTGGCCAAAACGGAAGTCTTAACCCGTTCCGCGGCTGCCATGCGTTTAGCCATAAAAGACGGCTTAGACGGCGCAATCGTGCTTATTGGCAACGCCCCAACCGCAGCCTTTGAGTTGGCAGAACAAATAAAGCAGGAAAAGTTAAACCAGCATTAATCGTTGCTGTTCCAGTGGGCTTTGTCGGCGCTGCAGAATCCAAAGAAGTCGTCGCAAAACTTCCAGTTCCATACGTGATAACTAGGGGACGCAGAGGCGGCAGCACCATTGCAGTTGCAGTCTTCAACGCTTTGCTGTCTATGGCTGAAGGCAAGCTTTACGGTTAAAGGTGACTAATTATGGCGCGGTTTTTCAAATACGGCATAACAACAGGCGCAACCGCGGCGGCAGCAGCAAAAGCCGCAGTAATCGCGGCACTTAAAGAGCCAGTTGACCGTGTAGTTATCCCAACACCGATTGGTTTGCGTTTTGAAGTGCCAGTGAAATCCAGCAGAAAACTCGCCAAGAGACACTGCTGAAGCAGTAGTCGTTAAAGATGCGGGACAAGACATTGACGCCACCGACAAAATGGAAATCACCGCCACCGTCAAACTAACAGACGACGGCAAAATCACCATTAAAAGCGGCGTAGGCATCGGCAAAGTCACTAAACCAGGTTTGCAGGTTCCCATCGGTGAAGGCGCAATCAACCCAGTCCCAAAAGCATGATAACTGAAGCCGTCAAAGAAGTCCTACCAGCCGGCAAAGGCGCAGAAATAATTATTAGCGCTCCTGAAGGGGCAAACATAGCCAAAAAAACAATGAACGCCAAACTAGGCATAAAAGGCGGCGTCTCCATCCTTGGCACAACAGGCGTAGTCAAACCCCTATCGCTTGAAGCGTGCCGACGCTCACTTGGTTCCCCAAATTGACGTTGCAATCGCGCGAGGTTACAAACGGTATTGTTTTTGTTCCGGAAACATTGGAGAACGCATTGCTAAAGACAAAGTTCAAAGTCCCCGAGGACGCGATTGTTCAAACAGGCGACTTCGTGGGTTACATGCTTGATAAAGCCGTTGAGAAAGGCGTTAAAGAAATCATATTCATTGGTCACTCAGGCAAAATAGTCAAGTTGGCGGCAAACATTTTCAACACGCACCACAAAGTTGGGGATGCACGAAACGAAGTTATCGCTTCCTACGCAGGCGCTGTCGGAGCATCAACCCAAACAATCAACGAGGTTTTAGTTGCTAACACGTCAGATGAAGCCTCAGAAATCCTAAAACCAACAGGCCTTTTAGAGAAAACTTACGACAGAATCTGCTGCCCGAGTTAACCAGCGTATTAGCGACAGGGTGGAAAACAAGATAAAGCTAAGCGTCGTCATTGTTGCTATGGATGGCAGTGTCCTTGGCATGGACGAAAACGCTAGGTGCAATAAGCCTTGGCTAAACTTAACATAGTCGGCGTTGGACCAGGCTCAGCAGATTACGTTACGGCAGCGGCACGAAACACGGTAGCTCAAGCCCAAATAGGTAATCGGGGCACAACGCAGCCTTGACCTTTTCCCACCGACATCAAAGGCGAAACCCTGCTTTTAACCGCAAAAAACCTTAACGAATGCCTCAAACATCGGCTGTTGAATCGCCAAAAAAGGCAAAAACGTGACGATTCTGTCAACAGGCGACCCAGGATTCTCAGGGCTTTTCAAATCGGTTTTAAATACTAAGCTTATTAGAGCCTGCAGAAATCAACGTTGTTGCAGGTGTAAGCTCGATTCAAACCTGCGCTGCTCGACTTGGGCTAGTTGGGATGAAGCATGCCTTTTCACTTTTCCATCAGGGCAACGTGACCGCGAGAGAAAAATGAGTTGGCAGTCGTTGCCTTAAAGGTGGCAGAGACGCGATACTTCTGCCTGACTCCAAGGGCTTCTCCGCCAAAAGAAATCGCAGCTTACCTTATCAAAGCTGGTTTTGACAACCAGCAAACACCAGTTTTATCTGCGAAAACCTAACCTTAAGAGCGACGAACGGATAACCTGAAGCAGCCTTGTAGCAGGTTCTTTGGCTGCGGATTTTGGCGCTTTATGCGTAATGGTTATCAAAGCAAACCGTGCATGTAATGTGTACAGTTGACTTTCGATGGCTAAGATTTGGACTTACAAGACCCCCGGCATACCTGACGAACTTTTATTCAGAGCGATAATGTTCCTGGACCAACCAAAGAGGACGTTAGAGTTTTAACGATTTCTAAAGCCCGCTTAAACGAGGGCGACATCGTGATTGATGTTGGTTGCGGTACAGGCGGTTTAACTGTTGAGGCTGCACTGCAAGTTGCTCCCTAAGGCAAGGTTTACGCGATTGACGAAGACCAAGCTGCGGTCAAGTTAACGCAAAGTAATGTTGAAAAGTTTGGTGCACAAGGCAATGTCTTGGTTAAGCGGGGTAAAGCTCCTGAAGCCTGTTAACCCTTCCAAGGCTGATGCAGTTATGGTTGGTGGCGGCGGAATTCCCTGGAGCAATTCTTCAAATCGCCAAAAAACTGAAACAAACGGCCGAGTTGTGGTTAACGCGATTCTTTTGGAAACCGCCACTACCGCGATTGATGAACTTAAACAGTTGGGCTTCAAAGATATCGATGTTACGCATATTTCGGTGTCTAAGGGAAAACAAATAAACAGCGGCACCATGATGATGGCAAGAAACCCCATTACAATAGTTTCAGCTTCAAAACTTTAGGTGAAAAAAGATTTGATTGGAGTATTCATTGGTATTGGTGTTGGTCCAGGCGACCCAGAATTAATCACGTTAAAAGCAGCAAAAGCATTGCAAACAGCTGATGTTATTTGTGTTCCAAAATCTAACGCTAACAAGCCAAGCATTGCTGTTAACATGGTTAAGCCAATTCTTGATGAAAGGCAGAAACCGCCTGAAATGCTTGAACTAATTTTTCCCATGACCAAAGATGACCTAAACAATCGAAGCATTTGGGTAGAAAACGCGGCTATCGTCGCCGCGAAAGCAAAAAGGTGACGTAGCTTTCATCACACTTGGCGACCCAATGTTTTACAGCACCTTTTTGTACCTCTACGAAGCCGTAAAGGAAAGTTACCCAGAAGTTGAACTTGAAATCATCCCTGGCGTAACCTCCGTAACTGCTGCCGCAGCAAGCGCAAACTACCTTTGGCAGAAAAAGAGGAAGTGGTTACAGTTATCCCCTCAGACTTATCCCTTGCACACATCGAGGAAGCCGCTAAACACGCCGATAACTTGGTTTTCATGAAGTGCGCTTTTCACATTAAGGAGTTTCTTCCAATTCTGTTCAAGGCTGGCTTTACTGAAAACTCAACCATTGCCCTAGTCAGACGATGCACTTTGCCAGAAGAGAAAGTTCTCGTGGGCAAACTCGGCGATGTAGACAGGTGGGACATAACGGAGGATTACTTCTCTGTAGCAATTGTTAAGAAAAATCAGGTTCCTATTCATTGGAAACAAAACGGAAACGGTAACGGTGGAAGAAAATGAACAAAGTTGTATTTATAGGTGCAGGTCCAGGCGACCCAGAACTAATCACGCTTAAGGGCAAAAGATGGCTTGAACAAGCAGACGTCGTCATCTACGCGGGAAGCTTGCTGAACCCAGAATACCTAAAATACTGCAAAAACGGTGCGGAACTTTATGACAGCGCCAAAATGGGTTTGCCCGAAATGCAAAAAGTCATGGTGGAAGGCGTTAAAGCAGGAAAACTGTTGCCCGTCTTCACGATGGTGACCCAAGCTTCTACGGTGCAATCCAGGAAGTGATGACTGGTCTTGACAAGGAAGGAATTGATTACTTCCGTATTCCAGGCGTAAGCTGCCTTTTAGGTGGAGCTGCCGCGTTGAACCGTGAATTGACTCTTCCAAACATTTCTCAAACAGTCATCATTACTCGTCCCGAAGGCCGAACTCCAGTTCCAGAAGTGAAAGCATCAACAAACTGGCGCTGCATCAAGCAACCATGGTTATTTTCCTTGGCACACCGCACATAGCCAAAGTTGTGGATGAGCTCCAAAAAGGCGGTTACCCCAAAGATACACCGGGCCAAGTGGTTTACAAGGCAACTTGGCCTGAACAAAAAATTGTTAAGGGCACTCTCGCAGACATAGTTGGGAAAGTCAAGGCTGAAGGCATAACTGAGACGGCGCTTATTTTTGTAGGAAAAGTCCTTGACCCGCAAGCCTATGACTTATCTAAGCTGTATGACCCCAAGTTTACGACGGGGTTCCGTAAAGGCGAAGACTAGATGTATGCTAAGGGCATTGCTGTTGTTGCAATTACGAGGCGTGGCGTAGAGACCGCACTAAAAATCAAAGAAGCCCTAGATAGAGTTGGCTTGAATGCGACGGTTTATGCCCCAAAAAAATACAGCCAAACTGGCGTTGTTGTTTTAGAGAAAAAAGTGGGTGACTTTATTAAGGACATCTATAGCAGGGTAGATGCTTTAGTTGCTGTTATGGCAACTGGCATAACAATACGTGCGGTTGCGCCTCTTTTAGAGAGCAAACTAACCGACCCTGCAGTCGTGGGGGTAGATGCGGCAGGAAAATTCGTTATCAGCCTCTTATCAGGGCATTTTGGCGGCGCAAACGAGCTGTCAAGAACAATCGCCAAAGGTATAGGTGCAACGCCAGTAATCACCACAGCTTCAGACGTTATGGGAAAAATGAGCGCTGACGAAATCGCTAAAATCCTGCATTTAACAATCCAAAACCCTGAAAGCCTCGTCTCAGTAAACTCTGCCATAGTAAACGGCGATCACATAGTTGTTGTTCTAATTGGCGATGTCAAAATTCCTGTAAACATTGTTAGTTGCTACGAAATAAAAAAAGCTGAAAGCGGAATGCAGGCCATTAGAAATTATCAGCCAATATGATGCGGGTGTAATAATCGCCCATGAACCGTTATCGATTGCCAAGTTTGTGAAACCATTTACTATCCTAAAAACCAAAAATATAGTGGTTGGTTTGGGCGCAAGAAAAGACTCAACCAAAGAAAGCATGATTGAAGCCGTTAACACAGTTCTCGAGCGTGTTCACATTCCTTTGGAGCGCATTGACCGTTTCGCCACAGTCGACATCAAACGAAACTCTAAACAAATGGTAGAAGCGGTGGAAAGTTTGGGTGCCCCGCTTGAGTTTTTAAGTGTCGATGCACTTCGTTCAGTAAGTTACAGTGATCTTTCGCCTGATTCAGCAATGGTTCAGGAAAAAATCGGTGTTGGAGGAGTATGTGAACGAGCAGCATTACTAATAGCGGGAAAAAACTCAAAACTACTCATGAAAAAAACCAAGCTAAACGGGGTAACGGTAGCGGTAGCCGAGGGCGAATAGCCGTTGTCGGCATCGGACCTGGCAGTCTTGAGCATTTAACGCCAAAAGCTCGAAACGAAATAGAGGTCGCCGACGTAGTTGTAGGTTATGGCACTTACATTAAACTGATCCAATCTATAGTTAGAAAAGATGCCGAAATTTCATCTGGAACAATGGGCAAAGAAGTTGAACGTGCAAAAATTGCCGTAGATAAAGCCAAAGAAGGCAAACGCGTGGTGATGGTGAGCAGCGGTGACCCAGGTGTTTACGGTATGGCTGGTGTTGTTTTGGAAGTAGCAGCACAAGAAAAGACCCGTGTTCCTGTCGAAATTATTCCTGGCGTAACCGCAGCCACTGCAGCCTCAGCAATCCTTGGAGCACCATTGGTGAGCGACTTTGCAGTCATCAGCCTCAGTGACCTGTTAACGCCTTGGGAAAAAATTGAACTAAGACTCGAATCCGTAGCAGCCGCAGACCTTTCAATTGTTCTCTACAATCCACAGAGCCAAGGACGTGTCGAGCCGCTGACCAAGGCTTACGAGATAATGCTAAAGCATATCAAGCCAGATACGCCAGTGGGCATCGTCAGGCAAGCAGGGCGCGAGGGTGAAAATTACGTGATCACAACTCTTAAAGATATGTTAAACTGGGAAATCGACATGGTCACAACGATTGTTGTCGGCAATTCGGCGACAAAAGTCGTTAACGGGAAGATGGTGACAGCCCGAGGATACGACATAGCCCAATAAAACTATGCTTTTTCCTCTTTCTGCTGTAGTAATTGCAATATTTCTTTTCGGGCTTCACTGATAGTTAATGGCAACTCATGGTCAATAGAAAGGTTGTCCTTGTCTCTTAGCACCTCAAATAGGTGTGTTAATCGGGGAGAACGCAAGTTTACCTGGCGGATAAGGTCTCCGTTAGAGAATGATTCTTTCGGAGTACCCTCGGACACAAGTTTGCCTTTATTTAACACGTACATTTTAGTAGCGAAAAGCGGCACCATATCCACATCATGTGTTGCAAGCAGTAAGGTTATTCCCTTTTCTTTGTTTAGTTGCAAAAGCAGATGCAATATTTCGCTTGTAGCCCTTGGATCTAGGTTTGATGTTGGCTCATCCATGATAATGACTTCGGGTTGCATAGCGAGCACTCCTGCAAGAGCGATACGTTTTTTCTGTCCAAGGCTTAAGAAGTGTGGTGGCTTTTCTGAGAATTCGCTCATCCCCACAGTTTTTAGCGCTTCCTCAACGATAGTTTTGACTTTTTCAGTAGTGTATCCTAAATTGAGGGGTCCAAACGCAACATCTTGTTTGACGGTAGGAGCGAAAAGTTGGTCATTTGGGTCTTGAAATACAAATCCAACGCGTTTACGGAGTTGAAGCAGTGATTTTGAATCGTATTGGAGAGGTTTGTCTTCAAAGAGGATTTTGCCTGAAGTGGGTTTTAGGATGCCGTTAAGGTGGTTAAGCAGCGTTGTTTTGCCTGAACCGTTGGTGCCCAATAGGGCAATGCGTTCAGCCCGGTCGAAGCTCAAAGTGATGTTGTCTAAGGCAAGCGTGCCGTCGGAGTATTCGTGGGTGAGGTTTTCGATTTTAAACAACATATTTTAGAGACTCCATATTTGAACTATGTTTGATGCAATTAACGCAAGCATAAAGTCGAAGACTAAGATGCCTGCGATGAAGGCTTTGCTGGGTTTAGGCTGGTCTTCAAGAACACGGATGTTGCCGTCGTAACCTCGGGCGTTCATAGCAATGAATGTGCGTTCACCCTGCTCAAGAGTTCTAATGAAGAGGTTAGCTGCAAGCAGCGATGTGGAGCGAATACGGTTAAACCAGCCAGTTTGTCCCAGCCGCAGTTTCTGTGCAGTGCTCATTTTTGATGAAACTTCCATGAACACGAATACGTAGCGGTAAATGAGCAGGCTGATTTCGACGAGGATTTTGGGGATGTGAATTTTTCTTAAGCTTATAAAAACGTCATTCATGGATGTGGTGAGCACAAGGAAGAACAAACCTGAAACAGCGCCCAAGACGCGGAAGAAAGTTGTGAATGCAGTAACGATGCCGTTATTGTAGATGGCCCATTTAAACCATGGAAACGCAAACTCCACAAGTGGCGTGCCGTTGCCAAAGAACAACGCTATAAAAACGCAGCTTACCGCGGCAAAAATCAGCGGGTAAATCAACAGGTCAAAGTAGAAGCGCCCCGGAATCTGCGCTACCAAAACAATCAGCACGACTGCTATAATGAACACGGTTATGGGAACGACAGGTGAGGGTGATAGGACGCTAAGTATCAGCATGGAGACTGCGAAAAGGATTTTTGTTGTTGGACTTTTCTTAGCAAGCGAGTTGGTGTAGGCGTAGCTGTCGATTTGTGCGGACAGGTTGCTGTGGTCTTCGCCGTGACTGTGGTTTTGTCGATGCATGTTATGTTGTAACTGCGTTTTTGCTTGTTTTCGACGTGTCCGAATAACTATGTAAGCGATTATGCAGGCACCGATTAAGGCTTGCACATAAAAAAGGATAGTTACCCACTCGCTCGGCAGAGTCAAAACGGGGCTAAACCATGGTTGATACCCCTGCGAAATAATGATGTTTGCCGCGGCGTCGTCCGTACCTGCCATGTTAGTAGAGACAAAAACTAGCGGTGTAATAAAGAGCGTTAATAATAAAGCAATTAAAATTGCGTAATGTTTCTTTTTGAGTTGGAATTGCTTCTCGGGGATTCCCGCAATTGGGATATGGATAACTTTTAAAGCGGTCAAAATCTGGGTTTTGTATTTTATAAGAAATTCAAATATGAAGACAGCAAGAATTCCTTCGGCAATTGCGAGCGGTATTTGTGTAACTGCGAATATACCGGCAAATTGGAGAAACGCCTGCGTAAAGCCTGTTGCTGGAAAAGCAAGAGCCAACTGGAATGATGTTGTGAGGTAGGTAAATAGGTCACTTAAGGCTACTGCAAGAAACACGCTTGCTTGAGTTGGCACACGAATTTTCCTGAACAAAATCCAAGTAACATATCCGACTAATGGCCCCACTATTCCCATAGAGAATACGTTTGCGCCCAATGTCGTTATGCCGCCATGGGCAAGTAGGGTGGCTTGAAAAATCAGGGCAATCATTGATAGAACCGAAGCGATTGCGGGTCCAAAAACTATTGCTGCTAATCCTGAGCCTGTTGGGTGGCTGCTGCTACCAAAGAACGATGGCAACTTGAGGGCGGAAACAACGAATATGAATGCTCCCATGAGGGCGAGGAGAGGTTTTGTTTCAGGGTTCTTTTTTGCGATTTTGGAGAGCTTGTAAATTCCGTATGCTACGATTGGAATCATTATTGCCCACCAGATTTCCCACCAGGGGTGCGGCAGGAAGCCCTCCATAATGTGCATTTCTTTGGGTCCTCTTATGGTTGGTTAGTCCATGTGAAGACTTATTAACTTTCGTTTAACTAAAGTTAAACTGTGGTTGAATTGAAAACATCCAAACAAACCAACGTCCTACTGCGGGACAAAGGCGAATTCACAAAATTCCAAATTCTCTTTGAAATAATGCGTAACCAGCCCCATATCAAACAAAAAGATATCGCCGACGTACTTGGAATAACAATTCAAGCTGTCTCGAAATACTTCAAAAAACTATCGAAAGAAGGCTTCCTTGAAGCTGGTTCAGAACGTGCAGACTATAGGTTAACTGCTAAGGCAACGGCAAAACTTCGCGATGACCTGGGAAACCTTGAGAATTATGTGTTATCGATTAAGCATGAAATGAAAATTGAACGTGCCCTTCCAGCCTTAGCTACGCAGCCCGTCAAAGCAGGCGAAGAAGTTGGCATAATTATGAAAGAAGGCATTATGTACACAGTGTCCAAAGACAATCTAGCTGCAGAAGCAAAAGGCATAGCCATGACAAACGCCGATGCAGGAGAGGACATAGGTTTGAAGAATCTGCGTGGCAAAGTTAAGTTGAGACAAGGAAAAATCCTCATAATAAAACTGCCAAGTATAAGAAGAGGTGGCTCAAGAACTGTTGACTTGGCAAAAGTCAAGGCTATCTACGGAGAATTCAAACCTGATAGAGTCGGCGTTATGGGCGCAGTAGGCAGAGCCGTTCTCAACAAGCTCGGGCTTAAGGCTGACCTAGAATTTGGCATAAGTAGTGCCGCAGCAATAGCTGCTTCACGCGGACTAAATGTACTTGTGCTTGTTGTGGGCAGAATGGTAAACCGAGTGATCGAAGAAATAGATCTGATAAACATGAAGAATGCTGCAGAAGTAACTTACGAGGTCAAAGACGGAAAAATTATTTGATCTAAAAATGGGGCGCGTGCCTGAGATTTTTTGTTTTTACGGATCCTAATCGATTGATTATTTTGGAGATCACGACACTTTTCTATCGGGACCTAAAGTAATTCAGAACTTCAGAAACATAATGATAAGTTCCAAATCGATGGGATAAGTAATTATAATTCATAAAGCCTATTTTTAAAACAAACCCGATTGAACCGTGATTCCCAATATGCCCTCAAAACCGCTTTCTATATTCGACTTGATGAATGAAGAAAGCGAAAACAAGGTTGATGAAGAGGCAGAAAAGCGAAAGCGACGTAAGGAGTTATTAGAGCCTACAGGCGTAAAGGAGCTCTTCAAAGAAGGCAAAATCGGCATCAACAAGTTCACATGCGTGGGAGGGCAATGCAAACTCTGCATCAAAGCTTGCCCAACCAATGCTTTGTACTGGGGCACTGGCGGAGTTGGGGTAACTGAGGATTTATGTGTTTACTGTGGAGCCTGCGTGCTTAGCTGCATGGTGGATGACTGCATAAAGGTTGAGCGGAAACGCGACGACGAGAAAGTGGAACGGTTTAGCAAGCCCAGAGACGTTATCAAGGTTGGCGAGAACCTCAATACGCAGAAGCGATTAGCAAGGGCTAAGTCAGTTTTACCGACCATTGAAGACTACTGCGAAAAACGCAATGGTAAGAAGGCAGACTTGCGTTCCTAAAAAGGAAAAGGGTAACTAAGCAGGAGTCGTTGTACTCAAAAACCAAGCTTAACGACTGAAGCCACTGTTGCAGTTCGGGTGGTCAACTCCAATTTTCCCCCAAACCCTTTCTTTGCATAAACATTTTCCAAAACAACTTTGTCGCCGATTTTTAAATCCTTGAAAGCTTCCGCGTGTTCCCTCCAAGCCGAAACACGCACGAAGCCATGGTCGTCTTTTAGGTCGAAAACTGCCAGTTTGACCGTTTCGCCTTTAGATGTTGTGACTTCTCTGTTTTCGCGCACAGCAGATACGATGCCTTCAAAGTTAACTA
The DNA here is from genome assembly GCA_963770935.1 of Candidatus Bathyarchaeota archaeon. GTDB lineage: Archaea > Thermoproteota > Bathyarchaeia > Bathyarchaeales > Bathycorpusculaceae > Bathycorpusculum. The sequence goes on from CAVYRJ010000014.1 coordinate 91,449, forward strand.
TTTGATTCTCAGCCAACCTCGCAGTTTTTGTAAACTGTTTTGCGGCTGCTTGAATATCGATGAACGTGTTGGAGTCTACATGAACTTCTAAACCGCCGCTTTGCCCATCTTTTACCCTAGCATTAATCAACAATAACCGTGCGTTTGCTTTCATGGTGTTTTCCAGTTCTGTTGCTTTCTCGTTCCAAAAAACAACAGTTACCTGACCAGAATCATCCGCTAAAGATAACCTTGTGACAGTTCCGACGCTTGTGTCGCTTTTAATGAAGGTGCTTTCGCCTAAAATCTCCTTCACCGTCCCTGAAAGGTTCACGTTGCCCGACAAGTTGTTTAGGGACCTAATTTTTGTAGCAAACTTCTCAACGGATGGATATTGATCGCCTTTGATATCTGTTTCAAATTCAACTTGGCTTTTGTTGCCAAGATGCAACTCAGTTTTACCATAACGGTCCTCCCGCGTGTACCCATGAACCAACCTGACCGCTTGCCCAGCCTTAAGCTCACCCCTCTCAACCAACTCAGCCTGCTCATTCCACAAAACAACCCGCAATAACCCCTCATTATCCGCAAGCATTAAAGTGGCAAATTTTCCTGATTTTTCAGCACCTTGGAAAGTCTTAGCTGGAAAAACGGCGATTAAACGGCCTGCCACAGTAACATCATACAAACCCGCAAATAACCTGCTAGTTGATAGGATTCCGCTGCTATGAATCGTGTTCTGCTGGACCACAACACCGAATTTGGCTGCTATCAACCTCAGAAGAGTTTCATCGCCAAGTAACCCCCCCGTTCTGGCTCTTTCAGCTTGCAGCCTTTCTAGGATTTGCTCTTGGCTGATTTGGGGGTTTTGTCGTTGGATTTCCTGAATTAAGTCTTGGGTGGTCATTTTGCGCCGACACGATAAAGTATTGTTGGAGCTTTTAATTTTTTGCATTCCCGCAGGATACTGGCTACGTTTATTAAAAACGCTGATTCCTCTTTATTTGAGGTAAAAAGGTGGATCTCACGGTTTTTTACACCCTCGGCATAGCATTGATTGTTGTCGGAATCATTATCATTGTTACAGCAATCATTCTTGCCTCCGTGGGCGATGCAAAGAAGGGAAAGCTGAGTGCTGCGGGCGTTATTATGATTGGACCAATTCCAATAATTTTTGGCACAGACAAAAAATCAGTTAAAACCTTGTTGGCGCTGGCTTTAGCCTTAACCGTAGTTGCATTAATAATTATCATCATAAATTACTGGTTGCTGAGGTAATTTGATTGTTGAGTGTTGATGAAGCTGAGGATGATGGCATCAGCATATCGAATCGGTTGCTTGGTTTTTTGCTTTTAGGGATAACGTTGGTTTTTGTTGGTATTGCGGTTTTGATTGTTGCATCATTTGTTTTTGGTGGGTCAGGAAGTGTTGGCGGAGTAATTTTGATAGGTCCTTTTCCAATTGTTTTCGGCGCTGGACCTGATGCAGGTTGGCTCCTTGCAATAAGCGTTATCTTGACTGTTGTAAGTGTAATCTTGTTTTTAGTAATGAATAGACGAGCAAGAAGACTTAGCTTTTAAAAAGGGGTTTACTCGTTTGTTTGTTCTTCTTCTTTGCCATAGTAAGCGTACATGAAGATGAGTAGAAGAGCAATAAACACTGAGCCTACTAGGACATATTGTAAAGTTACGAAGTATGCGCCTACATCCATTGAGGATTCTCCTTGTAATATCCTAATGTTGTAGCATCTTCATATTTAAGCAGTAGCTTTTTTCCACTCATTCATCAACATATCAAAGCATTCGTCATTTTCCTCTAAAATTTCAAACCACCCCAAGTTTGCTGCGATTTTCTGCGTCAACAAATGATAGCACATATGCACTTTCTTGTCTAAAACGCGAAAGTAAAAGTCGTCGCAGGTGCAGAATTCCGCCTCTGGCATAATCAGATAATCTCTTTCTCTGCCAACAACAATCCAAACTGTTCTGCCACTGGGTTTGAAAATGTATTTTTTGACTCTTCCTTCTTTTAAGGCATCGAGCGATTTTGTGAATCTTGGTCCAAAAAGCTCATAGAGCTCCGTCAGGTTTTCGCCGGACAGTTTGCCCGCTGTTTTTGCTTCTCTACAAATAACGTTTAACGTATCAATCTCTGAATTGCCGCTCATCATTACACTCGCTAATATGAAGGACTATGTGAAGGTGGAGTTGTTGGACTTTTAGACTATGTCGATTGGTTCGCCTTTCGGTTTGCCTGAAACCTCAGCTTTAGGAAGCACCACTTCTAAGACGCCGTTTTTGTAGCGAGAGTTTGCCTCTTTAACCCTCACTTTAACTGGCAACTCAACTTCCTTAAAGTACTTATACTGTGGCGTATCAACTGAAACCGTCAGTGAGTCTTCTGTGCCGTGGAGTTTTATGTCGGTTTTTTCTACTCCTGGCAATTCCGCGACTACATGGACATCGTCGATTGTTTCCATTATGTCAACAAGTGGTTCGCGTTCATCTTTAACCTGCGGCGTGCCCTTGAGTCCTTTTTTGATATTTCCAAACTCCTGGATATCTGGCTTGCCGTCTGGACCAATCTTCATGCTGTAACCGTAAACGAAGGGTCCAAGCTCTTTAACTGTGCTGCCGTCTGGCAGTTTGCGTTCCTTAACGTATTCTTTGGGGACTTTTTCCGTAAAAGATTTGAGTTCTTCATCCATCATTTTTTCCATATCACGGAACATGTCATCTATGTTGCCAAAAGGGTCCTTCGATGGACTGCGACGTTTTCTGAACCATTCAGGAGTATCCTCGTTATCTGAAGACATACAGTCACCAACCTATAGAGGAGATTTTCAATCCAATAAATTTATTGCAACAAATATCAGGATTAGGGTTGCAATAGTTTTTTCTTGGTATTTGATTTTAAGGGGTTAATATAAACAGCAACTTCTAGTCGATTGACCCAACAATGCTTCTTGATATTTAGGTCTGTTCTGGGTTGCAGGGGATTGTGCATATTGCTTCCAAAACCTAAAGTCAAATTTGACTTCAGTACCTCACAATCATGTCATTCCAATTCTCAAGGGTTAGACGTTAAGATGTATCCTGTCCAGAGGGGCGTACCTGTGGATGGCTCCTAAGGATTTGCAGGTGAGGCTTGAGCGTTTCAAAATTACTCGTTACCAGATAAGCCAAAGAATTCTGAGAATGAACAAGCGTTTGGAAAAAGAACTCGGAGCGCATATAGCAGTGAAAAGAGTCTGGCATTGTGCACTGACTAGTTTTGCCTTTGATGCTTGGGGTGGAAGTGAAGAAGACAGATTTTAGTAATGATGCCTAAAATTCAAATTCTCTTAACTTCATCAAAATATGAATTAAGTGAGTTTGTGGTTTTTATCGATAATTATATATGGGCAAAACCATGCAGTTGTAATAAGTTTTGTATTCTGAGGGAAAAATAACATGGCAGTGCCAAAAAGACAAAAGTTCATAATTGTAGCCGTTATCATTTTGGTTATAGCCATTGTTTTAAGCTTATTTATTTACCTCAATTCCCAGAAATCATATGCTGGCAAGGTCGAGTCTATCACCCTTGGAATTTACCCTTCTGAATACTCTTCGTTAGTTTATATCGCAAACGACCAACAATACTTTTCAGTTAACGGACTTAAAATAACATTAAAGAACTATCCTTCAGGATCTGCGGCTGTTAGCGGAATGCTGAACGGGGAAGTAGACGTTTCCACGGCATCTGAGTTTGTCATTGCTAATAATGCAATGCGGAATGCAAGCATCTATGCATTTGGAAGCATTTCTAAGTACCTAAATTTGTATGTGGTTGCAAGAACTGATGTCGGTATCAATAATATCTCTGACCTTGAAGGGAAGAGAATTGGACTTGCCTTGGGAACTGGTAACCAATTCTATCTCGGCAGATTCCTCGATTTAAACGGCTTAAACCAAAGCCGAGTAACGATTGTTAACCTCAACTTTTCAGAAACACCCAATGCTCTCGCAAACGACACCATAGACGCCGCAATTACGTTTCAACCATACATAAACCAAATTCAAAGCCTCTTAGGCAACAGAACTGTGATTTGGCCAGCACAAGCTGACCAATTTGGCTATTTTGAAGCAATTTGTCTCAAAGACTGGGCAATAGCGCATCCAGATTTGATAGTTCGGTTCTTAAATGCATTAGTTCAGGCTCAAAATTTTAACCTTGACCATCCAAATCAAGCCATGGATATAGTTGCAAAGGATCTGAATTTCACGAGTTCATACATAAATTCTGTTTGGTCAGAATATCAATACTTGGTCACTCTTGACCAATCCTTTATTTTGCTTATGCAAGATGAGAGCAGATGGCTATTAGACAACAATTTGACTAACGCGAGTGCAATTCCCAATTTTCTAAACTACATTTATGTCGACGGATTGAAATCGGTCAGCCCTGAATCCGTAAACATAATAGGCTTGGGCGACTAAAAATGAGAATAAAAAACCAGTTTCGCATAAGTATTCTAATATTTATTTTAATTTTTTCAATAATCGCCGCGGCAATATTTGTATCTCAGCAGCTAGCAGTCCAAGTTAGTAATCAGGAACTCATAACCATAGATATCCAAACCCGAGCCAGCAACCTCGCATACATTTCAAACGACTATTTTCTCTTCCAACAAAGCTCCGGGTTGGACCAATGGCAAAAAGAATTCGCAACCCTATCCTCTGACCTTTCTAAACTCGCTGTTTACAACCCTCAACAGCAGGCACTTCTCGCCAGCACAAAAGACGACGCACAACGACTAAATAGCCGCTGGACCGATATTGTTTCTTACCTTCAAAATGCCCCAAGGGACGTTAGCATTAGGGTTCTTCCGGAATTCCAAACGAGATCTAGCCGAATGTCTTTACAAAACCAAGCTCTCATTTTCGATGCTCAACAGTTATCTCAAACCTTTCGCGCTCAAATTGATCAAATAAATTTAACAAGAGTAATTCTGATCTTATCCCTATTAGGATTATTTGGTGCCTACTTCATCACGAATTATCTCTTAACCTATCGAAAAACACTCAAAGCTATCACTGAGTTGCAGAATGGAATCAAAATTGTCGGATCAGGAAACCTTCAATATTCCTTGAACGAAAATAAAAAAGATGAAGTGGGTGAAATCTCTAGGTCCATCAACCAGATGACATCTAATTTGAAAAATGTTACAGCCTCAAAAACAGACTTGGAACAAGCTCAAGTATCCCTTAGGCAGAGTGAGCAGCGTTGGGCAACTACATTGGCAAGTATCGGCGACGCCGTTATTGCCACTGATACATCGGGCAAAATCGCATTTATGAATGATAAGGCTGAAGAATTGACCGGTTGGAATTTGAGTGAAGCTTCCCAGAAGCCGGTAAAAGAAGTCTTTAACATCGTCAATGAACAATCCCGTTTAGAAGCTGAAAACCCTGTAGATCGAGTTCTCAGAGAAGGCATGGTTGTTGGTTTGGCTAATCACACAGTTTTGATTCAGAAAAACGGTGACGTAGTTCCAATTGATGACAGCGGAGCGCCCATAAAAGACAAAGACGGCCAAACCACAGGTGTGGTGCTAATATTCAGAGACATCACTGAACGAAAAAAAGCCGAAGAGGCTAATGCCAAGCAAGCGGAGCTTATTGATCTTAGTCCTGACGCCATTATTGTAAGGAAGCTTAATGGAACTGTTACTTTTTGGAATATAGGCGCAGAGAAACTGTACGGTTGGACAAAAGACGAAGCCATAGGACAAGATCTCAACGTGCTCTTGAAGACAGAATTGCCACAATCGCTTGCAGAGATCCAAAATACTCTCAAAATTAATGGAAAATGGTCTGGGGAAATTGTCCACATCTGCAAAGATGGGAGTAAGTTGGTTGTGCAGAGTTATTGGTTGGGGAAAATTGGTTCGGATGGCAAAATATTTGAAGTGTTAGAGTCAAATGTGGATATTACCGATCATATCCAGATGCAACTTAAGCTTGAAGAGTCTGCCATCCGTCTTGAGGAATATGCCAATCAAATGGAGGAGCTTGCTAATCAGAGAGCAGCACAGTTGAAAGACGCTGAGCGTTTAGCCGCCATAGGTGCAACTGCGGGCATGGTTGGGCATGATATTCGCAATCCTTTGCAGGCAATAACTGGCGATGTATATTTGGCTAAAACAGAGTTGGCTACAATTCCTGAAGGGGAAGAGAAAAAGAACATCATAGAAAGCCTCACAGAAATTGAAAAGAACATAGATTATATTAATAAAATTGTTGCGGATCTGCAAGACTTTGCAAGACCTCTTAAGCCAATTGTTGAAGAAACTGACTTGAAACTCATAATTGATGATTTGCTGTCAAAGAACGGTTTGCCAGAGAATGTTAAAGTTAGTGTTAAATTGGAAACTGGGAAAGTTGTTGCTGACTCTACTTTCATAAACCGTATCCTATATAATTTGGTTAACAATGCTGTTCAGGCTATGCCAAAAGGTGGAAAACTAACCCTTCGGACCTACAAAGAAGCGAACGATACCATCATAAGTGTTAAAGACACTGGCGTTGGCATTCCTGAAGCAGTGAAAGGCAAGTTGTTTACGCCAATGTTCACCACAAAATCGAAAGGTCAAGGCTTTGGCTTAGCAGTAATTAAGCGTATGACTGAAGCATTAGGCGGCACCGTCTCTTTTGAGAGCCAAGAAGGCAAAGGAACAACTTTCATTGTACGTTTACCTAAAAAAACGTAATCTGAAATGAGAAATTGTCATGTCAAGTTTCTAACGTTACACTCGTAGGGTGTTACCGGGAACGTTTTTACGCCTCTATGGAAGCGTGAATGATTAAACCACTTTTGTAATCTTCTAATCATGTACTCTAAAGTTTTCTTTGCCTTTTTGGTTAATCCTGGGAATCGTTATAGTGAATTTAGCTCCTTTGTTGGGTTCGCCATTTTCTTGAATATCCCAACCGTAAACTTCTATCATCCTTCTAATCAAATACAATCCATAACCAGACGAGCCTCCAGTGCTGAATCCGCTCTTAAAGAGCTTCATCTTAACATCGACTGGTACGCCAACGCCGTCATCTTCGTAAATTAGCCTCAACCTGTCTTGATCTGCTTTCTCATAGCTCACCTTTATCGTTGTGGCCTTTTTACCGTGTTTTAAAGAGTTATCAATCAGATTGAAAAACAGTTGTCTCAAGAAAGAATCCGCTAGCAAAGACAACCCACGGCAATCATTGACAACTTTCACGTTAAAGGGGCCTGAAAAGAGCGCTAACGCCTCTTTGAACGTTCCTTCCACGTTAATGTATGTCAGCTCTTCAACTCCTATTTGCTCATACATTTTGGCGAATTCAAAAATTTTTACTGACTCAGCTACTGCCTGCTCCATCTTACTGAGTCCATCAATGATGTCTTTTTTATCGGTATGCTTCTTTTTGAGCAAATAGGCATAGCCAGTTACTGCCGATAGCTTGTTTCGAACATCATGCCTAGTTAAGCTGCCTACAACATTGAGTTTCTCGTTTACCTTCACCAATTCATCCATCAGCCGATTCAAGTTTTCTTCGGCTTTTTTGCGTTCAGTGATGTCCTGAGCAAAGCCTACAAGTCCAGTCGCAATGCCATTTTTGCCAAAAGTAGGCATCTTATCTGTCTGAACCCACCTTTTACCGCTTGCAGATTCATATTGCTCGATTATGCCAAGTCTGGGCTGCCCTGATTCTAATACCTCTAAGTCGTCTTTTGCCATTCCTCGGGCAATCTCAGAGGAGAAAAAGTCAAAAACTGTTTTCCCAAGAAATTTTTCCTTAGACATTTTCTGCGCTTCAGCAAATGCTTGATTGACACGAATGAATTTTCCATCTTTATCTTTGTAGAAAATTATGATTGGTGAAGAATCAATAATGAGGTTGAGTTCCTGTTGCTCTTTTTCCAAACTTTCCTTTGTTTTCTTGTGTTGAGTATTGTCCACAAGTAGAACTACAAACTTGCCTTTGGTAGGGCTGAAAGCAAACACATCAAAAAACTTGTCAGTATAACGATTATAGTATTCAAAATGATTTGACTCTCCAGTCAACGCCACTCTTCCAAGAATCTCGATCCAAGATGACTCGACATCAGGGAAAAACTCCCGAACTCTCTTCCCCTTGATCAATTCCCTTTTAAACCCAGTTTGTTTCTCGTAGGCTTCATTAATTTCTAGGATGCGGTAGTCACATGGACGCCCCATCGTATCAGTTATTATCTCACATAACGCAAAACCTTCTCTTATACCCGCGAACAGTGTGCGGTATCTAGTCTCGCTGACACGCAGCATTTCCTCAGCCTTTTTGCGTTCAGTTATATCTATTGCAAGCCCTCTTAGCCCGACCATCTTGTTTTTGTAGAAGCGAGGAGTTGCAATTATAAGTGCAGGGAAAGTGGTCCCATCTTTTCGCATGAACGTGTACTCAGTGGGAACATAGCTTCCTCCGGATAGTAGCCGCTGAATACTTTTCATTGCTCTTTCTCTATCTGCAGGAACCAGGAACTGCAAAATATTTGCTCCTGCTTCAAGCTCATCCTGAGAATAGCCAGAAAGTTTAAGCGCACCTTCATTAGCAAACAATACTTGCCCCTTTATGTCCGTTTCAAAAACAATGTCTGGTAAACAATTTGCCAGTTCTCGGTACCTCGCCTCACTTTCAGCCAGAATCTCCCCCGCCTTCTTGCTTTCACTAACATCCAAAAACATGCCTAGCACTGCAGGCTGGTCATCATAATCAACTCGATTGGCGAGCGCACTCAGCCAAATTGTAGAGCCATCTTTTCGCTCTGCACGAAACTCAAAGCACGCCTCCGCTTTTTCGCCCCGTAAACGGTTTTCCATACGCTTAAAGAAAACGGCCCTATCGTCATGATGAACCAAGCCCAAAATTCCTTCAGGTGAAAGGGACAGCAGTTCTTGAGGAGAATAACCCTAAGATTTTCCCTATTGCTTCATTGGCAAAAACTAGTCGAAGCGGAGCTACTTTGGTGACTAATATGCCTTGAAGTGATTTCTCCACGAGCATACGATACTTTGACTCTGATGCAACAAGCAGTTTTCTTGATTTCTTGCGTTCCACAGTCTTGTTTATAGCATCTGCCAATTCGCAATAAACTGTTTCAGGAGAACCATTTTTGTTAATGTAACGATCAGCGCCAAAATTCAAAGCTTTGACTGCAACGTCTTCCCTGCCTTTTCCTGTAAACAAAATAAATGTAATGTCGTTTTTTTGCTCTCTAAGTTCCTTTAAAAATTCTAACCCGTTTTTCTGAGGCATTTCGTAATCGGAAACTACTGCATCAAAACTTTGTTGTTCCATTTTTTTGAAAGCTTCATCAACTGAGGAGACACTTTCAACCTCAAAATTGTTCTCCATTAGGAGTATTTGTTTGGATACTTCAAGAAGACACAAGATCATCATCAACGTGCAAAATGTGAAGGGTAATCTTTTTTGCCAAGAGCCGACGAGTCGATCAACATAAACGAATTTGTCTCAGTTGTTTGATGTTTTGCCTCTTGGCGAGCACTTCCATTGCTCATGAGATCAGAAAGGTAAGTGCAATGACTATAAGCGTTCTGAATTTTCAAACATGAACCATAAACCTTACTCAGACTCATTAAAAGTCAAACATAAATTTGACTCACAAACAAAATAGCTTAAGTTCTATTTCAGTGATGTTAAATTATAAATTCATAAAAGTACAGTTTATCCATCCGTTTCTTGATCTATTTTTAACTGATGACGTTGAAGCAAGAGTTGATGCGTACGTTGCCTAACCGAAAGGATAAAACTTTTGACAAGAATATTGTAAATTCCGCAGTTCATTCCCTTAGACATTAAGCCTCTAAACCTAAATTGTGGTTGTAAGGTGTTTACAACAAATCTTCTTATACTCAAAAAGCACCGTTCCTCTTTTTATAAAGGGTCCTTGCATGGCAAGAAAACCATCCATCAATATTTCCGCTGAAGAGATCGCTAAAATAATAGATTTGCCAGCACTGCAAGTCATGATGGATGATTTGTATGAAGTTACTAAGATCGGTTTTAGCCTAATCGATCTTAAAGGTACTGTTCTTGTCGGAACGGGTTGGCAAGACATTTGCATCAATTTTCACCGCAAAAATCCCCAAACACTCAAAAACTGCCTTGAAAGCGATCTTAAACTCACAGAAGGCGTTATAGAAGGAGAATATCGCGTCTACAAATGCAAAAACGGCTTAGTAGACATTGTCACGCCATTATACATTGACGGAAAGCATGTGGCAAATATATTCTCAGGGCAATTCTTGTTTAAAGGTGAAGATGAAGACTTTGACAGATTTGTTGGGCAGTCAGAAAAATACGGGTTTGATAAGAAAGCTTATCTCAATGCCCTCAAGAATGCTCCTCGTTGGGATAGGGACAAAGTAGAGTGCCTCATGGAATTTTACACCAAGCTTACAAAGATGATATCAAAGAAAGGGTTAGTTAATTTAAAGTTAGCAAATCTTTTAGAGGAAGAAAAAGAAACCCAGCAGGATTTAGAAAACAGTCAAAAAGATTTGAATCGTGCTCAGGGCGTAGCCAAAATAGGCAGCTGGCGAGTTCACGTTCAAGGAGACCTTTTTTGGTCTGACGAGACATATCGCATTTTTGGGGTGCCTAAAGGAACGCCGATGACTTATGGTGCTTTTCTAAAATTTATCCATCCAGATGACTGCAAGTACGTTGACGAGCAATGGCAGGCTGCACTTAAAGGTAAGCCGTATGAGATTGAGCACCGGGTAATAGTAGATGGGAACACTCTTTGGGTGTGTGAAAAGGCGGATTTAGAATTTGATTGTGATGGAAAATTGCTTGGCGGTTTTGGAACAGTCCAAGATATTACTGAACGTAAGATAATGCAGCAGAGTCTTGAAGAATACAGTAAAAACCTTGAGGTAATTGTGGAAGAACGCACAAAGCAACTGCAGGAGGCTCAGCGTATGGCGGCTATTGGACAAACAGCCGGCATGGTAGGTCATGATATTCGCAATCCATTGCAGGCGATTGCAAGTGATGTTTATTTGCTTAAGACTGATTTGGCAACTATGCTTGAATGTGAGATCAAACAAAGTGTAAAAGAAAGCTTGGAGGGAATTGAGAAGAACGTTTACTACATTAACAAAATAGTCTTAGACCTACAAGATTTTGCTAGACCTCTCAACCTGCATGTTAAAGAAACCGACTTAAAACTCGTAATCGATGAGGTATTGAGGAAGAATGGCTTGCCTCAGAATGTTAGAGTAAATGTTCAAATTGGGACTGCGGCTGAGAAATTTATGACTGATCCTACTTTCATAAATCGTATCATTCAAAATTTAGTTAATAATGCGGTTCAAGCAATGCCCAAAGGAGGCAATCTAACTATTCAGTACGTACAAAGAATCAAATGATACCGTCATGTCTGTTAAGGATACAGGCGTTGGCATTTCTGAAGCAGTGAAAAGCAAATTGTTTACGCCAATGTTCACCACAAAATCCAAAGGTCAAGGATTCGGCTTAGCAGTAGTTAAGCGTATGACTGAAGCGTTAGGAGGCACCGTCTCTTTTGAGAGCCAAGAAGGCAAAGGTACAACTTTTAAAGTATGCTTGCCTTCTCTCAAAGCTAAAAAGTAAAAAAACCAACAATTATTGAAGCTTAAAGGAACCAAATGCTCAATTTGAACAAAATGTAATTGGATAGTTGGCTGATGATTTTTTATTATGAATGGGTCTCAAATTTGTCATAGGATAGTTGTTGAGTCGCTGTTACCCACAATTATTTAATAGATTCATTATACCAAGATTTGGTTTAAAATAGATTAATATGTATAGATTTTGCTGACGCAGTAGCCCTCATAGAGAAATTTCACAATAATATGGTCACAAAATGAAGCAACAATTTCTAACTGCTTTGAGAAAGAGTGCTTATTTATCTTACTTAATGTCTGCCGAAAAAAATATTGCCTACAAATGTTGCTCATTTCAGGAGTATTCTCAACCTCTACCTGACTATTTGAACATGGATTTTAGAGACATTTCTAATCTATTTTTTTATTCTCAGGTTCAGGATAAATTTTCACAGGTAGATTAATGGTGAATCTTGTTCCTTTGTCTTTAGCTGTTTCAACCTTGATTGTTCCTCCATGGACTTCGATGATTCGTTTGCATATGGATAAGCCAAAACCCATGCCCTGAGCTTTAGTCGTAAACAAAGGCGTGAAGAGCTTGGGCAAAACTTCTGCAGGTATACCCTTGCCTGTGTCAGCGAAAGTAATCTCTACCGGTCACTTCTTTGGCAACTTGTAATTTCAATTGTCCCATTCTCAGGCATGGCGTCAATTGCATTCTGGAGTAGGTTTATGAAAACTCGAATCATTTTGTCAGCGTCAACCCAAATCCAAACATCTTCATCAATTTGGTTTACAATTTGTATTCGATCTGGAACTTGAATCATCCGTGCAGCATCATTCACAAGAGGACGTGCGGCGTATCTTATGAGTTTTAGATGCATCTCTCTTGAGTAGTCCAGCAAGTCGGTGATAATCTTATTTGAGTGGTCTATGGCTTTATCGATTATTTCAAGCGTTTCTTTAGCCTGAGCTTCAGAAATTGCTCTGCCTTTCTTTTTCAAGATATAGACAGCGTTTTTGATGCCGGCTAACGGATTGCGCAAATCATGCCCAACCATGCCCGCCAATTCGCCAATAGCTGCCAAACGTTCAGCTTTGAGGAGTCGCTCATTCGCATCCTTCAGCTGGGCAGTTCTCAAATCAACCATGTACTTCAAGTGTTCTGAATACTGTTTTACTTTATTTTCAAGGATCTTTCGACGTTCTTCAGTTTTTTTGCGTTCAGTGATGTCTTCAAGTTCAGCAACGAAAAGGTTGGGTTTGCCCCTTTGGTCTAGAACCGCGCTAACCATAATTTTTCCATCTATCACAGTTCCATCTTTTCTAACATACTGTTTCTCAAGCGAAAAAGATGATATTTTGCCATTCTCTAATTCACACATTTTTAGTGAGCTTTCTTTGATGTCCTTTGGATGAGTTATGTCTTTGAAGGTTAGTTTTTGTAATTCTTTTTCATTGTATCCTAATATTTTGCAGAAGGATTCATTTGCGCTTAAGAAGTATTTATCAGCACCTGAAGTAGCAATCCCAATTGGAGCATAAGGCAACTATTGCCTTTGACCTTTTCTCGCTTTCTATTAATGCTTTTTCTGCTTGCTTGCGTTTAGTTATATTGCGGCTTACCCCTATGATGGATTGTGGGTTTCCATCTTTATCTCGAAGAATATTAAAATTGACTTCGGTCCAAACAGTTGAGCCATCTTTACAGGGTTGCTCTAACTCTAAATAGTTTGCAGGAATTGCTCCTGTTTCCCAAAAACTCTGAAAGCCTTGAAGAATTACTTGTGCAGAGTCTGGAGTTAGTGATTCCATCAAGGATTGCCGTCTTACTTCTTCTGCGGTATATCCCCTAAGCTGATAAACAGATGGACTCACGTAAGTCGTTTGTCCCTCTAAGTCCGTGGTCCAAATCACATCAAGTGAATTATCTGCTAGTAAACGATATTTTGATTCGCTTTTGGTTAGTGCATCTCGAACTCTTTTGTGTTCTGCGACAGCTCTTATGCTGTGTGATAGTTCTCCGTAGACTGTTTCTGGTGAACCCTGTTTGTTGTAGTACCCATCTGCCCCGAAGTTTAATGCTTTGATCGCTATTTCTTCTCTGCCTTTGCCAGTAAAAAGTATAAACGGAATTTTGTTTTTTTGTTCACGCAATTCTTTTAGGAATTGAAGTCCATCTTTTTGGGGCATCTCATAATCGGAAACCACAACATCATATTGTCCAATTGATAATTTCTTGAATGCATCATCCACACAGCAAGCTTGGTCAATCTCAAAGTCAACGTTCATATCCAGCAGAATTAACTTTGCTATCTCTAGCGTTGCACAGTCGTCATCAACATGCAAAACACGAATGAAACTATTCTTTTCTTCGGTTGATGGTGCCAACTCGGTTGTTTCTACAATTATTTTATTTTGATTGAGGTGTTGTATTAGCGATACCCCAGCTTAGATAGTTACTTAATTTAGTGATTAATCAGTTATGAACTAAAAATATTGAGTACTGATCCCAAATGTGGAATTAATGAAACATTTGCTTTTCTGTCAGGAATTTGGATTTAACCGTTTAAGCGCATAGTGAAACCTTAGGCGGCACAGGTACATTTGAGGCTCAAGAGGATAGCCTTTTCAACAAATCGCTTTTTTCTTCTTAACATCAGTCACGGCAGTCGGCAAACTTCAAGACTCCCCATTACAGAATCTTGTTTGCGTAATCGGGATATTTTGTTGTGAAATCTTAAGGTTTAAATGATGGCAGATAAACTAAAATGGCATCGGCGCAAAAACCGAGAGGCAATGTGCCGGGGTAGCCTAGCCTGGCTAGGGCGCCAGACTCATAATCTGGAGTGCAAAAGGGGCCATCGCCCTATGCCCAGAAGTCGCGGGCTCGAATCCCGTCCCCGGCACCAACAATTTTTCATTTTTATAGATGGAAATAGCACAATATCAGCAATATAATGGGAGCTGTCAGGCTAGCTTGGTTAGGCTTGTAGACTTGGGCTCTATAGATTCCGGTTCAAATCCGGGTGGCCACCATTAACTTTTTCAGTCATTTTCAAAGTGCAATTTCTCTTTTTCAGAAAATCTCCATGCCTAACCATACCCGACTACACGATTAATTTTTATGTGTAGCTGTTGTTGTAGTTGGTTTACTTGGCGTATCTATTTGACGTTTAAGAGGCTCTTGCTTGTCAAGCCTTCAGGAAGGAAAGGCTTGAGTTTTTCTTTCGATATGATACCTATCGGTTTAGAGTACCTTGCGGCTTACGTCAAAGACACCGTGGATCAAGTCAACATAGTTGACATGGAGTTGGATAAGCAGAGATTTTCAAGAAATAATCAACCTTTACCGCCCAGACCTCGTCGGCATCACGTTATCGGCAACTGAACATAACCAGGGTCTTCGTCTTGCAAAGATTGCTAAAAAAAACAATTTACCCACAATAGTTGGTGGTTATCACCCGACAAGTGTTCCAGACCTGATGCTTTCTTACCCCCAAATCGACATGGTTGTTCGTGGAGAAGGCGAGGCTACTCTGAAAGAGCTTTTGGAGACGGATACTTTTGAGGATGTTCAGGGGCTATCTTACAGGAAGAACGGAAAAATAATTCATAATAAAGCAAGAAAACCAATTGATAACATAGATGCTCTTCCCTTTCCCGCTCGATACTTGAGGCAATACCCATACAAAAGTCAAGATAGAGTCACAGATTGCGATGTGATAACGATGTTTCGGGGCTGCAATGGACTTTGCAGTTTCTGCTGCGAACCAAGCATGAGTCAGGGATGTCTAAGAAGTAGGTCACCGGAAAACGTTATGAAAGAGATTTTGGAGATGTCCGAGTTTCACATCAGAAAACCTGTAAATGTGATGTTTGCTGACCCAAACTTCATGGGTAACCCAAAACTAGTCAATCGTCTTTGCGACTTACTCATGGAACATGATTTAAACATGGAATTTTGCGCTCTTGTTAGGGCAGACGCCATGGCAATGCACCCGCAAATCGTAAAGAAAATGTGTCATGTAGGCATACGAAGGTTTGAAATGGGTATTGAAAGCCCATACATCAAAGACTTAAAGTCAACAAAGAAAGGTACAACCAACAAGGTCCACATAGAAGCGGTTAGAAACATACGTGAAAACGGTGGCAGAGCAGGAGGAACCTTCGTTATAGGCTTGCCTGAACAAACTGAAGAGGAAATCAAAACTTTTCCTACTTACGCAAAAGACATTGGCTTAACAGGCGCCGCCTTTGGCATTGCAACGCCATTTCCCGGGACAGACTTCTACAAAGAGACAAGTGAGCAAGGTTTAATCTTTGAAACCAACTGGGATTCCTTTGACGAAATGCACTCTGTGTACACAACCAAGTACCTGACAAAAGAGAAAATTGAAGAAATGGCCACTTACTGTATGGCGAAATTCTGGAACATGGACACATTCATCGACCACGAAAAGATTTCGCAAACACGAACTAAACAGAAAAAGACGATAGTTGATTTTGCCCAAGAGAGAATTCTGAATCTCGGTTTCCTGACTAATAACGGAACGGAACTGCAAAAAGGCAACTTTAAAAAACACATAAACACCTTCCTTGAGGCTTACATAGACCCACGAGTAGAAGCATACACCCGAAAAGTCGGAGTCCACGACGTCTTAGAAATGACCCGTTTCCTTAGAATACTGGGACCACAAAAAATCCAATGCACGCTAAGCTTAGAGAACACCCATGCTAGCTTCATATTTAAAACAACTAAAACAACTGTTGAGTACATACGCATTATTAGAGGAAGACAGGCTGGGGCAACCATAAATCTTGATGTCGATCTAAAGTGGCTAAGTGAACCCGACAATTCACATATTATCAAGAGACTTGCATTTGTGTTCTCACACAATTTAACTCCAAAGCAACTATGGAACACTTTTAGGCTTTTTGCCGCTGTAGGAACAGATGCCTTGGCGTGGAATCTACAGAAACTCAAATCTCGAAAATCTTAAAGTTTGTTCAAAAAAGGTCTATGGACACTATAGGCTCCGGTTCAAATCCGGGGCAGTCCACAGCCTTTTAGTAAATTGGTTTTTTTAGGTTGCTAGGCGTCAAAAGTTGACTTTTATGTTCTCAAATATGGTCTGTTGACCATCCCGATTTTTTTGGCACCACAAATCTTAAAACTAAATCAGAATTACTGTTGATTGAGTGATTCTAATGGTTTATTGTAGCAGATGTGGAACTCAAAACCCCGACACCAACACTAACTGCTCCAACTGCGGAGCCCCCCTCTACACTGTTGGTCAACGCTACCCTGGAAGTGACCGAGAACATTATCGTCGAATGGAAAACGAATGCTTTGGTTTGCCCAACGGCGGCATGATTGTGGGCATCGTTATAGGCGTCATTATAATCTTAGTTGGAATTGGCTTATTCTTACAAACTACTTACGGAATATCGATAAACTATTTGGCCGCTCATACTGATAATCTTCGGCATTCTCATCTTAGCAGGCGGGCTGTATAGGCAAAGACGATACAGCCGAACGCCGGGCTAATGCTCCCTAAACGCAGCGCCCACACCCCAAACACATTTTTTTGTTGTTCCATTCTGAGAGCAAAATCCTAAGCCACAATGTAAAGACTATTAACCCAAGCACATAGGCATCAACCAGCAAACTCTGAGCAGCCAAATCCGCCACAACCAGACTAATGCTTGAGCCAATCACAAACAAAGCATTCACCGCCATCTTGACGTAACCCCTCATCTTTATTTGAGCCAACCCCACAAGCATCAACACTTCGCCAGCAACCAGAACCCAAAGGCTACCAGTTCCCAAAACAAAAAAACCCAAAGAAAACAATACTATCACCACCATGGCAGCTATTGCTCCAATCAAGAGGCCACTGCACGCAGCGCAAAAAACCGAGCCCCCAATAGTGATCCGATTAGCCGAGAACTTTTCGCAGTCGGGATGGTGCCCCTTAAGCTGAACCGCTGAAGCAGATGTTTTGCTAGAGTCGGGGAAACGGTTCGGTTTTTGGAACATCATGCGGCACTTGCCCGGATAAAACACCGCAACTACACCCACGATGCAGACTAAACTGTAAATAGCGCCTACGAGTGGGCGTCGAAGAGGCGAAAGGTATGCTTGCAAGCTAGGTTGAAGCAAAAGAAGTGGAACAAGCGCTAACCCAAAAATTGAAACAGCGACCAAAAACAGCAAGAAAAACTTGGAAGGCTCAGATTGCGGCATTTTTTCGCCTAGAACAACGATTTGATTTTACCCACTACGCCCCAGGTTGTCATGTGCCGGAACGTACGTCGCTTCATCGGATTACTCGAGAATAACCCATGGAATCGCCTGCTCCATGAGCCGTAGAAGTCGCGGTAGCAGCCATAGAGTTCCTCTTGTATCTGATGGGTGGAGAGCGTTTCTGTCGGCATGATAGCGTGAATCATGTCGTAGTGGCTCCAGTTAGCGTCTTCGATCCATCCGTTGCGTTCAGCCTCGGCGTAAATTTCCGTGCCTGGAAATGGCGTTAAAATGCCGAACATTAAGAAGTCGGGGTCCAAGTCGTTGGCGAATTCCCGGAGTTGGAGGATGGATTGGTGGGTTTCTTTGCGGTTGCCAATGATGACCATTGCGTGAGCCATAATGCCGTTGTCCTGCAGCAGACCGCACTGCCGTCTTTGCATCGTTAGGTGTGATTCCTTTCTTGAAGTAGTCCAGTGTGGCAGGACTTGAATTCTCTACTCCGAGCAATACCCAGCTTAACCCTGATTTAGCCAACCTCGGCAGAATATCCTTGTTGCGGATTATGTCGTCGCATCGAGCCTGAACAAACCACGTCACGTCATCTGGTAACTGTTTTGCGATGATTTCTTCAGCGATTTCTTTGGGGCGTTGTCCAGTCCCAAAGTTGTCGTCGGTCAACCAGATCATTTCACTTCCAAACTCCCCGTTAACATAAGCCATTTCGTCTGCAATACGCTTCGCTGGTTTTAGTCGCCAGCAGCCTTGCCAATGGCGCCACTGGGTGCAAAACGTGCATTGGTGGTTGCATCCGCGTGCACCCTCAATGAGCGCATATGGTGCCCTTTTGCCTGCCATGACGGAGAAGTGGTACTTGGGCATGTTGTCTTTAACGAGGTGGTAGCCTGGAAACGGCAAATCCTCCAAGTTTGCAATCAAAGCCCTCGAAGGGTTATGTACAACCGTTCCGCCACTTCTGTAGGAGATGCCAACAATGTTTTGGAAACTTGAACCTTGTTGGCGCGCTTTCACTAATTCGGCTAATGTCTCTTCCCCCTCATTGCGGATAATGACATCGATTACCGGGTAAAGTTGGAGACTGTCTTGGGCTGTTGCTGTGAAGTGTTGCCCGCCAGTTACGGTGAGGGCTTTTGGTGCCATACGTTTAGCGGTTTCAAGAGTTTTCACAACAACATAAGTGTTGCATGTAGCCAGGGAAGCTGAAGCCACGATGTCTGGGTTCGAAGCGGCAATGCGCTCCTCCATTTTTTTCCAATCAACTTTCTCCGCGTTGCAATCTAAAATCTCAATTTGAATATTTTTGACTTCTCTTTCCAGATAGGCGGCAAGTTGGATGATGCCATAAGGCGGCGGCAGGTATTCGCCCATGACAAACCATATGTCTTTAGGTGGCTCGATAAACAGAACTTTCAATGTAGGCTCTCCTTAGCCACTGATTGGTTAATTGTGCTTATTAGACTGCCGTTAATTTCAATTAAATGCTCTACTAACATAAAAAGCCGAATAAGTTAAAAAGAAATCAAAGTTGTCATGATGTGACAACTTACTAAAAAAACTTGAAACTAAAAAGTCAAAAAACATTTAACAATTTAAAAACAATAAATCAACACATTAAAGATTCGAAATAAAATATGATTTTATTTTCATTCTTATTAGATCTATTATTACATTCATGTATATAATCTCAACAAATTCTTAATCGTTCTGTATGATTTCAGAAGCAATAACATACGCTTCTTACACAGTCATATCATTTCTTAGCAGAATATGCATATCGCCATTTAGTTATAACCAATCATTTTTATTCGAACACTGTGAATTTTCTTAACCTATTTTATGCTGTTAAATATCTGAACGAATTAAGACAGCTAACAAGTATTATGGAAACGGTAAGGGGGTGATAGTTAAGTTGAAAGAGTATGAATGTGTGGAAGTTAGTATATAAAGATGTGGGTAAAGTAATTGAAGAGTAGCAGAGAAATGGGTGAGTCTTCGTACATATCAGGCGCTGTATGGTTCAGGATATGTATTCAAAATCAATATTACTTGTTGTTTGAGAAATGTGAGTAAACAATGCTACGAACAAGCTAACTGCCGTTAAAGAAGTTGTAATATTGGCAGAAGTCTAAGACGCTGACATTCAAAGAATATGAAAAGAGAAAAGACAGCAGACTTTCTTTGAATACTTTTGTTTAGGTAACTTATCAGTAGTGAAAAGATTTTTTTGGTCGTAGGGATAGAGAATCCAAGCAAAAACCTAAAACCAAATGACTCATAACTAAATTGAGGCGTTTGAGAGTATGGACAATCATGAACGAGTCGAAAAGGAATCTACAGTTATTCTGCTTATTGTTGCATAAAGAATCTGCAACTATGCTGCTTAGAGTTTGACGCGGTGATAGCCAAAGTGGAATTGTTTACAGTTTTGATAGGCCAGACAATCAAACTATTAGGAATCTGCGTCTGGAAGGATTGATTCCGTCAGCAATTAAAGCAATGCTCAAGGTGAATGATCCCATGATTAATTCCGATAAGTCACATTAACTGGACCAAAAAAGACCGTTTTGCTACCTTTCCATCTAAAAGTTAACTATATAGCATTGGCGCGTTGTTTTCAGGTTTTCCACCACATTACTTGGGTTCTCAACTGTAGCTTTTTTCAACGCTTTAGGCGTGTTAGAGCAGTTAGAGTAATAATTTTGCTGCGTTCACCCTTACGTCCAATGTTTGCTTGGAATCGCCCGTTAAAGGTGTTTTCCAATTAAGGTTTTTGACAATGTTATGCAGGTTCAAGTGTTACATCAAAAACGTAGCCTTCCAGGTTTGGGTTTTCCTTATTTGCCATTAATGCTAGCGCTAATTTGGGAATGAGTATTCGCCCCTGTTTATCCATTTTGGCATAAAAACATTCAGCGACTCCCCAAAGATGTTTTGGAGATACTCTAACTTTTAAGACCTGGTTTTGCTCCATTTTAAACTGCCACAAAATCAACTTTGGAATCTGTAATCTGTTGCCTTTTTCAAGCACTGTTTTAAAGGATACTTTTGTGGTCAGAGGCATAAACTTCCCCAAACACAAAACTACTAACAACTATTAAAGACTAATACAGACTACTACGGACTATTACAGACTATTACTGACTCAATCTGCAAATAAATCAAAGCCCAAACCAAAAAAGCAACCCAAAACACAATGCTGCAAAAATGCAAACACAACTATTTCTTCTTCTTATAGACAAAATTTGTCAAGATTAATTAATTGTATGGAAACTGAAAAGGTCCAATTAACGGAAGAGTTTTTACCTATATTGACAAATGTTTCCAAGAGCAAAACTCGATGAGAAAAGATAAGCCATGGTTCAAATGTTGGCCTGTTGCTGTGCCAAAACATATAGAGTATCCAAAGGTTCCTCTTCAGGAAATTCTGAAGAAAACTGCCGAGGCTTACCCAGAAAAAACCGCCATAGTTTGCGGTGAACGGGAAATCAGCTATGCCCAATTGGAAGTGCTGTCAAACCAATTTGCAAACGCGATAGTAAAGTTAAAAGTAGAAAAGGGCGATAGGGTGGCTGTTTTTATGCCAAATATCCCTCAATTTATCATCGCTTATTTTGGTGCTCTTAAAGCAGGCACGGTTGTAACGGCGATTAGCCCGCTGCATCGGGAGCATGAAGTTGAGTTTCAACTAACAGATTCAGGTGCAGAAACAATAGTTGCGCTGGATTCTCTTTATCCGATTATAGAGAAAGTTAGGGAAAAAACCCAGCTTAAAAACGTAATAATTACAGGATTAGTCGAAAATGCTTTTTCTTCAAAAGTTCCAAACGCCTTGATTTTCGAACAGTTACTTGAAAACAACCCAAAAACAGCTCCAAAAGTTAAGATTAATCCGCATGAAGATTTAGCTGCGTTACAGTATACGGGCGGCACAACAGGGACAGCTAAAGGCGCCATGCTAACCCACAGCAACCTGCTCTCAAACACCCTTGCATTCGCCACATGGATACAAGGCACAGAAGCAAAAGAAACCTTTCTAACAGCGTTGCCGCTTTTTCACATTTACGGCATGACAACCAGCATGACAGTGCCCATCAGCCTTGCAGCCAAAATGGTGTTGATGCCAAAGTTTGAGCCAACCAAAGTCCTGCAAACCATTGAAAAACATAAGGTCTCAGTTTTTTGCGGTGTCCCAACCATGTATCAAGCACTTCTCGCAAATCCTGAACTTAGCAAATACGATTTAACCTCAATCCGCGTCTGCATATCAGGCGCTTCTTCATTGCCGCCGCAAGTTCAAAAACAGTTCATGCAGATAACAGGCGGGCTATTAGCTGAAGGCTACGGATTAACAGAAGCATCACCTGTTACACATTGTAGTCCAGTTGACAGGTCTATGCGGACAGTTAAGGTTGGCTCGATCGGGTTGCCGCTGCCAAATACAGAAGCCAAAATTGTTGACGTGGAGACAGGTGAAAAAACCCTTGCTCAAGGAGAAAAGGGCGAATTGGCAGTGAAGGGACCACAAATCATGAAAGGATACTGGAATAAGCCTCAAGAAACTGCTATGGTTTTTCGTGACGGATGGCTTTTAACGGGAGACATCGCTTGCATGGACGCTGACGGCTACTTTTACATTACTGACCGCAAAAAAGAGCTCATCAAAACCAAGGGCTACAGCGTTTATCCTCGGGAACTAGAAGATGTCCTCTATGAGCATCCAGCTGTGAAGCTATGCGCGGTTGTGGGCAAACCCGACGAATTTGCGGGCGAGGTTCCGAAGGCTTTCATCGTGCTCAAAGAAGGTATGGCTGCCTCAGCAGATGAAATTATGTCTTTCGTTAACGGCAAGGTTGCGCTATACAAAGCATTACGAGAAGTCGAATTCAGAAACGAACTACCCCTCAGCGCAGCAGGGAAAGTTTTGAAACGATGTCTGAAAGACGAAAAAGATAGCAATTAACTTTTTTGGGTTATTGGGGTTATTGTTGTTGCTGCTGTTGTTGCAACTCGTTCCTAAGCACCAGTTGAAACAATCAAAACCTTACAAAAAAATTCCAAAAAACAAAACAACAAAGAAAGGACCTAAAAAATGCGAAAACAAAATCGTCGTTAGCAGTTACCTCTTTCGCAAAAAATTCCAGATAAAGGATGACGCTGCTATAACTAACGCAGATGCCAAAAGAAATGCAACAGCAAACGTAACCCACTTCATGCATCTCGATGCAGAATTGTTTGTTTTTAGGATTATCAGCAAATATTTCGAAATGTATAAGAGAAAACCTCTGTTCACAATAAGCGAAGGCTTACTGCTTGCGCATTAAACTTAACGTTACAGGGATTGTTCAGGGCGTCGGTTTTCGCCCATTTATTTACCGCATAGCAGTGCACAACGGCTTAGCAGGTTACGTGCGTAATAGAGGGGATGCAGGGGTTGAGGTACTTTTGGAAGGTGACGCACAAAGCATCAAAAAGTTCATAAATGATTTAACTGCGAAGAAACCGCCGTTAGCATACATCGACGCTGTTAAATCAACTGAACTTACGGGAAAAAACGAATACCAAAACTTCACAATTTACAACAGCTCCCAAGAAACCGAAACCTCAGGATCAATCATTCCACCAGACATAGCCATATGCAACCAATGCCTCAAGGAACTGCGCGATCCCACCGACCCACGGTACGAATATTTCTTCATCACCTGCACAGATTGCGGTCCACGCTTCACAATTATTGAGCGCCTGCCCTACGACCGGGAAAACACCACAATGCGAGAGTTTCCGCTGTGTGGTTTTTGCCAAAAAGAATACGAGGAACCATCAAATAGGCGGTTTCATGCACAAACCGTAGCGTGTCCCACCTGCGGTCCCAAAGCGTATTTGACAACCAACACAGGAAAACTATACCAGACCAAAGATCCTGTTCGGGCGGCTGGGAAATTGCTGTCAGAAGGTCATATCCTTGCTGTCAAAGGCTACGGAGGCTTCCACATTGCAGCATCCACGCTACTGGAACAGCCTCTGATGAGACTTCGCACCACGAAACACCGAAGCGAAAAACCCTTCGCCATCATGGCAAGAAGCCTAGATGCGGCAAATGGATTTGCCGAAGTGAATTCGAAAGAGCAAAAACTGCTGTCTTCCCCTTCACGCCCAATAGTTTTACTAAACAAAAACCCAAGCTACAATCTCTCGCCGCTAGTTGCTCCACACTTGCATAACGTCGGCGTCATGTTGCCCTACACTGGCTTGCACTACATGCTCTTCGACCAAGTTAGCGACCCAGCGTTTGTGATGACCAGCGCCAACCCGCCAAACCAACCCATCGTAAAAGACAACGAGGCAGCCCTAAAAATTCTCGGAGGCACAGTGGATTATTTTTTGTTTCATAACCGCGAAATCGCCCACCGCTGTGACGACTCTGTTATGCGTGTACATGGCCACCGCCCAGTGTTTCTTAGGCGAAGCCGAGGCTACGCTCCATCACCAATTAGGCTTAAACAAAAATCCAAACGCTGCGTCGTGGGGTTGGGCGGCGAACTAAACAATACCTCCTGCGTTCTACTTGACGATAAAGCATTCATTAGCCAGCACATCGGCGACGTCGAAAACGTCGAAACCCGCAGTTTCCTTCAAGAAGCAACTAGCCACCTTCAACGCTTAACCAACTGCCACGCTGAAACGGTAGCTTGCGACTTGCACCCCAAATTCACCACGACTAATTTGGCTAAAGAGATGGCTGAAGTAGATGGTTCGACACTGGTTCAGGTGCAGCATCATCATGCACATGCAGCGGCTTTAATGGCGGAGCATGGCTTGGACGAGATTGTCTCCATCGTTTGCGATGGATATGGATATGGCACCGATGGTGCGGCATGGGGTGGCGAAGTTCTCTTCTGCACGCGCGAATCAGCCGAGTTTAAACGGATAGGACATTTAGAGCCTCAAACGTTGCTGGGCGGAGACTTAGCTAGCCGTTACCCTGTACGTGTTGCGGCTGGAATGCTTGGCAAAGCAGGGGTAAACGTTGAAGAATGGCTAAACAAGAACAGAAGACACCTGCCTCATGGCGATATAGAAGCTAAAGTCATTCTCAGCCAACTCAAAAAAGGAATCGGCAAGGTTGAGACCACAAGTTGCGGGCGGGTTTTGGATGCTGTTGCAGCGGTTTTAGGAATCTGTTACGAACGTAGCTATGAAGGTGAACCAGCCATGAAACTGGAATCCACTGCTTTACTTGGAAAGGAAGCCTTGAACCTTAAAACAATGTTGAATGGTGATGTGATTCAGACTACACCTCTGTTAAACGCAATTTATCAAAATATAGGAAAAATCTCAAAAGTCGACTTAGCTTATTCTGCCCATGCTTATTTAGCAAAAGGCTTAGCGTTTTTGGCAGTTCAAAAAGCCTCGGAACAAGGAGTTAAAACGGTTGGGTTTTCTGGAGGTTCTGCCTGCAACCAAATCCTTGCGCTGCTGATGCGGGAAACCGTTGAGGCCGCGGGGCTGAGGTTTTTTGTCCACGAGGCAGTACCTGCAGGCGATGGCGGAGTCTCTTTTGGTCAGGCAGTTGTCGCTGGGTTTTCAAATTTTTAACCAATCTGTTTTTATCGCCGTTTAATGCGTCTTTAATAGACTGATAATTATGTGTTTAGCAATTCCAGCCAAAATAATGAGCCTTGAAGGCACCAAAGCCAATGTGGATTTCGGTGGCGGAGTTTTACGTGAGGTTAACGTGTCGCTTGTGGAGGCTAAAGTAGGCGAGTACGTGCTGGTTCATGCTGGCTACGCGATTCAGGTTTTGGAGGAAAAAGAAGCCTTAGAAACCCTTAGCCTTTGGAATGATGTTTTAGCATCTGCTGGAGAATAAACTGAAAGTTGAGAATATGGCGCAGAACCTAAAGTTCCGAAACCCCGAACTGGCACACAGCATAGCCGAAAAAATCAAGGCTTTGGCGCCCAAAAAAGGATTGGTCAAGTTTTGCCACGTTTGCGGAACCCACGAGTGGACTATAACCCACTTTGGCTTGCGAAGTTTATTGCCTGAGAATGTTGAGGTTATCGCTGGACCTGGATGCCCCGTTTGTATTGTTCCTGCAGCAGAAATCGATGAGGCAGTTCAGTTAGCCCAAAAGGGTGTCGCGATAACGTGTTTTGGCGACGTGCTCCGGGTGCCAGGTAGTGAATCTTCTCTTTTGGAAGCTAAAGCAGCTGGCGCTGACGTCCGAATCGTTTATGCAGTCTCAGATGCTATTGAAATGGCTAAACGTGAGCCCCAAAAAGAATTCGTGTTCTCCGCTGTAGGCTTCGAAACAACCGCACCCATCACTGCAGTTGAAGCGCTTGGCGATTTACCCAAAAACTTTAGCTTTCTGGTCTCTCACCGTCTAATCCCGCCAGCCATGGAGCTTCTGCTTGGTGTAGGCGACTTGCAAATTGACGGGTTCATAGCGCCTGGACACGTAAGCGCAATCATTGGCTTAAAGCCCTACGAGTTGTTCACTCGGGTTTATCGGATGCCAACTGTTGTGGCTGGTTTTGAACCAAATGATGTGTTGATGGGAATTTACATGCTTCTTAAGCAGTTTAGCGAAAGCGACGCTCGGTTAGAGAATGAGTATTCGCGTGTGGTCAAGCCTGAAGGTAACGTTAAGGCACAGCAACTGATGAAGCAGGCTTTTTCGGTTACTGCGGGAAACTGGCGCGGCATCGGCAGGCTCCCAGACTCAGCCTTGCAGCTGCGAGAATCCCTCAAGCAGTTTGATGCCAGAGAAAAATTCAATGTTCATGTTAAGGAAGGCAAAGACATTAACTTCGGATGCGAATGCCACCTCGTTATAATAGGAAAAATCAAGCCCAAAGAATGCCCCATGTTCATGAAAGCCTGCACCCCCACAAAACCCGTTGGTGCATGCATGGTCAGCAGTGAAGGCACCTGCAGCGTTTGGGCAAAAAACGTTGCCGCCCAAACTTAGCAGATTCTTGGTACTGGGTCGCCCACTGGCTTGGCAATTATTCTTTTGCCACCAACCAAGGTTTGCATTGCGACCCCTTTGAATTGTTTGGTGGTTTCGCCAATTATTTGGGCATCCACGCCTTCTGCTGTTTGCTTTAGAAACTGCTGGATTTCCTGGGCTTTTTCCGGGACTACACCAATTATGATTTTGCCCTCGTTTCCGACTTCCATCGGGTCCAATCCGAGCATTTCGCAAGCAACCTGTACGTCTTGGTGGATGGGAACTTTGTCTTCTTGAATCAGGATGCCAACTTTGGATTTTTCTGTCCACTCATTTAGGGCATCAGCTAAGCCGCCTCGGGTAGGGTCTTTCATAGCGACAACTCCACCAACTTTTCCCAACAAATTTTGCATCATGCGGTTAAGCGGCTTCACATCTGACTTGATTTCGCTGCCAAACTTCAAGCCCTGCTGTGCCGAGAGCACTGCCAAACCATGGTCCCCGATGGTTCCTGACAGGATGATTTTGTCGCCTTCGACAAGATTGGAGTCAAGTGTCCAGCGAGTTTTAAGTTCCCGATATTTCCTGACTGTTTGTAGATTGCTCTCTAATGCTGGGGTTCTTTTGCCGATGCCTGAAACATTCATAACGCAGCCGCCTAAACTGCCTTTTTCGACTACTTTTGTATCGCCGGTAACTATGCCTACGCCAGCTTCGATGCACGTTTGCCGCATGCTTGCCAATATTTTCTCTAAATCACTTATAGCTAAACCTTCTTCCAAGATCAAGCCACAAGCCAACGCATAAGGCTCAGCTCCTAAACATGAAATATCGTTAACGGTACCTGAAATCGATAAGCGCCCGATGTCGCCGCCTGGGAAAAATATGGGTTTAACAGCGTGGGAATCACTTTTGAAGACCATGTCGCCGATGACTGCTGCATCATCCATTGCTTCTAATGGGACTTCTGCTTCGTAGCCCAGACCGCCAAAATACTTCACAATGTGGTTCTTGACTAAATCGTGCATTACTGAGCCGCCGGCACCATGCAGCATAGTGATTTTTTCGTTTTTGTCTGACATAATGTTCTGGTTCCTGATTGAGTTGCACTAGCATACTCTAGAAGGTCAAAAATAAACAAATCGCACTGCAGATCATCTTCAATCTGAAAGGTTACCGAGGTATACTATCACTCAACGAAGTCATGTGTATGAGAAAATCGGTGATTTTTGTTTGGTTTGTTGCTAGGAGCAGTTGGATTGTGTTTGTTTGTCCGCTTGCTAAAACTAACGCTGTTTCATCTGATGATGACACAGAAAAATCGGATTGTGATAGATTTATTGTGGGAATGCTCACATCATTGTCTAGCAGGGTTGCCTTTAGATGTATGTAGGCAGTGCCGTCGATTGGTGCTGTCTGTGTTCCAGTTGACGGCGGCGGGTTCTCGCTTGAATAATCATTGCGGAGCGTGAGCTCAATTGTGTAGAGATGGCTTCCTTTGGCTATTTGCTGTCCATCTTCTGACGTATATGTTTGGTTGATAAGCGTGGAGGTTGAGGATGAGGAAATCATGTAAATTTTGCTCTCGCTTCCCTTATAAGTGAGGTAGCGTGGTGTAGTTTCATCTGTTTTTGGAGCAGCCAAACCACCCAAAAACAAAACAAAAAGAGCTGAAAAAGCTGAGAGTAGAAGCAAAATTATTCCTGCAATTACTGCAATTTTTTTTCGCTTCACTGCAAATCAGTCTTCCATCTCTATCTTTCTTTAACGTATAATGCTGTGGTTCCCCTCAAAACAACCCTTGCAAACGAATGATAACTTCCGTTGGGTCCTTGCTCTTCAGAGAAGAACGTTAAATGCACCACGCGTCCAATCTCCGGTTTCCCATTAACTAAGTTCACGATGTCGTAGGTTTTTATTTTGTCAGTCATCCTTTGTGGGTCAAAAGTGTATTGGAACGTGCCGTTATTGACTTGTAGGATCCCTTCTTCTAAGACTGCGCCTGGAATAATAGCTGCGTAATAGACTTTGGAAGAAGTAGTGTTTCCCGTAATGTTAAGCCCAGTTGTAGGTGAAAAAGTCTGTCTAGCTGTCATGTTGAGCTTCATTCCACTCGCTGGGGCTGGTCCATTTTCAAGCACGAATACCCAACCTCCTTCACTGGGCATGCCGGGTACTCTGCCTTGAGTGTTATTCCACGTTGCAGTCACGTTATAAACCCATAACCCTGCTTTATCTAAGAGCCACTTGTCTACAGCTACAAAGTAACCGTATTGGTCACCGCTGCCTGTCGTAGCAAAGGTTGTACCGTTTGGTGCGGTTAGGGTAAAGTGTACGTTGCATGGAACCACAGGGTCAATCTGCAGCACAGCACCGAAGGTTGCGCCAACGGAGTAAACCATTCCAGGTCGCAGGGGCGTTAGGAAGAATCGAGCAGGAATCCCGTCGGGGCTTGGCAAATCCTCATTTCCCGGTCCTATTATGCGGTTGTTGTTGGTGCCTTTGGGCAGTATGAAGGCGCTAGCTTGGTAACCTGCATACGCCGGCTTTTGACCGTTGTTTCTTAAAACAACCCCACCCAATAGGCGGTAGATGTCTCCAGGTAAGTCTCCGTTGTTTGAGGCGCTTATTTGTCCGCCGAAAGTATTGGGGCTGGTAGGCCAATAGGGTGCACGAATGTTGTCGTGGGAAACGATGAACCTAGAGTTAAATCCTGGTCTTGGGGCTGAACCGTAGAAGTATTGTAGGTCGGTTATGTATTCTGGGAACATTTCTGGGGATAAACCGTTGCTTGTTTTAATTATGGTATTGGATCTGCCTATGGTCTGCAAGGTTGAGTTGTAGGTTGCATTGCTCCCTTTCACCATATAAGTTAACACAGGCTCGATTTTGTTAGAACCTTGCTGCTCACTTGCAATCAAGAGAACATCATAGGAGTTGTAGGGGAAATTAATGTGGTCCAGCACAGAAGTGCCATTTGGTAGAGTATATCCTTCCCAACGCTTTTGGCCGCGGTCTGCAATAACTCCTCCAGGAAGACTAATCTTCTTTCCATGAGCTTCAATTGAAGAATCCAATGGGTACACAACTCCTGCATGTCGCATTGCCGAAACCCAAAGCGTGCCTTGAGTGTCCCAGTAAGTGGCAATTACAGTTGCATAATATTCTCCTGGCGCAGTTAATGGGAGTGGTTTTAGTCCTTGTGCTGCCCCGAAAATTCCACCAGATGTAGCTTGCCCAGTCGAAACGACTGTGGATATGTTGTTAGGGTCAGAGTCGAAGTAGAGGGATGCTTTGACGGTTACGTTGGCTGCCACTGGAGGGTTGAACGCCATATCCCGTCCATAACGGTTTCCAACATTGTAAGGTTGTCCCTGAAAAGTCGCCGTAGCCAAAGTCAAGCGTTCTGCAATCCAGAAGGAGTAGTTTCCGCCGCCTTCATAGCGGTTACCCCATGCGTCTTCAATCCAGCCTTTAGCCTCAATTGTATAGTTCCCGTATGTTGGTGGTTTCCAAGCGGTGAAGCTAGAGTTTTTGGTGGTTGCTCCGTTGCCTCTTCGGGCTAAAAAGATAGCTGTCCCCAAATCTTTGACTGTTCCATTCGGATAAGTTATCTTCACTGACCAGTTTCCATGGTCGTAGCGCCATGGAATGTTGCGCTGGGAGTTAGCATTGTCTAAAAGGAATGTCGGCTCCAAATTATAAGTTAACGCTGTGCCACTTGAGCTAAAACGGGGCAGGATGATTTCGTCATGGATTAAGTTGCGTGGGGAAATTGCTACTTTGCTTTCATCTTCTTTGGCTACTACGCCTCGATAACCATTAGAGTTGTAATCCCAAAGGAGCGCCCAATAGCTTCTGCGATTAATCTGCGAACCATCAATCCACTTTCCAGCGGCGTTAATTCCACTTGCAGGTATTGGCGGCGAGAAAACACATGAAACATTGTTTAAGTCTTTAGGTCTCCCTCCTATGCTGTCGCTGTTGAAGTTGTACCTGCTGCTACCAGATTTGAAGCCGAAATCCAGCTTTAATCTATAGATTCCAGGAGGCAGGTTCTGGGGCAAGGTAAAGTTAGTCAATAACTTTCCAGAATATAGTTGTCCACTGCTGTCAAGCGAAAAATTGGCTATTGGCACCTCAACCATCACATCTACAGGTGTTTTCTGGGTGTATCCTGTGTAACTGGAGACTGATGCACTGCCGCCTCCCTCGATTGGGAGCCCTGAAGGTGTGAGGATGGTGGAGACTGATTCATCCCATGGAGTGTGCTGGTATCCTAAAGGATCAAAATCTCTCTCTGCAGTTAAGAGAAGACATGTGCTGTTAACTTTTGGATAGGTGAGTTTGAAATTACTCAACAATTCCTGAGAGTAATTGAGTGCAGCTGCAATCCTAACCTTTGTGCCAGCAGTCCACGTGGGCGGAGCGATCTCAAAGCTTGTTGACCAGTTGCCGTTTGCAGCGTGTGAGGCTGTTTGAAGTTTTACTTTTTGGTTGTCGGTTAAATCATCCAGCAGACCAACCGGCTGAGGAGTTGGAATAGGCGTAGGTGTCGGCGCAGGTGTGGGTGTAGGTTGCGGATTGTAGGCTGTTTGTGTAGGTTGCGGAGTATAGGATGGTTGTGAACTGGTAGGCTTGGGAGATGCAGTAGGCGAAGGCATGGTTGGTTGTTGAGTTATTGAGGGTTCAGTTGTTGAAGTAGGTGTTGGAGAAGGATTATCGGGCGTGCTAGTTTGGCTAGGTAAAAAAGCGGTTAAGTATATGCCGACTGATAAGGACGCAGTTAAAACTGCGATTAGTGCCACTGCTAAGATTGTTTTACTAGCAACTGAACTGAAAAACAGCCATTTCACTTTTTTCGCCTTATAATAGTTGCTGCCTACAGCTTTTAAATTTTTGTAAAAAAAACACCCAGTAATTTTGACCCATTTTTCAATTTTTTTTGTCTCTTAAAAGTGTTTTTGAAATAGACTAACCCCTAATGATGAAAAAGACCCTGCTCTTTAGGCAATTGAAAGAACAAAAATCCCCTGATAGGAATTAGTTTGCTTTTTTATTAGAGGGTTTCTTGGGTAAACTATAAAAGCCTAAATGCAATCCAAAAACTGTACACCTCACGCGTTCGAATAGTTCCCTCGCAGGAACACCCACTTAATCTGTTAAGAGTAAAATCTTAGTTGTGATACGGAAAGCCATATAAATTGCTTTTACGTGTTTGAATGCGCACTGGAGAAATTATAATGCCAAAATGGGGATACTCAATAATTGAAGAAATGCTCAATCCAGAAAAAACAGCGAAAGCAAGCGGAAGAGAACTCAAAGTATCCCATAAAGCCGCACGTGAAATTTGCAAAGCTGTTAAAGGCATGAATCTTGTTCAATCTAAAGAATTTCTTCGAGACGTATTGGTCAAGAAAAAACCTGTTCCATACACAAGGTACACTAAGAAGCTAGGACACAAAGGCGGAATGGATGGCAGATGCGTGGGGAGATTTCCCATAAAAGCTGCCGAGCAAATCCTCCACGTTATAGAAGCAGCCCAAGCCAACGCAGAAAACAAAGGCTTAGACGTTGACCGCCTTCGCATAATGCATGCAGCGGCCTATCAAGGGATCAAACTTAAGCGTTTCACACCAAGAGCACATGGCAGAGCTTCACCAAAATTCGATAAAACCACACACGTCGAAATCGTTCTAGAAGAGAAACCGACCCAAGGAGAGCAATAAATGAGCATAGTTAAACGTTTTATTACAGAATCAATGAAAAGAACAGAAATAGATGAGTTTTTACAGAAAAAGCTTGAACGCGCAGGATACGGCGGAGTAAACCTGTCCAAAACACCACTGGGCACACACGTGGTAGTTTATGCTATGCGTCCAGGCTTAGTTATAGGCAGAGGCGGAGAAACAATCAAAGAACTCGCCTCAGCCCTTGAGCAAAACTTCAAAGTTTCCAATCCACAAATTTCCGTTTCAGAAATCGAAGTTCCAGAATTCAACGCCCATGTAGTTGCAAACCGCGTTGCCTCAGCCCTTGAACGAGGAGTCCACTTTAGACGCGCAGGTTTCTGGGCACTTAACCAAGTTATGGAAGCAGGCGCATTGGGCGCTGAAATAGTAATCAGCGGCAAACTCACAACTGAGCGAGCACGCTTCGAAAAATTCAAAGCAGGTCACTTCCCAATAGTCGGAGAGCCAGCATTAAAAGCCATGAAAACAGCCGACGCACACATCCAACTAAAACCAGGCATAATCGGAGTACGAGTAAAAATCATGCCTCCAGACGCGTACTTCCCAGACAAAGTAACAATCATAGAGCCCGCTCTAGAAGAAGAACAAGTAACCGTTCCAAAACCAGTACCTGCACCACCACCAGTACCAGTTGAGCCAAAAGCTGAAGCAGAGCCAGAACCAGAAGTGCAAACAAAAGAAGTAACTGATGAACCAAAACCTGAGGAGACAAAACAGTAATGCGTGTAAAAGAAATCAATGCCCTTTCAGCTGAGGATAGCGCAAAAAAACTTGCTGATTTACGGGTAGAACTAGCGCGATTCAGAACCATGGTTAATGCAGGTGGCGCTGTAGAGAACCCTACAAAAATAAGGGAACTGCGTAGAACTATCGCTCAAATACTAACCATCCAAAACGAGAAGAAATTGGGAATCAGGCAAGCAGCTGAAGAGGAAAAACAAGAAAAGAAAGCTGAAAAACAAGCCAAAGTACCCAAAGCTAAAAAACCCGCTAAGGAGACCCCCTCCAAATGAAAGTAACTCCAGATATCATCCGCTACGAGTTAATTGGCACTCAAGCAAAAATCGCCCAAAGTGTCCACGCAGGCTATCTGGGACTAGCTGGTCCAGTGGTAGCTGAAACAAAAAACACCTTAACTCTAATTCATCAGGGTCAGCCTAAAAGCGTAATAAAAGACTTGGCAACTTTCGACTTTAGTTTCGGAGACGGAACAACAGTTGAGGTTGACGGTTCGCTTTTGGTCGGCAGATCTGAAGACAGGTTAAAGAAAACAGTGAAGAGGTTATGGTAATATGTCAATGACTTTCAAGAAACCAAAAAAGACCTGTGACGACCGTAATTGTCCATTCCATGAACACTAGCCGTCCGCGGACGTGTACTGGAAGGAATCGTTCACACATCAAAGATGGATAAAACCGTTATCGTTGACAGAGAATTCCTTCAATTCTCATCAAAATTTGTACGCTACGAAAGACGACATGGTCACATCCCATCACATAACCCTCCATGCATCGACGTTAAGGAAGGAGACCGCGTAAAGATCGCAGAGTGCCGACCAGTCAGCAAAACTGTTTCATTTGTTGTTGTAGAAAAATTAGGAGAGGAAAAGTAAAATGTGTGCGGCGAAAGCGAAACAGAGAGCACTCGTATCGAAAGGAATGCTTCAGCACGGCAAAAAATTAGCCGTGGACTTTTAGCAGGCTCCGAACTACGATGTACCGATAACACGGGCG
>CAVYRJ010000015.1:0-41799 GCA_963770935.1 Candidatus Bathyarchaeota archaeon
GGTGTCAGCGTTAGCTATGCTGGTAACATTCGCTATAAATTCAGAGCTTACTTGGATAGCACCTGAATAAAATCTGTCAAAGCCTCTACTCATGCCTCTGTTACCCATGCCAAATCTATGTTCCGGCGGCGTCATCATAGACCCATCAACAAGCCCGTTAAAGGCGTTTGATTCATTGTCAGTGGCGTTTATGGATGAAGGTGTAATTTCTGAGTCTGCTGCAACTGGTGTAGTAGTATCGGCTTTAGCTGATTGCAGTGCAAAAACAAGTGACCCTGCAACTGAAGCTACAATTAAGACTGAAAGTAACGTCAAAGCTTTGGTTTTTAGGTTCATATCCTTGATTTTCACCTCCTATTTCCAAAAAAACGGTTAGCAAGAGATTATTAAGGGATTTTTCAGGATTACACCCAAATTTACTCCTAATTCCCACCTAAACCTAAGGCATTTCGGCGTTAGAAAGAACACATTTATTACTATAATCAGTTTAACTCTGACCAAAGAAACTCTTGCACGGAGACCTGAAAATGTCTGTAAACGCGCGTTCGCTAAAATACCTGTTAGGATGGCTGATTGCAGGTACCAGAGGCGGACCGACCCGTGCAAAAATAATTTTGTCTCTTAAGGAAACACCGCAGAACGCAAATCAACTCGCAACGCTGCTGAAAATGGATTATAAAACGATGAGGCATCATATCGAGGTTTTAGAGAAGAACAGAATGATCACATCTGTCGGCGACGGGTATGGCGAAACATATTTTCTATCGCAGACTTTGGAGGACAATTATGTTTTGTTTGAGGAGATTGTGAGTAAAATCGGGAAAAAGTAGAAAAAGGAGTACATGAAAGAGGGAGAACAAATGAACAGAAAACAAACAATCTTGGTATTGTTGGCGGTTTTAATAGTTTTAACTGCGTCCGTAGCAGTTATATCTTGCAACACAATCTGACTAATCCGCTGAGAGGCTTTGACTTTCCATTTACCCCACGGCAATATAGACCTAACCCCGCAGATATAGAATTATACTATTTGGCGAGAACTGTGTTCTCCACCATTAACATTGTACTTACCATCATTTTGATTGCCAATTATGTGAGTATCTACCTTAAGACGAAATCAGAATTTACCATTGGGCTGTCGCTTTTTGCTTTTTTCTTCCTCATAAAAGACATAACTTGGAGCCCTTTCTTAATCGGATTTGCAGGATTCGGCGTATTCGGATTAGGTCCCTTCGCATTCCTCCCTGACCTCTTCGAAATGGCAGCATTGCTAATACTATTTTACCTAAGCATAAAATACTAAACGAAGTATTCCCGCTTAGCTGTGTTGCCTTTCTTATTAGGTAACTGTTAGGGCTGAATCTGGAAAAAATCTTTTATACATAAGGTTCCTATTGCGTAAAGAAAAGCAGATGAGAGCTATGAGCCAAGAAAATAATGTCCAAAAGAATAGCAACCCTAAAACCGTAGTCATCGCATTAGCCATAATATGCATAATACTTGCTGCTAGTTTAGTTGGTGTAATCGCGCTCTACCAACCAAATGATTCACAAGCGCAATTAGCTGAGAAGGACAGTACAATTAGCTCGTTGCAATGCACAAATTGCAGTTCTACAAAATCAGTTATCTAACACTCCAAACGCATCTACATATGTAACGCAAATTGCCTATTTAAATCAACAATTGTTAGCTTTGAACGATACATTAACAGCTATGAATTCCGATTTGATATACTTAGAAAACATTGTTCAGTTACAGGCTACAGGAACTTTGTACGATAGTAATTTCGTTCAAGATGCCAATAGTACCACAACTCTTTGGGACAACCAACTAGATTACGCGGGATATATTGTTGTTCAAGCAAGTGCCTCAGCAAATACAACATATCGCTGAAGTCAACTATAGCTATTCAGAGAGCAATTTTGACTATAATCAAACGTTGGGAACATCAGGAAGTGTCTTATTTCCAGTTTTGCCCGGCGCAGTGATGGTTAAAATTGGAAACATAAACCAAACTGACGCAAACAATGTAACTGCGACTGTAACATACATCTACTAACTCTTTTTTTGTTAACATCTAATAAGTGCATCTACCACTGTAAGGTAGGAGACTGCTTCTTCTTTGAAAAATATTTCTGGAACAGAAAAAAAACCAAACAGACTCATTAAAGAAAAAAGCCCCTATCTCCTTTTGCATGCCTACAATCCAGTCGACTGGTATCCATGGAGCAATGAAGCTTTCGAGAAGGCTAAAACAGAGGATAAACCAGTTTTTGTCTCCATAGGCTACTCAACGTGTCACTGGTGCCATGTCATGGAAAAAGAATCCTTCGACGACACTGAAGTAGCCCAATTAATGAACCAAACCTTCATCAACATTAAAGTTGACAGGGAAGAACGTCCCGATCTTGACGCAGCATACATGGCTGTGTGCCAATCAATGGGAAGAAACTGCGGCTGGCCACTAAACGTCATTATGTCCCCAAACAAAAACCCGTTTTTTGTCGCCAGCTACATTCCCAAAGATAACCGTTATGGTACGGTGGGGATGATGAGCCTTGTGCCCCAAATTGGAGAAATATGGAAAACAAGAAAAGAAGAAATGGAGACCATCGGCAAAGAACTCAAGGAGCAAATTACAACCCAAGAAGCGAAAGAAACAGGAAAGCAACCTGATAAAAATACACTTGATGACGCATACGAACAATTGTTTTTACGTTTTGATCCAGAAAACGGCGGATTCGGGACAGCCCCAAAATTTCCTTCTCCACATAACATACTTTTTCTTTTAAGGTACTGGAACCGAACAAAAGACAAAACCGCTTGGATAATGGTTGAAAAAACCTTGCGTGCCATGAGACTTGGAGGTATCTTTGACCAAATAGGTTTTGGTTTTCACCGTTATTCCACGGATTCGCAGTGGCTGGTTCCCCATTTTGAGAAGATGCTCTATGACCAAGCTCTGATGGCGCTGGCTTATCTTGAAGCTTACCAAGCCTCGGGCGCAGCAAAATTCAAGTTGACTGCTAAAGAAACTTTAGATTATGTTTTAAGAGATTTAGTTGCTGAAGAAGGCGGTTTTTACTCGGCTGAAGATGCAGACAGTGAAGGGGAAGAGGGGAAGTTTTATCTGTGGACAAAAGAAGAAATCGAGAAGGCACTGCCAGAGCAGGATGCAGATTTAGCTGTTAAACTCTTTGAAGTTAAGTCTGCCGGAAACTATAACGAGGCGCAAAGAAGCAGAAACAGCAAAAACATATTTCATATTGCTTTACCTCTTGAACAGTTAGCCTCAGAATCGAATCAGACTATTGACGAGTTAATAGGAAGACTTGGAAAAATCAGAAACACACTTTTCCTAATTCGAGAGAAAAGAGTTCATCCTGCAAAAGATGACAAAATTCTTGTTGATTGGAACGGCTTAACAATTGCGGCTTTAGCACGTGCAAGCCAAGTTTTGGAAGAACCAAAATATCTTTATGCGGCATCTAAAGCGGCAGATTTTATACTTAAACAAATGAAAACTAAGAATAATGAGCTCTATCATAGGTATGTTAAAGGAGAGAGAGCAATTTTTGGGTTTTTAGATGACTATGCTTACCTTGTGTTCGGTCTCATTGAACTCTACGAAGCTAGTTTTGAAGCAAAAGTATCTGCAACTATCTATTGAATTAACCAAGACTATGATTGAGCAATTTTGGGATAATAAAAACGGCGGTTTCTTCTTAACCGACAAAACTGCGGATGAAGAAGTTCCGAGATTAAAGCAAACTTATGACGGAGCTATGCCTTCAGGAAACTCCGTAGCTCTATATAATTTGTTGCGTTTGGCACGTTTGAGTGGAGAATCAACTTTTGAGGATTATGCTTTAAGATTGCTTAGGGCTTTCTCTGAAGAAGTTAAAGGTCAGCCACTTGGGCATACGTTTATGCTTGTTGGGCTGGAGTTCGCTCTTGGACCGAATTATAATGTAGTTTTAGTTGGCGACCCAGCAGATAAAAACACAGTTAATATACTTGCAGCTTTAAGAAAAAAATATTTGCCTAACTTAACCCTATCGTTATGGACTCCTGAGCAAGCTAAGGCAAATACTTCCGGTGTAATTTATGAGAAAATTGATGACAAGACGACCGCCTATGTTTGCAGTGACCAAACATGCATGCCACCTACAAACAGCGTTGAAAAAATGCTTGAGTTGCTTAAATCCTAGCGGCAAAAATAAGAAAAAAGGTTGGATCCCCAATAAAGCAGCTTTTTACGGGAGGGATAAACTTTGATGAGAAATCAAGGATTATGGTCAAAGTCATCTTTCAGAGAAGGGCAAGTTGTTTTCATGCACAGCGTGAGTTGCAACAACAATAACTTCTCCTAGATGACAATGGTCTCTTTATAGCTTCTATGTATCTTGCACTTACAGGTACCAAATATCTAGAATAAGCATAGAGAAATCAGATTTTAACCATAGATGGCGCTTCCTAGTCATCAAGCTTATCGAGAATGTTGCCGTCTGTAAATTTAGCCATGGGCAGTCTCTCCGCTTTTCTGCGATGCAACTTTTAGTTGGCGTTCGAGCTTCTGTATCCTAACTTGCTGCGCTCCATAACCCGCTAAACCTCCAGCTTGGCTAAATGAAATTCAGTTTTTCTATAAGAAAAACACGATACGAGCTAACTTCTGCTTCCAAGGTTGTGAATCTTTTTATGTGGCATTAACCATTTTTCTGATGGTATACTTTTTGAATCTGGGTAGTCACATCTTTTTCGCTGGCGTGGTCACAGCTATCTTTACAGGCAATCCCTACTTCACCCTCTTAGCGGGCGTAGGGAGCTTCATTCCCGACCTTGACCGAGAATACCTGTTCGTGAGCCCCAAGGGTTTTCGCAAGGAACAGTATCATCGTGCGCTTTTCCATAACCTTCTTTTTCTGTCGGGGTTGTTTTTTGTGAACGTTTGGCTTGCATTAGGTGCGTTCCTGCATATCTTCATAGATTCCTTTACCACTGACAAAGACAAGGGAGTAGAGTGGCTATTTCCGTTTTCCAGGCTGGTGAAGAGAGGCCGTTACACTTTAACTGCAAAATCAAAAGAAAGCTCGTGCACACTGGAGCTGGTAGATCAGAATCCGCCGGACCGTGTCTGCTTCTTAAATGAAGACTCTCCAGAGGCGACCAAGCTTTCTGATCCAGATTTGAAGGAGTCAAGAACTGTTCCTTGGCGTAGAACTTATGGGCCTTTGGCGAACGGGCAACTGTTTGATAGGTGGCTTTTTGTGGCTTCTTTTTCACTGCTTGCTCTTTATGCTTTGGTGAACCCTGATTTTGCGATAGCTGGCAAAAACCTCATCTTATCTACCCAAATCATTCCTCCTATGAGCCTCTTAACGGGCATTGTTCTGGTTTTTCTTGGGGGCTTGCTCAAAAGGAACAAGAAATCGAGAAAAGGATACCTTACCCTCTTCGCCGCTGGTTGTGTATTCATGATTTTGTCGGCGGTGTTTTCAGCTGGCGGATTTTCGGGTTACAAATTGCCTTTAGAACCTATTTTTGTTGCCGTAGCATGTGTGGTTTTGTTTGTTGAAGCGGTTTTCATTTGGCGGCTTAGCACCCGCGGTGGGAGAAAAGCGATGGTTTAGACAACGATCTATCTTTAGTTACTCAAAGAAAATCAAGTTTCATCGGCAGGCAAGTAAAGTTTGAATCTAGTTATAATTCTCGATTAGATTTTTAAGAGCTTTTCACGATAAGTTCGTGCTTCCACTTTCTTGTTATTGTCTGCTCACAGTCACACATATTTAAGTTGTGAATAACGACTTACCGATAGAGTTGAAATGAGTAGTTTTTGTGGTTTTGAAAAATTGGAGGTAATTTTTTGGGTAGTTTGTGGGTTGGAGCTTTTGTTGGTTTCTTGATTACTTTGCTTCTTAGTTTTTTCTTTCCGGGAATTGGACACCTAATCGGAGGACTTATAGGTGGATTTGTGGCAGGCATCATAGCTCGCGGAGGAATGTTGAGAGGCGCATTGGCAGGCTTTCTTGCAGGCATATTTGGCGGAATAATCATTACAATCCTCGCAGTTCTGGGTCTTGCAGTTGTCGGAGGAGTTGCCGGTTCCAACCTTTAGCGCGATTTCTGGTTTGCCAAGCAATAGACTCTAACAATTATGCCAAATAATATGTGGTAGAAAGATTCATGAGAACAACCGTCGACTTCTGACTGGTCAACTTTTATTGGGCAATTTTAAGGATATGAAGTTAAGTTAACTTTAGAACCTCACATATTTCCGGTCATGTGGCGTAGAATCCCGCAACGATTAGGTGAAATCTTCATAGGATTTATTTAATTTTGAACTATGCCAATAATGATTATTATGGTTCCAACCGATGCCCTTATTACTCTAATTAGGTGTTCAGGAAAGCTTTGCTTCGGATATTTGACTATGCTTAAAACACCGTCTAGGACAAGCCAAAAACCTAAACCAACCAAAACCGATGAAAGAGCATTCAAATAATCTTCACCTTCTTAAGCCATTTCGTTTTTTGAAAGGCTAATGTTCTCTCAATAAATAGTTCTTAACAAAGTTAATCCTTTCGGATTCCCAGAGGCTCAGTTGGAATATCCTCGTAACTTCAATAGAAACCCAGAAAACTGGATTTTGAAGATTGGATAAAGCAGAAAAAACGGTATATTGTCGCACTATAGGAGGCGCCGAGGATGGGATTCGAACCCATGCGGACCGGATGGTCCACGGGCTCTCAAGGCCCGCGCGTTAACCACTCTGCCACCTCGGCACTACGAATCAACAGTTCTAGTTAACTGTGTCTTAAATGTTTACCGAATAACAAACAGATTGATTGAGTGGACTTTGGGAAAAAGTTCTTTACCAACCTTCTTAACCGTTGTTTACATGCCTGCGCCTGTAACCGTCAATATTCCAAGTAACATCCTAGATGCTATCTATGCAGGCGCCAAAGAACTCTACCCACGCGAAAGCTTCCTGATGTTACGAGGCAACAAAAAAAGGGGCATCATCCACATAACCGATTTGGTTTTGGCTCCTTTTGCAGTTCACGGCGAAGGATTTGCACACTTTAACCCTTACATGTTTACGGGTGATTACTCATTGGTTGGAACTGTTCACTCTCATCCGTCAGGCGACATTTCACCCAGCGATACCGATTTGAATTATTTCTTTGGGCGGGTTCTCATGATTGTGGGTTACCCTTATGAAGGAAAAAGCTGCATAGCTGCATACAATTCTGAAGGCGATGTTATCCCAATAGAAATAACTGCTCCCACTAAATGTGATGAAGAAGACTTTTACGAAATGTAATCTTGGGTTTTTTTAGAGGATAATTGATAATGCATCAGAAAATCTAGCGCAAATTTATCAGCGTTGCCTTCTGTTCCCCGATGCATCTTGTCCACTCCTTTGCTTCGCAAGTGGTGATAGAATTCATGGAGGATAACGAAGGGATTAATCAGTACGTCACTATTTTGCACAGAGATTGTCTGGTTTTTGGCGGTGTAGCAGCCGTAGGCTTTAATTTTGTGTTTCTTGGGCAAGCCAACTTTCAAAGTAGGTACATTAACGCGATAGGTTTTGGCTAGGAGTTCGAGGGCGTCTTCTGTTTTGCCATTGAGAATGAGCCAAACCACCAAGGGCTTAAAGTTATTCTCTGCCATCCAAAATCAACAATACTGACAACTGCAGCTTAATTAACCACTTGCCTATTGCCCGTATGTTCCCCTTCGAATCTTCTCAGCTAATAGATGAACGAATTCAATTGGCCAAACATCGTCACAGACATCGTCTGTTAATATTTTGCGTTGATGATACATGGAGATTAAATCGTTTTTCAAGAGAAGAATCAGAACAAATTTATGCCCATAGGTTCTTTTGAAAAGAGCGTATTTACGCGCTTGTCTTTTAGTCATCTCGAAGTGGGGTTCAAGAATTATTTTTCTTCCATGAACCGTCTTCTCTAAAATAAAATCCGGAGTATAGACTTCGTTTGGTAGGGGAAAACTAATTGTTTCGTAGCCGTATGGTATGTGCATTCTAAGTAGTGTTAAGGCGGTTTTTTTCTCCCATCCGCTTTTGTAGCGGCTCATTTTTTGGTAATACGCTTGCGATTGCCCCGTGATTTTTTGCATGCGCTCTAGAAAGTCAAGGGCGGTTTTGAGTGTGTAGCGGTTTAAGGTTTTTTGTTTTAGCCATCTGCCCAAAAGGAAAAAAGGGTAATCGACTTTTGCCGGGTCTTGTGGAAAGAGACGCTTTGCAAAATCAGTTAGTTTTTGGCGCGCTTCTGCAGCTGTTTTCTCATCTCGCCAAACAGAAGGCGAAGCTGACTCTATCACACCTAAACTGGCAGCAACATTGGCGTTCTCTTTAGTAAGCGGAACATAGAGGTCTTCAGGTAAAAAATGATCATAGATTTGCAGGTCAGGTTGAGGACGAACCATCCAACGCATGTAAATCCAAAGTTTATCTTTATGGGGACCAGCCAATGCAGGGATGTTTTGTGCGAGGTCTTCTATGAAATCTTTGGGTTTACTGAATTTTTGAGCGTACTGCAAAATGTTTCGTTCTGCTTTCAGCTTTAAGAAAAGATTAATTTGGGAGAGAATTTCTGAGGCAGCTTTCTTGTTTGGGCCTAAATCATGATAAAAATCAGCCTTCACTATTTCCTCTTCAAATAGATGGGCTTTTTTGATTTCAAAGAAGGCACTGCCAAACGCTTCATGCAGATAAACAAGTAGCATACGCGCGTTTTCAGGGTACCCAACGATTGTATCATCAAGAATAGAGGCAGCTAGCAAGAAATAGTGGGCAGCGATTTTTCGTTCTTCAAACTTTTCTGAGTAGGGATTAAAGAGCAGCCTTGGGCTCATTCGTCTGTCCCATTGGACATCTACGACGTTGCTATTTTTGTTTATGAATTCGACTATTAATTGGAGCACTTCATCGGTTGCCATAGCCCTTACCCAAGTCTTAATTTACTATTATGCGAGAGCTACCTTAAAACTGCTCTTATAACAAAAAATATCTAAGGCTTCAAACACATGTTTTTGTCCTTTGGGAAACAGATTAATACCAGCTGGAAATCAAGTATTGCAACGCTCGCAGAAGACGAAGAGCCTAATAGAAAAAAGTCATAGAAAAATGCACAAAGTGTGGGCCGGTCGTCTAGCCTGGTTAGGACATCTGCTTGACGTGCAGAAGGTCGCCGGTCCGAATCCGGTCCGGCCCACCATATAATCCTATTCATTGAGTCGAAATAAGATCTGCCTACAAAGGTAGATTCAATTTAGTTATTTTATTGAAGCTCTTTAAGACGTAACAACATTCTCGCCTGGTTCTGTCTCAAAAGATCAATCAGATTTGTAATATTTTTGGTGACGACGTTACAAAGTGGCAAAGCTTTTATGCTGTTCAAAACAAAAGAGATTAAAGAGGTATAAGAATGTCTTTAGAATCAGGAAAAAATTTAGCTGGCATTGGTTCCATATTTTTGGTAATTCCGGTTCCATTTCTGAGTATCGTAGGCATCATAATGGTGCTCGTAGGAATGAAAAACTTGTCAAAGGCGTACAATGACGAAAGCATCTGGAAGAACACTCTATATGCAGTAATCTTTGGAATCATAGGAATAGTCGCTTCTGGGGTGACTCTTGTATCGTTGTTTTTCGGCGGGATTTTTGCTGGCGCAGCGGTAGGATTGGAAGATGCAACAGGATTAGTTGGATTAATCGCGGGACTGATCATCTTTCTTGTCGTAGCGTTCATATTCTATTTACTTGAAGCCATCTATATCAGAAGAGCATTTGATACCCTCGCAAA
Organism: Candidatus Bathyarchaeota archaeon; assembly: GCA_963770935.1. Classification (GTDB taxonomy): domain Archaea; phylum Thermoproteota; class Bathyarchaeia; order Bathyarchaeales; family Bathycorpusculaceae; genus Bathycorpusculum. Next base: position 9,842 of record CAVYRJ010000015.1, read on the forward strand.
CAAATCCGGAGTCGGGCTGTTCAGGACTGGAGGAATGCTTCTGCTTATTGGTGCGATTCTTACAATAGTCTTAGTTGGTTTATTCTTGATCTTCATTGCTTGGATACTGATACTTGTAGCATTTTTCCAGATACCATCTTCACCGCAATCTCAGATGCCACCACCGCCACCACCAACTTAAAAATTCCCTTTTTTCTTTTTTTAGCTGAAATCTCTGGTTTTGCTAGTTTGAGGTTAATTTAATTAATCAAGAAATCGCCATTGACGGACAAAAATACTCTATAAAATACAAAAGAAAAAAATTTCTACTTCACTTTTGTTAACGCTTACGCGTTTCTATTATACCTCGGCATTTGTCGGCGTACTGGCAGTATTCTAGGCATGCGGCAGACTTGTCGGGGCGTTTCCATTCGGCTCCGCAGCTGGGGCAGGTCGTTTTGTCTTCATCACTCCAGATTTCCAGGTCGCCACCGCACACGTGGCATTTGATGTAATCTGGTTTTGGCTGTAGCAGATCGCGCAAGCCAGGGCAGGTTTCAGGATTTTTTATGATTTTGTCTTTAGAGCTCAACTACTTCACCTCCAATCTTAACTTCGTATTCTTTAATTGGAATTTTTTTGCCTGAACCTTCAATCGCCTTGGTTACCGCCCATTTTAAGCCTGTGCAGCAGGGCACTTCCATGTGAACAACGGTTACGGAGGCAATGTTGTTCTGTTGGAAAATTTCGGTTAGTTTTTGGGCATAGGCTCTTGCGTCGTCGAATTTTGGGCATCCTATGATAACTCGTTTTCCAGGCAAAAGTGTGGTTTGGAAGTTTTTGAGCGCAACTGGAGCGCAGTCCGCGGTGAGCAAGAGATCAGCGTTTTCCCAGAAAGGCGCTTTCACTGGGACAAGGTTAAGTTTTATGGGCCATTGGGGCTTTTGCGGCGCTGTACTGGGTTGGGTGGTAAGTGTTGATGTTTTGGTTTTTGAGATGTTCATGAACCTCTGCTTCGTTGAAGGCTTCGGCTTCACGTTCAGTTATGGTTATTGCTCCTTGAGGGCATTGTCCCAAGCAGGCTCCTAGTCCATCGCAGTAGGTTTCTTTGATTATTTTTGCTTTACCGTCCACGATTTGAAGGGCGCCTTCTGCGCATTTGGGGACGCAGTTGCCGCATCCATTGCAGAGAGATTCGTTTATGTTTACGATTTTTCTTTTTATCATTTAATTTTCTCCTTTTAGGCATTTTCCGCCTGTTGGGCAGAATTCTTGAGCGTGGTTTTCGATGGCTTCAAAAATGGGCTTTAATGTGTGTTGGTTGACAGTGTAGATGTGTTTCTTTCCTTGTTTTTCGATGGTGATGAGGTTGCATTCGAGTAGGGGTTTTAGGTTGTGGGAGATCATGCTTTGTTCTTGTCCCAGCGTAGTTGCGAGTTCGCTAACGCTCATTGGTTTGTCCATTAGTTGTTCGAGTGCGGCGAGGCGGGTGGGGTTTGCTAGGTTTGTGAAGAATCTGTGGCAAATTTTTGTTAGCCCTTTTTTCATTTGTTTCCATCTTTCCTTTAATTACATGAATAATAATTCATATGAATTTATATTCATATAAAGTTAATGGTTTAAAAAAACAGATTCAACAAAAAAATCGCTCAATGTGCTTTAAAGTTTGTATCTTTCCAAATCAGTTTGAGAACCACACTGTGGAGTAACAAAATAAAAAATTGCCCCACACTTGCTGCAACTATACTCCTGATTCTTGCTACGCTCAACCGCCAATGAACCACATTTTGGGCATCGTATAGCAACCTTAGACGTAGTTGATCCTCTCCAGTTTAGCGTAAACCATTTTACTAATAAATATTGCTTCAAGCCAAGTTTTAGAGGACAAGGTTTTTGAGTGTGGCTGTTTTCTATTGCTGGCTAAGGTTGAATGATTTGTCCAAAAAAGCAAAGAAAGCTGAAGGCTTAGAACATCACAAGAAACTACAACGAGAAAAAGACCAAAAACGAAAAGAGAGAAAACAGGTCTCACTTCCAGCAAAACATGCCAGCAAAGGCAAAAAATAGCTTTGTAAAGCACCCGTTTGCCATTCATCCATTTTTACTTTCATTATAATACGAAAATCGCAGTTAATCAAAAAGACAAAAAAAGTAAATCATGACAAGTGATTTTTCAGGCTTCGTTAATTCTTGAAATAATTTTCAATTGCGTTTCTTGAAGTAGAGCATCAAACCACTTCCTGATACAATAACAAATATTATTGCAGCCCAAAGCCACCATTGAAACCAAATTGGCTGGCAGCGGGATATTAACGGTGTTGCTGATTTGGAGTTCATCTATAGTGCAAATTGAGTCGTGGCCGATGTAGATTTCGTTTTGACGTGATATAGCGCCCGTGGGATTTGCGTCTCCATATGTAGTGTATACTGCTTGCTCTTGTCCATTAACATAAATGTGCATCCCTGTGGTTAAGCTACGAGTGAAAACTACATGAATCCATTTGTTAAGTGACACAACTGATTCTTTAGTTACAATCTCGTTAAAAACACCGTTCTTTGTGAATACGTATCCTCGAAGTGCACCCACTTGTGGGGAACTTGCGTTTCTGGGAGCTTCTCCATTGATGGCTAACCCAAATGTTCTCGTTGGCGTGGCATTGATTGTTCTAGCACATTCGACAAGAATGTTGTTGTAGGCCACACCATCTTTGAAGGATTGAACATTTATCCACGCTTCCACAGTTGTTTCCTCAGAGGTTTCCAGGCTAAGTGAAGGAGGTACGTTTACGTACGAGTGACCATCGAAGCTTAAGGCTGCTCCGAATTTTCCTTCTACTGCCATTGGTGTGAATAATTTGTTTACCGTTTTTGGTCCAAGAGTTGCAGGGTTTTTGCCTGTGGAGTCTGGGGTGATGCCGTTGGAATCAATTGAGTCAAATGACCAAGAGGCAACTAAGCTGTTAGGGGCTGCGGTTGGAGAAGAGTTTGGGGATGGTACATTTCTCAAGTTTGAGGTATCGTACGGAGTCCAGAGAGGGTAGTTATCAATATTGCTAGCGTGAATTAGATAAGGAGTATTACCTATACCCGAAGTGTTAATTTGTTTAGCGTTTGGGTATCTTGTGAGGTAATCGCTCCAGTAATTTCCGCCTAACTCAAACCCATTATCCCAGCGCTCTACAGGTAAAGAAGAATTGTCAAATGCGTTATTACTGTTGTTTACAAAGTTGTTGCGATAGAAAGTGTTATCGTGAGATGCGGCTAATTGAGGCGAAATAAAAATACCCCACTTGTTTTCCTTGAAATCATTCGATGAAACTATGTTTTGAGAGCCTGCGAAAAAGAGTCCAGATTCAATGTTGGAAGCGATAAGGTTTCCGAATATTACGGAGTAAGAGGAACCAAAACCGATGCCACGGTAATTATTTTCGATTCTGTTTTTCGCGATAGTGTTTAAGTAACCTTCCATTGCAATTCCTGAAACGCCGTTTTCGGTGATTTCGTTTTCGGAAATATTGTTGTATGAGCTGCCTAAGAAGCGGATGCCGTCTTTGAGGTTTGCGGTTATTGTGTTTTTAGATATTTTTGTGTATGATTGGATTGAGCAAAAGATGCCATAGTAGTTATTTTGGATAATGTTGCCTGTTATGGTGGCGTGGTCGCCTTGGATATTGATGCCGGTTGCGTAGTAGGAGGTGTTTGAGTACTTGAGGCTTTTAATGGTGAACCCTGAAACATTCACTTTGTCCGCGGTTATTTCAATCACCGAATTTGCGCCCCGTTCAATTCCACCAGCTCCAATTAAAATCGTATTATGGGCATCCTCGCCTACAATCGAAATCGATTTGTTGATTTGCAAGTTCTCATAATAGACACCTGCCCTCACCAAGATGACGTCGCCCTCAGACGCATGGCTGATAGCTTCATTTATTGTGGGGTAATCCTGAGGAACAGTAAATGTTTTGGAAGCATTGCTCGTCGGGAAATTAAGTATCCAAATTGCAGAGAAAACGATTATTGTTAGAGTCAAAGTCTTCATGATAGCTTTTTTTTCTGCGTTCGGCAACAATCTGATTTGAAGGTTCATCCAAACTCACCAAACAAGAGTAGTGAAACACCTGAAATATTACTCTCCCTAGAGAACAGAGTGTTCTCCAAGCGGAACAGCAAAATTCCATAAAAATTGGTGCATATTTATGGGAAGTGGGGTCTGTCAATATTTCGTTCTTCATCTTCCCTATCAGACTGGGACGGCGACATCATCCCCCGATGAATAAGCACCGTCCCAGACTAAAAGGCCTTGGGTTAAAGGAGGAAAGAAAATGAATCAAGAAACATAACCCAAGAACCCCAACAACAATAAACCGCAAGACCCCAAGACATCGGAAAATTAAACATTCCAAACACAATGCTCTGGATGAAAAAAAACGCCTATGAAGCAAACAACCATTAAGACGAGTAGCCAAAGAGCTAAGACATTTAGAACGAAACTGCAACACAAGCAACCCCGAAGAAGTCAAACTCTTCATAGCAAAAAAGAATTGCTCAAACGCAAGAAAAGAAAACCTAATAGAATCATACAACTAGTGATAAAATCCTTAGGATTAACATGGAACAAGCCCTTTTACGAACGCTACGATAAGAAACGCAGAGCACCAAAAGAAGAACTCATAGACTTTATGATTAATCACTTTCGCTTTGAAATGGCACTTAAACTAACCATGCTGAAAGACTTAGGAACACGTCCTAAAGAACTCCTATGGTTAACAGTCCAAGGACATAGACCTAACACTGGAATCGTCAGCATAACAGGAGCAAAACACACAGTAGGACGAGATGGAAAATTAAAACCCAAATCAATGACACTACTAAAAGTCTACATAGAGAAGAGACGCCTAAAAGCAACAGTAAACTTTTCGAGCTCTCAAGCTCAGAATGTTTGAGGCGACTGTACGACATGCAAGAAACCGATTAGCCAAAGACTACAATATGCCAGAGCTCAAACAAATCTGCTTATATGATTTTAGACGTTTTCAAGGAACCTCCAAGAGATTACCACTTATCAGGCGGAACACATTCTATGAATCAAAGCAATCACTCGGACACAAAGACTTCCGAAGCATAGAAAAATACATCAGCATATTTGATGACAGCAACGTAAACTGGATACCAGTAATATGCCACAACCAGAGCAGAAATAGAACAAGCCATCAAAGACGATTGCAATCTTAGTTTGCCAAGCAGAAGGAATAACAGTACTTCAAGAAACCAGCATAACCACCTTTTCTTTTAGCTGGTAACTGAAGTTTCATTTGACTTGGTTAATTCAATGAGAAATTCAGGATAACGTGTTTCTCGCAAGGCATTACCAGTCGTTATGACAAAAGCTGAGACAAGAACAAGCTCCGTCTTTAGGTCAAATTCTTCATTGACCGATCTTAACTCGACCGTTCGGAAGGGGGTCAAATTCGGTATGCGCGATGGTCATTTCGGCAGACCGTTTGTTTATAATGGAAAGTTGAAGTCCTGATGATTTAGGAATGCTAATTTTTCCGCTAAAGTAGCATTGTCCAGATCTCGAACTTCTTAGCAGATTGCATTGTTTGAGTAAACATTCAAATTCAGGATGACACTGCATTAAAAACCTAGATCAATTGGTCGACAACAGTTGTAATCGACGATTTCGAAGCAAAACCTAGATGAAGATAGTGCAATCCTGACCGTTTCAGTTTCGTTACTCGGAGCACAAAATTCAGACACTTCAGAAAGGAATTTACCTGCTGTTTTGAAGTATTTCCCTCGACTCAAAATTTTATTTGCGCAAGGTGCTAAAATTTTATGAGCGTAATCAGAATTCTTTATCGCTTCGACCATCGGTTTTAACTCAGATAGAAAGTCAATATACTCCTTACTGGAAAGAAGATTCTGAGTTAGTTTTTCACCCGTTAGTTCTGGCTTGTCACTCAATAGTATGACCCCTGCACGTTATCGCATCATGAGCTATTAAATTAATTGCAATTTAATAAATTAACAGACCAGCGCTTTGCTCCCGCTTGCGCGCTCGCTCCGCTTCGCTCTTGCCGAACTAACTCGCAAAAGCCAAACGTTTCCAATAGCTATACATCGATTTCCTCAGCACCCAAGACCCAAAAATGATTGAGACTTACCAAGCTCCTTTTGCTAACGTGGGTTTTTGCACAGCAAACAAACAGATAAAAAAGATAGGATTGCAGTATATCTTAAATATAGGCAAAGTTGACTTTCCAACTATCGAGCCATAGAAAAAAAGGGAAAAAATATTTTACCTTTAGTCATAGAAGGTTAATTTGCAATCATCAACTCCGGAAAATGCGAAACCGATCCCTCCTGGCAATTGGGTACCGTCAAAGCCTATAGTAATGCGTTCCGTGAAGCCGAAGGGTTGCATGTTGCTGTTGGTCAATGATAATCTGCTGGTTGTTATAGTCAGTTGTAATCGGAGCATTGAGTCTTTAAGTCTACGGGCCTTCCTCTTCGCCTACTGGCTCAGCTGTTGTCTTTATTCCATTCTCCGAGGTTGGGCCACTCCAAAGCAGGTACATGGGTTTTTCGTTTTGGAGAAGACCTATTGTATTCTCGAAGTCGGCTAAGTGGTAATGTAGGTTAACTCCGCTGGCGTTGTTGTCTGCTGGAAGAGCTGTCCCATCGGGTTTGAAGATAAGTTGCCCTATGAATTTTCCCGCACTCTTTAGCCAGATTCGCGGTGGGAATTTGTTGGAGGAATACATGACTTCATACTCATCGATTTTTGTCAAAACCAAGATTATCACCTCCTCTTTTTTCCGCTTAAAAGAACGCAAAAGCTCTATTTAACGCGGTTTACTTATATGGTTTGTGCAGTAGATAGTCATAGGAAAACTGAAGCCAAGATTTTCTGATGTAGCCAAGATGATTCTCAATGGTTCTGCAGTGCTTATTGGCACTGAAATGGAGATATGACAAATCCCTAAAATGTACTGAAACTTCGTAAAAGGGCACATGGAAATTTACACCTCCCTTAGAATACTCTCCTCACGCGTAAGGAATCTGTTTTTATACGAGCAAATCGTGGTCAAAGGATTAGCGTATTAAGTCTCAACGCGATCAAGAATTCCTGAAAAAACACTCTTAACGGTGATACCAATCAATTATAGCGTCGCAGACTTTTTTTGAATATCCACAACCTGGCAGCAAATCAAAAACAGACTCTATTTTGCTATCGTTTATCGCATTCATACCCTGAATCTCGATATTTCAGCTTATAAATTATATGGATTGCGGTTAAACAATGTATAATTGTTGAACAACAATACAGAATTTTATAATTATTATAATCTTTTGGAGTTTTTAAATTCCCGCCTCAGAACTTTTACAGTCTTTCAACTTTGAAAAAACAACAGCTGGACAGCCATATTTATTAATAAATCCATTAGCTCCTAAGGCAGATGCTTTCGCAGCTAGCAGAATTTATTGCTTGAAAATAATTAAAAAATTCTCGGTTTTTTCGCATAGAACTCCTCTAATCTTAAGAAATAGCTCTATTTGGCTAGAGTCATACTCGCCTTTTATTTCAAGTTGAAATTTGTCTGGTTTCTTTTGTTCAATTAAAACTAGGTGCGGATGAACGTAACCATTAGCAACTAAGTCTGTAAATAGAGCCACCGCTTCTTTCCTATTCAATGCGTTCCCCAAAAGCCTTCTGAACGTACAATATTAATAACTCTTTGCATAACTGAACGGAACGAAGCTTGAAATAGAATTTAGCTGAAAAGCAAAAACTAAATTTCGAAAACTCTATTTGCTCTTGTGTAATAGCTTAAAAAAGAAAAGTGGATTATTGACTTATTCTTTTAGACAGTTGTTGGTGGAGGTAAGCCTGAAGCGGGGATGGGCTGTTCACTAGTCTTCAGTGTAAAGAAGGCAATTGCCAGTAACAGCGCTGCTATCCACATTAGGATTAATCCAATTAATGGGACTATAGCGCCTATTAGCAACAGTAATCCAGCGGTTCCAAATAAGCCCACATTTGATTTGTTTGAAACTTGTTTTAGCGAGCGATAAATAAAGAATGCTGCAATTATAGCGAAAACCCAAACTATTACCAAAACAACGAGTAGCCCTCCGATAAGTGGAAAGATAGCGGATGGATCAATGTTGGTGTTAGGAGTCATGCCTTGAAGTGTTGACCACTCACCATTCCAGCCTGGATAGAGTTGCATTAAAAGATCCCTTAAGTTTGACAGGACAACTGCAAATGCAAGTATACTTGTAATGATTCCGCCTACTATGATGATTGCGACACCATAAAGGGCATTGCTGAAGATGCCTCCTTCTTTGTAATAATTAGCTAAGCCACGTAAAGCAACCAAGATCAGTATTGCGCCTATGATACCGATTACCCATGTGTATTGAATGAAGGGTATTACGCCAATGAAAAGCAGTATTGCGCCTATGCCGCCTAAAGTTTTGCTTGATTCTAAAGTCAATTTGTTTTCCTCTAGATTTCTGTCACTATCATTAGGATAAAAGCTTTTTCATTCGGCATAGCAAACGTTGGTTCTTGGCCAATTGTAAACCATGAAGTAAGAATGCTAGATTATTGTTAATTGTTGTTTTCGAGTTGTCCCTGCAGAATATCGTAGTAAGTTTGCAGGTAGATTTTCCCTTTTTCAGTTATAGCATACACTTTTCTAGCGCGTCCATCCTTTTTTTGTTTACTGCTTTCGACAAAGCCTTTTTCTTCAAGACTCTTTAGTGTGGGGTAGAGTGATCCATGTCGAAGTTTCACGTTGAAATCTGATTCTACTTGTTTTTTGATTTTGTATCCCCATATTGGCTGGTTTTGTATAATGCGGAGGAGTTGGATATCTAGTAAGTTTCTGATTATGTGTTGTACAATTTCTTTTTTGTATGTTTCAGACATTGCTTTTCCTTGTTTGCAGTTGTTTGTGTATGGTTTGATGTTTGGATTTATTTAGGTTATGTTAGAATTTTCGGTTGTTGTATTGCATGGTTATGTATTGGTATGCTTTTGATATGTATGAGGGTTTATATCGGTGTAGTAATACTAAGTACTCAAGATATGTCCGAATAAGGACATATTGTACACAAGTATAACAGAAAAACTGTTCAACAAAAATACACAAAGTTGGAAAGAAAAATGTTTAAAGCAAGCTCACAAAAAGAAGTCTCAACCAAACTAATGAAAGGGCTACTAGACCTAATAATCCTACAATTCCTAAGCACTGAACCCATGCACGGCTACCAAGTAATCACCAAAATCCGCAAAAACTTCGGCATATATTTCGGACCAAGCACCATATACCCATTACTGGGAACTCTAGAAAAGAAAGGCTACGTAGACAGCCACTGGGACATGAACTTTGAACGCCCAAGAAAAGTCTACAGCCTAACAAACGACGGACAAAACATGCTAAACTACACTGAAGACTCACTAAATATGATTTGTAGAAAAATAACCAGCACCAACCCTGATATAGCACAGGCAACAGTAAGCATGATAACCTCCAAAAGCAGAAGCCACTTAGCATTAGAAATTCCTTAGAGTTGGCAAGTCTTTTAGCGCTTGCCAAATATACAAATTCACATTTTGATTTTAAAACAGCAAGTTAATCCTTTTAGGTCCATGATCCTGTTTTAAATACATCAAGTCCAATTGCTATAATGACCGCCCAAGGTGAGTAGTTGAAGCAGGCAAACAACGGCGAAACTTTCGAATTAACCAGTCAAATTCTTGAATTCTGCAGGCACATCGCTGGGTCATCAAGAGTCGCAGCTGTCTTTCTGACCGACAATTATTCCAGGAGAACATTGAACGACCGCACAATCTACGAAGTAATGCTAGTCATCCATAATTTCCCGCCCAGGCTAATGCGCTACATAAAAACCATCAATAACAAGACGATTTTTGTTTTTGGAGTTGACAAATGGATTTTTGAACGTGACATTGATAAGGGCTTTCTGGGTGAGGCAATTGCCGGCAAACTTATTTTTCCAAACTTAGGACTTTACGGCAATGATTACTTACATGAAAGAGAAGTTGCTCTAAAGAAACGTTTGATTCTTGAGTTACTTGAGAATTTGGTGGTGAATTTTCCTGAACTATCCAACCGCATCCAAATTAAGCCACAATACTTCATGTATGAAGTATTTTCTAACCGCATAAGGGTTTTTCCACTAATAGTCCTCGACCTTGCAGCCCTGAAATGTAATCTGCAACAGAATGAAGAACAAGCGCTCAGCAGTTACAACGAAGCCTTAAAACAGATTGAAGCAGAAGAAAAAATAAGTCTTTCAAACGGTAACGTAAAAATCACAAAGAAATTCATAAAACAATCCCAAGACCCTAAAATAAAAGTAATTAACTTATCAAAGAATATGCCTCGAACAATCTTTACTTCAATTTTCGGCGCCCTTCCCCAACTATTGAACATTGTTTCACAGAATACCGAAGACTTCCTAAAAACTCAAAAGATTAGTTGGATGAAGGTACCTGACCCAACCTGTAGGTTAGCTGATCCTCAGAAATACGTATTTTTTTCAACTTCAGGCGGGTTGGTTTCACTGGCAGACAAGCTTGATATCAAGGGCTATGCTCAAAGGATGCTGCTCAAAGGACAGAAAGACAGCATAAAAGTTGAATCCGTCGGAGGTATGCTAAATGATGTTTACTTAATCAGCGCATTTGGTAACGGAGGTGAAACCAAAGTTTTAGCTAAACGCTTTAAGGATTGGTCAGGTTTAAAATGGTTCCCGTTAATGCTATGGTCTTTTGGAGCCAGATCATTTGCTGTTTCAGCTCAAGCCCGCCTGGCTAAGGAATGTGCAATCAACGAGTTTTTACGGAGTGAAGGGTTTAATGTTCCCAAGCTTCTGCATGTCAGCAATGCTGAGCGTATTGTGTTCATGGAGTTCATCGATGGAGAAAGCCTCAGCGAAAACATTAAACAAGTCGCGACGTCAACCGATTCGGCAACTCTCGAAGATGTACTCGGAAAGGTGAGTAGAGTAGGCGAGATATTTGCGAATGTTCACTCTCGAAATGTCTCCTTAGGTGACACAAAACCCGACAACGTAATCATTAAACCGGATGGCACCATATTTCTGATTGATTTTGAGCAAGCCACCCAAGATGGCGACAAAGCCTGGGACATAGCCGTGTTCCTCTATTACTGCGGGCATTATCTCCAACCGTATTACAGCAACGCTAAATCTGAATCAGTTGCCAAAGCTTTCATTGGTGGTTACATAAAGAGCGGAGGAAACGTACTTAATGTGAGGAAAGCGGGAGAGCCAAAGTACACGCGTGTTTTTAGCATCTTCACACCACCACTAATTATGCGCGCTATTTCAGACGTTTGCAAAAAAACAGTAAGTACTGAGGAAGAAAAAGTACACAATTAAGTACTGTAGCTTTCAAGACCACAGCTCTAAACCTGGGCTTTACGAGAAAGTAAGGTAAATTGAGGCAGTGACAATTATAACTAAAGCAACCAACAAGGCAGGGAACAACTGTTCGCAATTGAGCTGAGGTTGAAGCACAACCTAACAAGAATGCAATATGAATAGACGAATTAAATTTAGCTATTCAATTATAAACCTCTTCAATATGTTCTACAAAATTAGCAAGAAAAATATCGGTGCTTAACTGTTTCACTAAAACAAGCATTTCTATTGGAAGCTCTCCACAATAATAACAAACACCTGCAAGTTTCATTGCTTAAAAATGAGGTATTGTTTTTTCGAAAACCGAAAACCAATTAGTTGAGCGATTTGATTGAAAAAACCAAATTTTCGATGTGTTCGAGGGTTCGAAGTAGCGATGAAACACGTTTTTAGTAGTTTTTTCTACAATTTTGAAAATGAGCTTTTAAGTTCTATTGTTGGAAGTCGCCATGTTCGTTAGGAGAAGATGCTGCTGATGCTGCTGCAACCGCTTTTTTTCACAGCTGTAGCATCTTTCAAAGCAAGAGTTATTTAGTATAAAAACTAGAATAATATTGAAGGATTTTTATGAGCGACCTTTACTTGTACAAAGGTTTATTCAAAGTCAAAGTTGTAACAGAAAGCGAAGGCTACTGGATCGTGGAAGCACTGGAAGATTTTAAGGATTGCATTGAAGGTGAAAAAGTTCCTGTTAAAGCTGGAGAAAGACGCATTGTACCGCCAAATGATTTAATAAAGAAAGATGCTCTGCCGCCTATGGTGGCTGAACACGCTTATGAATTACAATTAGAGAAGAAAGTAAAGCGCATGGTTGAAGAGTACGAGAAAAAGAAAGGCAAGAACGAATCGAAATAAAAAGAACATAAAAGCCAATATTTTTAGTAAATCAACCCAAGGATGCTCCTATTTTTGATGAATATAGGATGAAACATTCCTTAATGGTAAATGTTAAATAATTAACGACACATCTTTGCCTGCGTTGGCTGAGTTGGTGGTTGGATTATTTCTCATACATTTCCATCGTTCCTTCAATAATCATTGCTTTAGGCCTCACAAGGCTTCTAACAGGCATTGGCAAGATTCTGGAGCGGCGAGACAAAGTTCAGAATTACTGGGTTCACATCCTTTGGGCTTTTAACGTGTTCTTGTACATGGCTTTGAATTGGTGGGTGCTGTTTAGATGGGAGCCTTGGCAAACATGGAGCTTTCCGCTATTTATTTTTCTTCTCTTAACGCCAACAGTATCCTTTCTACTATCTGTAATTTTGTTTCCCGAGCCATTTGACGAAAAAATGGACTTCAAAAAACACTTCTATGAAGACCGACGCCGGTTCTTCGCTCTTGCCACTTTGCTTCCGCCGCTGGATTTCTTTGACACCCTGCTTAAAGGTGTGCCACATTTGTTGGCGCAGGGTCCAATCTACATTATCACCATAGGATTGATGACAGCGTTAAGTGCTGCCGCAGCTTTAACAAAAAACCAGACTTACCACAAATTCTTCGCGATCTTCTTCCTCGTTTACATATCTGCATTTATCGGCATAAACCTAAACACCTTAGCATAGGCGATTCAGATGAATAGAGTTAAGCTGGTTTTTCGATTTGTCAGGGTTGAACGCAAACAAAAGTGCACTTCTCTAATGAATGACTATAGCCTAATATGCAAAACCCGCAAACACATATCATTTAAACTATAGCCCATAGAAAAGAATCACAGGTAGCTTTCCAAATTAACAAATAAAAATGGAGAAAAAGTGCTAATAGTTTTCTACCCAGACTTCAAAGTATGCTTTAGGATGGCTACAGGTCGGGCATATATCAGGTGCATTTGACCCTTCAATAACTAAGCCGCAGTTTCTGCATTTCCATTTTATTGGTGCATCCTTTTTGAAAACTTTGCCCTGCTGAAGACTTTCAAGCAACTTATTATATCGTCGTTCATGCCATACCTCGACTTTTGCTACCATATGAAAAGTTCGTGCAACATCTGGAAAACCCTCTTGCTCAGCAACGTCACCAAAGTTAGGGTAAAGTGTTCCCCACTCAAACTTTTCACCTTCCGCAGCGGCTTTAAGATGGTCAGCTGTTGAAGCAATTACGCCTGCGGGGTAAGATGCTTTAATTTCCACCATTCCGCCTTTGAGGTGCTTAAAGAATAACTCTGCATGCTCTTTTTCGTTACCTGCAGTTTCCTCAAAAATTGCACCAATTTGCTCATAGCCTGCTTTTTTGGCAACACTGGCAAAGAATGTATAACGGTTGCGTGCTTGGGATTCTCCTGCAAATGCAGCTAAAAGATTCTTCTCTGTTTGACTTCCTACAAAATCCATAAGTTTTGACTCCTGACTGTGAATATTTGTAACGAAAAATAAAAGTGTTCTTCCCTGCGCAATGTGGATTGACGTGTTAATCCTTTTATCTTCGCTTCACGCTATGTTCTTTTGCCGGATGATGAGAAGGCATTAGCTTGACACTTGTTGGATGACGGATCAGAGTTACTCAGACGGCACTGTAAATGTAACTTAGATCGTCCGCAACTTTTAGCTTATGAAGTGAAACTCGGTTTGTGACTTATTTTTTAGATTTAAATTTCTCACACCTATAGTGCAAAGATTCCTCACGATAAAAATTAATCTGCAGAATAATACCTAAAAATTAATTGGTACCAAGCAGACCTAAAGAAAACATTTTACTTTGAATTAAATTGTTCTAACCATCAAATAATTCTGTATCTGGTCCAAAGTTAGCTTGCGGGTTTTAAGGTAATTTTCAAGTTCACTTGAGAAGGGTCCAACGGCTAACTCCGAGTCAACCACAACTACGTAGTCATCTTTTACGCTATTCCAATTATCATGAAAAATAGTTCCTTTAATTATTTTCGGGTGACATTCAGGAAATTTTTTTGAAAATTCCACGGCTTCGACGAAAATCATTAGTTTATTCCTCGAATCCTAAAAGCTTTTTTCAAGAAATGTTCCGCGCCAAAGTTGATGTTGTAATTTGACTTTCGATTTCTTCATTAATTTCTAGCGGTTGTCTAAGGTCGCAGAAGAAATTCACTACGCTTATGCCTCTCTTGGTGATTACAAAGACTCGGGCTTTGTCTGTAGTAGTTTTTTTTTCAATTAAACCTTGTTCAATTAAGAAGACTAAGTGTTCATCAACACTGGTACTATTGAAATTGACCACGTTCCTTATGTTTGACAGGTTGGCAGGACCTTTATATGCCAACATATTGAGTATCTCAATGCATCTCTCAAGTTTGCTGCGGGTCATGGGTATCGTTGGATATTCATGAAAAGCGCATTTATAAACTTTTTCATTTTTTCAATTGTTTGATTCAAGCAATTATGCTTATTATAGACAAAAATACAATATATATTCAAAATATGAATTAGAAATCACATTTTGAAATAAAAATATTGTAACTTTAATCCATTAAAAAAAACACGACTTTCCTCATTTTTGTTTTATTCTTAAAAAAATTTTAAAAAGACATTATTTGCGCTAATTTTATTTCCTCACCACATTGCGGATGTAGATTGAACTCTCGTTGAGCCACTTTTTCTTTCATAACAAAAAACATATTTAGAATCCCAATTGAGTTTTAGAACTGTACTTGCTCTCAGTAAGCTTAATCCGTTTGTTGCCTGCTCAAAAATCGATTGTTACTAATAAATTGAAAAACTTTTTCATTAATAAAAATTCAAGCTTGCTAAACTCATTATTAGAAATAATGATAAATCGACTATCAAAAATTTAGTAAGTAGTCGATTTTCTTATATAATAAGGAAACGATAATTAAGTACTGTTTATTAAGAATAAATAATAGCAGGTGATTTTCTTGGACTATTTGTCTCCTCTAAGATCAGAACTTAAACTAAAGATTTTGTTAAGCCTCTTAAATGGAGAAAGGAAAATAGCTGAACTTAGGACCAATGTTGAAACAAGAGATACTACTATTCTTCATATACTTGAAGAATTTGGTGACCTTAATCTAACAACTAAGACACAAGGACTCTATAAATTATCTTCACTAGGCATCATGGAAGCAAAAATTTTTAAAGAGTTTATTTCAACTGTTGAAGTCATTGAGAAGTATAGCGACTTTTGGTTATCACACAACATTGAGGATATTCCAACGCCATCTCTTCAAAATATGGGTGCATTAAAAAACGCTCATCTAGTTCGAACAGAATCATCAGAACTGGGAATTGTTCATAAAACATTCACAGAGAACCTGAAGACAGCTAAAAGAATAAAGGGTATCTCTCCAATATTCCGTTCCGAATTCACATCTTTGTTTGGACAATTACTCGAACAAGGAGCTACAATTGAGTTAATAGTTAGTAGTGAGGTTCTCAACAAGATTGCTGGTTCTGTCGACTTGGAGTCAGCAAAGAAATACTTGATGGAAGATAAACTGAAGCTTTTTCTAAAAGATGATCTGAAGATTGCTCTCGCTTTGACCGAGAATAATTTCTCTCTTGGTCTTTTTACATTGTCCGGAATGTATGATGATAACATGGACTTGCTCTCAGAAAGCGTCGAGGCAATCGAATGGGGCGAGCATCTCTTTGAATATATAGCTAAAGGCAGTACCAGAATTGGGCTAGATTTGTAAGTTAACGAATCATTTTTTGATCCGGACTCTTCATAGTTTTAGCAATTTCAAAAGCCTCTTTGATTGAAGGAAAGTCTAAACTGATTTTGAATATTGATTAGTAATTCATAAGTTACATTACTTATTTCAAATCCATATTTGTCTTGAGAGGGGCAAAGTGAAAGATCAAGACTTTCACATGGAATCAATAGAGATCCAGAACATAGGTTTTGGAACTTTTGTTTTAAAAGAAACCTATTGCTCAATATACAAAGTTCTAAGGTTTATGACTTCAACTTCGCTACTTTTGGCTTTAAATTCAGTTATGGTTGTTGTCTTCGGCGCTTTATTGTACAACGCTAGAATAATGCCCGCAGTGCTTTTGGCAGCATTTCTAGTTACCTTCGCAGTTTATGGCTTAAATAAGGTAACGGATAAGGCGGAAGATTCAATTAATAAACCAGAAACCTCGCCAAAGGCTTCGGGTTACTTTTTGGTTTTCTCGATTGGATCAATGCTAACTGGTTTTCTAATAGGAATTATAGTTGGAGTTTGGACCTTCCTTATACTTTTTGCTCCAGTTATCATTGGTGTAATTTACAGTGTAAAGATTTCGAAATCGATCCCAAGACTTAAAGAGGTAGTAGGTGTGAAGAGCCTTGTAGTTGCTGTGAGCTGGGCGTTAACAGGTTGCCTATTGCCTGATTCTTTTTCTGCGGTAAAATTTCAGGCAGGCATTATTGTTTTTGCATACATATTCATTCGGGTATTTGTGGGCACCATTCTGTGCGATGTGTTGGATAAAAAGGGTGATTTAGCGTCAGGAGTACAAACAATACCCACAAAAATAGGGAGAAAAAATACCAAAAATCTCTTGATATTTCTAAATAGTCTTGGAGTGATCTTGTCAGTTTATTGTTTGCTAACTGGGATCTTTATTCGATTCGTACCAGCGTTAATATTCGGAGTTTTATACGGGTATCTTGCAATTTGGTATTTATTTAAGGACAACTGTAAAAGGTTAACTGCTGGGTTAATGTTGGATGGCGAATGGCTGCCCATTGTTATAATCCTTTGCTCACTTGCAAAATGATAATTGATTGCAGTTCCAAACAATTCTCCGGAAAATAATTCATAGTCCTGATTTTAGATTTTCACAAAAACAAACTCTAATTGCTTGGATGATTCTAATTTTCCATGTTGAGATTTAGCTTTTTTCTCCGGATTCACCTGCTCTGTCTAAGACTTGCGCAATTAACATGTCTCGAAGGCGTTCAGCTTCTGCGTTTACGCATGAAGACACTTTCAACTTCTGAATATGCAGATTAATATGAACCTTAATAGCGTTGCCCATCGCTTTTGCATCAGGAAGCAAGAATATTTCCTCGCCGCATTCGCATTTGATGGAATTCTTATTCTGACCAAATCGCGTCAACTTCGGTTTTTTCATGTAATACAAACCACAAAAAATTCAATTAAAACTGTAAATAACTTTGCTTACTCTATTATTGAAAAGATTATATAGAAAGATAAACTTTTTTTCCTATATCTTAGTACTCAATTAACATTTTTTTCAAAGAAATTTGAACCTTACCTAATAATCGCGATTTTAACCTGAATTTTCGTTTCTCGTTAACTAACGCTTTCTTCTAAAAAAATTTAATCTGGTGAGTCTATTCAATATTTTAATATGTTAAAGCTATTAAATTGAAGTGTTTGATTTTGGGAACTTTGACATCGCTAAATCGAAGCTAATTAGAATGGCACCTAAAATTTTCGTGAATCTATAAATGTTAACTATGTAAGCAATAGTAATTCTTAAAAGGGCTATGAACCAATCATGTAGTCTATTTGAGAGGAAGAGAAAGGTTTGGAAATAGTATTGGGCAAAAAGATTGTTCTAACAGCATCGGCAACCGAAATGAGTGACTTTCTAAATAATCCTTTCATCGCATTCGCGGGTGGGTTTGGCAAAGGACCCATTCCACTTTCATATGTTCGAAAAACGCTTTACCCACATTGCGGCACAAAAAATGATGGACAAGCTGCATTTGCACCTTATGGACTTCGAAAAGTGGAATCCATACTTTTGGAAGGCGGCTTTACAGCAGAGGATATTGCAGTTGCCCATCCTCACGAACTTGAAAACTTCATTGGTCCAGAAACCAAAGTCGTTGGAATATCATCAATGGACCCAACAGGCATGGGATACGTCAGCAAAACATACTCGTCAATTGTAGGCGGCGGCGAACCCATGAACCGAATAGAATTCCGAAAACTTGTCACCCACCCTGCAATTAAGAAATACAAGCCGAAAATCATAGTTGGCGGTTTTGGATCATGGCAGCTTGAACGTCAACACGTCTCAAAAAGTTACGGCGTTGACTGTGTTGTTATGGGTGGCAGACCCGGGCCTATTGTTGAGCTTTTTAAGAAAGCAGTCAATGGTGAGGCGCTTCCACGTTTAGCAAAAGCGGATGAATCATTAGATAATTGGAACTACAATGAGGAGATGCCCCTTAGTAAACATGTGGCTATTCATGGCGCGGTAGAAATCTCGAAAGGTTGCGGTCGAAACTGTCAATTCTGCACACCTACAATGCAGCATAAAATTGATGTACCGCTTGAAAAAATCATGAAGGAAGTAGCTTTAAGCACTGCTCAGGGTAGTGACCATATAACACTAATAACTGAAGATTTATTTCTCTACGGAGCAAAAGCCCCCCAATTTGTACCTAATCGGGAAGCAGTAGTGAAGCTATGTAAGAGTGTTGCAGACCATCCGGGCGTCAAGAGCATTCAGGCTGCACATATGTCTCTTGCTCCTGTTTGGCATGATCCTAAGATGATTAAGGAACTGGCTGAAATCTTAATTGAGAAAAGCTGGTATTCCTTTGGTAAACAACCAATTATTACGGCTGAAACTGGCATCGAAACTGGTAGTCCGCGTCTCATGAAGAAGTATATGGGTGGCAAAATGTTGCCGTTTAAGCCTGAACAGTGGCAAGACGTAGTCACCAATGCCTTTGGTATTCTAAATGATAACGACTGGTATCCATTGGCAACATTAATAATAGGGTTACCTGAAGAAAAAGAAGAAGACATGTTGCAGACGTTAGAGTTGATGGATAAACTCAAGGACTACAATGCATTCTACGTTCCGCTTTTCTTTGTGCCGCTTGAAAACTGCGTTCTGATGAATAAGAAAGGCGCGGAAATGGATTCGCTTTCTAAAGCACGTTGGGACTTCTTCATTAAATGCTGGGAATACAACATAAAAATCTGGAAGCCAACCTTCCTGGAAAACCGCTTAACCAACCCGGTACTTTACAAGACATTTGACCAAGTCCTTATCCCATACTTCGGTAAAATCCTAGGCGCATATTATGGTTTAACACGCGGCGAAAAGAGTGAACAGTTAAAGCAGGCAGTTTGGACACTCAGCATGCCTATATCTGAATCAACACAGCATAAAATGAAAAACAAGGCTTAAGCAGTTTGTTCTTCAGCTATCTTTTCAATATTTTCTTGTTCTAATGGTTCTTCTACTGTTACCTCAGGCATTGCCTCTTGTGAAAGCGACTGCGAAGGTTCTTGGGTTGGCGGCTTTATAATTTTTCTTGCATGCGTAATGTAGCCCGTGTGACCAGTCATCATCGTATTGGGACGAGTTTTTCCACGTTCTACCTGCATTGTCCGCATTAAGCATTCAACAGTTTCTATGAAAACGAAGCCATTTTCACGAAGCGCTTCTGTTGTGCGAACGACCTGGTCGATTGTTGGGCTAAACGAGACTATTATGCCTGAAGGTTTCAAGGCAGTGTACGCGTGTGGTACAACAAGCCATGGAACGGCAAGATCCAAAATAACTGCATCAATGTCACGTTCATCATATCCGGTAACTGTAACGTCCCCGCTTTTCATTTCCACATGTTCGATCATCTTGGATCGTTGAAGGTTTTTTGCGGCGTTTTTCTGGAATTCGCTTCGAAGCTCGTATGTGTATACTTTTCCTGTTGACCCAACGTAATGTGCTAACGCTGTAGTCAGAGATCCGGTGCCTGTGCCTGATTCCACTACACGACTTCCTGGTCCAATGCCACTGAACATGACGATTAATGCGGCGTCTTTGGGGTATATGATCTGTGTGTTACGACTGGACTTCATTATGTAGTCGGTTAAGGACGGCTTTAGAGGTGGTGAAGTAGATGCCCATGCTGCTTTTGATTGGTTCACCGTATTCTTTGCCGATGACTTCGTCAAGTTTTATGTAGCCTTTGTGGGTATGAAAGGTTTGTCCTGCCTGCATCTTTATCATATAAGTTCGACGTGCATCCAAATAGATTAGGACGTAATCGCTATCGCAAATTTTTTCGTTAGCCAACTGACTTTTCCTCTTTTGGAAGTGAAACGGGGTTGTATCATTTAAGCTTTGAACTCAATGCTTAGAAAAATAAGTAGCACAATTCGTAAG
Organism: Candidatus Bathyarchaeota archaeon; assembly: GCA_963770935.1. Lineage (GTDB taxonomy): Archaea > Thermoproteota > Bathyarchaeia > Bathyarchaeales > Bathycorpusculaceae > Bathycorpusculum. The sequence goes on from CAVYRJ010000015.1 coordinate 30,382, forward strand.
ATAATATATTTGGTAATCATCAACAAACCCACAGACGAAAAAGTTATTTCAATTTTCCCACATTATATATACTTGGATAGCTTAATGTTGGTAAACCAGACTCCGTGAACATGATTCGCAAACGGAAAAAAGAACATGGAAATTAAGCTGGGAAAAAGTGCTATAATATTAATTGTCATCATCGTTGCAGTTTCATTAATTTTAAGTTCCTTCTTTTACCTAAATGGGACGAAACCCTACGATGGCCCAATGGAATCGATTACTGTAGCATATTCCCCTTTTGAATCCGTTACATTATTTTGGGTCGCTGAAAACCAGAACTTTTTCAGACAGAACGGGCTCAACGTGACTTCACGTAGGTATGCTACTGGAGCAGGTGCATTAGATGGAGTTATAAATGGTGAAGCAGACATTGTGGTGGGGACAACATGAGTTCCCATTAACCGCGAGGGCACTTAATTAAGTGAGAGAATTCAGCACAATTGGAAGCATATCAAAGAGTGAGTTTACGTATCTTGTCGGCAGGGTGGACCGGGGAATTGACGAGGTTTCAGATCTGAAGGGAAAAACAGTTGGAACTACCTTTGGAACTATAGCTCATTTCTACTTGGGCAGGTTCCTTGATTAAATGGTATGGAAATTCAGGATATGACCCTCGTTGACCTAAAGACGCCGCAGAATGGGTTGATGCAGTCGTAAATGGCTCAATTGATGCAGTTGCTACTGCCCAACCGTATGTCGAATATGGCAAAGAACGGTTTGGGTAACAATGCTGTTAGTTTGGTCAATACAGAGTGACCAACGCTCTATACGCTCAGGCAATTTCCACCGAGGATTGGATAGCTGGGCATCCCGAACTTTGCAGCAAGTTTCTAAAGTCTCTCTACCAGGCTGAAATGTTTGTCGTCAATCATCCTGCCGAAGCTAAAGCGATTGTAAAGAGCCAGATTGAACTTTAGCGACACTTATATGGAGACTGTATGGCATCAGAACCAGTTTTCTCTCTCGCTTGACCAGTCGCTTATTCTCGCCATGGAGGGTGAAGCAAGGTGGCTAATAAGCAACAACCTTACCAACGCAAACGGCTGTCCCAAATTTCATCAATTACATTTACTTAGATGGGCTAAAAATGGTGAAGCCTGAATCGGTGAATATAATTCATTGAGAGGACGAAAAAATGAAAATAAAAACTCAATTTGTTATATGCATCCTCGTTTTCAGCTTAATATTGACTAGTTATTGCTACCTCAGTCGCAATCACGGAACAACAGGTGACTCAACTCAAGGTCCAGGAAGAAATTTCTAATAACATCGAACGCGGAGCAAGCAGCCTAAACAGTGTTTCCATCGATTACTTCCTATACCAAGAAGACCTACAGCTTTCTCGATGGCAATCCGTGCTTTCGTCTCTTTCAAGCGATTTAGAGAACCTAAAACCCAGCAACTTGCAACAGCAGATACTTGAAGACAACGTTGCCGAGGATCTTCAAATTCTCAATGATCTTTTTGATGACGTAGTTTCCTACCTGCAAAGTGCTTCTCGAAATGTGAGTGTTAGAATTGACCCGCATTTCAGCTCAGATGGAGCAGCATGGCAGCTCAAAGCCAGGCACTTGCCTTTGATGCTTCCCAGCTATCACTTTTATTAGATAATCAAGCCCATCAATTGAATGATACAAACATCTTTGCTCATTATATCGCTTGTTTCACATTTGGCGCTTTCTTAGCAACAATTTATCTTATGTTTTTCCGTAGAACATTGAAATTCGGTATGCAGATCTTCAGAAACGGAATTGACACAATCGGCTCAGGAAACCTCGATTATGTCAATAAAAATCGAAGGACAAAAATGAAATAACAGAACTTTCGTACTGCTTTCAACCAAATGACAGCAAACCTAAAAGACAGTAACAGCTTCCAAAACAGATCTTGAACAAACGCAAGCTTCACTGCGTGCAAGCGAACAACGCTGGTCAACAACGCTTGGCAAGCATCGGGGACGCTGTTATCGCCACCGATTTATCAGGAAAAATTACATTCATGAACAGTGTAGCCCAAGAACTGACAGGTTGGACAATGGATGATGCATCACTGAAACCTGTAAAGCAAATTTTCAATATAGTTAATGAGCAGACCCGCCTGGAGGTTGAAGACCCAGTCAGCAAAGTTCTTGAGAGAGGTGTGATTGTTGGATTAGCTAATCATACTGTGTTGATTAAAAAGGATGGTTCTGAAATTGCCAATTGATGACAGCGGAGCACCAATAAAGACAACGATGGCAAAAACATCGGTGTTGTGCTAATATTCAGAGATATTAGCGAAAACAAAAAAGCTGAAGAGACAATCAGGAAAGCGAAGAACGTTTTTGCTAAAGCCTGCGCCATTATAGTTTGGACCATGACGGCACCATAAATTATTGGAGTGACGGTGAGGAAACTATACGTTGCGCAAACGACAGCGGTTGGACAACACTTCGAATGAGTTGTAGAAGACGTAATTGGTCAGTTCTCAGCCGAATAAAACTGATAGCACCAGAACAACTAACAAGGGTAAATGGTCTGACGAAATGATTCATACAACCGAGAAAATCGAAAAAGTGGCAGTGCGAATTAAATGCGGGCAAAATGGCTCACACGTGCTGGATTGCGGAATCAGAATCAATCAAGCTGTAACGGATCGGAACCGAATCATACTCATGCTGAAGACGCTTCATCGACATAACAATACGCAATCAAATGAGAGAAACTTGCAAGATACAGCAAACAGCGGAGAAGTTGAAGAGCGAACAAAACAACTCAAAGATTCTGAGCGTTTAGCTGCTATTGGCGCCACTGCTGGCATGGTGGGACATGACATCCGCAACCCACTGCAGGCAATAACAGGCGACTTGTATTTGGCAAAGACCGAATTCGCGGCGATTCCAGAGAGCGCAGAGAAACAAGAATGCATAGAAAGCCTATCAGGAAATCGAAAAGAACATCGACTACATCAACAAGATCGTGGCTGATCTCCAAGATTTCGCTAGACCATTAAAACCACACATAGAAGAAGCCGACCTAAAACAAATAATCTCCGAGCTTGTTAGCAAAGAACGAGTTACCTGAGAATATTAAGATAAGGGTTAAAGTTGACGCTGAAGTCAGAGAAAATGTTTCTCTGACTCAGCATACATAAACCGCATCATGTACAATTTAGTAACCAACGCGGTTCAAGCCATGCCAAAAGGGGGAAAACTAACAATACATGCCTACAAAGATAAGAAGACAAATGAAGCCGTCATAACTGTCACAGACACAGGAGTTGGTATTCCTGAATCGGTAAAAAACAAATTATTCACGCCCATGTTCACTACAAAATCGAAAGGTCAAGGTTTCGGCTTAGCAGTAATCAAGCGAATGGCTGAAGCATTAAACGGTAACGTCATTTTTGAGAGCCAAGAGGGCAAGGGAACAAAATTCACGGTGCGGTTGCCACAAAACATCAAAAGAAAACGAGCTTTTAATGGCAACCTTGAAGACAATTTCTCTTTTCTTTTAAAACTACTGCTAAACAATATATTTACCTGTTTTCTCAAAATCGCGAACAATCTCCATCACACGCTTCGGCGCATTGTATGGTCCAAGCGGAATATCTTTAAGCAAAACCCAAGGCGACCTGCAAGCAACCAACGTAGCAATGTGTTGTTCGCCGAAACTTTTCTTTGCTACTTCGACAACTTCTCGTCTAACGCCGGTTTCTGACAGCTCACCCAATGCATGAAGGTACTCATGGAGCAAGAGGTTGTAAACTAATGCGTTAACAGTGGCTTTATCGCTCATCGATGCCTCAACAATTTCTACAAGCGCGCGGTTCAATACGATGTTGTTGGTTCCAACTGGATAGTAAGCACCCAGCTGCAGGGGTAAATCATCCAAAAACAGCATCATGCTGTCCCTACGCTTTCCCAATGCGTATTCTGCGGTTTCCTTCACGATTTTCCAGACTTCAGCGTAGTTTTTAGCTTTATCAAGAGTGGAGCCGAATCGTTGATTGGATTTGGAATCTCTGTTGCTCAAAAGTAGTTGCCCTAAAAATAAATAAAAAAAACACCCCTTTAAGCATTACACACTTGAAACAAAAAATAAACGTAAAATTGATAAATGAGACTTACGTTTTTGTCATACCATTAAGGTGAAAATTAAATGGCAAGTAATGTCGTCGTAAAAGACATCATGCAAAAAGATGTTAAAGTCGTAAATAACAACACAGTGATGCAAGAAGTCGTTGCAATAATGAACAAATTTGACAAAGACGCAATTCTCGTTGTCCAAAGCGGGAAACCCACTGGAATCATCACTGTTAAAGATGTTCTGATCCGAGCAGTTGAAGCTGGCATGCCGCTTAAAACCATCATTGCAAGAATGGTCTACACAAACCCACTCGTAACCATTGACGAAAACGCAACTGTTGAAGAAGCAGCAAAACTCATGAAGCACTGGAACATAAAGCACTTACCAGTCGTCGACAAACAAGGCGCACTCGTAGGCTTACTAGATGATAGAGCAATAGTCTATGCAGTTCCAAAATTGATGTCGATAATGGAAGAATTCTGCCGCCGAAAATAATCCCTCCTATACTTTATTTTTATTTACCACTATTTTTCCAAAATTTCAAAAAAACAGGGTATCCTACGAAGATTAACAAGAAAAGAAAGAAAAATTAGGGCTTGGTTTCTTTTGCCCATGCTTCTTTTGCCAACTTGGCGATGGCTTCAGTGTTTGGCTGAGCATTCAAATCTGCTAAAACATTGTTGATTTCGTTTCTGACAAGCAATGCAATTTCGTTGACACGTAGCGGTTCAGGCCTTGTCGATTGGTAAACACGGAGAGCACGTAAAACAAATCGAATGATTACATTGTTGAGTTCGCCCTGTAATTCTGTCAGTTCATCCTTGCTTTCAGTCATCTTTTTACTATAAGAATCTGAATCTCTTTTTCCAGTAGGTTCCATTTTAATCGTTCCTTTAGGTTTTCATGTAAATTGCGCATTATAGCCTTTTCTGAAATTGACTCTAAGAAATAGGGTTTTTCGGTTTTCCAAGTTTTTTGTTTACGCAAGCTTGGATAAACCCAAAGTACTCAGGCGAAGGTCTTCCCGGTCGGCTTTTGAATTCGCCGTGGAACTGCGATGCAAAATAGAAGTATTTATCTGGCAACTCTAAAGTTTCCATTCTCCTTCCATCGCTGCTTTTTCCAGTGAAGCATAACCCATTATTTTTTAGCGCATCAATATAGTCGAGGCTCACTTCGAAGCGGTGACGATGGCGCTCGTGTACGTCTTCCTGCCCAAACAAACAATAAGCTAACGTACCCTTCTGCAGAACTACCTTATGCGCTCCCAATCGCATTGTTGCCCCTTTGATTTCGATTCCGCGTTGCTCAGGCATAAGGTCAATTACTGGATAGGGAGTGTCAGGGTTGATTTCGGTGCTGTTTGCGTCTGTTAATCCGCAGACGTTTCGGGCAAATTCTATGACGGCAAGTTGGAAGCCATAGCAAATTCCTAAAAATGGAATGTCGTTCTCTCGGGCATACTTTGCAGCAGCAATCTTGCCTTCTGTTCCGCGTGGACCAAACCCGTATGGAACAAAAACTCCGTCATAATTTGCCAAGTCTTTGACGCACTGCGGTTCTCGCTCAAATTTTTCTGCTTCTAAATATGAGATACACACTTTGGTTTTGCATGCCGCCCCGCCATGTCGGAGAGCTTCGGTCATGCTAACGTAACTGTCCGATAATCCGGCGTACTTTCCAACCAAAGCAATTTTTACCTCATGGTCTGGGTTGATCATACCGTCAACGAAGACTTGCCAGGCATTGAAGTCTTTACCTTCGCATTTGAGGCCTAGTCTTTGGCATATGAAGTCGCCCATGCCCTGTTTGTCAAGGATAAGTGGCACCTGATAGACTGTCTCAGCGTTATAGGAGCAGAACACAGCACTCTCAGGAATCGTTCCGAAAAGGGCGATTTTTCTCAGGGCTTCTGCATCAATCATCTGGGGGCTTCGGGCAACTATTGTGTCTGGTTGGATACCGATACGTCGTAGTTCGTTAACGCTATGCTGGAGCGGTTTAGTTTTCATTTCGCCCGTCACATCTAAAATAGGCACCAATGCAACATGAACATAAAATGTATTCTCGTATCCTTCTTCCACCCGCATCTGGCGGATTGCTTCCAGAAACGGCAAGCCCTCGATGTCGCCAACTGTACCGCCGACCTCTGTTAACACAATTTCAGCGTTTACCATTTTGGCGGCGTTTCGGATGCGGTTCTTTATTTCGTTAGTTACATGTGGAACAATTTGGACACAGCGTCCCAAGAAGTCGCCATGTCGTTCTTTTTCGATTACTGATTTGTAGATAGTTCCTGTGGTTAAGTTGTTTTCCTGTTTTAGGCTTAAATCCAGGAAGCGTTCGTACCATCCAAGATCCAAGTCAGTTTCTCCTCCGTCGTCGGTAACGAAGACTTCACCGTGCATGTACGGATTCATCGTTCCCGCATCAATGTTAACGTAAGGGTCAATTTTTACAACTGTCGGCTTTAATCCCCTTGCTTGAAGCATTTTACCGATGGAGGAAGTTAAGATGCCTTTACCGACTGAACTTAGCACGCCACCTGTTACGAAAATGTACTTAACCATGCTTTTCCCCGCAATAACTTACTCCTTTCATGCCGATTTAATATAACTCTTTTGTGTGCAGAGCTGTAAAAACGTGCAATCAGCCATGTTATATTCTTAATAAATGAGCAAGATATGTGGGTTATGCCTTCTTTTAACTGTGTTTTCATCTTTAGCCCCAAGTATGTAGCCATAACCGATTGAACCTGCATCTGCATGATTAACCAGAATTCTGGAAAAATATACGTACCACAAATAGAACATATCGTAGCGCAGTATTTTGTGCAATAAAATAAACTCCATGTCTCCTCAAATATCTTTCAAAGAAGCATTAAGCTCACATGATTTTTAATCTCAACAGCAATACACATGTTCGAATACATAAAATATTAATTACAAGTCTTGCACTAAGTATTACTTGGAGACTAACAATGCCACAAGCCTTTGTATTGATAAATGTTGAATCAGGAGCAGAGGAAGATTTAGTTAAGGAACTTAAGAAGATTGAGGGCGTGGAGGAAGCATACTTTTCGTATGGTGTTTACGACATTATTGCTAAGGTTAAAGCTGACTCAATGGAGAAACTCAAAGACATGGTGACACGCAAAATAAGAATACTCACTAAAGTACGCTCAACCTTAACCCTGATAATGATGGAAGAGTAACCTCTTCGCTATGAAATATCTGCTGTATTTTCTTTTTTTGTTTAATTAAGCGCCAGTTTTATTAGAATTAACTTTTATTATACCAAAATAGGGTCAAAACCATGTTCAGAAAGCTTGTCAGCGTATTAATCGTGCTTGTTTTAGTTTTAGGGTTAGCATCAGCGGTACATGGTGATTTGTCAGTTGGAGTAAAAAAAGGCGATTGGATAGAGTACGCGATAACTACCAATGGCACTCCCTCCGAAGGACACGACATTGACTGGTCTCGAATGGAAGTGACAGACATTCATGGCACCAACATAATCGTTTACATTACGTCAACATTCATAAACGGCTCGACAGAGAATTTTAACTCAACCCTTAACCTAAAAACAGGCCATTTAATCGACGACTTTATCATACCAGCCAACCTAAAGTCAGGCGACACATTCCTAGACGAAAAAGTGGGAATCGTCACCATCACCAGTTCTGACAAGCACTCTTATGCAGGAGCAATGAGAACGGTTCTGTCGGCGTATATAAGCCAGGACACTCACATTGTTTGGGACCAAGCAACAGGAGTTAGCGTTGAAGCAATATCTCAACTGCCAGATTATTCAATGCATACAATTATTGAGGATACCAATATGTGGCAGACAACACAGGAACTGGACATGACGAGTTTGTTTTTAATTTATGTTGCCGTGATTATTGCCATAATTGCGATAGTGCTAATGGCCTTGAGATATAGAAAGAAGAAACTGACTCAGTAAAAGACGAATGCCTTTTTGATGAACGCTTAATAGTTTAGCCGCCGAAGTCTAACCAAGGCTTGAAACCCGGATGAATCTTGCGATAAAACCCTTCCGCCCTAACCCTGTTCTTATAGTGTTAATTTTGGGATTAGTAGCCTTCTTTTTCTACGTTTACTTTTTTATCGATCCAGCACAAGTAATTAGCATACTTTCAAAAACTAACCTGGCTATCTATGCAGGCGCGTTTGTTGCTTACTCATTTTTTGTTATTTTGTCTTCATTAGTCTGGCAACAACTTCTAAGCAGGTTATCCATAAAAATAAGCAAACGCAAAAGTCTGCTCTTCACGTGGGTCAGGGTTGTTTTTTGATGCAACCGTTCCACAATTGGGTTGGTCAGGGGAAGTATCAAAAACATACTTGCTAGCAAAAGACTCAAAAGCTGATCCGGGAAAAATCGGAGCATCAGTTGTTGGACAGAAAATTTTTACAATGACAATGACTATTTTCACATTAAGTATTGGTTTGGGTTTAGTGCTTGTTAACTATTCCTTGCCTCTTGCAACAACCTTATTGTTCGCAATTGTTCTGACCCTCTCAATTATCGCCTTAGCCATCGTTTACTTTGTTAGCATTAAGCCGACAGCAACCCATACCTTGCTCAACTGGGCAATAAAAATCGCGGTATTCATACGAAAAAGTTGGAGCCCAAAGAATTTCCAGCTTAAAGCCGAAGAGTTGCTCGACAAATTCCACGTGGGAATCAAGCAACTAACCGAGCATCCTAAGACGTTGGTCAAACCAGCTGTTTTCGCAGTTTTAAGTTTTATTTCTGAAATCTCGGTAATTTTCCTAACTTTTTTAGCTTTAGGCTACCCTGTTCCAGTTGATAAAGTGCTAATAGTCTTTACTTTAACTGGAACACTGCAAACTGTTGGTTTAACTTTTTTTGGGTTTCCAGAATTAATTATGACCGTTTCGTTTAGCGCACTTTTAATCCCCGGGGAACTTGCAGTCTCCGTGACTTTGTTAACAAGGGTTGTAAACCTGTGGTTCCGACTTATCGTGTCCTATTTAGCTCTGCAATGGGCAGGAATAAAAATCATCAGACAAAAACAAGCAAAGCTACAAGGAAACATTTTAATGCAAACTATACCTAAGTAATTATTTGAGGATTATTATGCCTACAGCGTTTGTATTAATAAATACTGAAATAGGCTCTGAATCGGACGTCCTAAAAGAGCTAAAAAAAGTTGAGGGTGTAGAAGAGGCCTCAGCCGTTTACGGAGTCTACGACATAGTGGCAAGAGTCAAAGCAGATACCATGGATAAACTTAAAGAAATTGTGACATGGCGAATCAGACGGCTAGATAAAGTGCGTTCAACACTGACGATGATCGTCGTAGAAGACAGATAAACAACAAATTCCCTTTCTTTTAAAAAACTAATTTTACGTTTAGTCAACATTACAGGTGTGGTTGGTTAGATACAATCACATAGTCTTAAATCATTTCCGATGGAAGTATCATTCTGTGCGTCAAGGTAGTGACAAAATGGAGACACCCCTGCAAATTGAAAGTATGCCGCAAGAGAGCAAAACGGAAGCAGAAGCTCTAGCTACCGAGAGATGCACTACTTTTTTAATCGGTTGGTGTAAGAGGTTTGGAACAGCATCGAACCTTTTTGTGTTCCCCCAAACAATAAAGAGCACCTGAACCTCTGAAACCAACTCACCCCAAAAAAGGAGAAAACAAAAATGCCAATAGCTTATATTCTAATAAACACCGAAATTGGAGCCGAAAAAGAAGTTCGCGGTGCCCTAAAAAAAGTTGAAGGCGTCGAAGAAGTGCACAACCTATGGGGCGTCTATGATTTAATCGCAAACCTCCAAGCCGAAAGCATGGATGAACTTAAGTACATAATAACACAAAAAATTGAAAAAATCGGCAAAATACACTCTAAATTAACAATGATAATAGCTGAAAAAACCCAAAAATCAAATCAAGAGCAAGTCCTTTTTGAAAACCCGCTAATCCAGTAAAGCTAAGCTTAAACTAACAATATTTTTTACCTTCCAACCCATCTTCTTATTTTAATTTGGAAAGCGGTCGCCATGAAACACCATCGGACAATGCATATTGGGCTTGATGACACAGACTCAACCAAGGGCGGCTGCACAACCTACCTCGCCGCGGTGCTGGTCGAAAAGCTGGCTCAACTGCAAGTGAAATTTACCGATTACCCTGCATTGATTCGGCTTAATCCAAATGTGCCTTGGAAAACACGGGGAAACGGCGCCCTCTGCCTACGCTTCCGTTACCCCGCCGAACAGGAAGACGCCATAAAGCAGTCTGGCTTTGGACCTTTGGGAACAGCATGCCCACGTAAACGACAAAGGAACCGACCCCGGAATTGTCTTTTACAAGGGCGAAAAAATCCCCCAAGAGCTAACCGATTTTTCCCAGCGGGCCAAAACCTGTATTGTCACCTTAAAAGAAGCCGTTGCGCTAATCCAACAGTTCGGCGCCGAAGCGTTAGGCTACAACACCTGCCGCGGAATCATCGGTTCCCTTGCAGCAATCGGCGAAACCCTCACAGGCGACTACACTTACGAGTTAATAGCTTACCGCACCCCAGCCAATTGGGGCACAAAACGCAAAGTCGATGAAGAATCCATTTTCAACATGGACAAGCAGTTGCAGCCCCAAGTCTTCAACAACGTTGACTACGAAAAAAAGCGTGTCATCATTACCCCGCGTGGTCCTGACCCCATCCTTTTCGGCATCCGAGGCGAATCAGCCCAAGCCGTAAAGCAGGCTTTTGGTCTTGTTAAGCCACTGGAGCCGGTCGAACGTTGGGTGGTTTTCCGTTCAAACCAAGGAACAGACGCGCACCTAACAAGGGCGGACTCGATTTCCGCGTTGGAGCCTTACCGTTCTGTAATCGTTCAAGGCGAAGTATGCCAGAACCCCCGCATTGTCCCAGTACGGCACGTTATTTTCAGCATTAAGGATGCTTCGGGAGAGGTGGATTGTGCCGCTTACGAACCCACAGGCGACCTTCGCAAAACCGCCAGAGAACTAATCGTCGGCGACACCGTAGAAGTTGTTGGGGCAGTCCACAAAGCCACCAAAACCAAACCATTAACCCTCAACCTCGAAAAAATCCGTGTCCTCAAACTTGCACAAAAACTCGAAAAACAAAACCCGCTTTGTCCCACCTGCGGAAAACGCCTAAAATCCATGGGCAAAAATCAGGGGCTCAGATGCGAGAAATGCGGCCCAAATACGCTGAATTAAAAAAACAGGAATCTGCCCTGCCACGGGAGCTTAAACTGGGTTTGTATGTTACTTCTACGCGGT
>CAVYRJ010000016.1:0-123303 GCA_963770935.1 Candidatus Bathyarchaeota archaeon
TCCAGCGGCTCAAGAAACAGGGATTACGGGGCGCAGTGCTCTTCGGCTTTTACGGAGCTCAAACAACGACATAAGCAGCAATAAAATAGTTGGGAATGGAGAAGGTGTAAATCTTCAAGATTCAAATGGCAATACGATAAGCACAAACACTTTCGAAAACACGTATGGTTCGACAATTCACTTGTTTATGAGCGAAAACAACAAAATCACAAAGAACACCCTTAAAGGCAGCAATGAGTGTGCAATTAAAATTTGGTCTTCAGACAAAAATACAGTCTCCTACAACCGGATATCAAACAACAATTTAGGCGTCCTACTTGACCATGCAGCAGAAAACACAATCATTCAAAACGACATAACTGACAACAGAGGTTTTGGTATTCAACTTAAGAGTCCGAGTGCCCTTTTAGGCGGCAGTGAAAACAACATAATCCACCATAACAACTTTATCAACAATCAGGCGGACGGATTGGACGTATCAATCCCTGCTATCATGGGTGAACACCAGCGCGGTGGCGATCCTTTTTCCATGGAGTGGGTACCTGGACTAGGCAACGTATGGGATGATGGAAAAGAAGGCAACTATTGGAGTGATTACTTGACTCGTTATCCTGACGCTTCAGAAGTTTCCAACACTATAGTAGGCAATACTGCTTACATCATCAACGAGAACAACGCTGACCGACATCCACTCATGTCACCTATTGAGTTCTCAGTTGATCTGTCATCTCAGGAACCAACAACAACACCGTCATCTGAGATTTCAACGCAACAAGACCTATTAACATCATTACAAGTCACTGCTATCGTTTTCATCATCACTATTTTGACAGTTGTTGGTCTGCTGATTTACTTTAAGAAAAGAAAAATGCAAACTGCAATCAGCGGTTGATTTCTTATAACTAATGGATAAAAAGAGTCTCAGCTATTTTGCAGATAAGCAGAGCACTAAGGGTTTAAACAAATCAGAAATGCAATAGCTTTTTTAGTATTTGTTTCTCCCTTATTTTGCGGTGTTTGAAACGGAAGAAGCTGATGTTTGGACTCCTATGGATGGAGACACATTTGTTACTAGAGACGGTTTTATTATGAACACGTTTGGGTACGAACATCCCGAAGAAAGAGTATTTGCTTTCCTAAAATACATCCCGGCTAAATACAAAGATCTCTTCAACGTGGAAATGCTTACTCGGACCTGGAAATTCGGAGAGAGCCCGCTGACCAGTAAACTATTCCGCGCGGAAAAACTCTATACCGCAAAAAACTATCAAACCTTCATCGAAGCCTTCCGCAAAACCTTCCCAAGCTACCTCTACTATGATCAAACACGCGGCAAAGAACTCATAACCGCGCCGCTGGAGAGAATTGAGCAGGTTTTCGTGCCCAAAGATCGTCTTGTCTGGCTTCAGAGCCTTAAGAACCCAGATAAACTCCAAACTATGTCACTTCAACTTATCGATTTAATTTCCAAAGAGTCAGGCGTTTCCTGCAGCGATTTGGGCATTCACGGCTCAATTGCGCTGGAAATGCATGCGCCAGAATCAGACATTGACTTTGTTGTATACGGGTCAAGTAACTTCCGCGTTGTAGAGGAAGCCATTCAACGACTCGTAAACGAAGCCAAGCTCTCCTACATCGCGGGCAACCGTATAGAAGCCGCCCGAAGATTCGTTGGCAAATACCAGGGCAAAATCTGGATGTACAACGCAACAAAAAAGCCTGAAGAAATCAAAACCCAATTCGGCGACTACACCTATACACCCCTTGGGCAACTCCGTTTCACCGCGACAGTCTGTGACGACACCGAAACCATGTATCGCCCAGCAATCTACAGAATAAGCAATTATCAACCCCAAGACGACCAATCAGAGCTTGAACTCGACAAAATCCCAGTCCAAGTTGTCTCAAACATAGGTTGCTACCGAAACGTCGCAAGAGTGGGGCAACAAATCAAAGTTGCAGGAACACTTGAAAAAGCCCAAAACACAAAGGACAGCAGCGTCTTCTACCAAGTTGTTGTGGGAACAGCCACTTCAGAAGAAGAGTTCATATGGCCACTGTAAAGCTGCGTGACCGCGACGCAATCCAAACCGCGGAAGGGATAATTTTCCGCGTCTTCGGATACAGCCACCCAGAAAACGCTTACATCTGCGACGCTGAATACGCCAGCTCAAACATTTTCCAATCAAAAGACCCACGTGCTCCAAGAACAGGCAGAAGCGAACTCTTCTACAAATTCTACAACGACGAAGGCATGAAACTTATCGCAAAAAAATATCCACATTACCTTATCAACCACGAAATGCTGGGCTTAAAAATTGTTGGTGTCCCACAAAATCTCATCGTTGAAGCAAGACAGCCTCAACCTCGTCTTCAGGAACTTCTCCAGAAAGGACCAACTGACTCTTTGCTGGCTGCGATGGAGCGAGTCCTTGGTGTGGCAACAGAAAAATCAGGTGTTAATGCTAAGAGTTTTGGTGTTTTCGGTTCGATGTTGCATGGTTTTCATCACCCAAAATTCTCAGATATTGATTTCACTATTTACGGGATAGCTGAGAACGCTAAAATGAGGATAGCAATGGCACAGCTATATTCTGATGGTAGTTCAGGTTTTAGAAATGAATTTGAATCTCAAGAAGTGATGAAGGGTAAGGATTGGCGTTTCAAAAACTTCACTGTTCCAGACTTTGTTTGGCACCAGCGACGTAAGATGATTTACGGCTTGTACGATGACACTAAAGCTAGTGGAAGAGTAATTAAGGCTGAGTTTGAGCCTGTGAAGGTGTGGAGTGAAATTAAATCCGAATACGACCCCCAATCTACCATTAGACAGAAAGGCTGGACAAAACTTAAAGCCAGAATCACCCAAGATGACCAAGCACCGTTCATTCCGTCAATCTATGGTATTGAGCCCTTGGAAGTTCTCAGCGGATCCAAAGAGGCACATGAGGCAACGCGTGTTTTCAGTTACATGGAGGAGTTTCGTCAGCAGGCACAGAAAGATGAAACTGTCATCGTTGAAGGTAACCTTGAAGAAGTCGAATCGCCATCTGGAAGTTTCTGGCAGGTAACATTGACTTATTGCCCACGCTACTACGAACAGGTACTCAAAGTCCAGCACTCTGTTTGATTGTTGCAACAATTGCGCAGGGAGTGAGCTGTAGCAGCATCAGTAGCAACAACTTCTTTTCTTCGCAGGTAAAGCCTAAGTGAAATTACACACGTTATGGGTAAAAGTCGTGTCTCAGTTAAGAATAAACTATACCATTGGGTTTAACTCTGAAAGATAATGCCCACTTGCAGCTTCCAGACACTGTATCATCATTATCATCATTATCTTCTAAGGTCAATTTACTAATCCAGCTCCCTCTGTCGATCCTGATAGCCTGGTGTCATTGTTTGAGTTGCTTTCTTGACTTCTTCAGGGTTGTTTAAGTCTGCCCTTTTCGCCAAGCTGTTTAGTTCTTTTCTTGTGGAATTGTATACGCTTTTGCTTATTCCGTCTGTTTCAGGTTTGACTAAAACATTAAGGACAAAACGATTGTTAAAATTGCCTGGATTGATGGCTTAGTATTTGATAACCATGTAGTCGGTTGGTCTACCTCCGATAATGAGGCGGTAGTGTGTTGCGCCTGTTTTGTTGTCTGTGACAAGCTCGACTTTTCCTTGGGCTTCAACTGTGGGGGATTCTCTGAGAGTTGTGGGGAGTTCTTCACAGAATCTGCCGCGGAAAGAAACGATTTCTTCGATGGGTGCAAGTTTGGGTCCTTCAACAACTGCAATATCCTTGAGTTGGTAGGTGCAGGGCGTAAATACTGAATCGGAACTGTCAGCTATGTTGGCGGTTATTTTTGCGTAGCCACTGTTGCTGTAGCACACATCGCCATATTGCTCGGTTGTTTCGCTCCATTCTTTCACAAAGCGGATAAAATAGTCAGTTCCCATAAACATACCTTGGAAGGCTTTGCGGCTTTCGACTAACAAGAAATCTTCGAAACTCATCTGGGTATCCTTCGAACGGAAGTCGAAGAGGGTCTTGAGTTCCCCTCGAGTGTAGGGTTTGAAGCCGGAATCCTCAGTTTTGAGCAGTTCCTTTAATGCGGCATATGCTTTGCGGCTGTTCTCCACGCCGTAAACTAGCGGGTCGATGTCTGATTTTTCGTTTGTTAACCCAGCCATTATCGAGCCTGAGATGCCGATGGCGCTCCAAGGGATGCCTGCTTTTTCTTTCAGCGTGGTTGCCAGCTTGTAAGGCCTTATTCTTCCAGATGTGCTGATGTTTTTGGATGTGCGTAATACTACAAGTTTTTCTGTCGGTTGATATTGCTCCGCGATTTGTTCTATTGGAACTTCGCACAAAGTCTCCCCGAAAACAGGGTCAAAAACGATGAGGTCAGGATGGTTCTCCTGCAGGTACCTAAAGCGGTCGCCTAGACTGTAGACTTTGCCGTAAATCGCGTCTTTGCCTTGCCTTGTGCCCTGTGGCGAGGGAATAAAACGTGGAAACGCAATGATTTTGTTAGGTGGGTGGACTAAGCCTTTAACGTCGAAAACCACGTTACTTTTAGTTTTGATTAAGTCGCCTTCGCGCGCTTTCATGCCGATCAATGCCTTGTAGTTTTCAAAACTTTAATAAAGGTTTTTTAAACCACATAACCTCAGAGCATCCCAAATGAGCAACTGCGAAAAAGCCCAGCACATATCCAAATGCCTGCAATTGGCGATTATGCTTGAAGTCAGCGTCCAAAAACCAGGCAACGTCAGCTTCACCTCCAGTTTTGAAAAAACAAGGGTGGAGCATTTTTTGGCTTCAGCTGTCGCTGCAGGATCAACCTTTCAGGAGGCTGCTTACCTTGGAACGTCGGTGGCTAACAAGAGGCTTGAGGTTGGCAAGGTTGGATTAGGGCAGCTCATAAAAGATTGTGCTGTAGACGTTAGCAGTTGGCAGAGGGGTGGAAACACCATTCTTGGCACGGTTATGTTGTTTGTTCCTATAGCTGTTGCTGCAGGAATGACACCGACAAAAGAAGATTACGTTTTAGATTTTTCTCTTCTACGCAAAAATATCGATTCAGCCGTTAAATCCACAACGGCGTGGGATTCGGTCCACCTCTACGAAGCAGTTGGTATCGCAAATCCCAGCGGACTTAATGATGCACCTGACCTTGACGTCACTAACCCAGCTTCCAAAGAGCGCCTTTTAAAAGAGAATGTGGGTTTATTTGAGGTTTTCAAAATCGCCTCAGCATACGACGACATATGCTACGAATGGGTTAACAATTACCCTGTAACCTTCGATTTAGCTTATCCTTACTTGATTAAGCAACTTGAAAGCAAACCCCTCAACATTGCTGTCGTTAATGCTTTTCTGAAAATTCTCTCTGAACGACCAGACACCTTCATCGCTAGAAAAGTCGGAAAAGAAAAAGCGCTTGAAGTATCGTCGGATGCTAAGGAGGTGTTGGAACTAGGCGGCTTAGAAACCGTTAAAGGAAAAAAGAGCCTTGCAGAATTCGACAAAAAACTCCGCTCAAAAGGCAACTCCTGCAATCCCGGCACGACAGCTGATTTAACTGCAGCTGCATTGGCACTCTGCATACTCAATGGATACAGACCTTAAAGATCTTGGGACTCAAAGTGGTTTTGGCTACTTTATCAATTTGACAGGAAAACAAAAAATAGAGAACTTGCCTAAAACAGCCAGCAACTACTTTGATTTGCCCGCTTTTTTAGCGCAAGCATCACTGCAATACTTTGATTTGGCATTAAATGTGGTGTAAGGTTTCTTGCAGACTGGACATTTCTTTTCCATACATAACCCTGCCCTCTAATACAAGTCATAAGCTTAAAACTTTTCTGGGAAATTAAGTCTCCACCGACTAAGAATCCTTAGGCTCGAACAACAAAGTTACACCTGAAGGCACCTGATATTTTGCGAAAAAAGTACTGGCAGAATCAATTTCGGATTTGATGAATAAAACGTTAAAAAAAATGAAAAAAGGAAGGTTTTTGGTTGTTATTGTCTTTTTCTAAGCAGCAAGATTACCATTATGCCGATTGCTAAGTTTGCTAGAATTATTCCAATTACTGCGGGGACAAAGTATAGGTCAGCTATTGATTCTGTGGCGACGGGTATAGGTTCAGTTGTTGGCTGGGACACTGCTACAACGCCAAGAGCGGTTTGTGCTTGTGATGCGTAGTACGAATTGGAGCCTTCAAAGCGTGCGACGACTGTGTATTCACCGGGTACTTCAGGTGTGAACATAAGTTTGTACATGCCGTTTGAGTCGCTTGTTGTTCTGCCGACTTCATAGAAGTTGTTGTTTGGGTCAATTACGCTAACGACCACGTCAACACCTTTTACATCGGTTGGTTTTTGCTGTTGCATGTAAACGTACTCCATCCATGCCTGCATATTATCGTCAGATACCGCTGGTACGCCATCTGGAAAACGGGCTGCTTGCTCTTCTTGTTCACTGCCGGCTGCTGTATCAGTAACTGTACCTTTAATCAGTACAGGTGTATTTAGTGGTTGGACTGTGTCGGGTGCTGAGATTGTTGTGGCGCTTGGTCCTTTGCCGTAGCAGTATAGTTTGTTGTCATAGAAGTTGAGGCTTACTAAAAAGCCGTCTGCGATGTATAGTCCTGACCCTGCTACTCCTGGTGTGCCATCGCTCCAATGCAGTACTTTCCATATTTCTGTTCCATTGTCTGCGTATATGCAGCGTATGTATGAACCGCGGAATAGCGGCGATGTAACTGAGTGTTCGCTTGTAGTCAAATAGAGCTTTTCATCAGCAATACAGGCAATGCCGACTGGGTAATTGCCGTAGGGAGATTCAACCCCAACGTTTTCAGCGGTGTATGTCCACAATTTTTCGCCTGTCTTAATATCATATGCTACTACCTCGCCTCCATAGCCATAGCTGAAGAATTTGCCATCATACATCTTGGTATTTACTGCAGTGCTCAAACCGTAGAATGACATTTGATTTTCAGGTTCAGTTTCCCACAATTGTTGTCCAGTTTCTATGTTGTAGCCCCAATATTTCCTTGTTAATTGCTCTCTAAAGATAAAGACGCCATCTTCAGGACTCATAGACTCGTATCGCATTCCTCGATAGCTGTTGACATTAACGCCTGGTACAGCGGCTGCTTTTGGCGGAGTATAGGAATAATTCCATAGCAATCTACCTTCTTCACCACGCTTCAGACTAAGAGCCCACATGTTGTTTTGTACTGTTCCTCTATCGTCGTTGTAGCCATTAGTTGTTCCACCAATGACATATTCATCTTCGCGAACTGCAATGATGCTGCCCTGGACTGCCGGTGATATGGTTACGTTTAGTGACCATGCTTTGTTTCCGTCATGAACTGCTACTAGTTGGGGACGCCATTGCCAACTGTCGGTTCCGGTTGCACCTAAAAGCATGGATGTCATTGCGGATGCGTTCCACACTCGCAAATATTGCACCCCGCCTGCTGTAGCTAAGTTGTAGCGCAGTATACTTCCGTCTTTGCCGTAGACAGCTGTACCGCCACTAGAAACATTGGCAATTCTAGTTATGGATGCCCCTGTGTGTGCGTCAACGATTTCCCAGACCGTACCGTTGCCGCTGCCAAGAGTGACTCCTGATGTTCGCCATAGATATGGGAAGCCTCCATGTTGGTTTGGAGATTCATAGTTGTAGATAGAACCAAATGACAATGTTACGTTTCCGTTTTCAGCTATAGTTTCGCCCGTGTACAGGTCAAGGCAAGTATATCCTTGTCTTGTATGAGCATCAGTTTGTGTCGTGTAGTAAAATTTGCCATTGATAATTATTGGAGATGAGAGTACTAGTCCGCCATAGTGTGCTGTTTGATAGCCTAAACTTCCATATCGAACATCCATCGTGCCTCCAGCCCAATATGGCTTTGACCACATTATGTGAGCTGTTACTGGACCTGGACCATAAGCGAATTTCTCAGCAGGACCTCCTGTTTGAGCCGCACCGCCCAGCCAGTTTCCTGTAAGCACATACCAATCTCTGTTTGCCATGTTAATTGGTCGAATCCAATATTCAGAGGGAAGCGGAGTTTCAGGCCATAGTTCTATTGGTAGTTCTTGAACTGTGAATTTCACTGGACCACTCGTGCTTGCTAAATAAGTATCGTTTACGTATGCTGCACCGTTAATTGTACTAATTGTTTTGCCAGGGGATATTGGGAGACCCGTAATTTTATGCTCAATAAATCTTGAAACGACAGTATAATTGCCTGTTTCTGTTGGTGTAAACGTTGTGAATCCTCCGCCTACGTTATCGGATATGACAGGACCCAGAGTTTGGTTGGTTCCATCAGGCTTCATAATGTCTACGTAGAATGTCCATCTGTCACCAAAGGCTGCTTCTGCAGTCGGTGGGTAATCTTGTAGCCAGAATGCAATGAGTTGTTCTTGACCAACACCTAAAACGCTATTTCGAACGTTAACAAAACACCAGGTATTAATGTTCCAAGCAGGACTATGTGCATCAGTGAACGGTATTAGTATAATCGAAGCAAATATCGTTAGAGCCAGAAAAGCAATTGTAATAGGTTTTTTGTTTTTTACAAATTTCATTGTTTTTTCCTCTTAATTTTATGGAACCAAGTTGTGTAGTTAGTTCTAATAAGACTCGCTCACGTATCGTGAGTACACTAAAGTGGTAATTATTCTCTTCTGATTAGAAGTAATTGTACTTTTTTGGTATTTGCCAAGAAAAAGAGAAAGTAAAATAAAGATAAGAAGTAAACAGATTAGCGCTATGTACGAACTAGCGAGAATCACAGAAGTTGTTTCGGCAATTGTTTGCTTCATTCTTGTTAGGTCATGATAAAACCATATCGACTCACTGGAGAGAGCCGCTATCTTGGTTTGCCTCTTGGATTTGCTTTTCTTGGGGATATCCTACGGCATTGCTACATCGCCTACGAAGTAAACAAAGCCCTAAGTAACACTATTTAAAAGGATTTAAAACAAAATAACGATGCAGACAAGCTATCAAAAAAGAATGCTTGTTACTTCGTGTTGTTTAAATATTAGTATTATGACTATGCATGTGCAAAAAGAAGGAATAACTTAGAATGGGTTCCAAGTCTCCAAGAGGCGAATTTGCCGCAAGGCAGTTAGCAAAGAAACGGAAGAATTTCCGTTGGTCAGATCGTTACTTTAACCGACGTATGCTCATGTTAGATGAGAAAGTTGACCCTATGCAGGGTGCACCCCAAAGCCGGGGCATCGTGCTGGAAAAAGTAGGTGTCGAATCAAAGCAGCCTAACAGCGCCATCCGCAAATGCGTCCGCACACAACTTATCAAAAACGGCAGAACCATCACAGCGTTCTTGCCAGGTGACGGCGCCCTAAACGTAGTCGACGAACACGACGAAGTTGTCGTGGAGGGTATCGGCGGAACAAGAGGCGGCGCTATGGGTGACATTCCAGGAGTCAGATGGAAAGTGGTTATGGTTAACGGCGTAAGCCTAAACGAACTCGTCTACGGACGAAAACAAAAACCAGCAAGGTAAAAGTTATGTCACAAACATCGACAGTTTCTCAGCCCCAGGAAATTAAACTATTTCAGAAATGGAGCTTCAAAGACATCACAGTCAAAGACATTGGACTTCAACGTTACCTCAACTTGACCCCGATGGTTGCCCCACACAGCATGGGACGCCACGAGCACCAACGCTTCCGCAAAGCCAAAGTCAACATCGTCGAACGCCTAATCAACGGCCTTATGCGTAGTGGCAAAAACGCAGGCAAAAAAGCCAAAGCAACAAACTTCGTTAAAGAAACCTTCGAAATCATTAACTTACGCACTGGCAAAAACCCAATCGAAGTGCTCGTGCAAGCAGTCGAAAACAGCAGCCCATGCGAAGACACAACCCGTGTCAGTTACGGTGGAGTTGTCTACCACTTGTCTGTGGATGTTGCTCCGCAGCGCAGAATCGATCTTGCCATACGCCACATCACCGAAGGCGCACGTGCCTCAAGCAAGAACAACCCACGCAGCATTCAAGAAACTCTCGCCGACGAACTCGTACTTGCAGCCAACAAAGACATAAAGAGCGTCGCCATCGCCAAACGCAATGAAATCGAACGTGTTGCACAATCCAGCAGATAAACTGCCCCACAATTCTTTCCACTTTAAATTTATTAGTTTTTTTAAATTTTAATTTAATTTTCGTTTTTAGGCTATTCTGGCGTGAATTTCAATAATATCGCCGTCGTCCAAAACGAAGTTTAACCCAACCTTCTTAGGACTAAACGGCAACCGCTTAGCCCATACCATAGCGAACATGAAGTTCATCAGAAGTTCCTTGTGGATATTTTTGGCAAGTTCGTTGACGGTGGCGCCTTTGCGCAGGGCAAACGGGTGGTCGCTGTGTACTTTATTGCCGGGTTCCTTTGTGTAGATTCGGATTATTCCCAGAGATTCGAAGATGGCTTTTCCTAGTTCTTGCATGCCGAGTTTGCGTTCGCATGACATGGGAACAATTGGTAATTTGCCGTTTACATGCTCCCTCAGAAGCCGCAGATTAGCTGCTGTGCCTGGCAGGTCAAGTTTGTTGGCGACGATTACCGCGGGTTTATAGATGGTGTTTTCGTATATGGCGTCTTCTACGTCCTTGAGGGTTACAGCTCCGCTTATGCGTACTATGGCGTCGCAGATTTTGTAGCTCCTTACCAATTCCTCGATGTCTTTGATGCTGCAGTCAATGAGTCTACCAACGGTTATAACCCTAAGCCGGGCACCCGCGGGGCGCCGCTCGATTTCGACGCGTCCTCCACTGGGCTTACTTACCAAAACACGGGTCTTCTCAAGCTCTGCTAAAATCAATTCCAACTGCGCCACAGGGTCACGGAACACGTCCACCATCAAAATTACGCCGTCAGCGTTCCTTGCCAACCCTAATGTAACGTTACCACCTGCTTTTCCCTCTGCCGCGCCTTCCATGACGGCGGGTGCCTCCACAATCTGAAACTGTACATCCAAATAGTTCATAATGCCCGGCACTGGTTCATGGGTGCTAAACGGCGTGGGGGTAACCTGTACTTTTGAATTTGTAGTGGCGCACATTAGGCAGCTTTTGCCTACGTTAGTCATGCCAATTAGCGCTAACTGTGCTGTAGCGCCTTTTTCTATGAAAAGTTTGGGTCCGCCGCTGCTTTTGCCAGTGCCCATGCGTTTCTTTTTTTCTAAGTCCTCCCGAATTAGTGCAATTTTGCGGTTCATTTCGCCGCGCAGTTTCATTGTGCCTTTGTGATGCGGAACATACTTTAGGAACTCAATCATGGCTTCCATTTTTTCTTTAGGAGTCTTGGCAGCCTCAATCAGCTCCCACTTATCCATCGCTTCAGGCGGCAAATTAGTCGGCATCTAAACTTCGCAAATACAATCTAATACACAACCATAAGACTATTTCTAAAACAAAACCCAAAAACACCCAGTGTGTCCATAAAACAGGGAAAAACCGCTGTTCAAAAGCAACCTTTGCCTTTTTCTTTATAACCGACTTTTTATTTACTCTAATGTTGGTTGCTTGCTTTGAGAGGTAACCTCTTACTTTCACTTAAACTTCACAGCGATTTTGTAGCTGTTGTACTGAGCGTTTTGGTTCAGGTTCCCTTGGCAATTTTCTTGGGGCACTACTACGATCAGCGTTCGCTCATAGATACAGGCTACTTGGTCAGTTCAGGCTTAAACCCCTACTTATCGCACACTATTACGGTTTTCTCTAACCCTCTCCTGATGGGTGTCAACCCGATAATTGGGTATCCACCTCTTTGGCCGCTTCTGTTGGGCGCTATTTACCGTTTAACCTACAACCTGACTCCCAACATATTCCTCTATAACTTTGCAACAAAAATCCCCGTCATCACCGCCAACATCGCTTTAGCTTACTTAACCAGAACTGTGTTGCAAAGGATGAATGCGCCAAATGATCGGGTTCGGTTTGCATGGCTCTTTTTGCTGTTCAACCCCTTCACACTTCTTACAACAACCGCTTGGGGCCAATTCGACACCCTGATAGCCCTTCTATGTGTCGCCTCACTTTACTTTTTATCTAAAGGCAAGATAGTAAAAAGTTCAATTCTGCTTTCATTAAGTATTGTTCTAAAACCCATTTCTCTGCCCTTGATTGGATTACCGCTTCTTTTTTCCACATCAAACAACCGCCGAAAAAACCTAATCTACATCTTAATCACTTTAGCCATGATTGTTGGGTTGGCGATATTGCCCTTTAACCTGCTTGGATGGATGGCGCCCACATCTCCTGGCCAAGTAACATCGTATTTCAGAATGGCTGACAGCATGACCCTCTTCAGCCTAGTTGAAGTCATCCAAAACACAGCTGTCTTGCCCTCTGGACTGGAATTCTTAGGTTATCTTTGGATACCTGCCTTGCTGATTGGTTATTACTTGGTTTATCGCAATCCACCTAAATCCATGCCTGAACTAGCAGAAAAAGCCCTCGTATTATTGCTTATCTTTTTCCTTACCCGAACATGGCTCTCTGAACCAAATATTAACCTAATAATTTCCATAGCACTTATCGCCCTGGCGTCAAGAAAGATGAATTTCCGTAACTTTGGCTTCCTATGGGTAATTCCCTTGGTTTTTATGTTCCTAAATACATCCGTGCAACAACTTTTCTTCATAGTTTCGCCATCAATTATCCCTGATCTAGTACAATTAGATCAATCTATTCGTTTATGGAGACTCATTGGCAAATTTGTTATAGTACTATTTTGGCAGTTTTTTGCTTGGCGTTTAGTTATAAAACTGTTGGGTACCAAGTCTAAACAGGAAGGTTAAGTTTTTTGACTTCTCTTGCAAGTTACTGTTTTACTGCAGTTGGCTGAGATAAAAACTTTCCACCATCATATTATTGCCAGCGGAATCCCAGCCATCAGTAAATCTATGAACAACCGCAAGGATAAAAAAAGTAAAATTAGAACAATCTGTGTTGCTAGAAAAACTCAAACAACCATAGTAGATCCCATCAATATAGAATGAGACTTCCGAGTTTACAATAATTAAGGAATAATGATGCGTTACACCATCGTTTGGTATGAGCTTCATCATCTGAAAATCAACTTCCCCCAAGCTACTCGTTGGTTCTTGATTATAACCGTAGATAAAACCATCACATAAATCCAGTCTTACGCCAAATTCTAACCCCTTATAGGTAGTTACATCTGATGTTGCAAAGATTACCATTTCATCAAATCCAAGCGCGTTAATTTTTTGTGAGATGAAAACCGCGTCAAAGTCAATCTTGCGTATTGGGAAAGCATTCAAAGTAAGGATGTCTGATCCGGCTATTTGCCCCTGATCGGTGTTCTCGGGGAAGGAAAAAATGAATTGGGTTGAATCTGGCTGTTGAACAGAGTAGCCGCAGTATGAATATGTGATGAAATTGGATGAGTCTAACGAAATAGGGACTGTGATGAATGGTACATGTGGATTGTTGGAAAGTGAATAAGCGATTGGTGGCGAGTCTGGTTGTTCATTTGCCATGGAGCTTAAGGGATCTAACGAAATGGAATCTGTATTGACTGGTGCAGAAGAATAGTTGTGCATGGAATTAGGCTTATTCAAACTATTTGATTCTTTTAACCCACTTACGTTTGTTGGAGGGATCGATTGTTTTGGAATTTGGTTAATCATTGTTTCCGTATTTAGCCCAGTATTTGAATTTGAGAAAAAACTCGAAAAGGCGAAAACTATCGTTAATACTAAAATTAATGCAATAATTAATGCGATAGAAGTATTCTTGTTATTCTTTATCGTTCTTAATCATCGATAAGTCTATTGAATTTCAAGTATTAAAAATACGCTAATATTGCTTAGGGGTGCAACTCTAAATAATACTACTAAGCTATTTGTTGCTGACTATTTCTTGATGACGTAAAACTTTGGTGCTTTTTTAAAGAAGTACAATGCCATTGGAACTGCTTCTAAAAACCAAAGTATAGGTGACGCAACAAATACTTTGATGTGTTCAATAATCCTTTGTTTCTTACTAACTTTAGCAAAGTTCATCTCTAGTCCTATTTGATAGACGCCAAACAGAATAATTGTGTCAAAAACAAAGAATGGAGTGAGATACAAAGGATACCACTGATCTATGAGTAATGAAGGGATTAACGTGAAAAAACTCACAGCGCCTAAAAACCAACTTGCCAATCTATAGGTTGCTTTTACTCTATCCCGTATTCCCAATCTATTCAAATTTTCAATTGTTCCCTTTATCCACCTTTGCCTTTGCTTAATGAAGTCTGCAAATGTAAATGGTGATTGTTCTTCGAGAACTCCACCGTGCCAACCAAAAATTCCCCCGTATTTTTTGTAGGCTTCATGACCAAACAAACTGTCTTCAGCGCAGGTATCGGGGAAATCCCAACCTATACTTTGTTCTATGTCTGCTCTCAAAAGTAGGTTTGAACCATGTAACCAATCAGGTTTGCCTTGCGTTTTTAACATTGCACAACAAGAAAAACAAAATGTTGGTCTTACAGCATCCAAATATTTTACCAATTTGCTGCCAAAATTTATTTTATTTGGATAGGTAATTAGTCCTTCTGCTATTGGTTCTCGATTATTATCAATGTGGTCTAGAATTGACAAGAGACCTTGCTTTGTAATCATAGATTCGTCGTCAAGATGATATATCCATAAATCAGTCGTGTTTTCCCCGTTTTTCTCTCGTTGTTCTACTGCATAATGCAATGCTCTAGCTTTGTACTTGGCATTATTGACGTGTTGAATAGTTTTTAGGAACAGTTAACGTAACTGCACCATTAAAACTTTCATTCACTTCCGAGACTATGCATATATTGTAATTGCTATATCCCACTTCTTTGCATATTCGATTGATGTTGTGAACCGACTCTTGCACAATTTTCATATTGCCTATCGTTGTTATCTGAAATATCACTTTTTTTGGATTAATAGGAACAAAAGTTTTCTTGACTAAAATTTTTCTATACTTAATAATATCATATGCCAATGCGAAATAAATTGGCATGCCAAATAACCACAAAACCCATATGTAATTGAGAAGGTTCAACCTTTATTTCTCCTTAAATTAATTAACAAGGATTTAAGCACAAATATATCCAAAACACAAGCTTTAACTCCGTCTGCCACTAAATTAAACATTGATGTAGCAGCAGTTTATCTGACACTCAATGTTAAGTAATCATATCTATTAAATATTGAGTGGTTTGCCGACTTGTTGCTTTATCGCTTGCTTTTGAAATGTGGGTATCGTACTTGACCGAGCTTCAAACAAGCACAAATGCAAATTCCATGGATTCTGATGAAACGGTTACCCTACAGTTGACTGACCGTTTATCCGTTAGGCTCTACAGGGACTGCCGACCGAGTTGCTTGGAAACTGGAGCTCTCCAGAAAGGACTTGTTCTGCTGCTTGATGGGAGAGAGTTAATTGAGGAAGGGGTTGGCTTTGGTGTTCCAATCGTTAAATATGAGGATAAAACGTTTTTTTCCAGCACCGCAGATGTGTCAATCCAAAAAACTGGTTCGTCCTACACGTTAACAAAAGTTTTCACTTTAGACACGGTTTCGCTAAAAAAGTTTGGGCGCGCCACCTACATAGACGACGAGCTTATATTCACCCCTGAGAAAAACCTTCCAAAGCCTATACCTCAAACACAAAAAACTCAACCCTCTCTTCAACAAAGCAATGGAGCTTCGAGACTTAGCGAATATAAAAACTGAATTCATTCCAGTAAAACCCCGAGGAACCGTAACAATAAACTACAATTGCCAACCAAATGTCATAAACATCAAAGCTGACTTTTCAAAAGTAACATTAAAAAAATGCGTTGAAGTCTTGGTTCTAAACGAGCAGGGCTCAAGCGTTTTTCAAAAGTATGTTGATTCAGACGGCTTAATTCTCCTCGGTCGAAAGATTGGTGCATGGGAAGCAGTTACCGCTGATCAAGCGTCCTTGCAAAGTGCTAAGGGGCAAATCTCCTTCAGCCTCCAAAACCTGGGAGGTGCCACGCTTTTTCGGGGCTGGGAACGTACAAGGAAGCGTTTTTCTTGGGCAGGCTTAAGTTATTCTATGAGACCTAACAATGCCACTTTTGATTATTCAATTGGGTTAACTTTAACATCCAATCACATATCTACTCTTTAACTCAGCTTATTGGGTTGTAAGTAATTGTGTAGAGCAAATTGGTTCCATGTGATGTTCTTAGACGGAATTGGTATTGGTCGCCTGAGTCAAATTTGTTTTCATCTTTAAGAATTACTACGTAATTTGTAGAGCCATCTTTAGGAATAGTGTTTGCTGGTTTTTCGCTTGGTCCCAATATTGTTGAACTTCCATTCACAGTCGCTGAAACCACATTAACATTAGTTTTCCCAGAGTTGTGAACTGTAACAATAGCAGCACTACGTAGAGATAAACTCAACACTTGTAATTTCAGCCTGGTCAGGACAACCCACAGTTGTAAATTCCAAACTATTAATCCAGGCCATAAATGCCACAGTTCCCGCGAAGAGCACTAAGAACACAAATATAATAATCCACTTGAAATGTTTCAACAGAGTATCAGCAACAATTAAGTGGTGTTATTCTGCTAATTTTATTTATGAATCCAAAATACATCAGCTAAATTCAATAATTAACGCGGTAGTGGACTAAAGTTTTTAATCAAAAAAACGTTTTTAAGCAATGCTTATTTTACCGCTAACTAATATCAACGCTCTAAGAAGTGGAACCCGTTGACCGAACATCCCCGAATAACAAGAGAAAAGAAAACCATCGACGCAATGGTTCACATCTATTGCCACAGTCACCATGACACAAAGGGTAAAGAGTTATGCATCGAGTGCAGCAAATTCATGGATTACGCCAAAATGCGCCTTGACAAATGTCCCTTCCAAGAGAAAAAAAGCACATGCGGAAAATGCCTCATCCACTGTTACCAATCTCCAATGAAAGAACAAGCAAAGATTGTTATGCGTTATTCTGGTCCCCGAATGCTGCTTCACCACCCTAGTCTAGCCATGCATCATGTCGTTGACGGTTTCAGGAAGCCGCCGAAAAAAGCAATAAAAAAACCGTAGCTTTTCAAATTTGGCTTTATTCTTATTTTCTGTTGATAATTACTTGACAATTTACTCCTTGGTTTATCAACATATAAGACTTTGGAAAGTTTTTTATGCATTTCAACTCAATAATAACTTGGGGTAAAGATAGTGAATTCTATCGATGTTGCCCAGTCAAAGAGCAAACAAACAGATGCCCCCATTAATCCATTCTTCACAAACCCCACTTAAAGTCAAAGATCATATTGACACAAGTAAAAATTTTCTAGAAGAATTAGGTATAAACAGTCAACAGTTCAAAATCTTATTTGACAATCTTCCGCAAGGCGTCGCTTTATACAAAATGATTTATGGCAAAAAAGGCGACCCAGTTGACTATATTCTCCTTGGAAAGTAACAAGGTGTACGATCATATTCATTTCTTTTAACAGCGAACGAATCGGAAAAAAAGCAACCGAATTCAATTCAAAAAATAAAAGAAGAAAAAATAGATTGGATAGGTATTTACGGCAAAGTAGCAACGACCGGTGTACCAGAGCATTTTGAAACTTACAGCAAACCAGACGACAAGTGGTATCAAATTTACATTTACAGCCCAAAGAAGACGTTTTTTGTTTCAGTGATCATGGATATTACCGATCAAAAAAAGAAAACGGAACGAGAAATTGAGGAACAAAAAACATCTGAGCAGCAACTTTTGTTTTCAGAAAAAAAATATCGCAGGCTCTTTGAGACAACGCAGGACGGCATCATGGCGCGTGATCTCAATGGAGCAATGATTGATTGCAACAAAGCCTACGCAAAAATGCTTGGCTATACAAGAAAAGAATTAAGAAATCTACCTGCCCCAGAGTTGCTTCCTGAAAAATGGCATCAACAAAGAGAAAAAATTGTTAAAAAAGTCCTTCAATCTGGGCACTCTATCGTTTTCGAAAGGGAATACAGGCGAAAGGACGGGTCAGTTTTTCCAGCATCCGTTAGAACCTGGCGGTTAAGTCATGGAAAAGGAAAAGTAGTAGGGTTATGGTCAATTGTTCGAGATATCACAGAACAGAAGCAACTACAAAAAGAACTCCAAGAACGCGCGGGTATTCTTGAAAAAATTATCGAAGATCGGACAAAGCAACTGAAAAATTCTGAACGTCTTGCGGCTATCGGTCAAACTGCAGGCATGGTGGGGCATGACCTCCGCAACCCTTTGCAGACAATAACTGGCGAGTTGTATTTGGCGAAAAACGAAGTTGACTCTCTCGCAGAGGGAGAAGTGAAAAGCAACTTGCAAGAAAGCATTCATTTGATAGAAGAACAAACAGTTTACATGGATAAGATTGTTTCCGACTTGCAAGCCTTCGTGCAACCCGTAAAAATCGATAAGAAACCCATCAATCTAAAAGATCTCGTGAGCAGCGTTTTGGCATCCATTGCCATACCAAATAATATTTCAGTACAAAATCGAATAGAAGTAGGTTCTACCCAGATAAAAGCTGACATTCAACTCCTTAAACGCGTTTTAATCAACTTGGTAACCAATTCCGTGCAGGCTATGCCCGAGGGAGGCAAATTAACATTGACAGGATATGTAAAATCTGAGGGGCAAGTTTCCATATCTGTAAAGGATACGGGTGTTGGGATTTCAGACGCGATTAAAAACCAAATTTTTACCCCTCTCTTTACCACTAAGCCCCGTGGGCAAGGCTTCGGATTAGCGGTTTGTAAACGTGTTATAGAGGCACATGGAGGTACGATAAGTTTTGAAAGTACTGCAGGTAGGGGCACAGAATTCTTAATCCAGTTTCCAGCCAGTTAAAATTCAACGGTTTCCTTAGGTTTCTTGTTGTCTTTTAGTCTTTGCCTAAAGCTGTAAACAAAGGCGATAAACCAGAACGCCACTGTTGCCCACCCCAACGCAAAACCCACAACATTTCCCAAAAGATAATACGCAATTTCGAAGCCAAGGATGGAAACAAATGTCAAAAACGAACCAACAATGCTGTAGCCGCGAAGCACTTTTCTGTTCTTGATAACTGCTCGTAGCATCCAGAGAAGCGCAATGAAATTTATTATGCTTGCCAAATCCAACGCTAAATTAGCTATGTAAGTATCCATTTACAGTGTTTCCCAAAGCCAAAACTGTTTGCCGCAACTTAAGACTATCGCCACACCACGTTAAACCAAGAATATAAAAATTGAAAAGCCTTATAGCGGGAATGTATCGTAATTATAGCGTGAAAGTTTGAAGGCAAACAGCTACAGAGCAGTTATAACTATACTTGCGGCAGTTATCATTTTAGTTTTAGAATTTTCTTATTTTTGCCCAATTTCACAAGCTCAAACGCGCCAAACCTTCACCCCATCCGACAAGTTCAACATTCCAGAACTTCACGGCTCCGTTAGCTTCGCTTTAAACGGCTCCTATTTGGAGGCAAAGTTAGAAAATAACACTTGGGTCTTTACGGATTTAAGGTTCAACATCAGTATACCTCTTGGTAACCTGAAAATTTCTACAGAAAACTCAAACGTTATCGTGCAAAGTTATCGAGCTTTTAATTTCTCTTTTCGAAGCGCAAGGCTACTCTATACTGTTGAAGGGGCAGGGAAGCAAACTGTGAATTTTGATTTTAATTCCTCAACGCCATCAAGCGTAAGCGAGTGGAGTGTAAACTTAGATGGGCGCTCATATGTAGGTGAAGGGAAGGGTTGGAATCTGTTGCGCGACAACACAGTGGTTGTTACTGGTGCAACTAAAAACGCTACAGTTGTTCGTTATACCTTCGTCGATTCCTTTAATGATAGCAACTTGCCCCTCTACCAAAGGCATTCTATAGCCATCACCACAGGTGCCGCGGTAGCGTTAACAGTTGCCATTGCAATTATCATTAAAGTTAAAGTGAGGAAAGAATAGATGCCTTGGGAAAACTCGCCTGCAATAGTACTTCCGATTTATGCGCTAATAGTGGCAGTCGGCATAATTCTTATCCTCAAGCTATCTAAGGACAAAACTAGAAAAATCAGCACATTGAGGCTGTTTATCCAAATAGTCGCCGTAGTCGCCGTATTCATGGGTCTTATACTTGGTCCATTTGGCGTAGAAAGATTCGCTCCTTTGGGAATTACGCCGCGTGACCGCTTAATTGGAGCCGATGCTTTAGGTAACCAGTTTCCCGACGGGATTTCGCTTCCTATCTTAGCATGCTACTATCCCAATGGACGAACAGTCACTTGCCCGATTTGGCAAATCCAAGCCTACATTTTCCCATTCTGGAACCATCCCAGAGGCTACGAGGTTAACTACTCAACTTCAGGCATAGAGAAATTAGCTGTTGTTTTCGGTATGATTATTGCAGCATCTATTATTTTAGGTAGGTTTTTCTGCGGTTGGCTCTGTCCCTTCGGCCTATATCAGGACATACTTACCAGATTACGCAAAGCCGCCCGGCGGCGTCACCTGAGCTTCTCTGAAAAAACAAGCGCTAAACTTGGGCAATCACGCTACATAATTCTCGCGGTAATCATACTGCTAAGCGTTATTTTAGGTTCATACTCCATTTTCGGCACCGAACTCATCCCAGGCACTATACCTGGCGGACCTGAAGGCGTTGAAGCAGGTATTGTGTTCCACGTTAACGAGCCTTTCTGTCTTGTCTGTCCAATGAAACCTTTTTGCGTGTTAGCTGAATCTGCCGTCGGTGCAATGAAGTATTCTTATGTTTCACAAATTACGTATGGACCATTATGGGTTAGCGGCGGCTACATTTCTTCAATAAACATTACAATCTTTATTATTGTCACAATATTAGCGATAGCTTACCGTCGCTTCTGGTGCCGAATCTGCCCTCTTGGCGGTCTAACCGCTCTATTTAGCTCCTTTACTCCCTTCAAACAAATTGCATTAACAAAGCTCCAAAAAGACGAACATAAATGCACCAAATGCGGAGTCTGCAAGCGGGTTTGCCCAACTCAAGCCAAAGATATGTTCGAAAAGAAAGGAGGAGACGTAACTGAATCAAAATGTATGTTGTGCGCACGGTGCGTTGAAATCTGCCCCTACGAGGGAGCATTGGAACTAAAGTTCGCTGGGAAGACTCTGATGAAATCGAGGAACTGGCTACAAGAGGCACAAACAAAAACTGCCACTACTGATTAAGTACTCGTTACGCCAATAATCGGAGTCAGCAATTTTCTGGAGAGAGAGTTGACAGTTGCTGAGGTTCTGTTCAAATGGGAAAAAATATGGTAAAAACATATATAGCAAGTTAGGAATCAACCTACAGAGAGGGATTGAATTGAGAAAACTTCAAGTTGCGTTTGTGCTGTCCTTCATTGTTATTATTTTGTCTTCTGCTGGTTTTGTCTCCGCTCTCAATACGAGCGATGCATCAGCAACAGTGTATTTGTCAAGCGAGACATTTCGCCCCAATGAAACTATAGCTTTTAGGATAACTTTCACGAGCAATACGGATCAGCAGATAATAGTTCAACGCATTGGAATCCATTTTGATTGGATGGGGGAAGACGTTTTTTCCGGTAAGGATTTAACTAGCAGTCCACAGACCATTCCAGGCTATGGCAATTATACCAGTGATCCAATAATTGCGCAAATTCCCTTCAATGTAAGTGTTGGTTCACATACCTATTATGTAGGTGTAGATGGACTTGACGTATCAGGCAATTTCACTTGGAACGGACCCAACCAAACCATACAAATAGCTTATTCCAATACAGGATCAACTACGCCCAACCCAACCCCCACCCCCACAGGAAACGGCAATCAAGATGAGAATCCACCGAACTTTGTACCGTACTTGATAATCG
The DNA here is from genome assembly GCA_963770935.1 of Candidatus Bathyarchaeota archaeon. Taxonomy (GTDB): domain Archaea; phylum Thermoproteota; class Bathyarchaeia; order Bathyarchaeales; family Bathycorpusculaceae; genus Bathycorpusculum. Next base: position 21,927 of record CAVYRJ010000016.1, read on the forward strand.
TGGCAGTCGCCGCCATTGTTATCGCTGTGTTTGTAATAATTAGGGAATTACGGAAAAAACCAAAACAGACTACTCCAGTAACGGAAAAAACTAACCCTCCAACTGAACAACCACAAAAAGATAACTACGATATCTAATCAAGAAATTCTTCTTCAACATTCAACTAATCTTTCTTTCTAAAATTGATTTGGTGGACGAGCCGGGATTTGAACCCGGGACCTCCACGATGCCAACGTGGCGATCATGCCAGACTGATCTACTCGCCCAAAGCATCTGGCTTCTGAAAGTTACCCACCTTCGTTTAATAAGCATTTCTTATGTGGTCAGAGGAAGCACCCACAAAAACTTGTTCATGGAGTTAATGGACATGTTTTGGATTCTGTCTATGATATCTGTGGAAAAATTTACATTACCGATTGAGTTGACTTACTTGGCGATCTAGGTGAGTATCGATGAAAGATCTAATTGATTGGCTATTGAAGGGAGAGCCATTTGTCGAATATAGAACTCGGGTCGATTTGCTTGGGCAGCTGGAAAGTGAGCAGGAGGTTATCGATTCTCAAAAACGGATGGCTTCCGACCAAAAAATTCAGTCGCTACTGCAGGAATTGAAGAAATGGCCAGGAGAAGTTTTAAACAGCCACAAAAGCGCCAGCCAACCCTTCCATAAGCTGTCTTTCATTGCAGACCTTGGGCTCACAAAGAATGACCCAAGCGTTAACACAGTTGTGCAGAAGATTTTTGAGCACCAATCTGATGAAGGCCCCTTCCAGCTTCCTACTAATGTTCCAACGCATTTTGGGGGTTCTGGCACTGATACATGGGCATGGGCGTTGTGCGATGCACCAGTCATCATCTATTCCATAGCTAAATTCGGGTATGATAAAGATGCAAAGGTACAAAACGCCGTTAAGTATTTGGCTGGTTTAGTTCATGAAAACGGGTGGCACTGTGTTGTTTCAAAGGAACTTGGCAAGTTTCGAGGACCAGGAAGAAAAGAAGATCCTTGTCCATATGCGACTTTGGTAATGTTAAAGATGCTATCGCAGTTTGATGATTGGCGACAAAGCAAAGAAGCCCACGCTGGAGCAGAGTGCCTGCTGGATTTGTGGCAAAGGAGCTTGGAGGTTCATCCTTACATGTTTTATATGGGCACTGATTTTAGGAAACTTAAAGCGCCTTTTGTATGGTATGATATCTTACATGTTTTGGATGTGCTTTCGCAGTTTAGCTGGTTAAAAAGTGACCCCAGATTGGTCGAAATGGCGAATTTAGTAGAGTCTAAGGCTGACTAGTGAGGGAAAGTTTACGCCTGAGTCGGAGTGGAAAGCGTGGAAGGGCTGGGATTTCGGGCAGAAGAAACAGCCGTCAAGGTGGCTAACTTTTTTGGTATTGCGAACACTTAAACGCATAAGTTGAATGCAGCTTGTTTAATTTGCTTATGGCTAACTGTACACCAAGAAGATTAAGGAGTACAAAATTCGGCAGTTGTTATGCATAGGAAGCTCTCTCCAACAATTACAGTAGAAAATAGGAGTGTATTCAACGAATCACATCTTTACCTGCGTAGCTTTTTATACGGCAAACGCAAATAGAAAAGCCAAGCAAGGTGCAATATATGCCCAAAGTTAAAGTTGCATTAATCGGCGTTGGAAACTGCGCCTCATCATTCATCCAAGGCATTCAATATTATGGAAAACTCGAAAAGCCTGAAGACTGTTTTGGACTGCGCAACCCAGTTTTGGCAGGTTTAAGCCCCAAAGACATCCAAGTAGTCGCAGCCTTCGACGTGGATGATCGCAAGGTTGGCAAAGACCTCTCTGAAGCCATTTTTGCTAAGCCTAATAACGCGCCGAAAGTTTGTGATGTACCTTCAACAGGCGTGAAAGTTAGCAAGGGTCCATTGATGGACGGAGTTGGAGAGTCAACTAAAAGTATTATTCAAGTTAGCAAGGAAGCCGATGCGAACGTAGCAAAAATCCTCAAAGACTGCGGGTGCCGAAATCATTCTTAATTTGCTTCCAAGCGGAGCCTTAAAAGCCACCCAATTTTACGCAGAACAAGCCATAGCCGCGGGATGTGCTTTCGTGAACGTTACACCGAACTTCATTGCCAGCGACCCTGCTTGGGCAAAAAAGTTTGCTGATGCTAAACTTCCGCTCGTTGGCGACGACTTAGTTGACCAAGTCGGTTCAACCGCACTACATAAAACCCTGCTTAAGTTGCTCTCAGACAACGGCGTCAGAATCAACGAAACCTACCAGCTTGATGTTGGCGGAGGAACCGAATCCGTAGACACCATGGAACGCACACGCGACACTAAACGCACCATAAAAACCGAATCCGTAGCAGCATCAATACCCTACAAAGCTGAAATTGTGGCAGGCTCAACCGACTACGTGGATTTCTTACAGAACAAACGTGACAGTTACTTTTGGATAAGCGGCGTCTACTTCTGCAATGCACCCATGAAAATCGATCTTAAATTCCAAACTGTTGATGCACCAAACGCTGGCTCAGTGCTTTTCGATGTTGTACGCGCAGTAAAACTAGCCTTAAACAAGAAAGTTAAGGGTGCAGTGGAGCCAGTTTGCGCTTACGGGTTTAAGCGTCCGCCCAAGATGGTATCGCTTGAAGAAGCCGAAGCGCAATTCAAAAAATTCGTAAGCTAAATTTTTTCTAGCTCTCCAATTATTTTATCTTTAACTCCGTTCTGTGCCAACGTATTTTTCAATGTAGTTATGGTTTTTACTGGCGTTGGGTCTTCTCCGCGCAAGACAGATAAATAAACACTTGCAAAGTCGCCGACAACTATGGTTGACAGCATCTTCGCCAACTGACTTTTGCCCTGCACTTCCAAATCAACCATTATCAATCCCCTCCGCTCCATGATTTGTTTGGTGACTTCAATTCGGCTCTCAATTTCTACTGGTTCATCCGCGTCGCGAATAAGTATTATTGAATACCATTTGCATTGTTCGCCTCTGCCCTCCCAACCGACTATCTCGTTATGATCTAGTTCAGGGAAATATTCCCATTTGGCAGCGGATTTGCTGTTCTCATTAAACTGCTGCTTAAACCGTTGGGCTACGCTGCGGTAGAAGCCGAACCCATAGACTATTGGGGATGATTCTCCAATTGTTTGAGCTAAATGCTTGGCAAAGTTTTCAATTGTTGGCTTTTCAGGGGCGTTGTCTTCGCTGATTTTTTCAAGAAGACTGAAAGTTTCGTTCAATTCTTCCTTTACGCCTTTTACTAATCCTGCTTTTTCCATATAAACCAAAAGCGGCAAAAGCATATAGGGCAACGCTGCACGCGGAGGCATTCCGCCGGGAACCTGAAGATAGGGCACCTTGAGTTTTTGCAGCGTATTTTAAGAGTGCACCGCCGCTACTTATGCAATAAATCATGCATTTACGTTTGAGTGCTTCAAGGAAACTACTCAAAGTCTCTTCTGTGTCGCCTGAGTAGCTCGTGATAAAAACCAATGTTCTCTTGTTGGCGTATGCTGGTAGCGTGTATTCTCGGCTTACCTCAATGGGAACGGTTAATTGGTTTTTTGCCCAATCTTTGAGTAAATCGCCGCCGATCGCTGAACCACCTAAACCCGCCACAACAATGTTGTCTGGGCTTAGGATAATCAACGATTATTCTTTCAGCGTTTTTTGCAGCTTCACGGTAATGTTTCGGAGCGTTTACACAAAAATCTAGCATTCCACTCTTATCAACGGCTTTTATTCTTTCAATGTTATCTAAAAGTGCTGTAGGCAACTTTGAATCCTCCAAATAACACGCAGTTTTATATCTCGTTCCACCCTTTTAAGCACAACGCAGACAGCAAAAACAGCCGAGGCAAAAGCGTATGGATAAAAAGAAACTTACAATCGCAATTCCCGCATCAACAATCTCCGATACACCCCACCTTAGAGAAAAAACAGCGAAAATTGGATTGATTGGGCGGGCAGCCGCGATTTTCAGAGTGGACGAAATCATCGTTTACCCTGATAGCCCCAAAGTTGATCAACGCAGAGATTTGGATTTTATGGCTTTATTGCTCAACTATTTAGAGACACCTCAGTACCTGCGAAAACAGTCTGTTCAAGCTTGAACCAGATTTGGAATATGCGGGGATTCTGCCGCCTTTGACGAACGCCACATCACCCCTTGAGCGGAAAAACCAAACATTTGAAAGTTGGGCGAATACCGTGAAGGCGTGGTTTTGTCTGAAAATAAAGAGGGTTTGATCGTTGACATCGGGGTTCAGCAGCCTGCGCTTTTACGCCAAAAAGAGTTCGCTGTCGGCGACCGTTTAACACTGCAATTAGTCAACATTGGCAAACAGATTGAAGTTCAGGCAGTAAGCCGCGAAGATGTCCCACAATATTGGGGTTATAAGGTTCAGGTGGAGAAACGTTCTTTTGGTCAGCTGGTGGCGGATAGTGCGTTTATGATTTAAGGATTGCTACAGCTCGAATTGGAGACAATTTTATGACTGTTGCAGGCAAGATCGGCTTGAAATGGGTCGGTAGCCAGCGGGTTTTGATAGCTTTTGGTGCACCTTCGCGGGGACTGCATGAGATTGTCCAAGATGAAGGCTTAAACCTCTCGGATATAGCAGATTTTATGATAAACATGGTTCCAAATCAGGGAACAGTCACAATTAGAACCGAGGAAGCCCTATTGGCGACTTTAGCCATTTTCAACATGCATTTCAGTTATTGAGGTTTATCTGGCAATTCCTACTTGTTTTGGCTAAAGAAATAAAAGCTTCTTTTTGTTATGTGCAGTTTATGCCCTCTCTTGACCTTGCCATGCCACTTGCTCTGTTTATTGTGGTCATGGTTGCTTTGCTTCTAAACAAGCGTGTTGAGGGAAAGCTGATGGCAACGGTTGAAAAAAAAGAGTTCAGATCAAGAGACATCATATTACTTGTTGGTTTAATGTCTATCATAATCTCCGTGTTAGCTTACACCTCGTTGCTTAATCCTGGAGCAATCGTCGAGAATATTTTGCTTGTAATGTTCCTGACATCATACAGTACACTATTGTTCACGTTCTCATACGTGTTCTCAAACGTTTCCCAAACAAGAGTAAGTTTACTCTCTGTGGGCTTCGGATTAGTTAGCGCAGTAACTGGAATTATTTGTCTTTTCCCCACACTTCAAGACAGCTTCACAGTTGTTAGGATTGCCGCATTTTTTGGTTTAGCAATATTTTGTTTCGGCGTTGCATTCTATGAACAGGGAAAAAACGTAATCGCGAAAACTCGGTGGTACCTGGCTGTTCAGCCACCTGCAATGTTTCTGTTTCTCTTCATATTCTTCAATTTCATTAACAACTCAGGCACAGCGTCAATTTGGGCACCATTTCTTATGGATGTCTTCGGTTTCACGTTTGCCATTCTTAATCATTCTATATTTGTCATCCCTGTTCACCTGGAAGACTGTGGGGCTTTTTGCAGTTCTCTTAACCACCATGGATATTATTCTGGTTATTGGGACATCAGCGATGCTCACAGCTGCAAATACGTTTACTGGACTTGGGCTTCCAGTGCTTGTGTATTTGCCACAAATTCCTCTTGAGGCAACTGCACAAGGGATAGCTTTTAGAGGACTAGGCTTAGGCGACTTCTTCTTTGCAGGAGTTTTAGCAGTTCAAACCTTCAACAAGTTCGGTAAAAAAACAGCTTTCATATCCATAGTAGCGAATGGCAGTAGCCTTTGGCATTTGGGAAGCATTTCTAAGAGACATAATTATTTGGTTGACCCCCATTCTTGGACGAGACATTGGTGGATTCCCGGGAACTTTAATGATTATAAGCGGTTGGGCACCTATCGTAGCTTGGAAACTGCTTACAACAAGAAAAAAATCTGAAACACCAATCGTTTTGGAACCGCCTCAAACGCCCAAAAACCAAACTTTACCTATACAATAAACACTAAAAATTTTTTAACTAAGTGGACAAATTAAATAAAGATAAATAGTTTTTTGGGAAAAATAAATTAGAAATAAGATTCGGCTTATTTTACCCGAATAGGGCGCCTAATCCTTCTAGTGCTGCGTCTTCTTTGGCTTTTTCTTCTTCAGCTTTCTTCTTCTTGTCTTCTGGTGCGGCTGCTGCTGGCTTCGATTCTCCTGCTGGAGCTGCTACTGGGGCGGCTGTCATCATTGTCGGTGCGGCTTTGATTGCTTCATCAATGTTTACTTCGCTGAGTGATGCTACGAGTGCTTTAACTTGGATTGGGTCAACTGTAACTCCTGCTGCGGTTAGAACTTTTGTTACTGATTCTTCGTTTATTTCTTTACCTGCCTTGTGAAGGAGCATCGCTGCGTAAATATTTTCCATACCTTTTCACCTCTTCATCGGACTATTTTAATTTTTTTTATCTGGTCTGACCTGCTTTTTTTAGAAGCTGGTCGTTACCTGAATTGGCAGTTTAATCCGCCGTTTTCTTGCCGTTTAGAAGAATACCCAATGCCTTAAGAACCTTTCGTACATGTAACAGGGCTAGTTATAATCCATATTTTTCTTTCCAGTTTCAATTAAAAATTGCTATGTAGCCAACAACACTTATCTTGCAGAATAAACCACAATGCGGATAGTTCAAAGGTTATGGTACTATGGGAAATATTACAGTCGCAATCCTTGGCGCCTTAGATTACGGAAGCACTCTTGCAAAAAAAGGGACCGCTACAGACATAACTCTCTACAACCTCAAAAAAGGCGAAGATACTGTCACGTTCATCGAACCTACCCGCTACCCTGAACGGTTGGCACCACTGTTCTATGCATGCGCCTTAGCTAAAGAAGCCATCATCATTGTAGACGAACTTAACGCTACCTTTGGCGAACAACTTGTGATGCTGCAGTGCTCAGATATTAAAACTGGCTACATTGTTTTACGAAATTACATTCCTAAAGAAAAAATCCAGCCAATAATCAAAGGAACTAGCCTTGAAAACTTTGAGTTCGTAGCTGACGACCCAAATCAATTGCGCGAAAAACTCTTGGCAGATGCAGCCAAACAAAAACCAGCCCCAAACGCACAAACAATCGGAACAGTGCCTGTTGACCACGCTTTTAACGTTAAAGGCGTCGGCGTAGTCGTTTTAGGCATAGTCGCGTATGGCACAATCCAAAAACATGCCACATTAAATGTTTTACCAGCCGCCAAAACCGCCCAAGTCCGCTCAATCCAAAAACACGACGACGAATTTGACGTGGCAGGCGAAGGTGACCGCGTTGGTTTAGCATTAAAAAACGTTGAAGTCGAAGACTTAGACCGCGGTACAATCTTAACAAATGATCCATCAATTAAAACCATAACTAAACTTCAGGTTCAAGCTTCGCTGGTTAAGTATTGGCAAACACCCATTAAAGCTGGCATGGTTGTGCATATTGGGCATTGGACCCAGTTCATAACCGCGAAAGTGGAAGCTGCCACCGAAGCAAGCGACCCCAAAAAGCCAATCCTCTCCGTAACGCTTGATAGACCCCTTGTTTATCGTCCCAATGACAAGGCAGTGTTGATGTATTTGGATGGCGCCAAGCTACGAGTTGCAGGAACAGTTGGCCTTCCTTAAGGATACGCCTAAAAATGGCCTGACGCCATAGACTGCATAAAGTTTGTTTAAACTTATCCGCTCTCACTCTTTCTACTGGCTGGGAATTTTTGTTGATAATCTCATCCCAGGTGAGTGATCGGGTGACTTGTTTAAGGGACTATGGTTGCTGAGAATAATTAGCTTTGTGTTTTGCTGGTTTGGTTGCAATAATCCATATATCCCAATGGGAATAATCCGACCTTGATGAATATGTATCGGACTGGCGTTGCAAACTTGCCTCTGCACGGCGGCAAAGCGCCTTCTTGGCTTACAGGGCGCATGCAGAAGTTAGCTAAGGAAATTGCCAGCATCATGATTGAGGAGCAAGGCACAACAAAATTTATACAACGCCTCAGTGACCCATTTTGGTTTCAAGCTTTTGGCTGCATTTTGGCTTACGACTGGCACAGCAGCGGCGTAACCACAGTGGTCACTGGCATCCTTAAATGTGCTCTTTCACCGAATGAGCACGGAGTTGCTGTTTGTGGAGGCAAAGGCAAAACCAGCCGAAAAACTCCCGGCGACATTGCAGCAGCCGGCAAAAAATTCGGCTTTTCAGAACAAACCGTTGATGATCTCACCTATACGAGCCGCATGACTGCAAAAGTTGACAACACCGCTATCCAAGCGGGCTACCAGCTCTATCATCATGCTTTCCTCGTAACCAAGGATGAGAAGTGGGCGGTTATTCAGCAGGGCATGAGCGACCAAGACTCTTCGGCGAGGCGCTATCATTGGCTAAGCGAAAACACCCAGAGTTTCGTAGAAGAACCCCACAATGCTATCGCATGTAACATCAAACGCGAATGCGCTCTAAACATGGTTGCGAAAACCAGCGATGCAGCCCGCAAAGCCTCCGTCGACCTCTCAAAAGAACCTACAAAAAAGCTCTACAGCCTAATTCAATCCACTGCAAGACCACTAAACCAAACATCGCTGCAACAGTGGCTTCCCAAAATCAGCAACTCATGGATACAAACCCAAACAACCCTAAACATGCCCCGCAACATCAACTGGGATACCCTTGCTCGCATTTACGAGTTTCAACCCAGCGACTATGAGGAATTGCTCAGCGTCAGGGGCGTTGGACCGGCTACTGTGCGTGGATTAGCACTCGTAGCTGAACTGATTTATGGCGAAGCGCCCAGTTGGGAAGACCCCGTTAAATTCAGCTTTGCATACGGCGGCAAAGATGGCGTGCCTTACCCTGTCAACAGGAAAGCCATGGATGAATCCATCGAAATCCTCAAGCAATCGGTGCAGGAAGCGAAAATCGGTGACAAAGAAAAAAAGCAATCGCTGCAGAGATTACGCTACTATGTTCCTGAGACCGCAAATTCTTAAAACAAGTTCCGCTAAATAAGTGAAGGTATGTCAACTTCGCAAAATGCTGTTTACCAAAGGTTGGGTGCGTCTGCAGGGATAGTTGCACCCATTTTAGGTTTCGCCTGTATTCTATCTGCCATTGCAACTTACCTACCATTCAGCTGGACAAACAATGCATTAAGCGACTTAGGCGTCGTTTCGGGCGTAACTGGGGCGCTCTTCAATTTTGGGCTGGTTGCAAGCGGATTTTTAGCTTTCAACTTTGCCATATTCGGTCTATTCACTTACTTTGGGAAAAGTTGGGTTGGCAAAATTGGCTCGGTGGTTTTTGCAGGCGCAACATTGGCACTTATTGCTATCGGCGTCTTTAACGAGAGTTATTCGCCAACGCATTACTTGGTTTCAGTTACATTCTTTATGTTGGCACCCATTTCGCTTTTCATCTTAACCAGCGCCTTTTGGCTATGTAACCAACGCAGAATGGCGGTGTTCACGGTTATGGTTGGGTTCATCGCGGCTTTACCTTGGCTTTTGTTTTTTGCGTTTAACTATGTGCCCAATGTGGCGATTCCTGAATCTGTTTCGGGGATTGCGGTTTCAGCGTGGGCTATTGTGGTTGGCAGAAAAATGCTAAAAACCTGAGTTATTTTTGACGGCATCGATGTACATCTGGGCGCAACAATAAGAAGAAAAACTGGTTTTGTAATCCTTGCTTTTCGCATACTTGATGGCTTCTTCACTCGGAAACGCAACAGCATCCACCCCAGCCTTTAACGCCAAAACATCTGTTTCGCCGCGGCTGACGTCTTTGGGACGCATGCAACCTAAGACAAGCGGGATTTCGGGAAACATTTGGCGTGCCAGCGCCGTGACTTTGGCAATGTCGAGGGGTTTGGGGGGCGGTGTTTTTGCCATAGCGGTTCCGTGGATAGGCATGAACGCAATTATTACAAGGGCAGAGGGCTTAACTTGCCTTATCATCTGGAGGGCTCGCAGTTCACCGTCAAATCTGCCCTCGTTTAACCCAACGATAACATGAGGCACAAACGGTATTTTTGTTTCTTGCAGCGCTTTAAGCGAATCCGCATAGTCCTGGACGGTTACTTTGAGGTTATAGATCTTTCCGATCGTTTCAGCAGAGCCAATTGCATCTATCAATGCAGCATCAACCCCTGCATCCTTAAGTGCAATTGCCATTTCCTGCTTGATTATGCCCGTATGAACAAAGACGGTTAAGCCAAGCTCCTGCTTAAACCTCTCAAGCACAGGCACAAAGCTATCCAGAGGCACAGAACCATCAGGCAAGCATCCCCCGCTGACGAGGCACCCTTTAGCGCCATTCTGCTTTAGCTTCAAGCCCAACTCAAACAGCTCTTGGGGCGAGAGCGCTGGATGCATGGTTTCAAGCACTTTGCCTTCGCAATGTTTACACTTCAAGGCGCAGGCGATACCTGTGACGGAGATAGTTGGGAAGTCGTTTCTTTGAGAGCAATAGTGTTTGGTTCTGTAGTAGGTGAAGCTTGGGGCGTAAAAGCGGATTTCTTTGCCTCTCGGCTTGAATGTGCCTGTTTCCAGTTGCGATAGAAGCTCATTTTCGCTTAAATTCCAAATCGTTTCAGGGTTGAGTTGTGCCATGTTTTTCAATCGTAAGAATCAATGGCTGCCTTAATAGTTTAGCGCAAATCCCATTTTGCTGATTTAAATAATTTGGATAGACGCCACCGAGCATTAGGTGTGGTCGTGTTTGCTTAAGTCCTCAGGTGTTTTGCTAAACCTTCGGATGAAGAATTTGCGGATTTCCTCAGCAAAAATAACTATCAGAGCCAACAAAATCAGGAATACCCAGTCAGTCACGCCTAATGCAGTAGTTCCAAAGATTTTTTGCATCAAGGGCACGTAGACGAGGAACGCCAGAATCGAAAGTTGCGCTACTATGCCTACGATTATCCATTTGTTGGTTTTTAGACTTGTTTTGAAGATTGATTGTTTGCTGGTTCTGCATGCTAAGACGTTTCCTGCTTGAGCGACAACTATGCCTCCGAACATCATTGTGACGCCTTTCAAGTAAATTGGGTTAGCAGTTATTCCAGACACGCCAAATTGCCAGTCAGTCGGCACGGGCATTCCAATATGCCACCCGCCTGCAGCCCAAGCGCTCAGACACCCAATCATGGCACCAGCAGCAATGATTACCCCGATAAAGACTGACCGCAAAAGAACTCTACGCGTAAAGAGCCTTTCTTTTATGCTTCTTGGGGGCTCCTGCATGATTCCTGCTTCTGGTAGCTCACGACTCAAAGCTAACGAGGGAATAACGTCAATTACAAGGTCGATGGCTAAGACTTGAACCACTAGCAGCGGCAGTGGAATTCCTAAAGCTGCGTAAAGCAAGAAGGGAATTAACTCTGCCCAGTTGTGGGAGAACACATAAACGATGAACTTGCGAATGTTCTCATAGATAGCTCTGCCAGATTCAACCGCCTTCACGATAGAAGCGAAGCTATCGTTAAGCAAGACAATGTCTGCGGCTTCACGCGCCACATCCGTTCCCGAAGCACCCATGGCAACTCCTATGTCTGCTTCTTTAAGCGATGGTGCATCATTTGCTCCATCGCCTGTTACAGCAACGATTTCGCCGCTCTTTTTAAGAACTTTGACTATTCGCAGTTTCTGTTCAGGGGAAACACGCGCGAAAATCACGTTGCCTTTTTTAACTTCATCAACAATGGCTTTGTCGCTTATTTCTTCAAGGTCAATTCCTCTAATTACTTGGCAGCATTCTTTCTCTACTATGCCAACTTCCTGAGCTATAACTTGAGCCGTTGGACCATAATCGCCAGTAATAATAACTGTTTTAATTCCTGCTTGTTTTGCTTCTAAAACCGCATCTTTTACCTCTGTTCTAGGAGGATCACGCATTCCTGCTAAACCCACGAAAACGAGATTTTTCTCCACTTCATCCCCCTTTTTGTATTCGTTTTTGGGCATTTTCCTGTAGGCAGCTGCTATGACGCGTAAGCCTTCGTTGGCGAACTCATGAATTCTTGTTTCTATCCACTCCAAGTTTTCAGGGGTTAAATCTTCAACCTTGCCTTCTACAAGCACTTTGTTGCAAAGATCAAGGATATTTCTGGGGGCGCCCTTGGTGTAGATAAAAACATCACCGTTTAAAGAATGAACCGTACTCATGAGTTTGCGTTCAAAACTAAACGGTAAAATGTCGATGGTAGGTTTTTCAACAATCAATTCTTCGATATTTTGACCATACTTCAACGCTGCAACAAGCAAAGCCCCGTCGGTGGGATCTCCGATCACGCTCCAGTTTCGGTTTCGGTCGGATGGGGGATCGATTTTAGAGCCGTTGCAGAGTGCAGCGATTTCTAGAAGTTTGTCGAGTGAGTTTGTTTCGCCCTCTTTTAGAGGTTGACCATTTATGGTGAAGTCACCGACTGGCATGTAGCCTAAACCTGAGACTTCGATCACACGGTCTTTTACCCAGAGTTTGTTAACGGTCATTTCGCCTTTTGTGATTGTGCCTGTTTTATCGGTGCAGATTACTGTAACGCTCCCCAAAGTTTGCACAGCTGACAACCGTTTAACCACAACATTCTGCTTAACCATCTTCAGCACGTTGATAGCTAAGGCGCTGGAAACTGTAACCTGCAAACCTTCAGGGACACAGCACACCATGACTCCTATCATGAAAAGGATGCTTGTGGCAAGGGGAACATGCAAGAATAGAAAACTAGCAATAAAGAAAATTGTACCTACAATCATAGCAATAATAAAATCGTACTTAGCTGTTAAGCCGATTTCTTTTTGAAGTGGGCTTTCCTCTTCCTTAATTGTTTGTGTTAAACTTGCAATTCTGCCAAACTGAGTATCCATACCTGTTGAATAAACAACCGCTCTACCTTGACCTTTAGCAACGCTGGTGCTCATAAAAACAAGGTTCGGCGAATACATGTATGCTTTCTCAACAACTTTGGCTGGTTCAGCAACACGAGGTTGAGGTTCAGATTCACCGGTTAAAGGTACATTGTTGGTCCATAAATCAAAAACTTCAATCAAACGGGCATCTGCAGGAACACGGTCACCTTCTTCCAAAAGCACAACGTCTCCAGGAACAATTTCCCTGACAGAGACTTTCTTTAATTCGCCATCCCGCATGACTTTTGCGAATTCAGGCATCCAGTTCTTGAGGGTTTCCATGGCTTTTTCTGCACGAGATTCTTGAAAGATACTGACGAAAATGTTGACGAAAACGACTGCAAGGATGATTAGCGCAAGTTGAGGACTGCCGCTGATATACGATAAGATAGCTGCGACAAGCAGTAGAATGCCAAATAAGTCTTTAAGATTACGTATAAACTTGTTTATGAATGGAATTTGCCTTTTCTCTGAAAGCCGATTGTACCCATATTTTTTTAGGCGAAGTTTAGCTTCCTCGCTTGTTAACCCATTCTCTGATGTGTTTAGTTCATCGAAAACCTTGTTAGTCGGCAAAGAAGCAGCTTTTTCCATATTATTCCGCCAAAACCTCAACTAAAGTTAGTCAGTAACAACCCCGACAATAAGTGAAGATTATCAGTGCTAAAGACTCTATGAACAATGACTCATTTCCTTTAGCTGAAACCACATGAAGGTGCATTTATATCCTCAGCATTTAAACTACATTGCGTCAATTTTGATAGTTTAATTTTGGTCTATTGTTAAATGTTGCTTTTAAACTAATCGCCAACAAAGCTATCTTTAACGTGAAAGAAATCAATTGTAACGATGAATTATATGAAAGAGCTTTAAAGTACATTTAATTTTATTCTCCTTTAGCTCCGTTTCGTTTTGCTAAATAGAAAAATAGAGAGGATTTATCCCTTTTTGCGAATTAGGCTTAACCAACTTGCAAAGTCTTATTTAACCGCTAACTAGCGGGTTTGGTAGCCCAATTGGCAATAATTTCCAGATTTATCTGAGAAAAAAGCCCTGTAAAGTTGCTTGAATTACCTTTTTTCGGCTCAACTATTTTTAAGAAACATGCCATAAAGTTAATAGGCTACAAACTCAACTTCCATGTAGCTTACCAATTTCATGAGAGAGTAAATAATGATTCAAATAATTAAAAAACAAGTCTTTCAAGTAATAAATTCAATTAAAATGGAGATTGCATAATTATGGCGCGTTATAGGCAAACTGATGAAATTGTAAAACTAATGGAAACCCCGATATTCATACGCAACACCAGCATTATCGCTCATGTTGACCACGGAAAAACCACACTTTCAGACAGCCTGCTTGCAGCAGCAGGCATCATCAGCACCCAAACTGCAGGACAGAAACTGTTCCTTGACTCATGGGACCTTGAGCAAAAACGTCAAATGACCGTTTTCGCCTCAAACGTCAGCTTAGTCCACACTTACCAAGAAAAAGATTACTTAATCAACCTAATCGACACCCCCGGGCACATCGACTTTTCAGGCGCAGTAACCAGAAGCCTGCGAGCAGTTGACGGCGCACTCGTAGTCGTCGACGCAGTTGAAGGACCCATGACTCAGACAGAAACCGTTTTAATGCAGGCTCTGAGAGAACGCGTAAAACCAATATTATTCATCAACAAAGTTGACCGATTAATAAAAGAAATCAAACTAACACCAGCGGAGATACAAAGGAAATTTGCCAAGATTCTTCTAAGAGTCAACAACCTAATTGAGAAGTATGCACCTGCCGAGCACAAGAAAGATTGGCAAGTCACCGTTGAAGATGGTCGCGTTGCTTTTGGTTCAGCCCTTCACAAGTGGGGTTTGAACATTGACCACATGAAAATGAAGAAAATATCTTTCCAAGATATCATTGACGCTTATTCTGGTGACCCAATAGAAGTCGGCAGAAAAGTCGATGAACTAAGCAAAAGAGCACCCCTGCCTGAACCAGTCCTAGACATGTTTGTAAAACATCTTCCAAACCCATATGATGCACAGCCTTATAGGCAGCCTCAAATTTGGCCAGGAGACGTTGACAGCCCAACTGGTCAGGGAATGGCTAAAGTCGATCCTAAAGCGCCATTGCTTATGTGTATCTCCACAATTGAAGTGGACCCACATAGCGGAACAGTTGCAATCGGCAGAATCTTTAGCGGTTCAATCGAGAGAGGCAAAACAGTTCAGCTTGTAAGCAGCAGCCAGAAAGGCACTATTCAACAGGTATTCATGAGTATGGCAACTGACAGAGTTCTCATCGACCGAGTACCAGCAGGCAACATCGGGGCCATCTCAGGATTACCATCTATCCACGTAGGAGAAACCATAGCTCAGGAAGGCGCCGAAGTCCACTCGTTTGAAGGTTTACGTTACGTTTCAGACCCAGTTGTAACTGTCGCTGTTGAACCAGAAGACGTCAAAGACCTACCATTATTTGACAAAGTCATGCACAAACTTACAACTGAAGACCCTAATTTGCACTTCATTATGAACAAGGAAAGCGGTGAATTCCTCCTTTCAGGTATGGGTGAGCTTCACCTTGAAATCACCGCTTACCGAATGCAGGAAGCAGGCTTAAAAGTTAAACTTAGCAAGCCAATAGTAATCTACAGAGAAACCATAAGTCACGACTATAGAGGCCCAGCAATCATGGGTAAAAGCCCCAACAAACACAACAAACTCTGGATAACGATCGACAGACTATCTGACGAAGTAATTGAAGCAATAAAGTCTGACAAAATCAGTGACATGCAAAGCAGAGACGAGCGAACCAAAATCTTGAAGTCACTTGGTTGGGCACCAGACGAAGCTAAAGGCGCCGTTGCAGTTGAAGAAAACTGTATACTCTGCAACCGCATACGTGGACGCCAGTACGTGGAAGAAATCATCGACCACATTAAAACTGGTTTCCGCGAAGCCGTCCACACTTCACCACTCGCTAAAGAACCAGCTTACGGCTTAAAAATTAACCTTGAAGACATAACGCTACATGAAGACCCAGTTCACAGAGGTCCCGCTCAAGCCATACCCATGACCTGGAGACCAATCTACTGCGCCATACTCCTAAGTGACCCCAAACTGCTTGAGCCACTCATGAGCTTCGAATGCAAAGTTCCAAGCGAATTCGTCAGTTCAGTCATCACACTTCTAAACAAACGCCGAGGCAAAATCCTCGACATGCCATCCGAAGAAGATATGATTACCGTGAAAGCTGAAATGCCAGTTTCCGAAAGCTTCGGCATCGCCGATGAACTCCGCAGCAGCACACAAGGCAGAGCATTCTGGGCAACCCAGTTCAGCCGTTGGGCACCAGTTCCAGAGCAGATGCAAGCTGAAACAATAAAGAAGATCCGTGAACGCAGAGGACTACCACCAGTTCCGCCAAAACCAGAAGAATACTTCGAAAAAGAATAATCTTCTTTTCTTTCATTTTTATTCTTAGTTTATTTTAAAAAAAGTTTTGATTTTCATTTTAGAAAGTTTGTTTAGGGTAATGCTTTAATGCAAAACCCAAGTTAAGGTTTAGTGACGCTTATGATAGTTGGAATTTGCGGTAGTCCAAGAGAACAAGCAACCGACTTTGTTCTAAAAGAAGCCCTGAAAATGCTCGATGCAAAAGGGTTTGAAACAAGGTTTTGGACGGTAAGAGCCAAACGTTTAGGTTTTTGTATGCACTGCGATTTCTGCCTAAAAAACAAGGAATGTGCCTTCAAAGACGACATGCAGGAACTCTATACCCTGCTTAAAGACGCAAAAGGCATAATTTTTGCCTCACCAGTCTACAACGGCGGAGTAAGCGCCCAAACCAAAACTGTAATGGATCGAATGCGCGCGGTATTTGCTGCGGATAAAAACTTTTTCAAAGGCAAAATTGGAATGGGAATTGCACTAGGTGGCGACAGAATCGGTGGACATGAAGCTGCGTTGCTGCAAATCCACACCTTTTTCATCCTAAACGGCATGATTCCTGTGAGCGGTGGCTTTTTTGGCGCAAATTTGGGCGCAACATTTTGGACTAAAGACACATTAGAAGGCGCCAAGCTGGATGAGGAAGGTTTTAGGAGTCTTAAGAAAACTACAAAGCGCTTCGCTGAGTACATCGAGCTTTATAAAAAGTAGGGTTTGTAATGGCTGAAGTTAAAGTTAAAAAAACAAAAGTTGCTTGGGGAATCACAGGCGCTGGGGACAAAATCGCAGAAATCATCCAAACTATGAAAGATTTAAAGCTGCAGGGTGAGGGCATGGTGGAAATTGATGTTTTTCTCTCCAAAGCAGCAGAAACCATGCTTAAATTCTACCGATTAGACGAGGAGTTAAAGAATAGTTTTGCAAAGGTAACGGTAGAGTCGAATTCGAATTCGCCTTTCCTTGCTGGTATGATGCAGAGCCACAAATATGAGTTTTTGCTAATTTTTCCTGCATCGTCTAATACAGTTGCTAAAATTGTAAACGGCATCGGAGACACTTTGCTCACTAATTCTGCGATTATGAGCCTTAAGGCTTTCGTGCCTGTTTGGGTTATGCCGGTGGACTACAAAGAAAGCGTTATCTCGACTAAGCTTCCTAATGGCGAAGAGATGAAGATCCGCGTCCGCAAAGAAGAAGCCGAGCAAGTACGCAAACTGGAAGTTACCGAGGATGTACATGTTTTCGAAAATCCAGCCAAAGTACATGAGGCTTTTTTTGCGTGGCTAAAAAAGGTTAAGAAATAAATTCTCGCGTTTGAAAAGCTGATTGTGTTGGACAGTTTTAAAGGACAGAGATTAACCCTTAAGCTGGTAATGGACTTCTTGCATCTTTCATGCATGTTGAATATGCACCGGTCAGATAGCCTATACTCTTGCTAAAACAAGAATCCATGGAAAAGAACAGTGAAATCTTACGGAAGCGGTTTGAAGGCAGTTTGCGGGCAAATTAGCAGCGATCTTTGTCAAACCCTTACAGTTGCCTTAATGAAGTTTAAGGTGGTAAAATCAATATCCGCTGTTCATAAAGATTATATCTCACAAGTGATGTCTTGAGCGATATCGTTAGTGATATTGCCATGCTATCTGAAAGATCATTGAAACGAACAGGAGGAGTCCCAAGAGGTCTTCTAAAATTTCTGGTTTTGAAATACCTAGTGGAGAAGCCTATGTCAGGCGCAGAGATTGTAGAAACAATAGAGCGGGAAACGAACGGTAAATGGAAACCAAGTTCAGGATCAATCTATCCACTTCTGGGTTGGTTTCAAGACAAAGGATTAGCTGGCGAGGTCGTTATCGTTAATAGTGGAATGAAACGGTATTCTCTTACAGACAAGGGAAAAGAATTTTTCAAAGAACAAGTAAGGGTTGGACAAAAGTTCCTAGAAAAAATGGAGTGGCTTGCACCACTACTAATTGGAGGGTTCGACTTTGGCACAGACCGCGAAAACTTGCTTTGCGCCAAAGAATCAGCGAAAAGAGTTCTAGAAACATTCATAGAATTGGACGCCAAACGAGACAATTTGACTAAACAAAATATCGAAGAAATAGCTCAAATTCTGGATTATTCTAACTCGCAACTTAAAAAAATTGTCGAAAAAATCGATGAGAAAAAAACAGTCAAAGAAAACACAAAATAAAATTGGTGTTTAAATGGGATTAAAATCTAGTTTTATGATTGCATGGCGATCTTTATCCAGAAGAAAAAGCAAAAACCTCAGTGCAATTCTTGCTGTAACTCTAGGTGTAACCTTACTGGTAGGAATCCAGATCACTACGGCTACCCTAGATAACGCTTTTCTTGCAAGTCTTTCTCAAAGTCAAGGCGAAGTAGACGTCCAAATCTCAAACGCAACCCTGGGCGGATATCTCAAAATTGAAGATCAAGCCTTGATATCTGATCTTGCTCCTGAAGCATTCGGAATCATGCCAGAACTTACAGCCCAAATTCCCGCGTTAGTAGAAAGCCATTTCGAACCGAAGATGAGTGCTGCTGGAGTACCTGTAAATTACCCTGAGGTATTTGGCATTTTCTATGATTGGAAAACAGGAAACAAACTGGACCTCAATGGCCTTCTAGATAGCAACTCAAGCATCTTATTATCAAGCAATCAAGCCGAAAAATTAGGAATCGATAAAGATACATCGTTACCTGTTAAATTAACCACCGAGTTCACAAATCTAACTAAAACGCTCATACCCCCAACTGTTCCATTAGTTAATTGGACAATAAACGCAAACATAACAACTGCAAACTACATCCTAAACAGCACCATAACCAACCTATCGTTAGAAGTGCAACCTATTAATTTTCAAGGCATCGCAATGACATATACCACTGAATGCCCAAATCTGAATCTATCTAATTATTCCTATGTTAACATAACAGCCACAGGCTCACCAAACACGGCGGTAATATTCGGCTTTCTTTTAGACGATGGCACTACAATGACTGTAGCGAACCTGACGGACCCATCAACCCTCAACACCCTATCCTATGACCTAACACCCTACACAAACAGAACCCTAAGCGGCACAAGCTTTCTAACAGCCATGAGCCTGAATGGAACCAACGCAAAACTCGACATAACCGAGATAGCCTTTGAAACATCCAACCAAACCGACTCCCAGCGCCTTTCCCTCGCGAAATATACCTCTGAGATATCAAGAGTAGACCTACAAGTAGTAGGAATATATGATTCTAGCCGCCCCGGGATAGGTTCACAATTTTCGGGAGCAGTGTTTAGACTTGAATACCTTCAGGACTGGCTTAGCCTAAAAGACCAAAACCAACAGACAGACATTGTCAGCGCTTTCTCAATCGCCTACAAAGGAGACCATTTTGTTAAAGAAATGAATGAAGACTACCTGCAGGCCATTGTAGACCATCTAAATGCAACAATCCCCAGAGATACAGATCCTGTCACCGGTGAACCAATCGATATCTACCAGATCAACTCTGCGCGACTTAACTTCTTTGATCTTGCCTCATTTTTCATCACCCTAATGAGCACAATGCTAACCGCGTTAGGCTTTCTTATAATGCTAACAGGTGTGCTTCTAATTACCAACATACAGCTCATGAGTGTAGAGGATAGAGAATTCCAAACTGGAGTAATGCGAGCCGTAGGTGAAAATCGCAGAGGAATTTTCTATTCCATAATGATTGAAAACCTATTTCAAGGAGTAATCGGAGGCCTCCTAGGGCTCTTAGGGGGATTGGCTTTCGGACAAGCCGTAGCAGTATATCTAGTGGGTTTATTTGGAACAGGTCAACTTAGCGTCCAACCAGTCATTTCTGAGACAACAATCATCCTATCAGTTACAATCGGTGTAGTCCTTAGCATCGTTACAGGGATTTTTCCAGCCCTAAGAGCCTCACAAGTGAAAATAGTCGAGGCTCTGCGAGGAATACAAGTCAAGTTCAAGTCCAAATCAAGCAGAAACTTGGTAGCCCTAGGTATCCTGATGACAGTTCTGGGCACCTTTGTTCTGCTATACAACGGCTCATTTGACAAAGAAACTCAAGTCATCTGGAGCAGCCAAGGATGGGACAGCTTAGGAGAATGGAGAAACCTTCTGATAGGATTTGGCTTTCTAACAGGCGGCTTAGGTTTCATTCTATCACGCTTCATCGACCGCGTCAAAGCCTTCAATATTGCAGCCATCACGCTTTGGGCGTTCCCGTCAATCCTATTCGTCTACGCCATGGGCAACTGGGTAAAAGGAATCACAGGTTTATCCATTGAAATTTTGATTTTAGGTATCGTTGAAATAATAATCGGCTCTCTCCTATTTGTCGCTCTCAACCTACCGATCCTGATGCGGGGACTTCGAACAATACTAATTAAAATTCGGGGCGCAAAAGGCATCGGGCAATTCTCGCCCGCACTCATATCCTCACACATCACTCGCTCAACTCTAACCTTTGCCATATTCGCAATCATCCTGACCTTAAACGTTCTAGTCGCAGCGCTTATCCCAACAAGTTTGGGAACTGCAACACAGATCGAAAATGATTCCAACGGGGTTGACTTCACGGTCTTTCTAAGCAAACCAGAGGCAATCATTCCAGGGACAAACTACACCCAAGAACTCTACAACATCGATGACCGAATAACCGATGTAATAGGCTTCAAGACTTTTAAGCCTGGTACGGATTTCACAAAGTTCGTTGCCCTAGAAGACCCGCAGTCTGACGAGTTTGACTATAAAACGGATTTCCTTCCGATCGGGATAGGCGAATTTAAGCCAGAACAAATTCGAGGCAATGCCTTAACCTACTTAGATAGTAATTGGCGCTATCCTGCCTTTATCTCAACTTTCCCAGATGGGGTTAGAGAGTCTATGATACCTGATATGTCAGATAGCTTAGCGCAGGAATTGTCCAAAAAGTCATGGGACACACTCTTTAACCCTCAGTATGAAATGGCCGCATACAACGTCTCATCGGATTTGCTCTCAGTATTCTCAGGTGAAGGAGACATCTCCAACTTGGATTTAGGATCAGGAGGCGGCTTTGGCGGAAATGGCGAAGATCCTCTAGCAGACGTCCAACCGCTAACAGATAACACAACCAGCATAATTAAGCACCCCATAGTCTTCACTGACTCTTTCGTGCTGCCTGTTGGACTACAAATTTGGATACCTATGAATTCCTCCTCAAACGTATTGCCAAACTACCAAGCATTCACAATCGGAGGCACTCTTGATTCAGAAAGAGGCGGAGGCTTCCCTCTGGGCGGACAACTAAACTTTGGTTCAGGAGACGGTGACTTTAGTTCAATACTGGGCTCGATATATCTCTCTGAATATTGGACAAATCAAACAGATTACCTAGGAGAAGCAAACGGCAAAACTTCAACTTCCAGAGCAACCGACCAATATGATGCATATTTAGTCAAAACTTCCCTTCCAGTCGATGATCCACAGCTAGAGAACATTGCACAATGGATTCAGGAATTCACAAACACAAACGAGCTTGGATACCGCCTTCTTGCAGAAGACGACTTCTATGTTGCAAGCACCAAATTAACCTACTCAAACATCGAAACCACCCTAGAAATGACCGATCGAATAGCTTCTTTCCTTCAAATATATGTCACGTTCGGTCTGGTCATAGGTGCAGTAGGCATGGGTGTAATCTCAGTACGTAACGTCTCTGAGAGAAAACGCGAAATCGGAATGATGCGCGCCATAGGTTTCTCCAGAAGGGAAGTAGTCCTATCTGTTCTCTTTGAACTGGTAGTGCTGGGAATAATCGGTTTAGCGATCGGCGTGATTAACGGATTACTGATTAGCGTAGGATTTGCTAACATGCAAGACGTTGCACTGGTAATTCCCTGGCAAGAAATCGGAGTATACCTCTCTATCATCGTGTTCATAGCCATCGGTTCAGGTTCAATACCTGCACTTGTGGCATCAAGAATTCCCCCTGCAGAAGCCTTGAGGTATGTCGGATGAAAAACAACAAAACAATACAACCCCCAGAAGATATTCTCAACATAACTAATCTACATAAGCGATACAACAAAGGCAAATCAAACGAAGTCCATGCCCTTCGAGGAGTAGACTTAACAGTCAAAAAAGGCGACATGATGGCAATCATGGGAGCATCGGGATGCGGAAAAACTACTCTGCTCAACATGATAGGCAACTTGGACCGCCGCTCGTCAGGACAAATAATAATCGATGGAGTAGACACCTCCAAGCTATCTGATGGTGAAAAAACCGCGTTTCGCAGAGACAAAATCGGATTCATATTTCAACTATTCAATCTCTTCCCCTTCCTGAGCGCCGTTGAAAACGTTGAAACCCCCCTACTGCTACGAGGCTTAAACTCTGGACTAGCAAGAGAGCAGGCAAAAATGATGCTACGCGAATTAGGCATTGGCGACCGCCTCTACCACCTACCAAAAGAACTCTCAGGTGGACAACAACAAAGAGTCGCCATAGCTCGCGCATTAATCAATCAACCCGCCATCATCTTAGGAGATGAACCCACCGGCGATCTAGACTCTACAACAAGCACAGATGTTATGGATCTTTTCCGCCGAATCAACAGAGTCAACCAACAGACCCTAATTTTGGTCACGCACAACCGTTGGATTGCAGAAAAATGCGACTACATCGTTCACATGAGCGATGGTCAAATCTCAGGCATAGAAAACAACCAAAAAAGCATGGAGGCCAAAAGATGAAAGCCTACTACTCTGCCATAATAGACAAATCTGCCCTTTCAGAAAACGCCAAATTATCCAAAAACCTAGCCGAGACCTTAAAGAGAAATCTTAAAACCCACAAATCCAAAATACAACGTAAAGAATTTAACACCTTCATATTTCTATCAGCGGAAAAACAACTCCAAAAAACAATTGATTCAAAAACCATTGAGCAAACGCAAGAAAAACTGCAAAAACAACTCCAAGAATACTACACTAAGAACAGATCAAAGCTTGAAAAGAAGCTCAAAAACAGCCGAGAGTTAAAGGAGACATCGCAGATAGTAGGGACGTTTCTAAAGGAGATAGATCCCAAACTCCAAAAAGTATTCAATATTCAACTCAGAAAACAACTCTCGGAACTCCCAATAAAATTCTATGAAATCCAAAATAATAGTTTTACTGCAATTTGGAACTTGAATGAAGAGAATACAATCCAAGTGTATCTATCAGCTTGCCCAAATCAAACCCTCAAGCATCTGCAAATCCAGCAGCAAACAGATATAGAGAAAATGGTCGACAAGATAGAGTTCCTCAATTTCTTCTCAACATTTCTTGATCCAACCTTAAAACGCCTCAAGGATATGAATGGAGTCTTAGAAAGACTGAAGTTAGGTCTTGAAGGAACACACTTCAAAAGTAGCGAGAAGGAAACTCAAAACAAGCTTGAAATGTTCCTTCGTATTTTATCAGCGAAACTCAGTGCGCTGCAAAACATGGACAAGGCAATCCTATCAATATTTAAGTTATTCAACGAAGTAAACGATTACTTTACGCAGAACCAACGTCATAGAGCCAAATTCCGAGTGCCATAAAGTTGTTGAAGAAGTATCACAAAAGATAGATGAAGGCAGAAGCCTTGTATCAGAGGTTCAAGAAAAACTCGAAGAATGCCTACTTGACTTAAAAGATTATCTGGATGAAACAAAGAACGGAATAAAAACCATTAACTCCAAAGACGAGTTTAAACTTGCACTGCTAAATATGGCTGAATTGAGCTCTGATTTGTTCATTGAAGCAGAGATATCAAAGGTTTGGATAGACTTCTTTAGCGCAGACATTCCCTTCTATGCTTTCCAGTCCACGCTCTTTAATATAAAAACCCCGCAGCTTTCAGAAGCCTCAGCTGAAAGCATCATCTCAGTTAGAGCTTTAGTTAAAAACTACACGTTAGGACAAACCACTGTGTATGCCGTCAGAGGTGTGGACCTTGACATTAAAGACGGCGAGTTTGTGGCAATAGTTGGCAACTCTGGAGCAGGAAAGACGACTCTGCTTAATTGTATGGCTGGGCTTGACGATCCTGATTATGGAGTTGTATTCTTCAAGGGAAAAGACCTTCACAGTTTGGATGACAAACAAAAATCAAGAGCTAGATTACTAGACATGGGATTTATCTTCCAAAATTATGCTTTAATGCCTCATTTCAACGCCCGAGAGAATGTGGCGTTGCCAGCTGATATAGCAGGTTTTAGCAAAGATTTGAAGAATAGAATAGAAGAGCTTCTTGAAGGTGTTGGAATCAGCAAGCAAGCTAAACAATATCCTGCCCAATTGAGTGGAGGACAACTGCAGCGTGTAGCTATAGCACGAGCATTAACGAACCGACCTAAAGTCTTATTTGCCGATGAACCAACTGGCGACTTAGATTCCAAAACCGGAAAGCAAGTTATGGAATTGATTAAGAAATTTCATGAAGAAACTAAAACCACGATAATCATAATTACCCACGAACAAGATATTGCTGGTTATGCTCAAAAGCAGATAAAAATAGAAGATGGAGTAATTGAATAAAAATTGATGTTTTACCTTAATTTTGATTGGTTTTTTGAGTTTCCTTTGGCTTGAGCGCGTAATGTCGGGCGCGGGCGCTAAGCACCGCGTATTGTTTTTATTTATCTTCTTTGTATGTATCTTGAAAAGTGTTTGGGGTTGTAGTATAGCCAGGTAGTACGGCGGGCTCCAGAAAGCATTGATTGCTTGACCCGTTAGGGGATGACGAAATTCTGGAGCGGTCTACTTTGGGGAAACCCGTTGGTCATCGGTTCAAATCCGATCAGCCCCACCATTTACTTTAATAAAAGTTCGCTGAAGAATTTTCTTTATATTCTATAAGAGATTACGCTGATAAACAGGCAAACAGTAGATTTTGATTCTTTACTTTTCCCAAGAACTCCTCTACATCTATTTTCTCAAAGGGAACAAGTTTAGCATCTTCAAATAGAACAATAAGATTATTTACCATTGCCCATGTTCCATGAGCGAGCGTGTTCCTATGTTCCACTTTTCATTTTTTCATACATCTTCTCAAAAGTCCAGCGGATACTAGACTTTAACTCCTTGAGACGCTCGTCATCGGCATTTTTGATTATTATCTCGCGGATTAAGTCGCCTTGTCGGATGATGTTGTAGGATAACATTTGATCGGTCGCTAATTGGCCTAACCTGACTAGTTCTTTGTCTTTGTCCTGCATTTTAGAGAAGACCTTTTCAACAAGGAAGTTGCTAAATGGGGGGGTGTTTACGCTGAAGTTTTTGCTTTCGTCAGGCAACACGTGAATTGATTGCTTATCAAAGTACATGAGTGCTAGGGGTTCATCTGCCATGGTTTTTAGGGGTATGACGCTTTCAGGTTCGGTATGTTGCTGAGTTGGTGCTGCTTTGGGCGGTTCAGGTTCATGTTTTGGCAAAACTACTTCTTTTGGAACTGGAGCTGGGGCTGCAGGGACTTCTTTTATGTCGCCTCGTTTGAAGCCTTTCTCAAGCAAAATCTGGTTAACTGTATCGAGGGTTGCTTGGACTTCTTTGGTTTCAACCGTTAATTTTTCCAGTTGCTCTTCAAGCCGTTTCTTGAAGGCTATCATAGATTTCATTTTTTCCTGGTCTAAAGACAAGCCAATCAGCACTCAAGCTACAATGCGCATTGGTGCTTATCAGTTTTAGCTTTTTGAGACTTCGCCGATTTTCTTTAGTTGCCCACGGTACATCTCCACGATTTCCTTAGATGAGGTAGCATCTTCAGGAGCCTTGTCAGTGCGGTATTTGCCTGTGAATCGTGGAAAACGAATAGCTAAACCAGCGCCTTTGCGGATGGAATCCATAGCGGACATGTGAATGGGGCTCAAAGTGACTTCTGCACCTAAAATCTCCAAAACCACCGCGGGCTCAAACCAAACATCTGCCTCGAGCATCGATTGAACGCGGCTGTTTTTGCGTGGAATCAAATGTTTCTGGAGCATTTCATGAAGCGTTGCTAAGTCCTTGTCGGTAAATCCAGTGCCGCATTTGGTGACTGTTTCAAACGTGTCATTTTCGCTGTTGTAGGTGGCTAAGAGCAAAGCGCCGTAGGTTCCCACTCGTTTGCCTCTGCCATGGAAAGCGCCAACCACAACCAAGTCCACGGTGTCAGTCATTTCGCTCTTGTAGTCGCGTTTGTATTTTATCCAAAGCCAACCACGGCTACCCGCCTGGTAAACGGAGTCTTTGGCAACCGATTTGGACATTAAACCTTCGCAGCCTTCCCCGATGGCTTGCTCAAAGAAATCCTCCAGCTCCTTTGGGCTTCTGACAAGTTTTTGTGTTGCGGGTTTCATGCGGTCGCTTTGCTTGATGATTTTCTCAAGTGTTTTGCGTCTTTGAGGGAAGGGTTCTTGTGTTAGGTCTTTGCCATCTGCGAAGAGCGCGTCGAAAGCAAAAAGCGAAATTGGGTAATCCTTTATGGCTGCTTCCACTCCGTACTTGCGCCTACGATGCATCAACTCTTGGAAAGGACGCATGTCCCCTGTTTCTAAATCCATGGCGACGCATTCAGCTTCCAAAATGGCTTCTTTGGCAGCAATTTTTTCTTTGATTAAATCCACGGCGTCGGGGTACTGGTCAGAGATGTTCTCCAACCGTCTAGAAAACAGCACAACCTTACCGTCTTTTTTGTGCGCTTGAATTCGTTCGCCATCATACTTGTATTCAGCCACGCATTTGCCGTTAAACTTTTCCAAAATCTCCTCAGGAGCTCCAAGCCGCTCGGCCAACATAGGTCTTATGGGTTCAAAAACCATGACTTGGAACTTTTGGATGCCCTCTAAGCCTTTTTCGGCAACGACTCTAGCGACTCTACCCAAGTCGGAGGAGATGTTGTAGGCTCGTTCGATTAGTTCGCGTGCTTCTTTTCCTCCGCCATAAGCAATCGACAACGCGTCAAGCACAGTCATATCTGCAATTCCCAAGCGCAGGTTACCTGTGACGGTTCGAATGATCCATTTTGCCTCTTTCGGCGAGGCATCTGTTAGTAGCCCACAAAGAAGCGCCATCTTCATATCCACCGCGCCAGAGCCTGAGGTTTTTGCCAGTTTATCAAGCGTCTCATAAACCCGCTCTGTAGTGAGTGTTTTGGTGAAGAACGTGGATTGTTTGCGTTTTGCCAATTGTTTTTCAGTAGTTTCGCCGATGTCGCCGCTTTTCTGCAGCTCAGCTTGGATTACGCTCTCACTTTGCCCAGCTGCACGTGAAAGGGCTTTTATGGTAAGTTTTTCCGCCACACCCATCTCGACGCCTACAAATTCAGGGTAGAGTTTGCCCTGCGTCAAGTAAACAACCTTTGAAATGATGTCTTTTGGGGTTTTTCTTAGCAATTCAACCAATAGATCAGTCATTTCTAGGCGTTTGGTTGTCGCCTCGATTTTTTGGTAGGCTTCAGCGATTATGGCGTAGTCCATGGTTTTTTTCGCCAACACAAATACTGCTTGGCTGAACTTTTAAACTTACCATATAATCTATTGGAGAAGGTTATATTAACTAAGCAAACGCTAATTCAATTATGGACCCATGTGTAATTTATTTTTCAAGAACAGGCAACACTAAACGGTTAGCACAAACAATAGCCGATGCAGCAAATGCGCCCCTCATGGACATTGCAGGAACTTTGCCCTCGACTATCGAAACTTTTGACCCATTAATCCTTGGTACACCCGTTGAAGGTTCAAGTCCCGCCAAAGAAACACGGATTTTCATCGAATGTATGAATAAAGTGGAAGGTAAAAAAGCCATCCTGTTTTGCACGTACCGCATCTTTGGCAACGAACGGACAATGAAAGCCATAGAGAAAGAGTTGAGACGCAAGGGCTACGAGACGATTTTGAAAGTCTCAAAGAAGGGTATGAAACCAGACAAAGAGGCAGATTTCTCTGAAATAGTGAGCGAAGTTAAGAAAACGCTTGAAAAGCTATAGTCTTCAACGAAATAGCTGATATTAAAAAAATAAAAAAGAAATTGGGAAGTACTTTCTCTGCTTAAAAGTTGAAAGATTAGGTTACTAAATTGTTGGTTTAGAAGCATCTACTAAATGGGCTGTTCCGTCTGGGCAGTAGACTTTTTCGCCTTTCTCAGCGTCGCCGAATCGTTTAGTGCAGGGCTTCCTTTGAGAGCATCCATCGCAATCTCGCGATAACATTCTTGTTTCTTTTCCTCCTTTTGTTATTATGATTTTTCAGTGGCTGTCGCGCGCATGTTTTCTGAACTGGCGTTCTACCGATTCACACATGTGCCTTGCGCCATTGAAGTTCACACATAAATTATGAAGGCGCTTTTAAACATTATGAATTCTACATAAGTATCTTTTAATCACCCAATTCTTCAGCCCCAGACTTTGGGTGTGTTTTGCAGCGGAATAGTCTTAAGTTCTGATGCAAATGTTTGTTTGGATGATGAGCACTAGAGTCTGAGCTTAGGCAGTGAGAAGGACTCGACGGGCGAACTGACAAGCATAAACGAAAAACTTAATCAATAGAGCAGCTATGAAAAGTAGCTAAAACATCAGGTAATTGGCGCAATAGGAATCGAGGTGAACAAAGAAATGGTTGAAATGAAGGTTGACGCTTCAGAACTCAAAGGCGAAGAAGGCAAACTAATTGAGAAACTAGCAGATTTTCTCAAAGAGAAAACAGGCGGAGACGTATCCACAGAAGGAAAAACTGTAACGGTGAAGGGCGAAGGTGAAGCGCTCGCAAAGAAGTATGTACGTATAATCGTTAAGAAGTTCCTGCACAAACATGAGTTATCTGAAACTTTCAAAGTTATCGGTGACGAAGAAGCATTAAAGGTTAAAGAGCGAAAACTCGCAGAGGAAGAAGACTAAACTCTTTTTCAATAATTTAATTTTATTTTTATGTTTAGAGCGTTAGCGTGCTGTCCTAATCCCTGAACAGCCTGTTCCAGAGCTTAGCATTAAATCAAAACAGCCCTTAACTGTATACATTAATCGGAGGTTGTGAAGAAAAGTTGAGTCGGAAAAAATTAGCTGTAGGGGCAGCAGTAATTTTGGTTTTTTCCATAACTGTGATGGCCTTTTTGACAACTTCCTACACCGCACTGCAAGCTATTAACCCCATAGCAGCTCTAACAGCCATAACAGTGGCGATAGTAGGATTCGCCTGGTTCAAAAAAACAAGCAATTAGGGCAGGTTGGACATGGGTTAGGAAGATATTTTTACAGTGAAAAAACTTAAAGTTTAATGGCTTTAAGCAATAAAAGGAACACTTCAAATAAATGTTTACACCAAGTGAGCAACATGACTAGCAACCACCCTAACGACAACGGATTCGTCACAATCCGCAATCTAACAAAAAGCTATGGCACATTCCGCGCGTTAAATGATGTTTCTTTAAGCATAAAAGAAGGAGAAATCTTCGGTTACATAGGACCAAACGGCGCCGGGAAAACGACCACCATGAAAATCCTTGTGGGTTTAATCAGCGATTTCCACGGCGAAGTCTCCATCGGCGGATACCTAGTCACTAAACAGAAGGAAGAAATCCACAAACTGCTGGGTTATCTACCCCAAAGCGTCGCTTTCCAGGAATGGCGCACAGTGGATCAAGCACTGAAAACATTTGGGAAACTTTCAGGTCTAAGCGACACAAAGGTTGAAGACCGCATCCCCGAAATTCTGGACATGCTTGGTTTAGCCGATGCACGACATAAGAAAGTCTCACAATTGTCAGGCGGTATGATGCAGAAAGTTGGGTTGGCACAGGCGCTTTTGCATGAGCCCAAACTTTTGGTTTTAGATGAGCCGCTGGGTGGGTTGGATCCATTGAGCCGTTTCCAGTTTAAGGAAATTGTTTTAAAACTCGGAAACAAAGGTACAACAATATTGTTTTCCTCGCATATTCTTAGCGATGTCCAAGATGTTGCAGATAGAATCGGTATTATAAGCCATGGAAAAATCAAGCAGATCGGCACGTTAAACGAGTTGAAATCGCGGTTATCATCTCAAAAGACCGTTCAAATCCTGCTTTCCTACGTCAGCGATAAGTGGCAAGAATTTAGCATAATCAAAAACGTGACAGGTGTGGAGCAGCCTTCGCCCGGCAGAATTCTGGTTCATCTTGAATCCCAAGCGGACGACGACCAAGTGGTTAACGACATCGTTCAAAGCATAGTCAAGTTGGGCATTCGTGTTCGTGGCATATCTTTGCTGGAACCTTCGCTTGATGAAATTTACCTTAACTATGTTTCGGAGGCTGACAACTGATGCAACTGGGATTGCTCTTTGTTGATGAACTACGTGGATTCTACAAGTCTAAAGTGATGATTTTCCTATGGATAGGTTTACCCGTTATTGCGTTGCTGTTTCGCTTCATTTCCGCCGAAAGTTCAGGACAGACAATTCCCTTCACCCTTATTTCTGCGTTGGTTGTCTCCAGTATCGGTGGCACTTTAGCTTCAGTTATGCTTGCAGTTTTCATAATCAACGAGAAAAACAGGCATGTCTACGATCTCTTCTTAATTCGACCGCTAAAACGAAGAGATATCTTACTTGCAAAATTCTTCTCCGTGTACACCTGCGTTGCAATAGCAGCCTTCTTCGCAGTTTTGGCAGGAATAGTAACAGATTACGCCACAACAGGTGCATTGCCAACTACAATATTGACTAATGCAGGAGAGTCTTTAGCAACAAGCCTCTCCATGATTGCTGTTGCATGTTCAGCTGGCGTGCTCATCGGAGTCGCTGCACCATCCGTTCTCGTCGGAGCCATACTGGTTATTTACGGCGGAAACCAGATTTCAGTGATTCCGCTGGTGCCAACTTTGCTGAACTTACCAGATGCAACAGTCTTCACAATTGTTCTGGCAGGTGCTGTAGCTTTAGGATTACTTGTGGCTGCGATAGCTTTGTTTAACCGAAAACAGTTTTAATAGACAAACCAAGGTAGAATGTTTTAAGAAAAAAGAAAAATATGAAAAAGAAACGGAAAAGATTGGATGACTGCTTGGTTATTTGCGTTTCAGCATGTTTTCCAGGATTGGCTTGAGTTTGGCGTTTTCGGCTTGAATTTTCTCTTTACCCAGCGCCTTCATGTCAGCATCTATTTCTTTGATGACTTCAGAGTAGTGTATACCTTCTGCAGCTGAAACGTATTCAACTCGGAACCGCTCGGGGCTCATACCAAGCTTTGTAAGCATGCCTTTGAGTGCGTCGGTTCGGGCTTTCATCTTGTAGTTTCCGTTGATGTAGTGACAGTCGTAGGGTAAGTGGCATGCGCCAACCAAAACCATGCCAGCGCCAAGTCTCAGGGCTTCAAGAACGAATTCTCTGGCTACTCTTCCACTGCACATGACGCGGATTGCTCTTACGCTGGCTGGGTAGTCACAGCGGCTGATGCCTGCAAGGTCTGCACCTGCATAACTGCACCAGTTGCAAAGGATAGCAAGAATTTTTTCTTCAGGCTTCTCTTGGAGTGCTGCTCTGACTTGAGCCATGATTTGTGCGTCTGTGAAATGCATCTGGGTAATGGCGTGCTGGGGACATTCGGCAACGCATGTTCCGCAACCATGGCAGCTGGCGGTTATTATTTGCGCGGGTTGACCGGTTTCTTGTCTGATTGCGCCGTATGGACATTTGTCAACGCATATACCGCATTTTTTGCATTTTGCTTCGTCAACGATTGAGATTATTGGTTCTATCTTCCACTTTGGGTTTGCTGATGACGGTTGCTGCTCGCGACGCCGCGCCGCTTCCTTGGGAAACACTGGCGGGAATATCCTTTAAACCTGCACATGCACCAGCGTAGAAGACACCGTCGGTGGGTGCGTCCATGGGTTTGAGTTTTGGGTGTGCTTCCATAAAGAAGCCGTCTGAACCCCGGGAGAGGTTAAGTATGCGTGCGATTTCTTCGGAGCCTTTTTTGGGTATGGCTGCAGTTGCAAGTACAACCATGTCGGCGTCCACTTCGATGGGCATTGGCCAAGCAGTGAATCCTCTGAGTGAACTGTTAAATTATGGGTTTTTGGGTCTTCATCGATGCGGCTTACTCGTCCACGGATAAAGTTTACACCTCTTTCCCGTGCACGATCATAGAATTCCTCGTAGCCTTTACCTGGGCTGCGTATGTCCATGTAGAAAACGTAGACTTCTATGTCTTCCTTATACTTCTCTTTAAGCTGAACCACATGCTTTAGCGTGTACATGCAACCGAAATTACAGCAATACGGGTAGTGGGTTTTGTCTCGGCTGCCGACGCATTGGATGAAAACGATTCTGTGTGGTTTTTGTCCGTCGGATTGGCGGATGACTTTGCCGCCTGTGGGACCAGCAGCCAGAATTAGTCGTTCGAACTCCATGCTTGTGATGACGTTGGGGTATTTCCCGTAGCCAAGCAGAGGCATATCGTATGGCAAGTAAACGTCAAAGCCCGTGGAAACAATGATTGCGCCAACATCAAAATCCACTTCTTCGGGTTTCTGGTTGAAGTCGATGGCTTGGCGTTCACCGCAAACCTCGGTGCATTTGAAGCATTCAATACAGTAATCCTTGTTGATAGAGTAAATCAGCGGAACTGTTTGGTCGAAGGGCACTGATATGGCTTTGCGTGTACCCAGGTTCATGTCCCATTCATTTGGGTACTCGATTGGGCAAGCCTCTTTGCATTCGCCGCAGCCCGTACATTTGTCTGTCAGGACGTAGCGTGGGTTTTTGCGGATTTTCACCTTAAAGTTGCCGATGTAACCGTCAACTTTAACCAGTTCTGAGTTAGCGAAGATAGTGATGTTTGGGTGGCGTGCGCAATCCACCATTTTTGGTCCCTCAATACAAATGCTACAGTCCAAAGTTGGGAAGGTTTTGTCCAGCGCCGCCATGTGTCCGCCGATGCTCTGGGTGTTTTCAAGCATGTAGACTTTGTAGCCCATTTCAGCCAGATCCAAGGCTGCGTTCATGCCTGCGATTCCGCCGCCGATGATTAGCGCTTTGTTTGTGACTGGAACCTCAATTGTTTGAAGAGGCTGCATTAGGCGTACTTTTGCAACTGCCATACGCACGCTGTCTTTGGCGCGTTCAGTTGCGGCGGCTGGATCACTTTGGTGGCACCAAGAAGCGAATTCACGGATGTTTGCCATTTCATAAAGGAAAGGGTTTAAACCTGCTTCAGAAACCGTTCGCCTGAAAGTGGGTTCATGCATTCTGGGTGAGCATGCGGCGATGACAACCCGGTTTAGTTTTTGTTCACGTATGGCTTTGCGGATTTCTTCCTGTCCAGGGTCCGCGCATGTGTAGCGGTTTTCTTTAACAAAAACCACGTCTGGAATGGTTTTGGCATATTCAGCTACCGCTTTAACGTCTACGGTGCCTGCGATGTTTAAACCGCAGTGGCAGACGAAAACTCCGACTCGCAATTCTTCTGGTTTGCAAGCGGATATTTCAGGTTGTTTTGGTGATGCTTGTGAGTTGCTCATTGGAAATTCTCCGTTTTCATTGCTTCAGCTTGGAATCTTTTTTCAACGACTTGGCGTCTATTCTGGGCAGCTTGAGCTTTTAGCTCCTTTGCCGCATCCGCAGGACTTGTTATACGCTCCAACGCCTTGTTCCATGTACCCGAATGAATAGGTGTATGAAGAACCTTGGTGCGCTTAACACATAATGCTTCGTCTATTGGACAAACGTTTTTGCATGCACCACAGTAAGTGCACAATCGCTCGTCAACATGGACTTTTTTGTCTTCGCCAAGAACAAGCGCTCCTTGGATGGGACAAATGTCTAAGCAGTCGGTGCAGCCTTCAGGACATTTCTCTTGGTTTATAGCAATTTTTCCTTCGAAGGCTTTTTTGACTTTAATTGCGCCTGGAGCGCATTTGACTTCGCAGGCTTTACAAGTTGGGCAGTAATTTTTTTGGATGTCGAGACTGATTTGAACCCGTTTTTTCTCGTTTGGCGAAAGAGCCTGAAAATCTTGGATTGGTTTGCCGTCAAAACCAACTTTTGAGACTCTTATCAGTGAGAGCGGACATGCATTTTCGCATTCGACACATTCCTTTTCGCATTTGCGGGTATCTACAGCTATGTCACGGACCAGCTGTGGATAGCTGTCTTTTTCTAGGATAGACAGGTCATGTGCGTCGTTTAAGGTTACTTTGATAGCGCCATATGGACAGGTGACGTCGCAGATTCCGCAGAAGTTGCATTTTGCCAAGTCAACGTCAACCTTAGCTTTTTTTGCTTTTTCCCCTTGAAGTTTGGGCTGTTTTTGTGTTCTTATGGCTTCTTTAGGACAAGCTAGGGTGCATACTTGGCAACCTACACAGCGGTTCTTATCAAGAGTTAATTTGTAATTCTTAACTTGTAAAATCCATTCTAACGTTAGAGCGTCTGCCGCATCTTTTTTTACAGTTTTTAACGGCATTATTTTATTCACCAAGTGTATTTTAACGCGTGGAAATTGTCCTAAGCCTGATAGCTGATCAGAGTATTTGAATGAAGTTGTTTTGATATAAATATTGCTTGAAAAAACCCTGCTTATTTCAGTGACAAAAACAAACCAAGCTGTAACAGCAAACTATTTCTTAAGGTGAATCCCCGCTGATATAAAGAGTCAGTGACTATTGAACTTTGATAGCTGAATAAACAACAGATATTCGATTGTTAATTAGTCAGAAAATAAAAATGGGGGAAGGTTAATTGGCGGTTGCTGCTATGGCCGTTTTCGAAGCATAATTACTACTAATACGCCGACTAAGATTATCGCTACAAACAAACCGGCGGCAACTGGAACAAAATACGTGTCCGCAATGGATGCAGTCATCTGTGTAGGCTCAGCAGTAGGTTCTGGACCAGCGTTAACAGTGAAAGCGCTAACAGCATGAGAGGGCCAATATGATTCGGAACCGTCAAACACAGCTGTAACCGTGTACTTACCCGGAATATCAGGAGCCCAGTCAAAGCTAAAGAATCCATCTGCATTAGTAGTGGTCTTACCGATCTCTCTATAATTGTTGTTCGCATCAAGTACAAATAAGGATACGTCAACACCAACAACATCTGAAGGACGAGGCTTCTGCATATACACATGCTCCATCCACGCACTCATACTCTCGTCAGAAACTGCGGGAACACCGTTTGGAAAACGAGCGGCCTGCTCTTTCTGTCTTGTGCCAGCTGCGATGTCAGTCACTGTGCCTCTGATAACTATTGGTTTGCCCAGCTCGTTGGAAGTCATCGGGGCTTCTACAGTAGTAGCACTTGGACCCTTGCCGATACCGTATATTTGCATGTCGTATAAGTTGAGGAATGTTAAGATGCCATCTGCAACAGCGCATGCTGCTCCCGCTGCCTGAAATCCGCTCATCCAGCCCATCATAGTCCATATTTCCTCGCCTGTGGTAGCGTTAATAGCGCGTACTTTTGCACCCTTGTATGGTGGTGCGTTGGGAGAGTGCTCGCTTGTGAATGCGTAGACTTTTCCGTCAGCAATAGCGGCCATTCCAATGGGCCAATTAGGCCAAACTGCTGCTAAACCAACCGCGGTATTGTTATAAGACCATAGTAGGTTTCCAGTTGTCATAGAATAGCATCGGACTATTCCACCGTAGCTAGCTGTGTAAAGATTGCCGTAAGCTTCCATGACTTCATTTGCCCCGAACTTTTGATAATAGTCTAATGGAGATTCAGAAGGAGTTGGTCCCCACACTTGGCTGCCGTCGTCGATGCTGATGCCCCAGTACCGCATGGTCTCTCTTTCATATATTGCCAGGACGCGTGCCGTTGGACTCACTGGTCCCATCAGTATGCTAGTGTTTCCAACTGGAGCTGGATAGTTTTTGATCCATAACAGTTGACCTCTTGAAGTTGGCTTATCACTTATCGCCCATAGCGTGTAAGGATCTGGAGTCCCAAAAGCCGGAGACATACCCGAAAATGTCGAGCTTCTGCCAACTATTATATCATTTGGGATGACTTTGATTATGGCTGGAGCCGCTGATCCCGGCAATGCAGGTATTGTAACGTTCCACGAATAAGCAGTACTCGCATTGATAGATTTGCCTACAGGTCTCCATTGCCAACCACTGGTTCCAGTTGGTCCTGCCAGTTCTGAAGGTGATGCAGTATTGTTCCACAACGCCAACCACCCAGACCCCGCCATTGCATTGTAGCTTAGCACATAACGTAGTATCTCTCCCTGTGAACCGTATACGGCGGTACCCGAAGGAACGCTTGTCATGCCAAACAACCAATCTCCAGTCAGAGGATCATATGCATCGCTCATGCTGCTTGTCCATAAGTAGCCGTTAGGGATGACACCGTGTTGGTTGGGTGACTCGTAGTCAAAGAGTTGACCGAATCCAGGTTGGGTCATATTTTGCCAATATAGGGTTTCTCCAGTATGTAGATCTATACAGTTGTATCCTCCGCCTGCGGCGTTATTACTTTTTGGCAGGTTGTAGTAGAGTCTTCCGTACATGATTAGTGGATTAGTGAATCTGCCTTCGTATGACAATCCTGAGTAGTAGGTTACGCTTGGGGTACTGTAGTCTCCTCCAACAACGCCTCCGAATTGAAACGGCTTTGTCCATATTATGTGTGGGCTGTTAGGCGCTGTGCCATCAGGTTGGAGTTTCCCGACAATTTGGGGGCTCCCCAGCCAGTTTGATGCAATGTTTGCCCATTCGGTGTTCTGTCCTTCTATTGGACGGGTCCAGTAGTCGGTTGGAAGCGGATAGCTTTGGGGCTCAGGCAGTGGTTCTTGCTGTACAGTAAGTGTTGCCATTGCGCTGCTGGCTAGAAAAGTATCGTTGACGTAGACGCTGTCGGTGCCAATTAGTCCTGTGGGGCCAGCTAGGGTTGCTACTTGTTCTGGAAATGTGAACTCAAAAGAGTACGTGCCAACTGCGGTAGGCGTGTAGGTAGCAAAGCCTCCACCTATTGGATCGGACGTAAATGTTCCCAACGTAGATTTGGATCCGTCAGGTTTTGTAACCTCTACTTTAAGGTTATCCCATCTGTCACCGAGAGCGCCGTTACCGCTTGGCGGCATCTTGTCGATCCAAAAGATGACATACACGTTTTGTCCAACACCTACAGGATTTGGTGAGACAACAATATAGGAAAATGTTGGAATCTTCCATGCTGGAACATGTGCGTTAGCGTTTGGCAAAGCAAAGATCGTAACGGAAATTGTTAGCACCAGAAACAAAGCAAATGCAGTAGCTTTAGTTTTGTTTTTAGAGTTTTTCATTTTCTTTTCTTCCTTTCTTTGCTGTTCTTACGTGAATAACGCAAGAACGCTATCTGCTAAATGTGACTACTGTTCCTATAAGACTTTCGAAAAGGGTAGTTTAGCGGATAATATCCAAATAGCCTTTTATAGAGCTTGCCGCGGCGACATAGTATTCCGTTTCCTTTTTAAGGAATCTGGCAATCAAATCACTGGCTAGCGAGCCTTATTTGAAAAACAAATTTCCGGTAATATTCTGCTCACCACTATTGAAGTTTGCCTTAGTTGGTTGCGATTCTTTGGTTTAAGGCTTTTTTCTTGAACATGGCAGATAGCGTTTTTACAATCGCGATGCTGAAGAGCACAAGATAAAACAGATGTGCCAAAGCTAAGAGTGGAACCGTGAGGAGTAATGAGTTGCTAAATGGGTAACCGATTGTGCTTGGTAGCAAAACTGTGGCTATTGGAATTATCAGAATCAAGTTTGTTTTGCTGCTTGTGAAAAAGGCTTTCCAGTCTCTTGTTTTGTACAGGACAAGGGTTGCTACAGAAAACAAGGTTAGTTCAAGAGCTATGTTTACTGGGCTGAAGATGCTTAGGAAGTAGGGAAATCCCGCCTCATGCAATCCAAACTGCCCAGTTGAAAGCGGCCAAAATAACTGAAGTTTTCCGCCTATCAAGAAGTCTCCCATCAACGGATGGGAAATCAACGCTAAAAAGTATGGGATTGCCTTTTTACGGTAGATAATGAAGATTGGAATGAAAGCCAGTGTTAAAACCACAATTGAATGTGTTGGTCCCCTATGCATTTCTGAACCAGTCAAAAAATCAAAGATGATATCTATGTCAGGCAAAATAGAGAGAACCAGCACTATTGGTATGTTTAGTTTTATGAGTAGCGCCCTAGAGGAGCCTTTCCCTAAGAGGTAAGCAATTGCCATGTGTCCGACAGCAAACACGCAGATTTCCTCCTTTTGACTCAGACAGTTCTGTTTGCTTGGCTATTAAGCATATAGGTTAGGTTAATTTTTTAGGAGAATGCTAACGGCAACTAAGGGCTGGCAGGATAACACATAATTTTTCATGCGGAATAATTGTTAAATAACCCTATACTTAAGAAGTGAATACACAAGGGTAGTATATTGGCAGTTGCTGAAGATTCAAATAAAGAATTCGGTTCTAAAGATTACAAGGCAAGAGTTGCAGCCCAAAAGCAATTAATTGAAGAGCTTAAGGCGCAGTGGAAGCTTTTGTGGAGTGAACGCTTTGATGATAGGGTTCGAGCTGAGGGAGTGTCAGTTAACGATTACGCAATTTTAGACGTGGAGAAGGGAACAATCATTCACGCAACCAAGGATTTTAAGATCCTAAACCTCAAGCAAATTTTGGAAAAGTACAAAATTGAAAACCCAGACCGCTACGTTCAGCCAGACGTCAACGTTGGCGGCTGGAATAAGTTCATAAAAACAGAAATAACCAACAAATCCGCAAGGGGATCTCGTGCCGCTGCATATCTTGCTAATAGTGTTCCCGCAAAAAAGGGATCTAGACGGCAACCTAAGAAAGGTGGACGTGGTTGGCTTCATGTCACTTAACAAAATTAGTTTTCGCTTAAAGCTCGTTATTTTAAGTTAGACACAGGATGAGGTAGGTACCGAAGGCATTTTTTTCCTGCTTTGCTGTGTGGCACAAGTTTTAATTCATATCAAAATGACTTTGTTTCAAGATGAAATAGCGTTCATGGAAGCGCAAGACGGTTGATAGAGAATAACTAATTATGGGGCTAAAAGACAAACTCTTTGATGATAGAGATTTTGAATGTTTCTTGTTGTACAGCGCATATACTGCAAGCTTTGAGGCTTTACTCGCAAAAAAGATTAAGTTGCAGATACATTTTTGTATTAATTTTGTGAATTTTGATGTATTGCTGCATATCTGTTGATATAGGTCACCATTGAGAATGAATAACTGAATGGTTCACTATATCTTTTTGAGGAAAGATCAATTAGGAAGCGGATGAGCCATGGTTAAGAAAGAAGTTTTACTATGTGCTGCAATTATTTTGATGGGAACTCTGGATTGGCTGATAACTTTGGTGGGGATAGTGTTTTTTGGGGCAACAGAAACCAATCCTCTGCTTGCCAGCTTGACTCAATCAAATATGTTTCTATTCAGCGGTGTTAAACTAACAGCGATAACGCTGACTGGACTATTATTCTATAGAGCCGAAACCAAAACCAACTGCACCAGCCAAATTTCGCCTTTTGCAAAAAAATTTCTAAATTCAGGGTACATCATATCCCTCTTTACGCTAATGGCTGTTGTATTAAACAATTTTGTTGCTATCGTTAAAGTGGCGTAAATACTGGTTGCTGAAAAAAGATTTGATGTAGAATAGAGGCAAAAAAAGTTGGGATTTAGTTAGTGCCGGTGATGTTAATTTGGACGCTAAAGTTTGTGACGTCAGCTATGGTTGGAGATACCGAAAGAGTGAAGGTTGCTGCAACTGATTGTCCTGGTTGAAGTCTTGCTCCTTCTTGGCTCCATGTCAGGGTTATAGGTTCTTCTGCTCCTGCAGGAGTCCAGTTACTTGTTTCCATGCTTAGAGTAAGAGCAAGGCCACTGCCAGTGTTTTTTACATAGATTGTTCGAGTGATGTTTCCTCCTGCTGTTAAGGTTCCCCAATTTATGGAACTCAAAGAAGTAGTGCAAGCACTGTTTGAAAATACACCCAGATTTGCAGATGTGGTTACTTGTCCGCTAGATGATAGGCTTTGGCTTGTGGTTATGGCTGCAAAGGTTGTGAATGTTAGAGCGACTGCAATTAAAACTAAAATTATTACTGATGCTGTTACAGAGAGTTTTATTTTTGGCATATTTTGTCCCCCGTAAATACCACGTGTATCTTAAGTCTTAATAAATATTATTATCGTGTGTTTGCACTGTGCACTTGAACAACACGCCTACATAATTCAGCTATTTCCCATAAAACCACTCACAAGTTGAACGGCATGCATCAACCACAATATCAATATTGGATTGTCTTTCGTTCCCTTATTTTTGAATGAAAAAGTTCGGACAGTCCTCAAAATCGGATATAAACCAAAAATTTCCAATTACAGTCGCAACTAGCAATTAATAAACAACTCAAAAAACACTAAAAAGAAATACCGTTTGGCCTACAAAAGTTGACTCTTTAAGGTTCTGCCAGAAGCAACCAAAACAGGCTTGACTTCGAAGTCAGTCTGTTGAAAAACAGCAAAAAAAGTTATCAAAACTGATGTATTGCAGTTTTTGACATGTTGTTTTTTTCGCAACGTTGCTTTTATAGCGTGTAACAACATTTACGATTAACGATTAAAGAAAGGATGAGGTTAAGGATTTGACGGTTCTAATTCAACGGATTGAAGCACGTGAATCAGCGCAGTTAATTATTGCAGCATTAAATGAAGCGCCAGGAATAGGTCTCACTATCACCGAGATGAAGGACACTCTTGGCGAAATTCCAGTATTAGTCGTGGATGGCAAAAGCAGTGACCGAACAGTTGAGGTAGCTAAGAATTTAGGGGCAAAAGTTGTTTATCAAGATGGAAAAGGCAAAGGCGATGCTTTAGCCAAATCTCTTGAAAACGTAGACCCAAACGTAAACTACATCATTCTTACTGACGCCGACTACACTTATCCCGCTGAATATGTTCCAGCGATGATAAGGATTCTCGATGAAAATCCGCTTGTCGGCATGGTGTGTGGCAACAGACTCAGCGGAAACATTGACAAAAAAGCATTACATAATATTTTCCACATAGGCAATCAACTACTAGCATGGGCTCATAAAATGCTAAACGGAGTGCCACTTCAAGACCCATTAACAGGACTACGAGTAATACGAACAGACATTTTGAAGGGGTGGGTTATAAAATCCAAAGGATTTGATATCGAAGTCGAATTAAACCAAATGGTGGAACGACGAGGCTTTGAGATTGCAGAAATACCTATTGCTTATAGAGCACGCTTAGGCCAGAAAAAATTGAAAGTAAAACATGGCATCACAATACTCAAAAGAATACTGCTCGAAACAACCTTCAAGAATTGACAAACATCTCAGTCTTTATTTATACAAGTTTCTTGCCAAGTCCGTCCCCTATTCCATGGAGATTTTTTATGTCAGATTTGCCTATAGTTTTGTTCACAATGGTACAGCGGTGAAAATAACCACATTGAAAATTAAACCCATAATTGGCCCGAATATTCTGGTAATTTAAAGAAGAACATTTTTCATGGTTTACCACTTTCGAATTTTGCTTTTTCTTGGTTATAGTAGTTTTTCAATAGTATATTATCAAAACTTAGGAGATTTCCGCTTAAGCAAGATTATTATGAATTGGGAGTCTAAATGAAGCGTAGTAGAATAGTAAATAGGAAAGCAAGTCCGCATCCAATAGCGGCAAATCTCAGCCTGCTTTTTATAATTATGATTCTGCTTGAATATTCGGACGATACACTGAGAAGTTCAGAGGTAATGAGAAGTATTATGGCTGTGAGAGCTAGCCAGAGATTAAGGTCGGTGAGCGTTAGAGGAATGTCCATAGCAATCACAATTTATTTAATTAACCAAGAAAAAAGAAGCGAACTCTTTTTTGAAAATACTACGGGTATAGTCAATGAAGCTTTCTAAATCAGTCTCAGGAATCGCTTTATCAACGCTAGTCATTAGCGACTCAATGTTACATTTAAAAACTTCGGCGTTACCCAGGATTTGTAAAATACTTTCCATTTGATTTGTCTCTTTCTTGTTTTCTTTATCTCCAACTGTTTTACCAAGTATAATATCATTTAATACATAATACAAAAGAATTATGGCTTTTGTAGTAATGTAATTCAGAGCGCCTTCTTTATGGTCATTATCGAGGCTTAAACTGTCGAAATACTCAAAAACACCTTTTAAGATGTTATACGCTTCTTCTGAAGTTGCTTTTGCATTCTGACTTTTTATAGCTGATGAGATGTTGAAGAAATTCAAGTTCATCATAGGCATCGTTTGATTTCTGAAACTCAAAGCCTCCCCAAAAGGTTTAGAATAAGTTTCTAATAGTTCCCAATTAATTCGCTTCTTTTGCAAACCAACAAGAATATCAAAAGACAAATCAACGATGTTCATTGAAGCATTAATCATCTCTATCAGTTCCTTTTTTCTTATAGAGGCTTTGCCATAGGCCTCAATCAGTTTCTGCCGCTTCTCAAACAACTTATTGATAATTTTGAATGATATCGTTGTTGTTTTACCGTTGGGAGCAATTTTTATTTCTTGAATCATTGTAGGTTTACCCGCAGATTTTGCAATAGCACATGCTGCTGCATTGACAAGTGGGCAACCAAGCAAATAGACGCTCTTAAGGTTGTATTTTTCGCTATAGAGGTTTTTATAAAGAGAGCCAGTAATTTTCAGAATTATGTCGTTTTCGTTTATAGTTACTGCAATTCCTTTAGCCAAACAAAGCTCGCCAAGCAAGTTTGGTAATGCCTCGTCAAGTTCGCTGAGTGGGATTTTAGAAAAATCTGCATCAGGTTTTTGTTCAATTTTGTCCAAAATACATGCACCTGGAGATGTTACTAGAAGCCCACTTGGTTTTTCAATCATGAATTTGCTACTTGCGATGTCTTCAATTTCTACTGTACTGTCCGTAAGTTCCGCAGGGATGAATGTTACCGTTTCTTTGAGACCTGATAGATGTTCTGGCAAAAAAACATCTTTGGGATACGGAGGGATATTATATGCTTCATTCTTGGGGCTGAGCTGGTTGAGGATTCTATCCAAGGTCATATAAGCAGGTAGAGTTGAGATTATTAAGAAATTGCTTTCAACATATCTCAAGGGTGTTATGAACAAGAAAAGTGCTCCCCAGAAAATTAACCCTAATCCAGTAATACAAATTATTTGTGAGCCCAAAAAAAGTGATAAGAAGAACATAGAGATACCTAAGATCAAAAACAAAAGTGCAGTTACGAGCGAATTGCGTTTTGGTTGTTTAGGTGTAATTTTCATTATGTTTTTTCGCCATGTTATATTTACTATTATCCTTGTTTGAGATATTCGTTATCTTAGTATGAATATAAACTATGTTTTGTTAAAAACAAGAACGTCCCTTATTCTGTATTAAATAAGTAAAAACCTAAGAGGACTGAAAAAAACCGTTTCAGCGGTTGCTTAATGATGGATTGGAGATCCGTTTTGCGATTTCCAGTTACTTGACAGTTCCCAAAAAAGAGTGAATGTTTATCTGAATTTTGCGCTAAGTAAGATTTAGTTTTGGATTTGGGTTTGTGCTAAGTGTTGTCAGGTTTTCGTTTTAAGCGTCTGACAGCTATTACTGTATAGATTAAAATGATTTCAGGGACAGTTAAGCCGACAGCAATCATAGATGCAAAGGATGTTTCTTGAAATACTGAAGGTAATGCAAATTGTATTTTCACTTGATGCGTACTAAACTGCGTTGAATACCAAATATAGTAGTTATATGCATCTTGAGTGTAGCCCTGAATAGGCGCTCGTTGGTTATCAATGAATATTTCAGGAGTTATGCCGTATTGTACAATATTTTTTGGAATAGTCAGGTTGCTAAAACCTGTGGTTCCGTCTTGTCCTGTTAAAGTGAAAGTTACTGTAATTAATAGGGCAGATTGGTTTGCTGTTATAGTGACGTTAGACATCTGGGAACTTGTTATATTTCCGCTGATTGCAAAATTAACGGTTGTCCCATTATCCGTCTTAGCTATTATAGTTGTGTCAAATGGAGTTGAAGAAGGCGATGGCTTTGTTGTGGGGTTAGAAGTAGCTTGTGGAGTTCCTGTTGGTCTTGGTGTCGGAGTTGGTATTAGAGTTGGGTTTGGTGAATGCGTTGGCGTGGATGATGGGAGTGGAGTAACAGTATTTGTTACTGTAAATGAATTGCTGATTCCGGAATAAATAGAATCAGTAGCTGTAATGGTAACTCCAGAACCTACATCAGTTAAAGTAACAGAAGTCGATCCGATACCGTTAACGAAAGAATTCATAGTGACAGGACTAATTGACCCCGCTGAAACCGTTAAAATCGGCCTTCCAACATAACCCAAAACGATATTCCCATAGACATCGTAAGCCGTAACTACTATATTAAAACTTGAACCAACATTTTGAGGACTATTGATAGGACTAAAAGTAAAGCTGTTGAGGGCACCAGAATTAACCGTGAAACTGTTGCTTGTTCCAGTCATGCCTGAACCAACAGTGAAAAGGGTA
Source organism: Candidatus Bathyarchaeota archaeon (assembly GCA_963770935.1). Lineage (GTDB taxonomy): Archaea > Thermoproteota > Bathyarchaeia > Bathyarchaeales > Bathycorpusculaceae > Bathycorpusculum. The sequence goes on from CAVYRJ010000016.1 coordinate 66,778, forward strand.
ACTCCTGAATTGGCACCAGTCACAATCACAAAACCTGTCCAAACACCTTTTGAAAAGGCACTAGTGATGCTTGGACTAATAGTTCCAGTAGAAACATTCAAGGTGTTAGTTCCAACGAAGTTTGTAAGAGTGTTATTAGAAGCGTCTTTAGCAATAATTGTAACGCTAAACGAAGTACCTGCAATCTGAGGACCTATAGAGCTAAAAATAAAGTGATCAAGTGGAGGAATATTTAGCATAATTGAAACCTCAGAAGAATTCACGACTGCATTTGCTGCATCAGTAACCTGAAGCATAAAACTCCAACTACCGGTAGCAGTAGAAATCGAAGTAACAAAAGAGTAGCTAGATGAAGTCGCACCACTAATAGGCGAGTAAGAACCAGCACCAGGAGCCCGCGAAAGCCACTGATACGAATAAGGAGCAGTACCCGTAGACACAGAAGACGAATTAGACAAAACTGAAGACTGACCCTGATTAATCACAGCCACAGAAGCAGAAACAGCCGGAGCAACCAAAGCAGGATTCACCACAACAGACACAGGAGAAGAAACAGCTGACGCTCCAGCAGCGTCTGTCACCTGCAATTCAAAGCGCCAAGTTCCAATAGCTGAAGAAACCGAAGTAACAAAAGAGTAGCTAGATGAAGTCGCACCACTAATAGGCGAGTAAGAACCAGCACCAGGAGCCCGCGAAAGCCACTGATACGAATAAGGAGCAGTACCCGTAGACACAGAAGACGAAGACAAACTACTAGTCTGACCCCGATTAATCGTATTTGCAGAAACAGACACCGTAGGAACGACCAAAGCAGAATTCACCGTAACAGACGCTGCAGAAGATTGAACTGAAGTCGTACCAAAACTATCAGTAACAGTAGCCGTAATCGCATAAGAACCCACCGACCCTGGAGAAAAACTAAACGACACAGTTTGACTACCCTGCACAACCCCATCCACATACCAACGATAACCCGAAGACGGATAACTACCCGACCCCCCACTAGCAACAGCCGTAAACGCCTTAACCTGACCCATATCCATAGTCCAAGAACCAGGCGACACAGTCACAGTCGGAACCGCATTCACCACAACAGAAACGGCGTTAGAAGTCACCACAGCCGAAACTGCATCAGTAACCTGAAGCATAAAACTCCAACTACCGGTAGCAGTAGAAATCGAAGTAACAAAAGAGTAGCTAGATGAAGTCGCACCACTAATAGGCGAGTAAGAACCAGCACCAGGAGCCCGCGAAAGCCACTGATACGAATAAGGAGCAGTACCCGTAGACACAGAAGACGAATTAGACAAAACTGAAGACTGACCCTGATTAATCACAGCCACAGAAGCAGAAACAGCCGGAGCAACCAAAGCAGGATTCACCACAACAGACACAGGAGAAGAAACAGCTGACGCTCCAGCAGCGTCTGTCACCTGCAATTCAAAGCGCCAAGTTCCAATAGCTGAAGAAGCCGAAGTAACAAAAGAGTAGCTAGATGAAGTCGCACCACTAATAGGCGAGTAAGAACCAGCACCAGGAGCCCGCGAAAGCCACTGATACGAATAAGGAGCAGTACCCGTAGACACAGAAGACGAAGACAAACTACTAGTCTGACCCCGATTAATCGTATTTGCAGAAACAGACACCGTAGGAACGACCAAAGCAGAATTCACCGTAACAGACGCTGCAGAAGATTGAACTGAAGTCGTACCAAAACTATCAGTAACAGTAGCCGTAATCGCATAAGAACCCACCGACCCTGGAGAAAAACTAAACGACACAGTTTGACTACCCTGCACAACCCCATCCACATACCAACGATAACCCGAAGACGGATAACTACCCGACCCCCCACTAGCAACAGCCGTAAACGCCTTAACCTGACCCATATCCATAGTCCAAGAACCAGGCGACACAGTCACAGTCGGAACCGCATTCACCACAACAGAAACGGCGTTAGAAGTCACCACAGCCGAAACTGCATCAGTAACCTGAAGCATAAAACTCCAACTACCGGTAGCAGTAGAAATCGAAGTAACAAAAGAGTAGCTAGATGAAGTCGCACCACTAATAGGCGAGTAAGAACCAGCACCAGGAGCCCGCGAAAGCCACTGATACGAATAAGGAGCAGTACCCGTAGACACAGAAGACGAATTAGACAAAACTGAAGACTGACCCTGATTAATCACAGCCACAGAAGCAGAAACAGCCGGAGCAACCAAAGCAGGATTCACCACAACAGACACAGCGTTAGAAAAAGGCGATGTAACCGGAGATGAAGCACTATCAGTCACCTTGCAAGTAACTAAGTACGAACCAGCAGCCGCCGGGCTAAAAGAATAAGTAGAACCAGTTGCACCCGAAACAACAGAACCACCCAGATACCATTGATATTTAATCGTACCTGAACCACCAATAGACGTTGCCGTAAACACTTGAACCTGACCAACATCCATCTTAATTGGACCATTAGGAGCAATACTAACAGTAGGTGGAGCAGCAACCGTAACAGAGACTGAATCCTGAGCGTTTTCTGTAAAATCAGTAACAAACACAGTAATCAAGTGGGGACCTGTGGAAGTAGCAGAAAAAGAATAATTCGGGCTATCAGACCCCACTGGGGAACCATCCAAATTCCATTGAATAGACAGGGACCCCGAGCCACCATTAGGCGTAGCTGTAAACATCTGAACCTGGCCAACATCCATTGTAATAGGACCCTCAGGCGACACAGTAATACTTAAAACAGCAGCTTTGACTTGCGTACTTGCCAATGCGCAGATTGATAGCGAAATGAGAAATGCAATTATCAGAATTTGCGATTTGTTCATATTTTTTCGTCCGATGTTTTTTATTAACTTAGGTTTGCGTTAGTTATTTATGAAAAGAGAGTGCTCTGTGGCTTTAACCTTTTCTAATTTCATGTTTTCATTGTCGCATGAAAAAAAGAAGATGAGAAAATTATTCCTGATATCTTCCAGCACTAAATCTGATGGGTAAATCCTTGAGCCAAATCTATGAATCGATTGACAAGGTGTAAGATTCAGTCTCTAATAATTTGTGGAAGCAATAGTCTTCTTAATCTCTTAAAATGTCTTAAGTTTTAGACTGCAAATATTATCATGACAACAGTCACCATGAATAATACACCAATTACCATCGCCAGAAAACGAAGCTTTCTCATGTCTGAGACTAACGTCTTTTCCCCAAATATGTAAGGGACAAGTTCAGCCGTAACAAGAAGTAGGATAGCGCTAACAGCCAGAAGCAGGCTTATATCTTGGAGAGTTAAAGGAGGAAGCAGCATGGTTTATACATTTTCCATAACGTATTCAATTATCATTGTTTTGTTATCAGGATTCAAAGTGTCTTTTTGGATTGTTATCGGTTTGTCCGAAGCTTTGGCAAATGCACATGCGAAAGCGCTCGCCAATATACAACCGACTTGAGCATGCGTTCGTGGTTGATTATCTTTGGCTTCACTGCAAAGTGTGTTAAAAATGCTTCCAGTGACTTCTAAATTTATTGTACTATCTTGAATTTGAACTTGTGCTCCTTCTGCAAATTTCAGGTTGTTAACTAGTTTTTTTATTGCTATCTCCATTTGAGATATAGGAATTTTTCTGAAAGACATACCGAGTTCATGTTCAAACATTTGTGATAGTGCAAGACCTGGAGGAGTGAAGAATAGACCGTTTTTTTTCTCGGATAACAATTTATCTCCTGTCTCGTCAGCTGTAGGCAGAGTTGCCCGAAGCTTTTTAGGTACGAAGACAAGGCTAGATTCGAAGTTGTGGAGATTTTGTGGTGGCAGATATATTCCCTTTTCATCCAAATTGAACTCCATGAGGGATCGTTCAATATTGCTTCCGCTTGCACTTGCAGAAGCTCTCAACAGGGCGAGAAACACTTTTTTTGTTGGAGTAAAGAAGAGAAGCAGTAAACTCCAAAAAGATATAGAAACTCCTAGAACAGCCATAAATGATAGATTGTTTAACGCCGAGAATACTATCAAACCTAAGCCAGTCACTAGGGCTAAGCCTATTGTAACAACAACGACTACGTCTTGATTAATTCCGGTTTTCTTGATTTGAAGCATCTGCTTATCTTTGTTGTCGCTTCAATTAATATCTTATTCTAAAATATCCATGGTCTTTGAGAATTCGAATCGGACAGTTCAGATATCAACATCTTTGTTGAAACTTGTTTGTAGGATCATTCTAAATTCTCTATGGCAGTAATGTAGGTTTGGTAAATTGTTTTAGCAGCTTCAACTATTCCGTCTCGTTCATCTTCGGAAAGAATATTATACAAAGAAGAGCCCACAATTGAGGAAAGGTGCACAGGTACTCCTACAAAAGTTGGCTCAAGAATTCCCGGGAACTTTATTGGAATAGACACAGGCAGAATTTCATTAGTATTATTTGCTATCGCTCTTGTGAGTCTCTAAATGAAGCAGCTGGACCGTATTCGGTGCCTCCAATGTTTTCAATTATGAATTTTGAAATCTCTTTTACATAAGAAATGATGTCTTGTTTAAGGAACATCAATTTTTTCGATGATGCATATTCCTCGACTGGAAAACCGAAGACTTTGGTTGTTGACCATAATGGAATCGCTGCATCTCCATGTTCTCCCCCTATCCAACCGCTAACCTGAGACACCGGAACTCCGAGTGTTTGCGCAACTTTAGATCTGAACCTTAAGGACTCAAGGTTAGTTCCTGTGCTAATTACAAAGCTAGCATTAGTGAATTTCTTACACACCATTGCCATTGCATCAACAGGATTGGTGATCACTATATACTTTGCACCAGAATTTCCAGGAACAGTATCTTCTGACACTTGCTTAATAATCTCACCGTTTTGGACTGCTAAGTCCCTTCTTGACATTTTAACTCCCGGAGACCGGGGCTGTCCTGCAGATATCAAAATTATATCTGCTCCAGAAATATCTTCAGCTTTTTCACAAGAGTTAATTTCGATGTCAAGCCCGATGCTTGAAGCAACGTGTTTTAGTTCTTCAGCAAACGCAGCAGCAAGATGTGGTTTAATATCACATAATGTCAGCTCGTTTGCAATCTTCGAACACATTATTGTGTATGCTGTTGGTCGTCCAACTCGACCAGTTCCTATTTGGGCAATGTGCAAAGTTATCTGTCTCCAATTTTCTTTCTGTAATTTATCAGCCATCATTCCTTGAGCTATCTATAATTGATTGAAAGACTAAATATTTGAAAATTACGGAGGAAGCAGTTTATTGAAGGTTCAAATTTTTTGCTGAAAAAACCCATCGAGTAAGTCTACGTGAGGTTAGTTGTTTCCTACCTTGAAAACGATCTGCGGATATCAGGACTATTTTGTTTCAATAAAACTTTCAATCAAAATAGTGGAAATAATATGACTACACAAGACATGGCCATGCCTATACAAGTTTTAACTTTGTTTATTCTAGCACAGATTAGTGAGTTGGGTTTACCACAAATATACAAGGCAAACATATTTTTTGGGGATTCATGCAAAATCCGCTTCGCATGTTTAGTTAAACCAGGTTCGCAAAATCGCAAATGAAATTTACAAAAAACCTACAAGACTTCTCAAAAAGAATTAAATTAGGTGGAACCGAAGTTTGTTTAAAATTCAAGAAGAGAGAATATAAAATGAATAATTTAAATAAAATAGTGAACTTGGGGAGTTTTAGAAAACTCAAAAAAACCTCAGCCCTAAGCATAAGCTTACTAATAATCATAAGCTCCTTGTCAATTTTCGGCGCAGCATCAATACAAGTCACCGCAGCAGCCGACACATTCACATTCGGAAATACATCAATCGGAACAATGACAAACTCTTTCACAACCGACAGAGACGCAAGCCGATTCCAACTAACCCAAAACGGCCAACTCCAAACCATAACAGTATACTACACAAACACAGGCTTTAACGCCAAAACCGCAATCTACGCAGACAACAATGGAGCACCCTCCACCCTAATAGCGCAAAGCAACAGCCAAACAATAACCCAAAGCGGCTGGCAAACATTCACCCTACCACAAACCACCCTAACCCCAGGATACTACTGGCTATGCACAGTCTCAAACAACCCCTCCTACGGAAAAATGGCAGCTACATCCACAAACCAACACGCATGGAAATACTCACCTTACTCAGCAGAGTACCCAGCAACCTTTGGAACACCCCGCTGGATACCAACAAACCGCCACAAGCATATACGCCACCTGCACCACCACAGCAGTAGTCAACCCCACCCCAACACCCACCCAACATCTACCCCAGCACCAACCGCGCTCCTACACCTGCGCCAGGCGGCGGAACAGCCACAAATAACAGTGTCTGCAGTAGTAGCCTCCTCATACTCCGGCACACATACCCCGAAGCCAAGCAATCGACGGAGTAGAATCAACCGCCAACTACTGGGGAACAACGTTCAGCAAACGGTCTTCCCCAATGGCTACAACTTGACCTGGGCACACAAAAAAGCATCAGCCAAATCGTTACCCACTTCTACGATGGGAACTCGAGAACATACACCTATTACATCCAAGTTTCAACTGACGGCTCCAATTGGAACACCGTTGTATCCACAAAAACTGGAAATAGCGTAGTAACTGACTCATTCACCCAAACAACATGTAGATACGTTAGAATAACAATAACTGGCAACACAGCAAACTTAGCCGCACACATAGAAGAAATAAAAGTCTATCAATCAGGCAGTTCATCTCCAGCACCTACTCCAACACCTACTCAAACACCCTATCCCACTGCCACTCCTACTCCAACTCCTTATACACCCAATTATGGAGGTAACGGTATTTGGACTCAAGCTGGTTCTGATTTAGCTCCGTCGCAATGCTCATACTACAGACAACAAAAAATCACAGAAATTTACATGCAAGTCGGTTACTGGAAATCAGACTCCTCACTCTACTATCTAGTATCCTCAAGCCAAATTCAAACTGCCGTAGCAAACGCCCACGCAGCCGGACTAAAGATCTACGCGTGGGTAACCTCGCAAGCATCATACGGAACAACAATCAACATAGGCGCATCAAATCTACGCCAAACCGCAATCAACAATATGGTCAACCTAGCAAGAGACTACAACTTCGACGGCATCGCAGACGATCTTGAAGAATTGCAATGCAGCGGCTATTCAGATTACGTATCATACTTCAACGGTGCAGCATCAGCACTGCATACAATAGGAAAACAATACTATACAGCAGTAGTAGCTTATCTGCCGCCAAACATGGGCGCTTCACTTTTCAGCACGATTCACGTAGACAGAATACAACCCATGCTGTATGCTTATCCGTCTGGACTGCAAGAAACCAAGCTTAAGGAGCATGTTGATTTCTTTTTGCGTTACTCTTCTTCGCCTGTTGGTTTAGCGATTCATTCTGACCATCCGCCTTATGGTACTTTAGTTGACGCTATGAGTTGGGTTGATGAGCAGTTAGCTACTGGAACACCAACTGGCAAGCTTGCGGGCATTGATATTTTCTGGGTCCATGGCATGACTCAGAGTCAATGGAACGCATGGAGCAACTGGAACACCAAAAACTAGGATGATCCAAAATGGGAGTAACCTCAAAAAACATCATTCCTATTTTTTTCATAATAATAGTTATAGCTTCAAGCCTTTTCGTAGAATCAGCTACCGCGCAACAAAACAGATTCATTACGTATGGAAAAAGTACATCTTCTGATTCAATATTAGGCGATTCGCGTTCTTCTACTCCAATACTGACCTATTCGCCATCTCCCACTCCCTTTCCAATATTGCCAGCTGCTCCTACGCCTACTTCCTTGACACTTCGAACCCCTGGAGCAACAACACAGACAATAACATTAACCCCAACTCCTGTCCCAACTAGCAGTTACTTTATTTCACCCTTGCCAACTCCATCTCCAACAGCCAATCCAACTCCATCTCCAACAGCCACTCCAACTCCAGCACCAACAGCTACTCCAACTCCAGAACCAACAGCTACTCCAACTCCAGAACCAACAACTACTCCAACTCCAGAACCAACAACTACTCCAACTCCAGAACCAACAACTACTCCAACTCCAGAACCAACAACTACTCCAACTCCAACCCCCATCACCAACAACTACTCCAACTCCAACCCCATCACCAACAACTACTCCAACTCCAACCCCCATTCCAACTCCTATTCTATCCAGTGGGAACACTAACGGTTTATGGTCTACAGCTGGTTCTGATTTAGCTCCGTCGCAATGCTCATACTACAGACAACAAAAAATCACAGAAATTTACATGCAAGTCGGTTACTGGAAATCAGACTCCTCACTCTACTATCTAGTATCCTCAAGCCAAATTCAAACTGCCGTAGCAAACGCCCACGCAGCCGGACTAAAGATCTACGCGTGGGTAACCTCGCAAGCATCATACGGAACAACAATCAACATAGGCGCATCAAATCTACGCCAAACCGCAATCAACAATATGGTCAACCTAGCAAGAGACTACAACTTCGACGGCATCGCAGACGATCTTGAAGAATTGCAATGCAGCGGCTATTCAGATTACGTATCATACTTCAACGGTGCAGCATCAGCACTGCATACAATAGGAAAACAATACTATACAGCAGTAGTAGCCTACTTAGCTCCAAACATGGGCACAGCGCTCTTCAGCACAATTCACGTAGACAGAATACAACCCATGCTATACACCTATCCGTCTGGACTACAAGAAACAAAAGCAAAGGAACACATTGATTTTTATTTGCGTTACTCTTCTTCGCCTGTTGGTTTAGCGATTCACTCTGATTATCCAGCTTACGGTACTTTGGCAGATGCTATGAGTTGGGTTGATGAGCAGTTAGCTACTGGAACACCAACTGGCAAGCTTGCGGGCATTGATATTTTCTGGCTCCACGGGATGACTCAGAGTCAATGGAACGCATGGAGCAACTGGAACACCAAAAACTAGGATGATCCAAAATGGGGCAATCTTTTTGGCAACCACACGCTTTTTACGTTTTATAACTTTTTCTTGATCCACGCCAATTTATGCATGACGACCCTATAAAAGCTGTAATGATCAGCGAAAAAGCAATGAATACAATTGGAAATATGCAGTAATCTATAACGAGAAGTAATGGATAAAAAAAGGAAAGAACTAAAACAGAAGATAAGTTAAGATGCCCTTTGCAGCGGTTTAAAAAAAGAATTTGGAAAGGGATAACCAAAATATGTATGCATCAAAAATCTTTGATAGACGTAAACACGATCTAAGAAATTGAAAAGAATGGCAATGATTATTATCTTAAGGGCTCTTCTGGAATCGATTATATTGTTGAATCACCAAATCAGAAAGTAAGGGTTGATTAGCTGATCTCTTCTAATCAAATCTTCTTAAGCGAGTGTCTAATTGAAGAAAGCAGCAACAAATATTTTAGTAGAACGAAGTAAATTTTTGACTTAATAAGCACTTTAAGCCCTACGTCTATCAGATTGGAGGACGTTTTCTTGTTCACCAATTTTATGTTCATATTTGTTCGAGACTTTTCAGTCCAATCAAACTTATAAGGTTCAGCTCCTTGCATGAAATCATATTCAACAATTCCTTTTGCAACGCACTCTTCCAAAACTTTTAAAGTTAACAAACTCCCTACCCTATATTTGGAGAAGTTTGGGTCAAAGCCTTTAAGGTGACAATACATTGTCCCTTTATATTCTAAATTTAGCTCCACGGCAACGGGTTTCTTTTCTACCGTCAAAAAATACAGTCTTAACCAGTCTTTTTCAGCAAAATACTTCGCCGTTTGAAAGGTAATATTCCGAGATTTTTCCAATCTAAACCTTCCGGGTTCACTCTTTGATACCCACCTCATCTGATGTAAATCAAAGAATATTTCCATTGCTTGCTCTAGAGAACCCAATTCGCGGTACTGTTTTAGCTCTACCTTACCTTGTTCAGCTTCCAATTTTTGCAGGCTCTTTTTCAGCTTTTTTTGAAACTTGGAATTTAGGCTTGCTATCAATTTGTCTTTTGTATTAGGAACCGCAACGAAAGGGCAAACTATTCCTTTTTTAATTTCAAGTTTAGGAATTTCAGATGAGTTTTCAATTATTGCCAAGCTTGGTGATGATTGGGGCAAATCTGGAAAATTCATGAAATCCCAATCTTTTTGGCTAAACAAGTAAGTCAAGAACTCGTGAACGCATTGATCTTCGTTTTGCGTCACGATTATTCCATTGTAGTCTGTATCTCCATTAGTCAACGGTTCAAGGATGCCATATCCCAAGGGCCAAATCAGACCCTTACGAGTTACCCGAAAAGGGGCAATTCCCACAAGCTCATCACCTTCAGTCGCACATAATATCTTAAGTGAACTATGATTGCCCAGATAGTTTACTGAAGGGGCCATTTTTTCCCAAGTTAAAAAAATATTGTCCTCTACGCTTTTGTTGAGGGTCTGATCCCAACGATTCTTCATTTTAAAAAATTCCATCTTGGTGTTTATCTCGCTAATGCGTAGCATTCAAATCCCTGTATGTTTCATTAAGGCTTAAATCTACATATAATTGAGTACTGCCAATGTTGAAATATATCCGGTATCGGTGTATTGGATAATTGCGCTTATTATTGTGATAACAAAAGTCGAACACACATTAATACAACAAGCGTGATTGTGGTGTTTCACATTTTGATAAGTGGATTTAACCTTTGCTTACTCTTTCTTGCCCCTATTTCTCATGACCTCTGTGGCTCTAACCCAACGACCCTCTGAACCTTTGTTCGAGATTTTCCTCGCAGGGCAACCACCTATACTTATGTTTGGTTCGTCAAAAGTTTTGTTTACAAAGGAATTAGCCCCTATGACGATTCCCTCAGCTATCGATATGGGACCTACGATAACGGCCCCCGTACTGATAATGACATTTTTGCCTATGGTGGGTACTCCATTGTTTATCAAGTCTGTACCTATTGTAACTCCATGATGTATTCGGCAGTTTTCTCCCACTTGCACTCCATGATGTATAACTATTGAACCTCTATGCGCTATTGATAAGCCAGGACCGAAAACGTTGCGAGGAATAACAAAACCAAGTTTAATGCTTAGCTTTTCAAGGTCATAACGGGAATGTAAACACGATAACTTGCTAATAGGATTCGCTTTGCAATTTTCCAAGTACTCTACCTTTCGTAGGCAACGTTGAAATTTCCAGATTTCGTCTTGAAATAATCGGGGTTGTTTTGATTCTACGTTAAGGGCTATTTGGTCAGCTTCTAAATAGAACAAATAATCTTCTTTTGTTCGTATCACGGTGTTTTCTTGAGTTGGTCGCAAACGCTTAAAAAGTTTGTGATTCTTGTTTTCCAATTCCATAGTTGATGTTTTTTCTATTAATTTTCCGGTGACTAACGAGGGTCCTTCATATGCTTGTAAGGCGGTGGTCTCTACTTTGTAAAATCCAATTTAGACTAACCTTGAGCACTATCAATTTTGGATATATTTCAAAATTCGCAGCTTTAATTAAATGCTAACTCCAACATCTTAAGTCTTATTCTAGCGTGGAGGAAACATAAGTGCTGCGCATAAGTGAGATAAATACTAAAACAGAGTTTTTCAATATGAAAGGTTATTGGGATCAGACCCTTACCACGACTATAGATAACAATGTTTTTCTAACTTGGGAGAAAACGACTACTTCAGCATCATTTCTAAGAAATGACTTTGCAATCAAGATATTATGTACGACTGAAGGTAACGAAATTATAAGTATTGCTCCTTTTCGTGTAACTCACAAAGGTCTAAGAAGCCACTTTGGTGATGATTTTCTTGAGCCTTTGGCTGAGGGAAAAACAGACTGCGAAAGAGTAAAAGTGGCTCAAGAAGAAGATCTATGTCTACATCAATTTGTACCATATATAATTAGCCAAAAAGATGGCGATTTCAAGAATTTCCGAGATTTACCACAATTCCCGAGTTTAGGAGTTAATGAAAATTCACGAGAAATTTCTAAATTAGAAATTGAAAAAGGAATAATTTGCCCTTTTATTGCAGTTCCCAACTCAACAGAAAAACTAGAGTCAAGCCTAAAATCTAAGTTTCAGAAAAAGCTGAAAAATAATTTGAAAGAGTTGGAGAAACAGCACGGCAAAGTTGAGCTAAAACTATACCAAGATATAGGCTCTTTAGAACAGGCAATGGATGTTTTCTTTAATTTACATCGCAAAAAAAGTTTATCAAAAGGTGACCTTGGAAGGTTCGAAAAAAAGAAAGCTCGAGAAATTACCTTTCAGACAGCAAAATATTTTGCTGAAAAAGACTTGCTAAGACTGTATTTTCTCACGGTAAACAACAAACCCATTGCAGTTGAGTTGAATTTAGAATATGAAGGTAAAATGTACTGCCACTTTAAAAGTTTTGATCCAAACTACTCTAAATACAGAGTAGGAAACTTGTTGACCTTAAAGGTATTAGAAGAATGCATTGCAAAAGGAATTGTTGAGTACAATTTCATGCAAGGGGCTAAAAACTACAAATATGAATGGACCAACAAGTTTAGACGAACCATCAACATAAAATTAGTAAAAAAGAAAACCTCAGCCCATCTGATTGATGTCGGGTTCAAGATTCTCAATAAGTCAAAAATTGATTCGCTTCTAACAAAATATGCATTAGTGCTTTCTTCAATTAGATACTTGTTTAAGAAGTTTTGATTAAGGTACGATGCATTTATCGTTCCCTCATTTCTGATAATGATTATTCAACAATCTAATCAAAGTTTAAAAATACTCAATAGGCAGATGGAAATTAAATTTTTAAAATTAGATAAAATAGGAACAGTCAACCCAACAAAAAAATTGATTTAGAAGCTTTTGGACAAAAATTTAGAATTTACTCATCATCATTGGACACTTGGCTTATTGCACTTCAAGCGTTATCTTGATTAAAGAGCAAGGAAGTCAAGGAAAAAAAATATCTGTTCTACGTTGACAGCGTGGAAAAACTACAAAATGGCTTTTCTGCAGTGAAAAGCTTCAGCGTAGCCGCTTTGGGAATTAGATTCTACGCCTCGAATTCTCATTATTGACCTGAAGTTGTCTTGAGAGAACCAGGAATTCTCTTTTTGAGTTTTAAAGAAGCTACATAAAAGATGAATTTTATTATCAACATCTGGGACATCGATATGATTGTAGAGGTTTGGAGTGACTAAATCTCCATCATATTTGGGAATTTCATACTCTAAAATGAGGTGATTTCTGTAAGTATTCCAAGTGAGGTTTGATATTAGTCTATGATCTTGGTGAGCGTCATTGCTATAGTGGGTGAAAATGACATCAGGATCAAAATTGACTTTAATTTCCTCGAAGTAGTCTTTAATCTCCGCACCAATAAAAGGAAAGTATGAATCTCGAAAGTCTTGAATATCTATCGTCTTTGACTTTGTTTGTGAGAGAAAAGATTTGGCGCTTTCATTCGCTTCTTTAGCCCGATTTCCTTTTGCACTAAATACAACCCAGTAGAATTGAGCTTCAGGTGCTTCCCTCAATAATTTAAGAATTGTTCCACCACACCCTATTTCTATATCGTCTGAGTGGGCACCTAAACACAAGATTTTAGGAGATTTTTTTTCCCAAAGGAGATTAAGTTTAAGCATGCTTTTTCTCCGAGGGTTTTTTGCCGCCCCAGATTTCCCAAAATGATCCATTGTTTGAAGCTAATTCGTCTAAACGCTGCTTATCCTTGTATGTGTCAAGACTAGCCCAGAACCCGTCATGGGGATAGGCGATCAACTGGTCTTTTTTAATTAGTCTTTCGAATGGTTCGATCACAAGATCTTCGCCTGGATTGATGTATTCGAATATTTGTTTTTTGAATATGAAAAAACCGCCGTTTATTCTAAGTGGAGTATTGTTAAGGGGGCTAACACTTTGGACAAAGCCTTGATCGTTGATTGAAACGTAATGAAAAGTGAAACCAACGGGTTTTACTGCGGTTAAGCAGGCGATTTTGTCGCGTTCGGTAAAATATTTGATCATATTTGTAAGGGGTAAGTCGGTTAGAGCATCTGAGTAATTAGCCATGAACATGTCCTCGCCATCAAGATATTTACGGACCGCCATTAATCGTTGGCCAACATTTGCGTTAAGACCGGTCTCGGCGAATGTTATATTCCAATCTTGGAGGTCGTTTTTGCTCAGTTGTTTTTTGACTCCGTTTGAAAGCATGAAATCGTCTTGTGGACATTCCTCATAATTGAGGAAGAATTTTTTAATTTCTTCGCCCTTGTAACCGAGGCAAAGAATGAAGTCCTTATGACCAAAATATGAGTAGTATTTCATTAGAAGCAACAAGACGGGTTTTCCGCCAACTTGAACCAAAGGTTTTGGAATATTTTCTGTTGCAGGGTGAAGTCTTAAGCCTAACCCACCGCAAAAAAGAACAACTTTCATTTTAGTTTCCCCCTAAGTTAACGATTTTTCTTTCGTTTTTAGTACCATTCGAGTCATACACTGTCAGTTCTGGAATTGGTACTATAAACTTGCCACCCCATTCACCAATGTAGGCCATTTGACTCATAAGCTCTCCCTTGATAGCCCAAGGTAAGATAAAAACATAGTCAGGTTTAGTCTCTTTTATCTTATCTGGATGATAAATTGGTATCCGAGTTCCACCCAAAAACTTGCCTTGCTTGTTTGGATTACGATCCGCTGTATAGTCTAGAAAATCTGAACGAATACCACAGAAGTTAAGAAGAGTATTAGCTTCTGCATGTGCTCCGTATCCTATAATGGATTTGTTGTGATTTTTAAGTTCTATCAGATACGCCAAGATGCCTCTTTTTGTCTTTTTAACTTTTTCATTAAAAGCGATATACGTATCAGTTTTACTTAATCCATTGTCGTCCTCTTTTTTCCGCAACTCGGCAATATGTGGTGAAATGGGTTTAGATTTATCTTCAGTATGACAAGCATAAATCCTTAATGACCCCCCATGTGTGGGAATCTCTTCAACATCGAAAATCTTTAAGCCATGGCTTGCAAAGATTTTCTCGACAACTCTGAAAGAAAAATATGAAAATCGTTCATGACTGATTGTGTCAAACTGGCTGTTATTAATTAACTTCATTATATGGTGAAACTCGATTGTTATAATGCCCGTTGGCTTGAGAAGATTTCCTAGGTTTTCTACAAAACCATTTAAATCAGGCACTTGGGCTAAAATATTATTTCCAACTATAAGGTCTGCCTGTTTGTTTTGACTAATTAACTTCTCACAAGTCGCCTTATCAAAAAAATTAACGAGAGTTGGAATGCCTTTCTTTATAGCTTCTTCCGCAACATTGCCGGCAGGTTCAACACCTATTACAGGAATACCGCGTTGTGCAAGAAACTGAAGGAGGTAACCATCGTTACTTCCAATTTCTACAACTTGACTCTTTTCATTTAAGTTCAGTTTCGCTGTAATCATTTCAGAGTAGCTCTCGATATGTTTCATCCAGCCCGTAGAATGAGACGAAAAGTATGCGTAATTTGAAAAAAGTTCTTTTGGGGTCATCGATTCTTCAAGTTGAACTAAAAAGCAATTATTGCAGAAATAGGCACGAATCGCATAGAAAGGCTCCATTTTATTTTGATCTTCAGCAGCGAGATAACTTTCACAAAAGGGTTGAACACCTAGATCAGCGAATATGTGTTCAAGTGGGGATCCACAGAAGCGGCATGTTGAAACAGATTTTATCATTACTGTTCGACCTTATGACCTTGAATAGTTTTGTGTCAATTGTTTACCTTTAAACGCATTGTACTATCTATTCTGCCTGAACGTAAACTGTTTTCCAGATGGGTGATGCGTCTGTATCTAGGACCTTCAAACTCTTCAACTAGCAATCCAACTTTTTTGTATGCTTCGTAAAGCTGCTTTGCTCCTTTCGCGACTGTCCATTGAGGCTTAAAAGCAGGCAAAGCAGTAGCTATCTTGTCGAACTCAACCCGATAAGAACGTTGGTCTGGTTCAGCCCCTTCCACATATTGAATCTGACTATTTGGCACTGTTTGTTTAGCTATTTCTGCCACTTCACGTATTCGATAATTTTCACTATTTTGACCGACATTGAAGATTTGGTTGTGGACTACGTCTTTGGGAGCCTTCAAAACGGAAATGAAAGCGCGGGAAATATCTTCTATATGTACAAATGGACGCCATGCACTGCCATCACTCTTCAAAAGCACAATTCCTTTTGTAAACGACCAAGCAATAAAATTGTTGACAACTAGGTCAAATCGAAGCATCGGAGAGAGACCATATGCTGTTGAAGAGCGCAAAAAAGTCGGGCTGAAATTGGAGTCAGCTAATTTAGCAATGTCCTTTTCAGCCATAACTTTTGACTCAGCATAAGGTGTAACTGGATTTACTTCAGACTCCTCATTTACGATATCAGTGGTAGCAGCACCATATACGCTGCATGATGACGACAAAATATAACGTTCAATGCCTGCTTCTTTGGCCAATTTTGCCAATTTTACAGAGGCCTCATGGTTAATTTCATAGGTCACTCTTGGGTTAAGATTGCCTAACGGATCATTAGATAAGGCACAAAGGTGAATAACCGCGTCTACACCTTTCAAGTCGGAAAGTTCTACATCGCGTATGTCTTTCTTAATATAAGGAATCGGTGAAATTGCTCCTGTTACAGAAGCATCACCAAAAACACAACCATCAAAAAGATCACTATCTAATCCGCATACTTCAAAACCGGCTGCTTCTATAATAGGCACCATAACTGTTCCTATGTATCCATGGTGACCAGTCACTAATACGCGCAATTTTTTTCACACTCTGCTTGCTCAAGCACTTTCAAGTATATTAACTATATTCCAATCCATTACATAAGATTTAAGATATGATTGTAGGAGCTGAAGGCAATTCGACTTAGTTACAAGGGATGTACTCTGCAGAGATGCCCATGTCGTCCATCATTTTCTTGATTTCATTGCAGTAGATCGGATTCATTACAATTACTGTGTCAGGTTTGTACTGTTTGAGAAATTCTGGTGAAACAATTTGCTTTCCAACACCTGGAATAAATTTGCCATGCCTTCGAGGGTTTATGTCAACAATATACTGTATTTCATCTTTGACTCCAAGCGTAGTCATGAAACCAACACACTTGGATCCTGATCCCCAAACAATTGCCTTCTTTTTCTTATCCTTAATTTCTAAAAGCTGATTTTTCCAGAAACTAAGCTTTTCCTTTGAATGCATAGCAAAGCTTTCAACATCCTTTGCGGTTTCCTCCACGCTTTCTTCGTTTTTGAAGACTTTTTGGGATTTTTTGCTAACAGGTTTAGCTTCAATCAAGAGATATTGATCGAAATAATCCTTCTGTAGATTTGTTACTTCAAAATTGCAGAACCGAAATAGGCGCGCAAGGGAACCTAAATTGAAGTATGAACAATGTTCATAGTAAATATCCCAAAATGCAACTTCATGCAAGATTCTGGTGACGTCTGGTACCTCAAAAAAGGTTGCAGTGCTTAACTTATCGCTAATTCCATGGCGAAGACAGTTTATGAAATCGGCTGTGTCATGAATATGTTCCAATGTATGTCGGCAACAAACTAAATCCCCGTTTTGATGGGCGTATTTGTCTGAATAATAGTCATGAATGAACGTCAAGCGACTTGAGGCTTCGCTCTCTACACCGCCGCTCACGGTTGAAGGGTCAATTCCTACTCCGTAGTTGTTGCCTATTTGGCAGAGTAGAGCTAGAAAGTCTCCTCTTCCGCAACCAATCTCTGATATATGCTTATCATGCAAATTGTAATCTTGAACAAGGCGAGATGCTAACCTGTTAGCGTAAGCATTGAACGTCCCTGAGAACCCTTGTTCTTCTGGAGCGAGAGTGGAATAATCTAATTTTGAAGAATCAAAAGCCAAGTTTGAAATAAAACCACAATTATCACAAAAGCCAAGAACAACGTCACCTCTGGGAAAACTAACTGCTTCTTCATGATTTGAAAACATCATACAACTGTTTGCAGGAACATTCTTGGCTTCGTAAAAAGTTGACATAGCCAGTCCTCTTGCAACTTGGGCAAACGTGACTAGTTTTTATTATTAAGCCTCAACTCCGAGATTCTTGATAAATTATTTTGAAATTTTGAATACGTTAATCTTTAATATAAAGATACAGCTCATCAAACTGATTCATTGGAATCCAATAGTTAAAACCAACTCAAATTTTTTAATGTTCTTAACAGCTTGGTTTTACATTTTAGGACTCAAGGAATTTGTCAATAGTCCATTCTGCATGAAGACAAACTCTTAACAATCAGCAGACAACTAAATCTTTATGCAAATTATGTGCCTATTTAGAAGAAATAGATGTAAAAAGAAAAATACATTTAAATGAGTTTATACAAGGCTTTTCATTAAGAAGGCAAATAGTGTACTCATTACTGCCAACAAGACTTAAAAATGTTGGAAGCGTTTGGGAAGAGAGTAGTATAGTTGAACTATATAACTCAGAAAAAACGCTACATAAGCCTGAGCTAATCATTCTAAATATTCTTAAACCCATGCTTCCAAAAATGAAAATGCTTGATATCGGCGTTGGAGCAGGACGAACCACGATTCATTTTGCACCACTAGCCAGTGAGTATGTTGCTATCGATTATTCAGTAAATATGATAAATGCTTGCAAAAAAAAATTTTGCGAAAATAAAAAGTGGTCATTTAAAGTTGTAAACGCGACAAACTTACAAGCCTTCGGAAACAACGAATTTGATTTTGTGATGTTCAGCTTCAATGGTTTAGATTATATATTAGACCATCAGAATCGACTAAAAGCAATTTGTGAAATTTGGCGTGTACTCAAACCCCACGGGTACTTCTATTTTACCACTCATAATCTAAACTATTTGTGGAGATTTTGTGAATTTAAATCTTTTAATCTTAATGAAACACGTAGGATGCTGCTAATGAGAATTTATAATTGGAAATCATGGA
This sequence comes from Candidatus Bathyarchaeota archaeon, assembly GCA_963770935.1. GTDB lineage: Archaea > Thermoproteota > Bathyarchaeia > Bathyarchaeales > Bathycorpusculaceae > Bathycorpusculum. Next base: position 85,796 of record CAVYRJ010000016.1, read on the forward strand.
GAATCATGAGGCAGAGAAACAAGAATGTAACTCACATGATAGCTAATAATGGAACACACAACTTCAAAGTGTCAAATTATTTTATAACACCAAAATTTCAAATTATGGCATTACGAAATCTAGGATTCAAAGAAATTAGCGTTTATGACTTGGAGGGCAAATTAATAGATTCGTCAATTGCAGATTCAAATGATAGCAATAGTTATTTGCACTATTTGTGCAAAAAATAGTTAGCTTTTTTTACAAACCGTTCTGAATAGTTTTTAATGTTTTTTCAAAAGTTAGTTTTTCCAGGATTTAAGGTACACTACTCATTTCCGAAGTTTGTAACCTCACTAATCGTTTCTGAAACCCCGAATATCATGTAGAGGCAGTCCAGATCATAAGATTTCTGGATCTAGCACTTATGCACGTTTTACTGTACGTTTTCCTAAGACAATTCTACCGTAAGCCTAAAAAATCAAGCATCCGCCGGAAGCCAATCTCAAAACGTTTTACAAAACAAACCAATGAGCAATATCTAAATCAAATCAAAAAACCTTTTACCTTGTCATTTTTTTCAATTGTATTGTACTCTCAAAACATCAAATTACAGGCAAAGTACGTACTATAGCGCCCTTTGTGAGGTAGTTTTCTTGGTATTGCATAATTTTATGTCATGTCTTATCCTAAAGGGTTACTCTCTAAGTGCGCTTGCTTGTTGTTGCATAGGTAGTAAAGCCAGCCATCCATTGAATCCGTTAGATTGAAATTGTTTTTGATCTCTCTTCCGTCCAACAAACCGTAGATTTTGATGTCCGAAAAATTTAGTTCTGTCAATTGTTTAATTTGCTCGGTAGGTGTGACGTAATATGTTTTTAATCGGAAATTATGAGCACCGTCATTAAATATCATGTACTTTTGTCTTCCAACTCTTTTTCTGAGGGCTTTCCACGATTTTTTGTTAAGCAGTCGCATTAGAATGAGTCTGCGTGTTTCCATGAAAAGCTTGACCGGGTTCTTTGATAATCGAAATGTACAGTGTTTGAAAGCAATGTTTAGATTATGTGTTGAAAAACAAAAATATCCACCATTTTTTGTGACCCGGGATATTTCACGCAAGGCTGTTAATCGATCTTGGTGATTCATATAATCGATGCCATTGAAGCTGAAAAGAACCAAGTCAAAATAATTGCTTTCGAAGGATTTTAGGGCTCTTGCGTCTGCAACTTCAAATGAAAGTTTTTTTGGGGACCCTCGGTATTTTTGTTGGCATATCTTTATCATCTTCTCGAGAATAGTCTACACCTACATATCGTTTAGTCAGTGGAGCGAAATACTTAGTAGTGCGACCTGCGCCAACTCCAATATCAAGCATTTTCATATTCGGTAGCTTGTTTCTCAATTCGTTCAATATTGTCTCTTCAGGTTTTTGCAGACCTTCTCCGCTGGAGTAACCCTTGACTATGTCCTCAGACCCGTAAACGTCTTTGTTTGACAAGTGAACTGGGTAGAAAAGTATTTCTTTAAGGATTGTCTCCCCACCATTGGCGATTGTTTGCGGCACTCCGTATAGCAATCTTGGCTTCCGGAAAAAATTGCATAATAATAAATAATTATTATCAGTCTCCTATAAAGTTCTTTAGTTACCTGTCTTGACTTCTAGCGTAATCCAGTTTATCGCAAGCGCAGTTGAGGAATCTGAATACAAGCCAGCGCGCTACAGGGAGTCTAAACGAAGATAGATATACTTGTCTTAAGTAATTAAAAAAAGGGTTCTTCACCAAATTGCGAATAAGTGCTCTTAGAAGTATATTATGATATTTAGTGAAAGAATAGGTTTCTTCTGGTTTACATCCTCGATCAAGCTTTATTTTTTCCATCGACCACCTATAATATATTTTTTCTACACCGTTCTCAATAGCCCATTTAATGGGCGTATAGAAAGTTAGGTTAAAATATGAAAAATCGGTTTCTGTTTGCATACTGTAATTGAACCCGACCATCATGACATCAAGGACGCCCCTTTGTAGTAACGTTAAGGAAAATCCTATTACTTCACAGTTCTTCTTTGCGATGAATAGTTTTATCTTTTCTTTTGAATACATATTTAGTGTGCTAAAAAAATCGGGATCAAAAATTTTCTTTGCGTTCTTATTATATGTCAAAGAGAAGATAGATTCTATATGCGAGAAACAAAAGATTCTGATTAGCGAGTTTTGTTTTGTTTCCGAGTTTGATAAACTTTTAAACGAGAATCTTCAGAACTACGGTTAGCATAACACACGTTTCAAGAATCTTCAGAATTACGGCTACCATAAAAACGCGTTTCCGAACACAACCACTTTTTATCTTGCCACTTCACAATCAATTCCATGGTAATAATACATTCTGTCTCTTTTCCGGAGGTTAAACGAGTATTGTCCCCAAACAGCAACTGGCTACTTTTGCTCGCTGGATAACAATCCAAAAAAATAGAACTAACTTGCACAATGAACAGAACTTATGCTTGGTTTAGAAACAGTTGCACTTTTTTTTGTAACACTTAACTTTTCATCTGTTGCCAATTTTATGTGTTTAAGACACTTTTCGTATTTTTCGATATATATATCCGTATTCAATTCTCGCTCGCCCATCAAGAATTTGCTCGCTCCTTGGCTCAAAATTAATTTGCCAAAACTCGCATTCTTTGCAAGGTGAACCAGACGGAAATTTCTTTGTTAAAAGAGCTTTCCTGTAATTCTGATATTTTTCACCCTTCCATATTTGTTTTATTGACTCTTTATTAGCATCTCCTAGAACCAGTTTACTGTAATCAAAACAACAACCCTTTACATTGCCATCCCACAAAATATTCAATGTTTCCATGGGGAAGGAGCAAAACGCTGGCGGAGGAGCCATTTTTAGATTTTTAGTAACAATTTCTTTGTTTTCCCAAGTATCATCTGGAAGAATCGAAGGTATGAGCTCGATTCCGTCAACACGTTGAGCCCATACACTGTAAAATTCCATTTTCTGTTCATCAGTTTTTCCGTGATCAACCATATTCAAAAGAACTGTGGGTTTCTCAGCGGATCCACGTTTCTCAAGAAGATAAATAATATTCTTCTCAATTACCGAATATTTAGAACCCACACGCATACTGTCGTTAACTTGCCCTACGCCATCAAGGCTAAAAGAAACCCAATCTACCTTAAGTGATACAGCCAGGTCGGCAATGCTTTGATTAAAAAGCATCCCATTAGTGCACCAACCAACCCTGCCAATTTTTCCATGGTTTCGTTTTTGAACTGCATATTCCAGGAAAGATTTGAAATCTGGGTGGACAAGGCTTTCGCCATAACCATTCAAACAAAGACTATCAACTCCCATTTCGGAGAGCTGATCAACACAGCTTTCAAATAAAGATCTCGAAATAAAGCCAGTTACTCTTCCAGATTGCCAGTTGCACATTTCACATCTCAAATTACATCTGTTTGTAGGCTCCAAGTAAACTGTCCCAAGCTTCGGATGGTAGTTATTGCGGAGAAAACGATTTCTGTAAATAATAGGAAGACAAGCCAATTTCACCTTTTGTATTACAACTCTACCTAAACCTTTTACACCTTTTGTAGCATATGCAGTAGAAGCTTTTTTTGTGTATCTTCGAATTTTGCTGCTAATACAGACAAGTCCTAAATCTACGTAAATTATTATACAAATAAAGTTTATTCCTAACTAATAATTTCAACATATGGTATGGGTTCTTCAGAATGAGATTTTAGCACGTGCTGCGTTTCTTGTCTTTTCAATTAGAGCAATAATTTGGGCGGAAAGTCTTCTGTTAATAAGTCTAACATTAAAGTTATATCTGAAATCCTTGGTCCATCTAGACTTGTAAAGTTCCTCACCTTTCATAAAATCAAATTCTGTAAAGCCCTGATTGATACATTCTTCCACAATTTTAAGCAACAATAAATTACTGACACTATACTTGTAGTATTCTGGATCAAATCCAGTCAAACATAAGTACAATTTCTTGTTATATTTCAAAGAATAATACGCTGCAACTGATTTGTCATTTACAGTCAAGAAGTAAAGACCTAACCAGCCTTTTGGTGCAAAAAGTTTCGCTCTATCAAGAAAAATGGTGCGTATTTTGTCTGAACTAAATGCCCCTGTTTTGCCCTTTGATGTCCATCTTTTTTGGTGCAAATCAAAAAAGAGACCCATTGTATACTCCAGGGAGCCAATCTGATGATATTCTTTAAGCTCCACTTTACCATGATCTCTCTGAAGACTCCTCAAACACCACCTCAAAACTTTCCGATGATGAGGTTTCAGATTGTTTAGGAACTTGTCCATTGAATCGGGAAGTGTCATATAGGGACATTTTTCCCCTTTTTCAAAATTAAATTTGAAGCCCCAATCTTTTTTTTGGGTTAGTAAACGCATGAAAGTGGATGTTTCAGGGGCATCATTGATACTTAAGAAATTCCAATTATTCTGATAGTATAAATAAGTTAAGAAAATTTGTAAGCATTCGGTTTCTCTTTCAGATAGAATAAAGCCTGTATAATCTGTGGCACTTCCGTAATCTAAAGGTTCAATTACGTCGTACCCGACACGCCATAACTTATACCGAGAATTTCGCAAAGGCGCAATTGCAACAATTCGATCCCCACTAGTTATATACAGGATCCTTAGACTTTGATTATTCTTCAAGTTTTTGACTGAAACATAGATATGTTCCCAAGTTAAGACCGCAGAGTTGTCTTTGCTTTTTTCCAGAATTTTATTCCAGCATTTTTTAAGTTTAAGAAATCCTTCAATCGTATTAGTTTCATGTATTTCAAGCTTTGTCTCGCTTCCTTTCATTGAATTGACCTACTTTTTTAAACAGAAACTTTACCGCGCGCACACGTTGACAGTCAGGTTTTGTGCGAAGACTTTAGACCAATAAATCCCTTTCTCTTGAGAAGAAAGATCGTGAATAATTTTTTGTCAAATTGTAATCCGAGGTTTAGAACGGTTAACTTTTACGTAAGTTAATGGTAAATAATCGACATTCATAATCAGTTTACTTAGAGTCAACTGTCACTTTTATTTTGATACCTTTTGCTTAGCGCGTTGGCGGACTAATCCAGCCCACCAGAGGTCAACCACGTTGACTAAGTCCCATTTCATCAATCCCTTGCCTTTTCCAAGGAACCATCTTGTTATTTCTCTAAAACAAAGCCATCGTTCGGACCATGTCAAAGGTGAGCGTATGACTGATCTATAGAATTCAAAACAGTTTCTCCAGTGAGGCAAAACTACAAGAGCTTTTCTTTTAGCGCCCGTCCACCAAAGCGTTTCGGTTCGATAGTCATGTATTCTAACAGGTTTGTAATAATGGCTGTCGGTGTAAGCTTCTGCATGATCTCTTCTGTAGAATAAGTATTCAGGAATTTCAATTATTCGACCATTAAGACTTACTTCTGCAAGTAGGTTCCAGTCAGATCCTATATAATTTCCAAAGATTGGCGTCTTGCTAAGTAAGTCTTTACGAAAAACTCCAAAAACTAGCCAAGGGAGACCCTTTTTGTTGAGCATTTCTCGGAAACGTTCATGCGGTTTTTCCGAGTCAATTATATCCCCCAACTTATAAGCTCCAACTACTTTGCTCTTCTCATCAATAATAGCATCTTTGGAATGGCAAAGGATTATGCCAGGGTCTTTCTCAAGTTCACGGATGCATCTTTCAACAAATTCAGGGGCCATTAGATCGTCATGTGCTGCCCATTTGAAATAAACTCCTGTTGATAATTTAAAAACTCGATTCCAGTTCCATGCTCCACCATTATTTTTTTTACTTCGGTGGTAATGAACACGCGGATCTTTCAAGTATTCCCTACAAATCTCTTCCGTTCTATCCGTTGAGGCATTATCTGATATTATCAACTCGAAATCTTGATACGTTTGAGCGAGAATTGATCCAATAGCTTGCCTGACGTAGTTCTGACCATTGTAAACTGGAAGACCTATAGTTAGTTGAGGTTTGTTGTTTACCAATCCCATTGTGCCCATCTACGAAGTGTTTGTGGTTATCGTTGTTAAGCAAAATATTATGAATAGTTAAATAAAAGCTTAAGATAGAAGAATTAAATTTCGTTGATTGTCTTTATTAATTCTTCTCGTTTTTCTTTAGCCAAAGATAAGGCTTGTTTTCGATTTTGTTGCCCCATTTCAATTATTCTTTCTTTTCCTAAATTCAAAAATTGTTTTAGTTTGGCCACAAAATCGAAATAATCAACATAGGTATATTCATTTGGAAGTAGATCGCCTCGAGCTCCAAAGTTGTCTGAAAAAACAACTAAGCCAGCTAATGCGTAGTCATATTTTCTTTGATTAGATCCGCCTGAATGGATACCCAAGTTTATGCCAATCCAAGACTTGCTTATAACTTCCAAATAATCCTCTCTACTGGGAATGTACTCATAATGCTTGAGAAAAACATTTCTTGTTGGCTGTTGGGGTTTGACTCCGATCATATAAACTTTGATGGGTTTATCAAGGCAAGCTAATGCTATGAATAATTTTTCGAGAGATCTCTTTGCTTTAGAACCCCAGTGTCCTCGCAAGACTATAGCGATGCTTGGAATTGGATCTTTGTCGCTTAGTTCAAAATCAATTGGATAAATATTTGGATAAAAGAGCACTTTTTTGCCGCCCAAGTTGATGTATTTAAGTCGATCTCTTTCACTGCAGGCTATCACCAGATCCGGCAGCGTTATTGAATCCTTTTCTAGCTTATACATTAACTTTGATGCTGCAAAATTGTCTCCGTAGAAATCTGCCGCTATATCTGAGGAAACATAAATTATACGACCCCGCTTTTTCAATTTTTGTATATCAACAGTGTTTAAGCTGAAAAACTCGTCAACTATGAAAATAATTGGTTTGTCAATTCTATTTAGAGATTGTAAAAGCTTCTCTGTTCTAGGCAGATCTTGCAAAATATTGGTACAATGCTTCTGAAAGTGTAGTTATGAATCCTCTGCTTCCTGAAGCACTTTTCCGCCTCATAATTCGGTTAATTACACTATCATGTAAATCCTTTGGCGATATTAACAATTGAATTAATAAGAAATATCCAAAAATTCCTGAAACTGAAGTGGCTAATTCCACCTGATTCTTTTGCCAATTTTCATCAAATTTGTTTTGCTCTCTTCGTAGAACGTAGAACAATTCAAGCGCATGGTTTTGTCTAAAAAGTTGAACGATGAATTTTCCTTTTAGTGAGAGTGTCGGACCATCTCTAATAACTACGACTATCATAGGGGTAACCTATTTTGAACTTATTTTGTATATTAACTCTCAATAGCTTCAAATGCGTTATGATACATTCTTGGCAATTATTATTTATCTATGTGGATTTTTTCGATTAATTATATCTGTTTAGAGCAAACCAATTTTTTATTCGATAATCTTTTCTTTAATATTTTGAATTGCCAAGAAATACCTTCTGATTATCATCGATTGTTCATTTGCTTTTAGAAATGTGAATTAAAGAGTTTAGTAAATTTCTGTGCGAAATTTTCCTCGCTGAATTGATCTGCAGCCATAGAGATGCTTCTAGCGTTGCTTGGGGACCACTCAGTAATTGCTTGTTCCACCTTCTTTGCAGCTTCTTCTATGTTACTGTATCGATGATTTTGTGAAACAAATTCCATTGGCCCCCCAGAATTGTGCACAACTGGAATACACCCAGAAGACATAGCCTCAACTATAGAGATACCAAAATGCTCATTTATTGTTGTGTGGAGATAAACTTTGGTGTTTAGCAATAGATTTCTTAGTTGTTCTCGCTTAACGTTTGTATGTATCTTTACTCTATCAGATAGTTTTAGGTCTTTTATCTGTCTGATAAGAGAGATTAGCGTTGCTTCGGAATCTAATAGGCCTACAATGTTGAAGGATATTTCTTTGTTTGTTAATTTGGCTATTTGAGGTATTATTTTCAGATTCTTGGCAACGGCTATGCGTGAGACAGTTGTTACAGTGTTATTTCTTCCTTTATTAAAATCGTCTTGGTTGTGATTTAGGATTTCGCTAGAGACAGAAGGGTAAAGCACGTAGGAATATAGCCCTGTTTCAGTCTTTATTGCTTTAGCCGTAAAATTGCTGTTTGCGAGTACAAGCTTATCGGAGTTTCTCCGAAGTTTTAGAAGGCTTTGATAAGGAAGGAAATAAGTCTTGTTTCTCCACGAAGGCGCACCAATTTCTATTCTTCTTAGCAAGGGGTGATGAATATAAGCAATGTTAGTTGCAGGAAGTATAGCATTTGAGAACGTATCAATTAGAATGTCACATTTTGATTTCAGAACTATCATTCTAATTGCATCAGTATATATATTCTTAAGATCTGTCGATGAGAAGAATCTTAAGGGAAAAATAATCTGTTGATCTACGGATACTTTTCTGTTGAAAACACTTTGAAACCTGCTTTGATTCAAGGGATTATCGGTTAGGACAACTACTTGATGACCATTTTCTTTTAGAACATTTATTATGTTAACTGCTACCCATTCTGCTCCTCCACACCAATTTATATTAGGAGAGAACACCCCTACAATCAAAAATCCATTCGCCTCGACTTGTTTACTCAATCGCTGATTTTTTTAGCTTCTTTTTTCATTCAAGTTATCGAGCTTTGTGGGCTTCGATATTTTATTTCGCTTGCCCCATTTGAATATATTTTATTGATAAACGTACCTGTAGAGTCTAAAATTGGAAGTTCATTGTAAGTGTAGGTAATATTTCTTCTAGTGTCCCATTGGATGGTATGGTAGATGACATTAAATTGTCTTAGATAAATGTATGAGGTATTTGCGACTTTTGGAATTACATAAGATATCAAACCATCACCACGAATAATGCCTGTAGTGTTGGAAAGCAAGAATATCAAGCTCGGGTCTATGCGGCTATAACTAGCCAGAACGTGCGATAAGGATACTGTATCAGCATAGGTTGCCATATTGCGGATATCACCATGATTAGAGAGCCATTGTGCGGAAAAAACATCAGATTCATGAAGTAGCCATGTAGAATTCTGCATTTTGTAGTAACTTAAAGAAAAAGAGGATGGAGCAGGATCATTGGATACTTCATAAATAACTCCTGTTTGAAATAGGAAAAAGGCCACCAATATTATCAGAGTTAAAACTAATGAAATAACCTCCGTCAGTTTTTCACCTTTAAGATCTATAGGCTTCTTTGTTTTTACTTTGGCTAAAATAGATTTAAAGAGAGCTTCAGCGCCTATTGCAAAAAGAGGTGACAAAAACAGCAATAATGTTTGATATAGTCTTCCCAATTCAAGAAAACCGGCAAACGAAGGTACAACAACAGCTGCAAATAGGAGAATAATATTAAGAGTTATTAATAATCGATATTCGGGATTGAGTTCCCTCTTTCGCCATTTTAGTATCAGAGCTATAAAACCTATCAAAATTAGAAGGATAGTAATATCGTAAAGAATCGTGCCAACGTAATGAAGCAGACTAGGTCGTGCGGTTATGCCCAACGCGGTTTGAATGTCTTCACCTCTCGATGAGGACGAAAAGAACTCTGTCACAAAGTTGTCGACTGTTGTTCTAACGACGCCTGCAAATTTATCGAAAGGACCTGTTGAAACTACATAAATGTACCAGAAAAATACAAGACAAGAGGTAAAGACGACGAATGATGCTTTTATTCTTTTAGTTATTCTCTTAAAGAAAAGCTGTCCGCCAAACCATGTAAAGAAAACAAATAAAATGAAAATAAAATCTAATGAATAATGTGAGACAATTAGCCCAAAGAGGGCTAAAACCAGAATCATCCAGCTGGTTTTATGGCTTTCCGCACCTTTAGCAAGCAGTTCTAAAAATAGTATAACAAAAAATAATTCGCCAATCATTTGTTTGGCATTTGTTAGCAAACCAACAAAGAAGACATAGTTTGCTGTGAAAAATATTACTGAGATAAAAGCAACCTTTTCACTCCATTGCCGTCTATATAATTCGTATAATCCCATAGGCACTAAAGAGAAAATTACGGGGAATAGAAGTTTAAAAACCAAGCTTGGTTCGATATTCAATACGTTTGAAATTATGGTTGGAAGAATCGTAATGCTAAGCATAGAAATGTCTGACGACTGTTGTACAGTAGAATAATTCTGTGGATTCCAAAATAGTGCATTTTTTGTTCCCAGAAATGTTCTAAATTCGCCGTGAATGTCGTCACCGTACATGTAGTTTGACATTAGAGCAGAACTTAACAAGAGTGCTAACACTATCGAAAAAAGAATCAGGGGATAGTAAGATGATAACTTGGACCTGAGAGCACTAGCTACAAAAACGAAGACTATTAGTGCTAATACGAGAATTGAAAAGAGGTTGCTTTGAAAATAAGAGACAGCTAGCACACCAATTACGCTTAAAATCGGAAGCAGGAAAAAAGGTAGATATCGCCTGGGGGTTCCCCAACTTTTGGGGTCTAAGCTTTTGTATTGTTTGTTGGTAAAGTAACTTGTGACACATAAGCAGGCAACAATTATGTTGATAAAAATAGCAACAGGTTCGGTTGCCAAAGGAGAGGCAAGGACGTTTAATGTTCCAAGCTCATTCAATACAAACCCTATGAGCATTAGAAAGCTAAGACTCAATCCTACGGACAAAACGATAGTTTCAGTTAGATGAGGTCTTTCAACTCTAAAAACTCTGAGAAGAAGAAAACCAGGTATAAATGCAAGAAAAATAAAACCTAATACTTGCCTAACAAATGGAACATCAAAAATTGTCGAAATACCCACTATACCTTGAAATGCAAGTATGTATAGCGATAATTTCGATGAATTAGTACTGGAACTCATATACATCTACTTTCTGCTAAATATATTGTATGTCTTTAGTTGTTTTAAGTTGTGTTTTATTGTGAAACATGTGTGTGCAGGGTTTCTTGGAGGAATATGCAGTGTTTTTTCTACGTTTAGAGGCTTTCTAGGGCGGTTCCCATTTAGAAGATGCAACCGACCTTTGGGGTGTTTTATCAAAAACCCTTGGAAAATGCTTCTTTTTTAAAAACCAGCTTAAATCAAAAACAAACAAGAGAAGATGCTGCTGCTACTGCAACTTTTATTATAGCGCCAGTTGCATCAATCAACACCTGCAAAACTAACCTTCAACAATAGAAAGGTCAGATATCAGCCAAAGCCGACACCGCGAAAAACGCCACACCAACCTTAATATAACCAAGTCAAAAAAACCAAGCAAAATAACGTGCAGACAGTTATCTAAACAAGGTTTTCAGAAGCTTTCTTGGTAATTTAACTTACGCGATATTTTCAAGAGTAATGAAGTTACTTTAATGAATAGCTATTTGTGCCCATATAGGTCAAAGTGGCTATTAACAAAACCTATGTTCCATGCAACCTTTTTTACAAAATAAAAAATGGGTAGAAAAAGTGCTATTTTCTTTCTTGTTGTTTTGTAAGCAGGAGAAAAAGCTAAAATACCCTCAACAAATCCAGCTATCGGAGTGCTTTTGTATACCATATCCCTCAGTTCAATGTGTTTATGGATTGTAAAATGAGCTCCGTAGCCATACCAAAAGTTTTTTTTCCAAACTTGTCTAAATTTTGTATTATAATCAATTAAAAAACCGGTTTTAGTAATAAATATTTTCCACCCAGCCTTCAAAATTCGATAGGCGATGTCTGTATCTTCACCTGCACCCCGAATATCTTTTTGAAAGCCTCCAACCTGCTGTACCGCCTTTATTCGGTAAACAGAGCCGCTTGCACCCGGTAGCTTGGTTGTTGCAGTTCCAGCATATTTGTTACTAAAAGCTAAATGGATCATGTTTTCAAGTATAGAAATACGATTTTGCCCTTTATATGCGCCAATGTACCCCCTAACAATTCCGACATTTGGATTCCTTTTCAAGAATTCAACATGTTTTTTGACATAGTCTTTGGGGATTATTGTGCCATCGTCAACCCACACGATATAATCACCGGAGGCGTTGTCAATGACTACATTCCTTGAATAGCCTAGCCCTTTCCAACTATGATGAAACACCTTGTAGTTCATATTCAACCCTGGAGCAACCTGCGAAATTTCGGACAAAGTGTTATCATCGCTACCATCATCAACAAAAAGTAATTCCATTTTTCCATGGGGAAAATCTTGGGCTTTGATACGATCAGCGATTTGAGCAATTGCTTTACCGCCGTTTTTGATACAAACCCCGATAGTGACCTCAACAGTCATTCAAGTTATCCCCTCCTCTGAAAGATTGATAAATTTAGGATAGAGCACCCACGTATAAGTGCTCGATTTTATCCATTACAGCAAAACTACTGAACTCGTTTAGAGCTTTTTGGCGTGCATTTTGCCCAAGCTTTATCTTGAACTTCTCATTTTTCAATATTCTTATCAGAGCATCAGCTATCTGCTGACTATTTCTTGGTTGCACTTGTAAACCTGTCTCTTCATGGACAATAGTGTCTAACATTCCGCCGATACAAGAACCCACTACTGGTTTGCCACAAGCCATAGCTTCAAGAGTTACATTTCCAAACCGTTCTTCTAATGAAGGCAAAACAACAACATCGCATCCTGGGTAAACGTTTGGCATTACTTCATTTGGGACAAACGGCAAGGAAATAATACTACTTGGAAATCGTTTTTGTAGATCTCAACCTCTGTTTGCAGTGGACCTCCCCCGAGTAGCACTAATTTTGCGTCTGGTATAGCCTTAAGCACTATTGGAAACGCGTTTAGAAGATATTTTATTCCCTTTACTTCCGAAAATCTACCAACGTAAAGTATAACAGGCGATGAGATGTTCAACCGGTCTTTTAACAGGTTTTTATTATTTGGTGCAAACTTGTTAGTGTCTATAGCGTTTGGTATTACTTGTATTTTGTTGCTTGATACACCAAAAAGGGATAGATGCCCTTGAATTGCTCTAGTGAGTGCGATTATTTTTTTTGCTTGTCGTAGCGTAAAACGGCCAACTGTGCATGCGTCAGCGTAATAAAGACTTCTATTAATGAATGAGCGTGGAAATTGGTCATTATGCTGTGTTATGACAAACGGGGTATGTCTCATTACTTTAACTATGCTGCCGTAAAGGGCAGATGGAGAAAAAAACTCATGAGCATGTATAATATCAAAATTTTCAGCAATTAAGGACTCAAAAAGTTCGGGCATTATTTGAATATCTCTTATTCTGAGTCTTGAAGGAAATCGTTTGATAGTGAATTCTTCATAATGTTCAATACTTTTTTCTATCGAGTTTTCTTTAAGCATCGCATATTCTTGTCGAGGTTGTGCAGTAGTGAAGACTGTTACGTCATGGCCTCTTTTGGATAGTTCTCGGCATAGAAATAACTCATTAGAGCCATAGTTTTTAGGCATGAAGAAACCGGTGACTTGAGCTATCTTCATTGGTTAGAACTCCAAAATTTACTTTGAAAACATGTTTAGATTGTACAAATCATTACTAAGTGAAACCCTTGGGCGAATTGCATCTAACTGCCTTTTTGTACTTTAAAAAGCTCATGCATCCCATTGAATTTGTGTCATTCAGTGCACCCAGAAAAGTATTTAGGCGTGCAATTTTGCTGGCTCGTGTTCCAGTAGCTAACTGCTGTTCTATACAAATCATGACATTTGCCAAGCATCATAAGTTGAATAATCAGAATTGCAGCAAATTAAAAATAAAAAAGAGGAAAAAATAGTTTGAAGCTTAAGGCTTAATAGACTTCCTTTTGCGAATGACTAAGATTACGACAATGGCGGCTATAATAACTATTGCAGCAGCTAAAGCGTAGAGGATTGTTTCAGTATTTAGTGTTCCGGCAGATGAAGTTGGAGATGGGCTGGCAGTAGTAGTTAGAGTTGGCGAAGGAGACATTGTTGGAGTAGGTGTGGGAGATGAAGTAGCTGGAGCAGTTGGTGTTACGGTTGGGGTCGCAGTAGGTGATTGAGTCGAGGTTGGAGTAGAGGTTGGTGTTGGGGTAGGAGATGGAGACGGAGACGGACTTGGAGACGGAGATGGACTTGGAGACGGAGACGGACTTGGAGAGGAGATGGACTTGGAGATGGAGCGGAGATGGACTTGGGGTTGGAGTAGGAGCCAAGGGTAGCTTGGTAAGCTGCTATTTCTTTAATGTGGACTGCAGTGTTTGCTGTGTTATGTGTTACGATAATCCTAACATACCTAGCCATAACTTGTGCAAAGCTATCAGAAACTGCACTACCGCTAATCTTTGATGGAACAACAGTTGTCCATGTTGAACCATCGGTGGATACAGCAATAGAGTAAGTATATGCCCGTGTATCAACATCGTAGAAGTGTGTCGTAACTTGATTAACTGGCACTAAAGTCCATAAATCAAGAGTCAAAGATTGTGGAAAACCTTCAGCGCTGGACGTGCCCCAATAGCTTGACAAATCTGAATCGAGTGCTTTTGATGGATTATGGTCCGAATCAAGGTAGTTAGATGCTACAATGCCGTGTACTGGAATTTTTACCTGAGGAGGTTGAGTAGTGGGTGCAGAAACAGTTGGAATAGGGACCTCTGGAGGAGTCAAAGGCGAAAACACCGAAACACCAGGATTTCCATACAAATCGTTAGCAGCAACGCCGATCTTGTTAATTGTAGCGGAACTCGGAATATCTACTTTCCAAGTATTGGTTCCAATAAGAGACGCAGCGGGATGAGAGTATGCCCCGTTATTGTAAAGTACGGCTATGTAAGGATTATTATTCCATAGCGTTTCATTTGAACTGATAATATAAGTGCTGCTGTTGCGTGATACAGTAAAAGTCGGGGGTGTAACATCATTGTAACCTAAAGCTAACTGCATAGCTTGAGCAGCAGTGACATACTTGAAAGTTACATCAGTGTAGATATTAGCTATACTGTTGAGAGTGCTCTGCAGATAATTAATTTCTCCAGTCATATTGTCATAGCTGTGCATGTAGAAAGAATAAATACTACTTCCTTGGTTCCGAGCTTTGGTGAAAGCACTTTGAATATCAGCGTAATAGGAAAAGTGCGCTGTCTGAACTTGCATAATGGTTCATACCCTGGGTATTCATTTGATGGATACCAGCCGCTGGCAGTGTGTAATGGAGAGAAGTCGAAAGGAATCCATTGTTCAAGCCAATTAGATAAGGGAGTTGATTGTAAATCCCAGCCGCTTCTGAAAGATGAAGGATAAAAGCTGCGGTTTATTATCATTTTGTCTAATGCACTCATTTGATAGCCAGGATAGCTTGCGTCTGGTCCGTGCTCGGCAATTTGCCAAATGCCATTAGAGTAATATTGGAAGTGATGATGATATTCAATCGAGTCGCCGTATGACTGGATTTGCGTTCCCCAATTTTTTCGCATCAAATCAAGTAATGCTGTATAACCAGAGAAGCTTGTAAGATGTGTAGCATTGTAAAAAAGACTCTTTGAAGTTAAGTAATCCATTTCAACAAACCATGTTAGTTTAATTCCGTTACTATAACTATCGTGAGTGGTTTGGCGAAAACTAGAGTCAAAGACACGGGTTACTGATGAGACAGGATATGTTGAAAAAAGATCTATGTCCATATCTGGCAGTGCATCAGTACTATTAATGAATTTTCCAGTTGGGCTTTCGGTATCAATACCTGTGACGACGTAAACTGTTTTTTGAATAGGTGCCGCTTGAACTTTAGCATATGTTACTGCACATGATAGAACGATTATTGTGCATAGGAGAGCTGCAAGGAGATATGTTTTATTTATTTTTGGGGGTTTGATTGTCAATTTTTTATTCACCGATATTTTTTAGAATTAATTAGGGGTTATATGAAAATTAATGTTATAAGGATTTCTACAAAATTATGATATATAACTAATTTAGGAATATGTCAAAATACAAAATACATGAACTCTAATCTGATTATTTTTTCGAATAAGCTTGAGCGAACATATTTAGTTACGATTTAAGTCTCTACATGCTGAAAAACATGCAATAATACGTCTAAATATAGCATATAATTCTCTCGAAAAAAAGCTATAAAGGTTATCTTGAAGTTTCAGTGTATATGCCTTAAACTTTTTTCCGGTTCAGCTAAAGCATAGTTCTTTGCACCTAATTTTCTGACGTTTTTATAAATTTTCTTTGTAATTTCAGATCATATGAAGAGTTTCTAAAAGCTTCAGGAGAATTTGGAGTGCCCCATATTTAGATGTTAATTGAACTTTCATTGTAATAAAATTGCTGGCTGGCACTTCAAATAACAATAATTGACTTCTCACAATGGAACTTCCATACACACTCAATCCTTCGGATGAGTGTTAAACAACAAAGAAAGATTCAAAAAAATCTGAAAACAAGAGTTCCAATAAGAACATTATTTGAGTATCTTGAGCTACGTGGCTTTTTATGCTAATATTTGCGATAGGCGCAAGTACTCTGCCTGTTATTTCTGCAGCAATTAAAAGTGACTGCGAAGATGACGAGAAACCAGCCTTACTGTTGGAGCCGTTGTCGGCGAAGTAGTAGTCGATGATTTTGGAGTAGGTGTTCTACAATTTCAAAATTAGGGATCTTTTAATAGCAAAGCATTTTCATAGATTGAGAGAGAGTCGGGGAGAGAATTCCCAGGAATTTTCTGCATTTTCAAGAATACAAAATATTTTTTAAGGGTCTTCCTGATATTTGAATAGTCTTGCTTGTGCGTATGGGGATTTGTTAAACGATCCAGTTTTGTTTTGTTGTTTTGGTCCCAAACATGCGATTCAGATTTCCAAAAAGATTTAACAATAATCTCTAGCATTTTTGTTTCAATTGGATAGCCTGCCGCAAGCAATCCATTTGTTTTAAGTACGAATTTTATATTTTGGAGTGCTTGATCTAAATTCTCTATATGCTCAAACACACTTGCACAAACTGTTAAGTCAACAGAGGATTCTCGGAGTGGTAAATGACACAAGTCACAACAAACAAAGTCGGTATGCCTTAAAGATTGTTTTGCCCAATGAAGCTGACTCTTATCTATATCTAAACCAATCGTGTTAGCTCTCAACGACAAATAACCAGTGAGATATCCTACATTGCAACCCATATCGACTACAAAAATTCTCTCCTTTAGAGCAAAATCAATCATTCTTAACAAATATTCTTGTCTCATTGTTAACAGAGCGGGAAGTACCCAATGATAAATTCCCTTTTTCCCCTCCCGAATAAGTGATTCAGTTAGGGCAACATTCAATACGTTCTTGCTCTTTTTCACTTTCAATCCACCGATTACTCCCTGGAGATTATAGTATAATTTTTCTAATGTGTTGATTTGTATCAAAGAAACAGTTACCAAGCCTAAATTCAAGTCATCTATTTTTCGAAGTAAAAAGGAGACTAAAAAAATATTGTCTGCGACAAAAAACGTGTTTAACGTTAAACTAATTATGCTGTTTTTGAAGTGGCTTTAATGAAAATCAAAAAAATAAACAATTGTCATCAGCTATAGTTCTTGGTGCTCCAATTGCTCCATGCGTTCCATTGACTCTGAGTCATACCATGGACCCAGAAAATATCAATGCCCGCAAACTTATCCGCAGGCATTCCAGCAGCAAACTGTTCATCAACCCAACTCATTGCATCTGCCAAAGGATAGTAATCCGGAAAATCAGAGTGAATCGCTAAACCAACAGGCGATGACGAGTAACGTAAAAAGAAATCCATGTGCTCTTTAACTTTTGTTTCTGTTTGTCCTGATGGATAGTTACCATAGAGCATGGGTTGCAAGCGATCAACGTGGATAGAGTTGAATAATATTGAACCCATACTTGGCCCCCAATAGCTTATCATAGCAGTGAAATATTCTTTTCCCAATGTGTGCATGGCTGCAGTTGCGTCATTGTAGTAACTAATTAAGTTGGTATAGCTCCAAGGGTTCATAGCTTCAACATCATCAGCGATCCCGTCAAAATTGTAGGCGTTAATGAGATTAATCATGTTGTTGATTTGTGTTTGTCGCTTTGATGGGCTTACATCTATTATTGATCCATAGTTTTCTTGTGAGGTAATCCATGCATAAATCATTAGACCCGCGGTGTGGGCATTTGAAACTGCTGTGCGCAATTCCGCATCCGATGGAAAACCATTTCTACCTATATTACCGTTTGATAGCCAATAACCTGTTTGAACATAAACATAAGATATTTTTTTTGTTTTGTAAAATTGACTCTCCGACGAAGTTATTTCCGATCCTGCTTGACACCAAATACCGCTAGCTTCATCATTTCCCGGAGGTGACGATATTGCGCCATACGATGAAATTGCTTTATAGGTCGTGGTTGATGTTTGGCCTAATGCAATTTCAACAATGCTCGCGTTAAGAATTAAACTTATAAAGATTACAGAAATAACAATTTTTACGACTGATTGTTGCATAGCCACCCACTAGCAATGTATGCATTATTACGATTCACGACCGAATTTAAATGTTGTGTTGCAGTGAACCAGAAATGAAACAATTCACAACCGATAACAAACAAATAATCTTGATATGCATTTACCAGTTTCTTCATAATAGAATAACAAAACAAGAAGCCAAAACTTCCAATGAAACAAAAAATAGGCGAAATTTTCTCTACTGGCATAAATTTAACTTAAAAATGATCATAAGCAAGTTAAGAAGTACCAATTGATTATCTGAAGTTCATTTTTCAGAAAATATGTAAAGAAACCTTCCGCTTGTTTCGAAGTCCAAGAAGTAATGGGTGATTGGCACTATGAAATTGCCTTACTTGCTTTCCAGTTCTTGTATGTCGAATCAACAGTTATTGCACTTTTTAGAAGCGTGCCACCATTGGTTAGTGATATAAGATACCTAATATCCTTAGGTAGACAGTGCCCACCGATCCCCTCCTTGGCATCTAGAAGGTCGATGTTCCATTTTGTGTTGCATGCTTCTCGAACTTGCTCGAAGCTCAAATCAAGATCGTTACAGATCATTTTAAGTTCTTCGGCAAAAGATATTTGCACAAATCGATAGGCATTTTCTGCAACTTTTGTCATTTCTGCAATTTCTATAGAAGGAACTACGTGTAAGGGTATCCCATTGTCCTCATAGAATTCCCTGCCCAATTTGAGACTTTTTTCATCAATCCCGCCTATCACTCTTTTCTGTTTTACGCCATGCTCTAAAGGTTCAGCACCATAAAACCTATGGGGCACATGGACTAATGCAATTCTTTTTTCAAAAATGTCTTCATAGATTTTTCTCGAAGTA
Organism: Candidatus Bathyarchaeota archaeon; assembly: GCA_963770935.1. GTDB lineage: Archaea > Thermoproteota > Bathyarchaeia > Bathyarchaeales > Bathycorpusculaceae > Bathycorpusculum. Next base: position 105,065 of record CAVYRJ010000016.1, read on the forward strand.
AATGGTACAATTGTACTTTCAATAGAAACTAAAGAGGGCTTGCCATCAACTTTAGCAATTTTTTCGCAACAATCAAACACTGGGACTAAGTCTGGTGTTCCATCTTTAGATAGCCGAGTGGAAACGCATACGACATAAACATCCATGGAGGGTACTTCAGACCAGTTTGTTGTAGCTCTAGAAAGTCCGGCATCTTTCGCCTTGTTCACTGCAGAAGAAGCTATATCGTAACCCCAAACTTCGTGTTCACGTACCATGTACAAAGCAGTTGGCAGACCAACTTCACCTAGTCCTAATACACAGATTTTCAACATAATACCTCAACATTAATAGTAATTATCCTTGTTTCAAGCAGTTCTTATTTTCTTCAAAATACCTATTTTAAGATTTTGTACTCAGGATACATATTTTATTTACATAGTATTTTGTCGACTCTCAAAAGATCTTAAAACCCTACTTAATACCTGTAAAGCAATTAGAATCTCTGGATTGACTATCATCTGAAGAACCGCAGTGTGGGATCAACATTTCTAAAGAAACCGCATTTTTCTAAAGTTGGGGCAATGTATTATTTGAAATAGCATAATACATATCTTCAAATCTCTTTCCGACAGTTTCCCAAGAGTAATTCTCTGTCGCAAATTTCTTTCCATTTTTTCCCATTTCCGCTGAAATCTCAGGATTGTCCAGTATTTTCTCTAAAGCATCTACTAATTGTGAAACACTTCCGTATTTGACAACTAGGCCAAACTTACCTTTTTTTACAAAATCCATAGCAGGAGCGTCAGATACAATCACTGGTTTGCCCATCAAGCCTGCTTCTAAGGGGACAATTCCAAATCCTTCTTGAATGCTGTCATAAACAACAACAGAAGCAGAATTGTAAGCCGCCAACACTTGTTTGCGGTTCAGAGATCCAGTAAAAATGACTTTGCTTGTTAAACTAAGGTCTATTACAATTTCTTTTAAAGTACCTAAGAAACCATCATCTGGACCTGCTATCACCAATTTCATATTATTCTTTCTTTGAGAAATAGAAGCAAAAGCCTTTACAAGGATATCAATACCTTTTTCGCAGTGAACTCTACCCAAATAAAGAACAACTTCAGCATCATCTATTCCAAAGAATTTTCTAAAATCAATTGTTTGAGAGAAATCTGAAAAATCTGAAGGAGTCACCCCGTTGGGTACAATGGTAATCTTATTTCGTTTTATTCCAGCATTGACATATTGAGTTGCTTCAAATTGTGATAGAGCATGTAGTGTGCTTGCGTCTTTCACTAATTTTTTTCCAAAACTGAACTCAAAAACTCTTCGTAATATTGACCAATCCCAAGATTCTTTCTGGTAAGAAAACTCTCCGTGAGATGACAAAACATATGGAACACGGTTTCTATTAAGATAATAGAAGATTATATTCTGAAAAGTTCTGTATTCATGAAGATGTATGACGTCAAAAGAGCTAACGTTTTTTCGCAAAGCTTGAATCATTTTTGGAGTAATGAAAATACCGGCAAAAAGTCTAGCTATGCTTTGAAAATAAAAAATTTCAATGCCATCTATAATTTGATGTTTTTCCTTAATTTTGGAGTTAGAGTGTATGTCTAAAGCGTCTGAAGTATATACAACAACTCTATGACCTCTTTTGACTAAGTACTTTGAAAGTTCATAGGTGCATTGAACTGGACCTCCAAAGCTTACGGCAGGATAGAAATATTTTGTGATCTGAAGAATATTCATGGCTTTCACAGACAACATAGAATTAGTGTAGGGTACAGCATTTCTCGATTAAATATTTATGGACTAATTTGAAGGGATTACCACGTTAAACCACATGTTAACTGAAGCCGAAGATAATCCCTTTTCAGATTCCCAGCCAAAGACATATTCTTCAGAACTGTTGTCCTGAACCCAAAGTTCAAAAACCATAATGAAGGAGTGATTCATTGAAATTAAAGTATCAATATTAACTGGTTGATCGTTGACCAATAGTTGGTCTATAACAACAGAACCATTGTGTGCTTCTGCATCCATTATGCTCCAAGAGAAAGGGATCAACACACTTTGATTGACAGATAGTGAAAGAGGAAACGCGACAAAAGAGGTCAAGTTGCTGGGCTTGTTCTCCTGATCATCAGGTAGTTCCATTATAGAGTTAAGGAGTTTTACCCTTACGCTAACATTCTGTGCGTATCCAAGGTGATTATGGAGATAGATAAACCAACTACTTAGTGTGCCAACATTGATATCGGAATTTTCGTTGGAAAAATATGCATTGGCAGTTTTGTCTTTTCCAAGCAAACCTAACTCGATAAACCGCTCCTCCTGAGTTGGCCAAACGCTACTTATTACAGCTACTATAACAATAAGCAACAGGATAAGTCCCGCAATAATAATAACTGTTTTATGCATTAATTAGATCAACCAACGTAAACATACAGTGCATATTTTCAACAAGCGGATTGCACCGAGATCTGATATTATTTATCAAAATATGTTTAATGCTCATATACTGGATGGGATGAAAACTGATCGACTAAGCAATTTCCGTGTTATCACAAATAAGCTTGTCCTTCCTCAAAAGAAACTACCTTAAGAACCACGATAAATTTCAGCCTATCAAACGTTTTCCCAATTGGTGAGTTAAAAAATCACCAATTTTCACGTTAAAAAGTTTCTATAGTGATTTCTTCTATCTTTAGAACTTCTTCAAAGACTATCTATCTTGGATCTGCCCATAAAATCGTACCAAAACCTTTTGAAAGGCTCACAATTTCGTTAGACAAGCAAGACAAATCATCTTTGGAACAAATTCCTTTAACATATAAGCTGTCAAATCGACAGGAGCCAATGGACTTTGATCTACATCTAATACAAAAAAGGAAAGTATGTTGCCTAATAAGCTATTATGTTAACTGTTGCTGTATCCATTTGTAGGTTTTTGTCAAGCCTTCCTCAAGTGTCACTTCGGGTTGCCAATTAAGCACCTTCTTGACAAGCGTCAGATCTGCATTTCTGCCCCTAACGCCTTGCGGCGCATTGAGATCATATGTTTTACTTATATTTTTTCCGGCGATTTTAATTACAATGTCCGCCAATTCATTAATCGTTACCAGCCTATCTGAACCTATATTGAGCGGTTTATTATGATCTGATTCCATGAGCAGCACTGTAGCTCTAACTGCATCATCAACGTAACAGTATGATCTCGATTGTTTGCCGTCGCCCCAAATTTCAATTGAGCCAGGATTAGGAGCCTCAGCAACTTTTCTGCATATTGCAGCAGGTGATTTTTCTCTGCCGCCCTTATATGTTCCTTCAGGCCCATAGATGTTATGGTATCGTAGAACCCTTATGTCCATATTATAATCACGCTGGTAAGCTTCGCACATTTTTTCTGTGTATAGCTTTTCCCAACCATAAAAATTATCAGGGTCAGCCGGATAAGCATCTTCTTCGCGTAGACCTTCAATGTTTGGGTTTGTCTGTCTATAGGTTGGATAAACACATGCTGAACTTGAGAAAAGGTAACGTTTGACTTTTCCTAGCCGAGACGCCTCAAGCATTAGAGTATTGATCAGAGTATTATCATGCATGACTTCGGCTCCTATTTCAGTTATAAAGCCAATTCCACCCATGTTAGCTGCTAAATTGTATACTTTGTCAATTCCTTCAACAGCCTTGAAACAGTTGTCTTTTTCACGAAGATCAAGCATTTTTCTTTCAGAATAATAGTCCGTTATGTAATCATCAAATTTGATATCAACAACACGCACAAAGTGACCTTGTTTCAAGAGATACCGTGCTAAGTGACTGCCGACAAAGCCGCCTCCACCCGTAACTAAAACTCTATCCATCATGATCAAACTCCAATTAAGATTTTCATTTGTATTTAGATTTAATAATTAATACTTTTTCCTTACTATTTAAGTCCTATTCCCACTTTAGAAATAATAATCCACGTAAAAGAAAACTCCACTCTTAAAAACTCTATCTTCTTGTTGACTGAACAGTATCAATGTTGTCATGTTTCTTTTTTGTAAGAGCCACTTCAAATAGTGCTTTAAGAAGGCTGATCTCAAAATCTACGAAAGTACCAAGGAGATGTTTTGAAATAAGGATCGAGAAAAGAGAAATAGCACCAATCACACTCCAAATAACCAACGAAAGAAACGGATCAAAAAACGTAAGCACGATCAAAGAACAAAGGCCTAGAAAAATTGCTACAGGGGCAACCATTAGCATTCCAAAATTAGCCGGTAGCGTTAGCGTTCCAAATTTACCATATCTATAATTGAAAGCCATATTTCTGAATTTAAGCAAAATTTTAATCCAATTCGCTGCTCTAATCGTCTTCTGCTTGACTCGCTCATTACGCAGTTTGGGTGCGTACTCATAAAACTTCGCTTCTGAATCAAAAATCGTCTTATATCCTTTCTGTCTAATGAACAAAGCTGTTGCAGTATCAAAAGTAGCACCGTAACTCTCAAGGTCCGAAATAAGATCTTTTCTAACAGCAGAAGCCTCCCCTTTAAAATAGAAAGTTGAGTCCATATTAGTCTCAGAGGCTCTAACAAAATTAAAGATTTTCATGTATAATGCTTCTGACCCGCCGACCCCTTCATCAACATTAAGAATTACATCCTTGCCAGTCACAGCCCCAATTCTTGGGTTAGAAAAATTCCTGATGAGGTTAAATATCGTGTCACTGTCATGAAATGATCCTGCATCGCTTAGAATGATAATATCACCTTTGGACTCTTTGATTCCGGCAAACATGCAAGGACTATATCCCATTCGTTTATTGAATCTGATCAGACGAACATTTGGATACTTTAAAGAGTACTCTTCAATTAAATGAGCCGTAGAATCATTTGAATCATCGACAAAAATCAACTCCTGATTTTCCATAGGGTAATTGGATTGCAGCAAATTCTCAATTTTTTTCGTAATAATTTTTTCTTCGTTGTGAGTTGGAGTAACAACGGATACAAAGGGTTTAAACTCGCTTCCAAATGTCTTCTTGTCAATTCCTGTTGGTCGTTTACGTATTCTACTAAAGTAGATTAAGACTAAGCCATATAGCCCAAAAATAAAAATAGGAATCGCAAAGAACAAAAATACCAAGATACGCAATACTTCAATCATAATACTTACATCTATCCCAACATTGTTTTAGAATCAAGGTCATTTCTATTTTGAAAGCTCTTTTTAAGAAAATTGAATGTTTCAAGTGCTTGATCTACTGTTGACACTCCAACAACCATACCTTCAAGATTTGGCAGACTTTCAATATATTCAACTGCGTCGGGAAGTCTAATGTAGCCAGCAGCTAGTATGCTCATTGCTATGACTTTACATTCAGGGATTTTTGCCAATGCTTGTTCACAGCTAGTTTTTGAGGGATTCATCTGGAATCCAACTTTGTTAAAAGAGGACACAAGCTCAATTTCCCCAAAGTCAACATCCCAATCAGAAAATTTATTCACTAAGTAAGTAAAGTTTCGAGTCTCAAATCCCGGTTTTATGCCCAATCTTGAGACAAAATGAATATACGATTTAATTAACCAATCTAAATTGAGGGCAACGGCCATATCAGTAACAACTTCATGAAGCAGTATAGAAGATAGCTTTTGCTTCTTTCCTATTGAAGATCTAATTCTTGATTCTTCATACTTCAAATATGTTTTCATAAGATCTTCAGGGTCCATGCGGACAATACCGCTAATACCGCTGGCAACTGCACTTAAATTTCCTGACATCAAAATCTGTCCAGCTAATTTTTTTCCCAACCCCAGGGTACCTATATGTGTTGCCAACCTTACATATTCATAAGCATATGGAACAATAGCATGTAGCTCTATTGATGGATCATCAATCTTTTCACATATTATCCTCAAAGTAGAGAGGGTGGTATCGCTCACAGAAAACATGAACCCATTTGCACCGTTCTTAATGGATTCCAAAACTATTTCAGCTGCACATTCTGCTTGACTTATTTTGCGTCCTCTGTCTCTTGCTCTATCTTCAGTTAGATGACTAATTCCATGAAAAGGGTTATCACCCACGAGGATCAATTTCTCTGCCTTATGCAACAATTTTTTTTGCCTCTTTTCTTACTAGATCAATAATCTGATCTACTTTAGACGCTTCTAGAAAGCTAGGATCAGCCTTACCACTGTTAAGAATTGAATTAATATATGATTCATCTTCCCTGTAATACTCAGAATCCCCGAGTAGATAATTCACATGGTCATCGAGATCATGCTTGAACCATTTTTGAGGAGCCTCATTTCTCAGTTTTAGATCCACCGTGTAATCATTGACCTTTAAAGTTCCATCATGTCCAGTTATTTTTAATCCAAAATTTGGCATTCGGTAGTTATCCATACACCAAGATGCATGAATAGTACCTTCTAAATCGAATTTTTTAACTTCAAAGTCGACAGAGTCTTCCCCTTCTTGATCAACTATTGATTTTGAAAAGGCTGACTTTACTTCGAATTCATTGAAATACCACAATGCTAAATCAATGACGTGAGAGCCCAAATCAGACAATACTCCACCTCTTAAAGTTGACTTCTTGGAACCAGGTTGAACATTGGAAAAATCTGATGAGTAGGCATATGCATCAAAAGAAATTAGGTCTCCCAATATATTCTGAGTTAACATTTTTTTAACTTTCAGAAAGGTGACGGAGAATCTTTTCATGTAACCGACCATATTGACGCCTGCAACGGTTCGGGCTAACTCGCATAGCTCCTTTGATTTCTCCCAACTTGAGGTCAATGTCTTTTCTACAAAAATACTTGTTGCTATATGATTAGTAAGCAGGTTCTTAACAATGGGAAAATGACTAGGTATTGGTGTTGTCACATATACTGAACTTAGATCCAAACCAGCGAGTTTTTCCACATCATCGACTACTTGAGCAGACTTGAAAAGTCTCTTGACGAGTCTACGGAGTATGGAACTTTTGTCGCATAATGCCACGATCTCAACGTTAGGCATTGTATTTAGAATACTAGCATGAAGTAAACCCATTTTACCGAGTCCAACAACTGCAACCTTAATAGTTTTCATATTAGAAATCTCCAGATAATGTTCTAAAGCTAATGCCATAGCTTTCAATCGACAAAATGTCTAAACTCAATAAACGTGTCAAATTCTTAGCAAGTACTTTCAAGCAGCCAAACTCCAATAGAATAAAGAACCCCTTAAGAAGCTTAAAGAAATTAACAATACTTGTAATTTATTCAGACTAAACCTTAATTTAATATTTGGAAGTTTAAATTGAACTAATATTGAAGGCATACTCTACAAAGTCCCTCTCTGACAAGAGCAGACAAGCAACACGGAGTTTACAATAAGCATTCAATACTCTTACTTATCCCAACATCCCCAATACATTCCAGAAGCATATTTATAAACACAGAACTGCAGAAGCAAACAGGCAAACTCTAACTGTATAAAAAACATCCATGTCCGAATTTGAGATTTGTTCTATTTTTCTCAACAGCACTATGCCAAAGATGTAAGGAAAGCTAACAATAAAACTAATTATCATAAGAAAGGGTCTTTCATCAATAATCAGAAACTAATAATTCGTCTCTAATAATATGCGCCTCAAAATTTCAGCACCATTCTTAACTCCAAGTTTTTTCTCACCTAATCTTTCTCTATATTTAATTGGAACTTCCACGATGCCAAACCCTTCCCGCTCTACATAACTATTAAGCTCTACCTCGACGTCGAAGCCCCTGGATTTTACTTTCCAGTTTCTAAGTATTTTCGCTCGCACAACTCGTAACCCTGTTAAAGGATCTGCTAATGTGATTCCATTTAGCAGATTGTGGGTAAAAGCAATGAGCCTATTGCCCAAGTAAAAAACGCTGTTCAACACCTTCATATCTTCGTAACCGCTAAATCTGTTACCACAGACCATACCCACATCAGGAGATTTCTCCAAAATCCGAATCATCTCAGGAACATATACAGCCGGATAAGTATAATCTCCATCTGTTAAAACAATATAATCAACCATTGAATCTATATGCGCAATGCCTTTCGATATCGCATCTCCTTTACCTAGTCCATCTTGTAAAGCGATATCAGCACCCAAATTCTTGGCTATCTCAACTGTTCGATCGGTGCTTCTTCCGTCAACTACCAGAACACGAGGACGCTCAAGGATATCCATTAGCTCAGCTACTGTGAGCCCTATACCTTCTTCCTCGTTCAACGCAGCTATGATAACTTGCGTCGGGGGGATACCCAGTCCTTCTGCTTTCGCCAAAACAATCAATCCAATTTGAACACTAAACTCATTGATGGAACCTTATTTAAGGTACAGAAAGACCACAAATACATCGCTATCCACAGTTCTAATTTTTCACCATATATCATATTTTTTGGAATTCCGCTTTGTTTAAGTCGAGCACGCCTATTTTGGGGTCGGAACAAACATGATAGTCTTTTTCTGAACCACTAATTTCATTTTTCGTTTCATTGCTTCTTTTTTGGATCCTGCCCAGAAAAGCCCCAGCCAATACACCAAACAAAGGCACTTATCGGCATCAACAGCAACGATACTACTCTGTTTCGCCTTGGCATGGCTATTTATTGTCACGAATAACTAATAAAACTTTATAATTTGTTAACATATTTAGCCAATTATAGGTACTCTTTTACTAAACCATCAGCTAAATTTAGTTGATAGTAATTATTGAGACAGGGTTTTTATCCAAAAAAATCATCCCAGTTATCACTGCAAAATCCCTTCCTGAAGGAAGTGGATATGAAGCGAAAACTTTTTTATAATCTTTCTATCTTTCTCACCAAGATTGCCATAACTTTCCGACGCACCATCTTTTAAATTTTTTGCACTTTACTCTAAGATAACTACTTGCCTTCCCACAAGCACATTAAACGATTTCTACGATTTGATTTACCTACAGAAATATCTCTTGTTGTAGAAAGGATAAACTAGCAGCGAAATTTATTCTAAAAGGCGATAACTGATTTTGTTTTTGATATCGGGGCTCTCTTAATTGTCTGCTAGCTTGCTTTGCAACATTTAAATTCTACTTTAACAATAAGTTTGCAGTGATTATTTATGTCCATGTCTGTTACTGCTAAGGATATTTTTTCTAAAGGATTTAATTCTGTTCAAGACAACGATACGCTCTCAAGGTGTCTGGAGAGTTTTAAGAAGGGAATGCCGCCTGTTTTGGCTGTTTTGGATGAGAAAGGCAAGTATGTGGGTACAATTACCAGGCGGTCGATTTTGCGGTCGCGACTTGATCCGACTGTAGCTAAGGTTCGGTCTTTGATGCAGGCTGCCCCGCAGGTCAGTTTAGACGCTTCTTTGGGCGCTTTGGCGAAGTTGATGATTGGAAGCGGTATGCGGCAGCTTCCTTTGTTTGATAAGGGCAAGTTACTGGGGTTTGTCACCGACGAGAACGTAATCCATGGAGCTGTTGCCGACGGATGGGGGAAAACTGAAGTTGAAAAAGTTATGACCCGTGCACCACACACATTGGAGTCCAACCGCAGTGTCGGCGCAGTCTTAGGGTTAATGCGTGAACACGGTATCTCACATGTTCCCATTTTGGAAGGCAGCAAACTCGTCGGCATGGTCAGCATCGAAGACATTTTGGAGAACATATACTGGCCTCAACGACGTCAAACGCTAGGAGATATTGTTGGAGAGAAGATAGAGACGTTGGGCATTGCCGTCAAAGGAATCATGGCTTCCCCAGTCATCACGGTTGATCCAAAGATGAGTTTACGCGATGCTGAGCAGCGGATGCACGATCACGACATCGCATGCGTAGCTGTTATCTCGGGTGAGCGGCTTGTGGGAATTGTCACGAAACTTGATTTTCTAGAGCCGATCTCTGCGTTAGAAGCGGCTGCAGCACGCAAGTTTTCGGTGCAGTTTGGCGTTAAAGGCGTTGATGTGTCAGCTGACCAGCAGGCATTTATGATGAACGAGTTTGACTCGTTTACCCATCGCTTCCAAGAAGCATTCCAGTTAGGCACACTGTTTGTTTACATGAAAAGCCACGGCGATAACGGCGTCCGCGACACACCACTGGTACACTGCCGACTTCAATTCCGCACAGCAAGAGGCACATTTTTCAGCGCAAGCGAAGGCTGGGGTGTGGAACCAACTTTCCGCGTGGCACTGGTACGACTTGAAAGGCGACTGTTACGCAGCAAAGAACTCTTAGCGTATAACCCAAAATATGCCAAAGACTATCTACGCAAAATAGGGCTGCCATCAGAAGAAGAATAACCTCTCTCTCTTCCGCCACTCTTTTGCTATACCCCACAAGTAAAAGCAACATTAATTGCCGCTTTTAGAGTTTGCTTCGCCGGTACTATACTCGCCTTACCCAGAACCTTGGTCTTCTCGGTACAGTAAACAGGAATGCAGGGATCAAGAAAGCTGACATCTTGGCTATGGTCAAAATGTGCGTGCGAGACAAAAACGCCATAAACCGCCGGATGCTCAGGGTTGCAAGGGCAAACATCCGTAGTTTTCCAGTAATCCAACGCTTGATCTGAAGGAACTTTTTTAGCAACCTCTTCGTTTTCGAACAAAACAGTCATGTCAACCAAATGCGGCGTAAAGATTCCGTCCATCTTTGGCAAGATTCCCAGCCGAAGCATATCCCGCAATACATTCTTGGAGCGGACAACAAGGGATTCTGAGAAGAACTTGTTGTATTCGCCCATTCTGCGGCCAAAGTCTAACAGAACTGAACCATCTTCCGTTTGCAGTAAGATCTTGTTGCCGCCAATTTCGTTGACTCCGCCATAGAACGTAAGCTTAGCAGTCATGGGTTGTCCCAAATGCCAGATTACAATGTAACTTGCTTTTAATAATTTGCCATTCTTAAGAAAGAGTTGTTTATTGAACGTTTCTTGACTGGTTTTAGTCGAGATTCTGGATTATGAATTTTGGTTTTCCACTAACAACCATATTTCCTAAATCACAAAAAAAGTGGGCAGAAGACTGAAGTCTTTTTTGGGAATTTAGGTTTCAGCTTCTCCAACTATTTCTTGACTTGTGGTAAGATAGCCTCCATCTGGCACCCAATAAACAGGTTTTTCATTTCGCAACATGTCAGCTATGTACACAACGTTTTCCTTAGGCGGAAACCAGTTGACGTTTCGCCATTGAGTTCCTTCTTTGTAGTGGAAGATAATCCAGGGACGTTCATTGTTTTTGTCGTATCGGAGGACATAGTTTTCTATTAAGTAAACGGTATAGGGCATTTTTTCACCTCCATAACTCAAAGAACACAAATTGACATTAGTGATTTCTTGAAAATATAATTTGCTATAAACTAATCCTAACACGTTTATTGTTTGTCTCATCCGAAAAATGGTACTAATTGTGACTGTTTGACCTTTGATTTATCCTTCTTTTTCTTTTGAGAATCAGATAGTAATCATAGCTGTTCAAGTAAGTATAAGCAGTTTTCTGGGGCGTATCCGCAAAAACTTGGTAAGCTTCGTCGATGGGTTTTAGTCCGATCTTATGTGTTAGGTCTTGATGGCAGCGAACTGAAAAAGTGAAATCTTTAGGCACGGTTTTTCTCCATCCCTCAACCAGGCGGGTGTTTGGGTACTGGTAGAAGGTGTAGTTGACTTCTACAAAGTTGAAAACTTCTGAGTAGGCTTTAAGGGAGGGCTTGTTTTGCACTTTGAAATACGCCCAGCCGCCAGTGCCAACGAGGAAATCAGTCAACACAATTACCCCCAATACCCTTCTATTGCTCTAAGTTTATTAGCATTACAGCGTGATAGGCACAAAGAAAAGCATGTTGCACATGAATTTAATGGATTTTGCTAATCAAGTATAATAACTACCTGTGTTTTTCTTATTATATTGCGCGGATTGCATTAGTTTTTCTTTACCTTGATCGGGATTTTATGATTTAGTGATATCTGGGCAAGTCGAATGGAGTATAAATAAAAATGAGTTTAACCCAAACAAGTTCAACTAAAGAAGCTTCAAAAACCCCTCAGCGCTCAGCTGAAAAATGCCCTGAATGCGCAGGTAAAAATCTAGTTCACGACTATGATAGCGGCGAAACCATCTGCGGCGACTGTGGTCTGGTTTTGTATGAGCAGATGTTGGATAAAGGACCAGAATGGCGCGCTTTCACTCAGCAAGAGAAAGCCTCAAGAAGCCGCGTCGGCATGCCAACGTCATATTCAATTCACGATAAAGGATTATCAACAACTATTAGTCAAGTGGACAGAGATGCATTCGGAAGAAAACTTCCCATATCTACAAGACTACAAATGTGGCGCCTTCGCAAATGGCAAATACGCAGCAGAGTCCACTCATCTATCGACCGAAACCTCTCCCAAGCCATGAGCGAACTTGAACGCTTATCAGGCAAAGTCTCCATTTCACCTTCACTTAAAGAAAAAGCGGCTCTTATTTACCGCAAAGCGCTCGAAAAAGGGTTAGTTCGGGGAAGATCAATAAACGCCATCGCTTCCGCTGCACTCTATGCTGCTTGCCGCCAAAATGGAACACCTAGGAGCCTTCGCGATATCTGTGAGGCTAGTCTTGTCGATAGGAAAGATGTTGCAAGATGCTATAGATTACTGCTGCAACAGCTCAGTTTTGCTATGCCAGTTGCCGACTCACTGACTTACGTTTCAAAAATTGCCGAAAAATGCAGAATATCAGGTAGAACACAGGGCGCTGCCATAACTATACTTGCAGACGCTAAACGAAAAAGGTTTGCGGCGGGAAAAGATCCAATGGGTTTGGCTGCAGCTGCACTCTATATCGCTTGCCTTCAGCATAGCGAGAAGATTACTCAAAAAGACATTGCGGATGCATCCGGAGTTACAGAAGTTACGGTTAGAAATAGGTACAAAGCACTAAAGAAGCAATTAGGTCTCATTACGCCTGACAAAGATCAAAAATCCCCGAGGTATTCACAAGTAAGTTAGCCATCACCTAATTAGCCTCGAAATATACACATGCTATTTATGGGCAAGAACCGCATTCCAATCCGATTTTCGCTTTCTAAAAACCTTTACACTGCTGAAACCAGCTGAAAAAAGCATCCTTTGTATTTCCTGCAACGGCACGAGATGGACCTGGGTCTTAGCGATTATTTCTGCATTCTCCACTTCATATACTCCGTCCTTGATCATTTCGCTTATTAAAAGAAGGTAACCCCCGTTTTTCAGAATACGTCTTATCTCTCGGAAAGCCTGTTCAAGATTGGGCCAGAAATAGTAGGTTTCAATCGCAGTCACCAAATCAAAAGAGTCGTCTTTGAAAACTGTTTTCTCAACTGAGTTTTGGACTATTTTCACGCGGTTTTTCTCGATAAGCTTTTTGTTTACTTGTTTTGAATATTCAACCATATCTGCAGAGTGGTCTATACCGTATACTTTGCTTTGAGTTGCCCGTCTTGCGAGACGGCTTATGGTCTTGCCTCCTCCGCAACCAACATCAACAATTGCAGAATCCGGCTTGATGTTGACATATTTTAAGCCCCAAGTCGTCAAGTCCCAATGTCCTTTGTTCATGTTTGCAGCAACCGTTCTCCCAGAACCCCCAGTTGGGCATCTGTACTGACTCCAATGTTCATTCGCGGTTTTGTCTTTCTCTTGGGGTTGCATCCAGCAAAATCAAGAAAACGACGTAATAAACCATACGCGGAAGTAGCCAGAATTCAGTTTTTTTACGTTTGATGGTTGATTTCGCCTATAATTACGCGGCTATACTTAACGCAGATTACAAAAGAATTAAGTAAGAAGCAACCTTCTTAGCAACCATGGATCAAGAAGTTCCAAAAGATCTTGAAGGACTTGATCGTCCAATTCGTTAACACATACAGTAATGTGGTTGATTTAGAACTTGATCAAAACCTAGACCCTAAGCTCTGGTTCATGCCCCTGAACAGCTCTGCCTCAAAGAAAGAAGCCGCCCACTACTTCTTACTTTCAGCATCCCTAAGCGACCACCAGTTAACTGGAAACCCTCGAAACATACGAATGCTACTAAACCATCTACATCAAGCACTTGGAGAAAAGCTATACACCACAGAGAAACCCGACGACTTCAAACGGGAAATCCCAAGGTACGAACAAAAAAACCAGCTTCTCGATAGGCTTGGGGAAAGTAAAGCTGAAATTCCAGAGGTTCTATGCTCAGTTAACCGTTTCGTGAAGCAGAAAGCTAACGGAGATCTCGTAGAGTACGCAACAGGCTTCATAAGAAGGGTAGAAAACCAAGGGATCTCGTACAACAGCTCTCATATGCAGTTAAGAGGATGAACAAGCAAAACAAATCCAAAGCTTGGCTTTATCTGCGTTGGATGGTACGAAATATACCTGATCTTGGGTTGTTCCCTTTTGAACCCAAAGACTTGATGGTTCCATTAACGACGCCAAAGTTCAGAGTTTACGTTTCATTGGAACTTAGCAGGGACGAAAACCTGCCCTTCAAATTAAACGTTAAAAATAGACCTGAGAGCTGGTGGACAAATACCCAGGAATTCGACGTCGACGCTGAAAAACTAACCAACTTTGCACGAGAACTTTTTCCAGACGACCCAGCAAAAGTTGATTTTCCATTCTTCATCTTGGGCACTTGGTTAGAGTACTCTGATCTAACACCTGCTTCCCTTGAAAAATCCATGAAGTTCTTTATTCTAAAGCATGAAGAGTTCCTGCAGCCCCTTATGCGGTATCTAACGGTTGTCTACCATTACAATCGAATCGGCGAACGCATCGAGCCAGGAGCATTCTCGGCGCTGGAACTTGATGTCTACGATTTTCTGCGTAGCAAACAAGTTGTCTTCACCTATGAGTTCATGGAGTTTAATCTTTCAAAAGACAACCCTGCGTTAACCTACAAACCGGACTTTCTTTTGCCACAATACACCAATAGGGGTAGGAAAGTCGTGTTGGAACCACATGGAATTAGAGGAAACCTTGAAGATACGCTCGGTAAGCTTGCAATGTTTAGAGGACACTACGGCAAGTATTTCTGCTTAATACTAATAGTGCCCGATGACTTTGTGGATACCATTAACCACCTTGATCAAGGCCACAACTCCTACGACTTTTTGTGGAAACAAAGCGTCTACAAAATACAGTTCGAAAATTTCAAAAAAACCTAACATACTCTGTTCAGAAGCAGGTGATAACGTGAGTAGTATTGAGATAATAGCACCCAAACTCGTTAGATTGTTATATGTGTTGATTGATGCAACTGTTTGGAATGTGAATCACAGCATGATCAGCAGCATCTTCTTCACAGACACTTCGTCGCGCTCTGTTCTAGACTTTCTGGAACATCAGTTCCCTTCCCTTCTTTCCAGCTAATCCAATAACGCCACCTTTTTTTAGACAGTAAGTTATTTGCCGCACCTTCCTCACAGAAATCTTGGTTAATTTTGCTAACTCTCTGTTGGTGAAATCTTCATTTAGGCCTTCTGGTAATATTTTGAGGTAGTCAGCCTTGGTTCGGAAGAGAATTCTATCGTTTACTTTCAAAAGCTTTCTGTCTTTAATGCTGACACCTCTTCTTCTCCAACTTCCTTTCCCATCATCGCACCTAACCTCCTCTTCATCGATAAGTAGAACTTCCAAAGAAAAGTTCTCTTCCCCGATAATATCCGGAATCATTACAAGTTCACGAAACAGATCCGTCAGTCTTCCCTTTTTTGGTGATTTACGTGTATTCAGGACTTTATGATCTTTTGTAATGTGTGTTATCCACTTCTTTTCCGGTAAAGGATAAACTAACCTGACCCGATGATTTTCTTTCAGCACTTGAAGTTTTTCCTTGAGGGCTGAAAAATTCTTTGTTTGGACTTCGATGACCAAGTTTCCTCTCAAGATGTCGATGATGTAGTTGCCTAATTTAACTTCAAATTGATCTCCGGGAAGTGAGTAAGCTTTCTTGATTTCTGAATGAAGCGAGCATTCGTTCATTATTCTTCAAAAGGCTAATTTGTAGCTAATAAGCTTACTTTTCGATGATAAAAGTTAGGAATTTTTGTTGTGTTACGGTTTCCCTTTCAATACCCCCGACGCAACAATACAAAAAGAAAAGATTAAGAAAACCATTTGCGTCTTAAAATTTTTCTTTGTTTAACAACTTCCATGTAATATCGTGTAGTTGAGGCAGAAAATCGTTCAACAAAGGATCTGGAATTTGGCGCCTAAATCTGCAAGCTATATACCCAAAACTTCAACTATCGCATCATTAAGATTTAAGAATTCAACCTTAACCTCCCGTTGTTGTCATAGGCTGCCAATTCAAATTAGATCCAATGTTAGGGTTAAAATCTATGTTTTCTGCCAAGATGTATTCTCCATTGCCATTAACCCAAGCGTTGTTATAGCCAGATGGGAGGTTAACAGTTGTTCCGTCGATCGGATTGTTGTAAGGCTGAATCTCAAGGATTTGGTTGCAGAAATCCGTCACGAGTTGATCGTTAACGCTTTGTCGCTGTTCCCAATCTTGAAGATTTTCTTGGCTTATTTGATCGCTCGTTTGAGCCAAAATTTGGCTAAGTTGACCTGCATTTTGGATTTGCCGTATCTGGTTTTGAATAAGGTATGCTACCAATTGGTTATATTTGTTAAGCCAATTCTTGTCAATAGTACATGAGTAGGCAATCGTTTGGAATAGCTTTGACGCAGACTCAAGGTGTCCTTTCTCTGCTCTAAACGATGCAAGGTACGACATATACCAATTGTTGCTTGTTGTAGTCCCATAAATAGATTGTATGGGAATTGTGATAGATTGGATCACACAATACAGCTCATCTTCCATGGCAACTCCATCAAGGTTGTATTCGGCTCTTATTTTTCCACTATTCACGGAATATGATATCCCACTGGTTGGGTCAGTCCCTGTTTTAAAAAGTTGATCCATCGAAGGCAATAATTGTTCACTTACAACATTCAGATTCTCCACGTTGCTTCTAAATGTCGGTACCACTACTTCTTTAAGGGCTTCGATAGGTCCAATCGGAGCACTAACCGTAGCGCCAAAGTA
Source organism: Candidatus Bathyarchaeota archaeon (assembly GCA_963770935.1). GTDB lineage: Archaea > Thermoproteota > Bathyarchaeia > Bathyarchaeales > Bathycorpusculaceae > Bathycorpusculum. The sequence goes on from CAVYRJ010000016.1 coordinate 122,127, forward strand.
AGTTGAACCGGGCGGATTGGTCTGCTGGACTAAAGGGTTATCTGTCCAATAGAACGCTTGATTTGGAAAAACATCAAATTCTTCATTGTTATTTGGGTTCCAGGCTCTGATATTCGCACTTGCCGGCATTAGCGTGTTGTCCAGATTCCAGACGACAGTGCCTTCAAATTGCCAGTCAGAGGGGATAAGTAGACTAAACGCTTTTGTGCCAATTCCCTGAGTATCGATATAGTTTGCTGCCTTATATCTAAGAACATTGCCAGCGACTGGCACCGTTGTAGGTTGAGTGGATGGATTAACCGGTGAATCAGTAGGTTGAGGTAATCCGAATTGTTGCATAGAGAGGTAATAAGCTCCAAAAACAAATCCGGAAAATCCGATAATAACTATTATCAAAAGCGCTATTATTTGCTTGTTCATCTACTTTCTCCCAAAGTACCTTTTCTTAGTTAAACATATATAAAATTTTTCAGTCACTAAAACACCAAAAAATGCATTAAATGTTCACCTTAACTCTTCTATATCGGATTATTTCCTCTGGATTCAAAATGCCTTATGGTTAAATTGACAATGCACTATCTGTTGTTAGGTATTATTTCAGAAGATTTTTATGCTCATAGCAACAAACAGCATTTGGGAGAGAGCTTAGTTGAGAAACAGGGCGGGTCTTCTCAGTATTCAGATTTCCACTATTTTCCTTATAGTGCTCACGTTGGTTGCTTCAATCCCAATAATTTCTTGCGACTACACCAAAGTGTGGTATGTCCATGACGTCATAACCCCGTCTATGGATGAAATCAAATGGCTTGAAGAAGGCGCCATAGCAGAGCCACCGGCATGGATCGCAGACGGCTCATTTTATCAGGCTCATATGCGCCAGAGCCTAGTAAACGCAAACGATATCTTCGTCTCGACATACGAGGAGTTTAACTGGCCCCTTGTGCGTCCAATCGCAGAATATTATTATGGCTTAAACTTCAATTCGTTCCAAGACTTCGAAAACGCCGTTACAAACAATCCAGGTCGATGGATAGATGCGTCATGGCAACTCGATACGAAATGGTATGGAGTAACCCAAAACAACACAAAAGTTACTGCCTCACTAAACCAGACAACTTCTGTCGCACAGTTATGGACCTGGTTCCATATCACACGCGTACCAGAATATGTAGTTGGC
>CAVYRJ010000017.1:0-80032 GCA_963770935.1 Candidatus Bathyarchaeota archaeon
AATAACTATGTTTCAAGCAATCTTGGACACGGCATTTTTATCAGGAATATTTCTGGCTGCCATCTAATGGGAAACAACATAACTCTAAATGGGGGCAACGGCATCCATTTCGAATTCGGTCCAAACGCAATGATAAAAGGCAACTACATAGCCGAAAACAACATCGGCATCTGGATTGGCGCCGCCTTCTTCAACAACATTATCTCAAACACAATAATCGAAAACAATGGCTTAGGCATCAAAATGGAAGGCCCCCACCATGACAACCTCATCTACCACAACAACTTTATCGATAATAACGAAAGCGGCATTCAAGCATCCATAGCGAAACACTGGGTTTACTCTGATCTCTTTAAGCGGTTACCCCCACACGTGACGCCTCGACCACCTCAATATGCGGATGGAGCCGCCAACATTTGGGATGATGGTACAGAAGGGAATTATTGGAGCGACTACCAAGCAGTAGGCAACGCGCCATATTACATAAACGAAAACAACCAAGACAACCACCCACTCCAATCACCACATACAATCTCCATCTTTGAGAAGCCAACAAAAATCGTTAGTTTTCCATCTTCACCCACACAGCCATCTCAAGAGCAACCACAAGAGCCCATTAAAACGTCGTCAATTTTCTTGGCTGTAAAAACCGTTGCCATCATCATTATACTTGTAATATCAGTAGCTGCTGCAATTGTTTTAGGAGCGACGCTTTACTTCAAACGTGGAAGAGATGAAAAACAACGAAAAGAACTTTAATATCAACAATTGCATTGGCGTTACTGTTATCCATAATGAGCATTGAATTTACTGGAATTACGAATGCAAACCCGTATGCATCGCCAGAAGAGGCGCCCTCGGGTTACAGAATCTACAGTAACGGCACAACCGACACACCGAACCTGCGCCGAGACGGCAACATTTACTCCTTCACAGACAATATCGAGGGCACGATTGTCATCGAATGCAATGGTATTGTGCTTGACGGCGCAGGGTATACGCTTCAAGGAAACGGTGATTCAGCAGGCGTTTGGCTCCAAGACCGAAGCGGCGTCACAATCAAGAATTTGAATATCCAAAAATTTGGCTACGGCATAAGATTCAGCCATTACCTTTCTGATTGGTACTCTGGACAATCAAACCCAAACCGCACTACCCTCTGTGCCATCGAAACCAGCAATATAACTGAAAATGATTACGGCATTTCGTTCTATCAATCCAAAAACTGCAGTGTTTTAGGTAACTGCATAGCAAACAACACTTACGGAGCATACTTGTGCGGCTCTGACAATGTTTTTAGAAGTAACCGGTTTGAGCAGAACACTTATAACTTCTGGGATATAGACGAGTTCATTAATGACGTGGATTCGTCGAATACCATTAATGGTAAACCTGTTTACTACTGGGTTAACCAGCACAACCGAATTGTCCCCGGCAATGCAGGAATAGTAATTCTGAAAAACTGTAGTGGGATAAGGCTTCAAAACTTGGATCTTAGCGGAAACGGAAACGGCATATCCTTATATTATACCAATAATTCCGAAATTTACGGAAATAATATTGAAGCCAATTATTGGAGAGGGATTGCTGTTTGGTGGTCCCAAAATAACAGCATAATAGGCAATCACATATCAAACACTGTATACGATGGAATTGAAGTATATGACTCGAACAATAACGTAATATCACATAATCTTATTGCAGCCAACGAAAATGGCATTTATCACAGAACAATCTCAACAAATGAAGTCATCGCAAGCAATCAAATAATCGGTAACAAACACGCTGCAATATTTGGTGCAGCAGATAACTCCACAACAAGCAATAATTTGATTTTTAGCAATGGCGGCGGCTTAGCAGTCGGATCAAATTGTCTTGTAATGGGAAATAATATTACCCAAAATCAAGGAACAGGAATAATTTTTTGGTCAAACAATCTAATAACGGGAAACTTTATTTCGAAAAATCTCATTGGCCTCCAAACGTATGAGGGCACTAAAAATACTATCACAGCAAACAGCGTTGTCCAAAATGAGGGCTGGGGCATCCGATTCCAAGGTCCTGCATCAAACAACCACGTTTACTATAACAACTTCATCCTTAACAATGGTAGTGAAATTCAAGCCTCGATAAAGGGATCATGGTTTTTCCCCGACTTAGACAAGATTCACAGTAAAGACATAAACCTTCGACCACCCCAACACATAGCTGGACTATTTAACACGTGGGATAACGGCACCGTGGGCAATTACTGGAGCGATTACAACTTTGATGCCCAAAAAATTGAAAACTCAACAGTGGGTAACATACCTTACTTCCTTGATGATAACAACCAAGACAACCATCCACTTTTGGCTCCATTTGAATTCGCCACTCTAGAATTGCCTTCAACTCAGCCACCCCAAGAAGAAAGCCCAACCCAAACCGCCAGAGCTGGAGCCGAGCCTTTTCCAACAACGGCGGTGTTGGCGGTTGCAATGGCATTAGCACTGGCAGGGATAGGTCTGCTGGTTTGCTTCAAAAAAATCAACAGGTGAGCAAACATAAAATAACTGGCAGATAGGAAAGTTTATTCGCTTTCCTCTTCGGTGTCTTGCCCTTCTCCTTCCACAGGCTCAGCGGCTTCTTCTTTCTGTTTTTCAGCATTAAGCAACATGTTGATTAGGGCTTTCTGATCTACTTCTGCCCTTGTCCGCCAATCCAAGAACAACTGCCCTTTATCGTCCTGCATTAGGTAGCCATAGCGAATGTACCTGTCAAGGTTTAGGCCAATTTTCCAGTTCGGCATCTTCTCGCCCAGAAGTTTCTCCACGTCTTTGCGTGCGGCTTGCCCCTTCTTGCTTATGATGAAGGAAATCGTTATGGCTAAACCTGCCAAGTCGTCGATTCGCCAACCCATCAATTTATCCTTAGTCGCCGAGCCACTCGACAGCGCAACAAAGAACCTTGCCTTATCCAGCTCTTCAATCGTTGGTTTTTCGGGGGCTTTTTCCTCTTCAAAGACGGTTTTAACCTGCAAATCTAGCGGTTTTAGGTAATCTTCGACTAAGTCAAGCACTTTGGGGTAATCTGAACCCAACGCCTTGTGGAGTTCCCAGCCTTTTACGCCGGGTTTCTGGTGCCGTTTGTAGAAGAGCATCTGGGTTGCTTTTTTGACTTTGCTGCCGTAGACGCCTTTTTTCTTGCTGCTCAAATTTGTTCGCCTCTTCTCCATTTTTGCCAATCTGCACAGGAAACCGCAATGGGAACCGATGTGGACTGCTCGGTTAAAGCTTCCTTTCGGGGTTTGTCGAAGGGTAGGATGAAAACGGTTTCTTCTAACCTATCGATTTCCAATGTGGCGTATCCATAGGTTATCAAGAAGCTGGTTAGGAAGGCGCGTTGCACGGTTTCTTCGTATGTGTCAGCACCGATAAAATCCCAGTACGCAATCTTGCCGCCTTGGGCTTTTTCGGTGACTTTAACTTTGAGTTCCTGCCAGTAACATTCCAGTTCTTCAGAGAATTCTCTGTCGCCTAAAACCCGTTGCTTAACAAGCTCATCGCGACTAACTGAACCCATAGCAACTTGGGAAACGTCTATGTCTTTCCATCTGTCACCCATAGGAGCCAACGCTTCCCAATACAGCAATCCCTGTGCTAAGCTGTGGAGGCTAAGTTGCTCAAACTCAACCAGCGGACTCCAAGCCCCAAGAAACACATCAACTATCCCCTGCTTGCTGGTCTGGCGGATTTTTTCCTCCAACAAAAACGGGTCAGTGTACAGTGAGTTTGACCGCTGTTTTACCCATTCGCTCTGCATTTTGATAACTGTGGCTAAGTGGTGGAGGGCTTCTGCGTCGAGTTTTAGCTCGTCGGGGTTTGCCCAATTCGGAAAATACTGCTTAACTATCTTGATGATGTCGTCAACGTTGAGTGTGAAGGGGTCAACTTGGTGGTTTTCGATGGCTATGCACATTTCAATTATGCGTTCGAGTTTTTCTTTGCCCAACTTCTTTTCATGTTTAATTGACTGCATTAGACAACCTCACGCACAACTGATTTTCCTTCAAGATTCTGCACGGTGATAACGTTGGCATCCTGCTGTGCAAAAGTGATTTGGCTGGGAGTAATCACGACGTATTGGGCGCTGGCATCCTTAATCATAGCGACAAGGACTTTAGCGATCATTTCGCGGTTTTTGGGGTCCATGTGTATGTCGTATTCGTCGACGGCACGGAAGGGGGAACGTACATGCTGCTGCAAAGCCAACAGAAAACCCATAGTCGCTGTGGTTCGTTCGCCGCCGCTTTGAGTGTAAGCATCCAAAGCTACGGGTTTGCTGCCTTTAAAACCAACATAAATCTCAAGACCGGCAGTCTCAATGTCCTGGGCAGCGGAAAGTTTGACTTCACCTGTTGCAAAGGTTTGGCTCATTATTTTTTGGTATTCAACATTAACCCGTTCCAGCAGGTTCTCCATCACGGTGCGCCAGGACAGCATGCGGGTTTGGACTTCTTCAAGGGTTTTCTCACGGTTCTCTGCAACCAACTGTGCTTTTTCTTTGAGTTCCAAGTAAAGCTTCGAGTACGATTCATACTGACGCTCGATATCTTCCGAAACGTCAGCGAGCGCTGCTAAGTGTCCGTTTGTTAAGCCGATTTCATCTTGGATTTCAGCGTTGCTTTTGAGGACGGCTATTCGTTCGCCAGATTGTTGCGCTCTAAGGATTGAAGCGTTCAGGTTTTCTTCAGCTTCCTTGAGTTGCTTCTCAATAGTTTTCATCTCGACAATGGCGTTTGCCCGCTTAAACTCCTGCAAAGCGAGATTTACACGGTTATCCAATGCTTCAGAGGAAGTTTTCTCAGATGAATCATCCAGCTTGAGCATTATTTTCTGGGTTTCTTGAATTTCCTCGTTTGCCTTTTCGATTTGCTTTCTGGAGGATTCCAGCATTTTTTTGAGGTTTTCGCTTCGGAGAACCTTAAACTGGTTCCTGTTTGCAAGGGTTTCTATGGCTTGGGCTTCGCTTAGCAACTGTTCAATAAAAGATAAAGTTGATTCGTTTTGGGCGACTTCACGTTCCAAGCTTAAGCGCTGTTCAAAAACTGCTTTAGCTTTGCCTTTAAGGGCTTGCTGTTGAGTCTGTTGACCATCGAGTTCACCAATTATCGCTTGTCGTTCATCCTCAATCTTGCCCAGTGCTTGCTGGTTCTTGTTAAAATTCGCCTGCAATCCCTTGATTACGGCTTCACGCCGTTCAACTTCTGCCCAAACCAGTTCCCGATCCAAAAAGCGTCGTTTAAGCTGCAACTGCTTCTTCTCTTGGTACTTCTCATACTGTTCGTGCCAGTAATGGAGCGTTTGCTCAGCTTGCTCAAGGAGTTTGCCGACAGATTCCTCCTGGCTTAGAATACGCATCAGCTTTGTTTTGGCTTGCACCACGTTCTCGCGGAAAGGTTCCAAACCCACCGCGGCTTCAACCATACGCAGTTTTTCCACGTTGCTTAAAACGCTAAATTGCTCAACCATGTTCTGGTGCATGATGATTAGCATGTTGTCGGGGTCAACGCCGAACTTGCCCAATAGACGTTCAATGTCCTGTTTGCTGGCGACTCGGTTTTCAAGTTCAAAAAAGTATTTTCCGTCTCGACGCAGAACACGGGTGAGGAAGAGTTGGTCTTTGCTGTATTTAGAGACGGGGCGTTTGTTGCCTTGTTTGCTGTTGTCTAATATGAGGGTTACTCGTGCTTGGTCTTTTCCCCAGCGGATTAAGTCACTGAGTTTTCGGGAGCGTTCAGTGTAGGTTTGCCCCAAACCCACCGAGATGGCGAGGAGAAGTGAGGATTTTCCTGCTCCGTTTGGTCCCCCAATTATGTTTACGCCTTGCTTAAAGGGCACTCGGGCGTATTCGTAACTCATGAAATTTTCAAGGATAACTTCTTGGATTAACATTAAACTTCTTTGCCTCTTTTTTGAAGCGTTCACACTATTGAAAAACGTCTTATTAAAACAATTTGACATCTTTATGCAGATTACCCCTGCGCAGAAATGTAGCTGAACCATTCAAACAGATGTCTTCTTAAGTGCGAAAGTTTAGATTGTATAACACTGCTTTCACAATTGAAGGACGCTTACACAAAGCTGAATAAATAATCGTTTTTTAATCCAAAATCATAATAAAGTACAGAATTCACCATAGAGAAACCGGGATTCGTGTGAAGGCTTTTTATTCTTAATTATACAAATATTTAACAGGTTAAATTTATGAAGTTCGCAGAAATCGCCATATTGCTAAGAGAAATCGTAGACAGGTGCCCAGGGTTAGATGGAGCCACCATCACGTTGATACCCCAGAAAGCTATGTATCCACTCTACAATGGATACCACATTAACATTAAGGCAAACCTGTCAAAGGAAAGCATGGGTAACCTTCGGAAAATAGTGGAAGGTCACGACTTAGTGATGCAGATTAAGACAGATGCAGTTATAGTGTATGAAACAAGGTCATCATAGATACTTGGGTAAACAATTTTTAGTTTTTGCGAACTTTTGACAACGCTGCTTGGTTATTGACTCTCCCGTGTGATGTGCATCATGACGGAAAATTAGCCAATCATTAGGGGTGAATAAATTTTCCTGGTCCGCCTTTGCAGTTAGCAAAGAAAAGGCCATGACATTAAATATCAAAAGAGCCAAAAGAGCAAAAACAACAAGGCATCCAACACTTATCATCCGTTGTCACCACCTAAGTTTTAAAATGGATTGCAAGAAAAGACTTCTTGACAAGATTTATTGTCTAAGCTTAGACAAGTTTTCTTGACAAAACGACACAATTTTGCCTAATTAAGCTAAAAAGTTACAAATATGTAGTAATGTGCCATCTAGGTTTGACAATAAATACTGATTCAGCGACGTTTTTCATCGCCTAATAGCCTTTTCGGACTAATTAGGAGATGCTTACGTTCTGAATGTCGAAGTACCGTTTTGCCAAAAAGCGCAAACGTTCGGCGTTCTTGCCGTTTTTACCTATTGCGACACCCTTATCTTTAGGGTTGACGGTTATGACTGCCATTTTCTTGCCATCAGTTCTTTCGGTGACGCGGATTTCTCTGACTGCTGCGGGTTTTAAGGCGTTTTTCATGAATGTTGCTGGGTCTTCGCTGTATTCGATAATTTCGTGTTTTTTGCCTGTCATTCGTTCAAGGGTATGGATGTTTCTGCCGCCCTTGCCGATGGCAACGCCTACTTGGCCTTGGTTGACAACAAAGATTGCTCGTTGCTCGACTTCGTCGACTATGCAGTCTTTTACGCTGGCACCGCTTATGCTTTCAAATAAGGCAATGTAGCGCATTTCGTCGCAGGTAATTTTTATGCCACTCGTTCTTTTTATTCCTCCATTTTTTATTCTTGAACCTGAGTTTCCTCGGTTACTTTGAGAATGTCTGAGTCCCCTGTTTCGCGGATGCTAAGGGCTGATATAATGAAAAGTTTTTTGCAGACTTCCGCTAAATCCATTGATCCACCTTTGTAGGTTATAACGGGAACTTTAGAGATTTCTCCATAGTATTCTATTTGTTCTTTTATGTCTTTGGGACAGTTTGCAGCTAAAACTATCATCTTAGCTTTGCCTGTTTTGGCGTTTTGCAATGCAACATTGGATCCAAAGGAAACCTTACCTGTTTTCACTGCGGACGCTAACGCTTTATCTATGTCTATCATGCTTCTGTTTTTCCTCCATCTTTTTCTTGAATCTCGAAAGTTGACATGTATAGTTCAACTAAGCCTGTGCCGATTGGTATTGATTGCCCAACTATAACGTTTTCTGTTACACCAGCCAAAGGATCACTTTCACCTTTCACGGCTGCTTCAACAATGTTTGGTACTGTGATTTCGAATGCGGCGCGCGCTAGGACACTGGCTTTTTTGCCGCTGATTCCGTGTCTGCCGATTTGTTGAACGTCACCTGTTGTGGTCATCATGTCTGCTACGAGCATTACGTGCCTTACGTCTACGTCTAAGCCTTGGTCTTCCAAGACGCCTTTGGCTTCGTTGACCAACGCGTTTCTTGAGGCTTCAACACCGAGGGTTTTAGCGATTTCGTGTATGTTGTTGGTGGTTGTTCTGGAAGTATCAACGCCTATAACTTCTAAGACTTTGGATAGGTTTGAGCCGTCAGTGCGTATTACCCATTCACCGCTCTCTTCGGTTACCAGGACACGTTTAATGTCTGGGACACCTTTAACTTGGTAACCTGGAACCTTAGCTAACATTCTCTTGAGCTGTTCAGCTTTCTTTGGCTTAATCTCAACTGTTGTGTCTGTAACTGTTATGGTTGCATTTTGAAGTTCCATCCGTTCTTTTAGCTCTTCCATTGTTATGGCTCTGTCATCCATCATCTGCTTGTTTAATTCAATAATTATTGCTTCGCGGACTGGGTCTTCATATATTGCTGAAGCCAAGTTTTCAACTGAAGTGTAGATTATGTTTCGTGCAACTTCAACTGCTCCTTCTTTGCTTTTTGCATGGTCGCCTTGCAGGTAAATGGTCATGATTGGAGTTGATGGGATTCTGCGTGCGTCCACGATTTCAATTAGTCGTGGTAGGCCTAAGGTAACGTTTTGTTCTTTGACACCAGCGTAGTGGAAGGTTCTAAGAGTCATCTGTGTGCCTGGTTCGCCGATTGATTGGGCGGCAACTATGCCTACTGCTTCGCCAGGCTCCATCAAAGCACGGTTGTATTGTTCAGCTGTTTGGGTTGCTGCTTTTGTTACGGCTTTAGCTGTAAGTTTGTTCTTTGCGAAGTTAGTTTTAAGTTGGTTTAGCAGGATGGGTGTTATTTGGTTTTCTACATTTTTGAGTTGTTTTTTGATGTGTTCGGTGGATGCAACTTCGCCTTTTTCTTCGCCAAGTTTTATCTGTTCAATTAGTCGGTTAACGTTTACTGCTTTTCCATGGTCACTTTTCGCAGGATCTACTCCGTCTTCGCCGTACCTGAATTGGATAATGTCGCCTGCGGAGTCACGGACAGTGCTGTCGTATTCTAAGCGGATGTGTTCAAGCGCGTTGATTAAACGTCTTTGCATGTAACCGCTCTGCTGTGTTCGGACGGCTGTGTCGACTAGACCTTCTCTGCCACCCATAGCGTGGAAGAAGAATTCAATCGCGTCAAGTCCAGTCTGGTAAGAGTTATAGACAAAGCCTCTTGCTCGGGGGCTTGGATCTCCATCTACGAAGTGTGGCAATGCTCTTCCAGCGTAACCTCGCAGAATACGTTTGCCTCGGACTGATTGTTGCCCAACACAAGCGGCCATTTGACCGATGTTTAAGCTTGAGCCTCTTGCACCTGCTCTTGTCATGACAATGCCTGCGTTTTCTAAAGTGAAGTCTTCGTCTGCTATTTTGCCTGATTCGTCTCGGGCTACGGCGAGTTCATGCATAACGTAGATTTCGAAGGATTCTTCTAGAGTTTGTCCTGGCAGACGAGGTAGGGTTCCGTTGCGGAAGTTTTCGATGTGTTCATCGATTTTCTTTTGGATGCGGTCCATTGTTTTTGCCATGCGGTTGCGTGCTCTTGGTGAGAGGACTAGTTGATCGTAGGTGTAGCTGAAGCCTCTCATGGAGATGAATTGTTTTAGTAGGTGTGTGATTTTGTTTAGGAATTCTCTTCCTGCTTGGGTGCCGTAGTCTTTGATGATTCTGTGAAGCAAGCTTTCGGATTGTTCAGAACCTATTGACCGTCTGTCAATTATGCCTGAAACTAGTTGACCATTTCTGACAACTACGTAGGCGTCATGTTTGCATGCGTCTTCTTCACATTTAGTGCAGCCTTGGCAGATGTTAGCTTTCAAGACGTAATTTAGAGTCTTGGGCAAGTATAGGCTGAAGATCTGTTTGCCTGACCACAAGGGTTCTGGCGTTTTGATTTCTGGTTCGGGTAGTGGACCAGTGTAGTTTGTTGTGGTTAGTAGTCTGTTAACTTGGCTTCTTGTTAGGTAGTTGCCTCTTCTTGTGAAGTAGTATGCGCTTGTGACGAAGTCTCTGATGGCGCCGATGATTGGTCCGCCAAATCTGGGCGAAAGGATTTGGTCTTGAACTTGCATGAGCAGCAAGCTTTCTGTTCGGGCTTCTTCGCTTTGTGGAACGTGGAGGTTCATTTCGTCGCCGTCAAAGTCAGCGTTGTAGGGTGGACAAACGCAAAGGTGTAATCGGAAGGTTTTGTATGGCAGAACTCTTACGTAGTGAGCCATGATGGACATGCGGTGAAGTGATGGCTGCCGATTGAAGATAGCTATGTCGCCGTTTTTGAGGTGACGTTCAACGATGAATCCTAATTCTACTGCTTCTGCGATTTTTGTTCGGTCAACTACGAATTCAAGGCGAATGCGTTTGCCGTCTGGGCGGATAATGTAGAGTGCGCCTGGATAGTTTTCTGGACCGTTAACTACGAATTTTTTCATTTCTTCGATGTTCCAAGCAGTAACTTTTTCTGGGACGGATAGTCGCATCGCGACGTCTTGTGGAACACCGACTTCGTTTATGTCAAGGTTCGGATCAGGAGAGATGACTGTGCGCGCTGAGAAGTCGACACGTTTGCCTGAGAGGTTACTTCTGAAACGTCCTTCTTTGCCTTTTAACCGCTGTGAGAGCGTCTTTAGGGCACGTCCACTGCGGTGTCTTGCCGGTGGAATACCTGATGCCTCATTGTTAAAGTAAGTGGTAACATGGTATTGTAAAAGTTCAGATAGGTCTTGGATAATGAGGGTTGGTGCGCCTGCTTCCATGTTTTCTTTCAAACGCTGATTAATGCGGATGATGTCTACGAGCTTGTGAGTTAAATCGTCTTCTGAGCGTATACCTGATTCAAGCGTGATTGATGGACGCACATAAACTGGGGGAACAGGGAGAACTTGAAGAACCATCCATTCTGGACGCGCAACTTTCGGGTTAAAGCCCAAAATTTCCAAGTCTTCGTCGGAGACGCGTTCAAGCCTTTCGCGGATCATGCTGGGTGTTAGGGGTTCTGAGCCTGCTTCAGTTTGCTCGATGAACTTTGTTGGTTTCTCGAAGGTGATTTTGAATTGTGCAGCTGCACAGTAAGGACATTGTTTTGCTTTAATATCAGTCAGTATTTCTTTGTAAATTTCATCTGGGATAGTTCCTAAAAGTTCGTTGAAACGTTCAAGTCTTTGGCGTGCTTTTTTGGAAGCGTCTTCTGATAGGAGAATGCGACCGCATGTGCGGCAAGTTGCTTTTAGAAGGTCAAAAATAATTTTTGTAAATTCGATGTGCACGATTGGTACGGCAAGTTCGATGTGTCCGAAGTGTCCTGGGCAGCGGATGGCTGTGTTACCGCAGGTTTTGCATCTTTGTCTTGGTTCGAGGGTGCCTAGTCTGCCATCCATTAACCCTGCTGTGATTGGTGCGCCGTCTTCGTCGTAAGTGTCTGGAGTTTGGATTTCTACGACTGATTGTTTACGGAGGTCTTTAGGTGAGATTAGTCCAAATGAGATTTCGTCTACTATTTTATGTATTAATTCTTCCTGTGACATGTTAGGCCTTCTCCTTTAGTCTTAATTTTGGTGTGATGCATAAGCTCTGAAGCTCTTGCAGTAGAAGCTTGAAAGCGTAAGACACAATTACTGGTGCAATCTTGGCTTTCTCGTCGCATATCTTGCAGACATAGCGCCTTTGCTTCATGTCGAAGTAAGCGATTTGTCCGCAGCTCTCGCAGATGTATAGTGTGTACTTGTCAGATTCTTCCAGCAGCCTATCTCTCAACAGCATGGCAGCTCCGTGACCGATGAGGCAGTCTCGCTCCATTTCTCCGAAACGTAGACCACCACCCCGAGCGCGACCTTCAGTTGGCTGGCGTGTGAGCATTTGCACTTGACCGCGGGCTCTGGCGTGGATTTTATCAGCGACCATATGGTGTAGTTTCTGGTAGTAGACTATGCCGACAAATATGTCTGCAACAAATTTTTCGCCTGTTGTGCCATTGTAAAATACTTCGCTTCCAGTTTGGCTGAAGCCGAGTTTTACTAGGTTTTTACGTACTTCATCTGGTCCTTCATTTGAGAAGGGTGTGCCGTCGCCTGGTTTGCCTCTTGCGCATGCGGCTTTGCCTGAGAGTGATTCGATGAATTGTCCGATGGTCATTCTTGAAGGTATTGCGTGGGGGTTAATTATTAGGTCTGGAACCATGCCGTCGTCTGTGAATGGCAGGTCTTCTTGTGCTACGATTAAGCCTATGACTCCTTTCTGTCCATGGCGGCTTGCGAATTTGTCGCCTAGTTCAGGTACTCTTTGGTCTCTTACGCGTACTTTGACGAGTTGGCTTCCTTCGCCTGATTCAGTAACAAAGATTCCATCGACAATTCCGGTTTCGGAGGGACGCATGTCTACGGATGTGTCACGCATTGAGGGTCCTTTAACTTCGAATTCCTTGTATTCTTCTAGGAATCTTGGAGGGCTGATTCTTCCGATTAAGACGTCTCCGCCGACGACCTGCGATTCTAAGCTGATGATTCCGTCGGGTTCAAGGAGCCTGTAGTACTGTTCGCCCCGGTAACCTCTTGTGCCTGGTTCTGGAACGGTGAATTTGTCTTTTAAGCCACCTAGGTATTGGCGGCACTCGGCTTCGTAGATGCGGTAGAAGGTTGATCGGGCTAAGCCGCGTTCGATTGAGGCTTTGTTGAATATGATGGCGTCTTCCATGTTGTAGCCTTCGAAACTTAGCACGGCAACAACGCAGTTTTGTCCTGTGGGGCGTTGTTTGTAGCCCATAACATCCATGTTTTCAGTTTGAACCATAGGTACTTGTGGATAATGCAGTATATGTGAGCGTGAGTCAACACGGTGGTGGAAGTTTGTGCCGTAGACTCCAAGTGCCTGTTTTGCCATGGCTGCTTGGTAGGAGTTTCTTGGTGACTGGTTGTGTTCTGGATAAGGAATTGTTGAAGCGCAGATTCCAAGGATGGTGAATGTTGCAATTTCCACATGTGTAGCTTTAGGTTCAATTGCGTCAAATGAGAGTGCGATATATGCGTTTTCTTCTTCTTCAGCATCCAAATACTCAACTAAACCGTTCTTGACAAGATCTTCCCATGTCCATTCGCCAAGTCCGATTTTTTCAAAATGCTTTGAGCCAAGTTTTGCAACGCCGTTTTCAACGATGATAAGTGGGCGCCTAACTCTTCCTTCGTCGCAGTTTGCGTGGACTTCTTCGGTTTCAGTTTGTGCTTTAGAGAAGTAAGTTACATTAACTTCTGTGGAGATTTCGCCATCTCGCCTTTTTTGGCGGAATGATTGTACCATTTCTTGCGGGTTGTTGCAGTAACCAATTATGTTGCCATCGACGAAAACTTTAGCGCCAGATATGCGTAAGTCGGTAGTAGCTTCATACGCTGGTACCGTGCCCATTTCAAAGAGCAGTTGTTTAATTTTATCTGGATTTACACCTACTGCAATGGAGGCTGATAGTGCGAGGTTTTTGACGAGCCCGCAGTTTGAGCCTTCAGGGGTTTCGTTGGGGCATAATCTTCCCCAGTGGGTTGGGTGTAAGTCTCTGGCTTCGAAGTTGGGTTGGCTTCTGCTTAGTGGTGACTGGAGTCTGCGCAAATGGCTCAGGGTTGAGATATAGTTTGTTCGGTCAAGGAGCTGGGTTATGCCGACTCTTCCTCTGCCCCAATTGCCTGTTGCCAATGCATGTTGGAAGCGTTCGGTGATGATTCCTGGGCGGACGGCCGCTGAGACGGTTATTATTGGACCTTTAACGCCGATGCGTTCAAGTTGGTACTTAATGTCACGTGTTAAGTTGCGGAATGAGACTCGGAAAAGGTCTGCGAGCAGTGGACCACCTAAACGTAGACGTTTGTTTTTGAAGTGGTCTTTGTCGTCTGGCTGCCTTCTTCCTGTTTTTAGCTGGATAACGCGGTATGCCATTTCGCCTAGGAATATAGCTTTTTCTTTCCGGTTTTTGTCGCTTCTGCCCAAGTGCGGGAGGAAGTTTTTGTCTAGGGCGGTTTCTGCTTTTTGAAGTCGGTATTCTTCGACTTGTCCGTGAGCAACGCGGTTGCCGATAAATAGGATAGCGTCGCTTGGTGTGTCTACGCCGATGGCTTTTTCAAATGATGCTGATAGATGGCTTTGGGTGTCGCTGTCAAGGGATACTGATTCGGCAATGTCTTTGTCTTTTTCCATAGTTAATGCGCGCATAATGACGACGAAGGGGATTTCTGTGGGGACTCCTGGCATTGTGACGTAAATTGCGTCATCTGATTTGAGTTTAAGTTCGATTCTGGCTCTGAAGCCAACTGTAGTGGAGAATATTTTTGCCTGATAAACTGGCGATGTGCCTTTTTCGTCTATATCAACGATTACGCGGTTTGGAGCCAAGTCTTCCATAGCAACGATAACACGTTCGCTGCCGTTAACAACAAAATATCCACCTGGATCATCAGGGTCTTCTCCTGCCGCAA
This sequence comes from Candidatus Bathyarchaeota archaeon, assembly GCA_963770935.1. Lineage (GTDB taxonomy): Archaea > Thermoproteota > Bathyarchaeia > Bathyarchaeales > Bathycorpusculaceae > Bathycorpusculum. The sequence goes on from CAVYRJ010000017.1 coordinate 14,459, forward strand.
TAAGCTCTTCTTTGGAAAGCTGGCTGAGGAAGCATAGTTTGCTCTTCAGCATAACAGGGATATTTCCTATGTAAACAAGTTCAGTGTCCTGTTCTCTTCCGTCAACAACGGGAGTCATTTCAAGTGCAATGGGCGCTGAATACGCCAAGTTGCGTAGTCTGGCTTCCATTGGATAAATTTCATGTTTTGTTCCATCCACTTCTGTAGCGTATGGACCTGTGATTCTGGATTGAGGGTCAATTACCCAGATTTGGCCGAGTTTAACTTTGTATGGGCTCTCGGGAACTTCAATGGGTATTTCGGCTACTTCATCCACGACTTCTTGGAGTCCATGGTCGATGAATTCGTTATAGCTGTCAAGGTGCTGGCGAACTAGGCCTTTTTCATTGAAGAAAGTTTTCAGTAGATAATGGATATCTTCTTTTTGTACAATGGTCAAGTTTTCAGTTCTCCCTTAAATTTAACATAGAATACTGGTGATTGTGATTTTTGGTCAGGGCTAAATGTGTTTTTTTCACTCTTACATTTCCTCCGATATTGGGGTTGGTCCAATTCGAAAAAGGGTCAGCTAACTTTTCTAAGAGCACAAACACAAGCCGCATACCTAGCATATAAACTTTTTTATGCGCATCGCGTTTAAAGTAAAGGGCTGTTAAACTTTCATAGAGCATGCAGTTGAAAAAAACTGTTTGGCACTGCGTTGCATGAAGCAATACTAGAAAAGACAATGAGAAACGCCTGCAATGTGGAAACAGGAAAAATTAAAGGTTAATCAATCATAAAACACTTAAGAAAAATCTTTTTTTAGAGAACAAACCCTACTGAGTTAGAGTTTTTCGTCAATCCTACTAAATATTAATACTAATGCCTTAGAAAATGCCAAGTAGGATAACTCCCTATGAATTCTTAGTAGTAAAAAGAGGAATTACTAATATCTGGCGATTTTGTAGTGTTTTCTCCCCAACTGGCGCATCTTCTTTTCCTGTGCTTCAGTCAAAGGAGAGTTTCCAGTCTTAACCTCAAAGGTTGTTGGTTCTCCAACCTTGTTCCCAAAAAAATCACGTTTTTGGACAACAAAATCTCCGCCTTCACGGATTTTTTTGCAATCATGCCCTTGCATAGTTTGGTCAAACGCAAAACGGTCCTTAGCAATGCTGCCCTCTAAATGCCTGCTTGATTGGGTAAACCTTCGGGAAGTGTTGCCAAATCCCATAGGTTTGTTGGTTATTGTTTTCTTGCTCAATATTGGAACCTTTGTCTTCAGTTACTGAAAGGTTCTATTTTAGCGTTTGATTATTTCCACATCTGCATGGGAACCGATTTTTTTGGTTATTAAGGGCAAAAGGTTATTATCGTTTTCATATCCAATGCTGTTACGCTCATTTTCAATGGCAACTTTAACTGTTGTTCCAGAACCCAAAAAAGGGTCTAGAACGGTTTCGTCCTTAATGCTGAACATTCTGATTAATCGCGCCGCAATTTCCTCAGGGTAGGCTGCAGTCCTGCGTTCAAGTTCGCTCACTGTTTGCCGGGTACCTTTAAGGTCCCAGATTTGACTAAACCACTCGTCACGCTGCTTTTTGGTAAAGGCACTCTCATAACGTAGAGCATCTTTTGGCTGGAATTTACGAAGACACCCCTTCCTAAACAACAAAATAAACTCGCAATCAAGGGTGACATAGGCATTTGGAGGAAGAAAACCTGATCCCAAAAAGGCACCTTTTCCCTTGTACATTGGTTTGGTTGTAGGTTTTTTCCACAAAATGTATGGGAGCGTCGTGAAGCCGATTTTTTCACAGATCTCGGTGATTCGGCTGTGGTTTGGGAATAGTTGGAATTTGCCATTGATTCTTCGGGTTGCGTCACCGATGTTTATACATGCTATGCCACCGCCAACGAGGACACGGTAGGTTTCAGCCCAAACTTGTGCCAAGTTTTTATGCATGGTATCGTAAATTTGCCGAACGGTTTCGTCACCACCGCTTGTGTATAACTTTTGGAACAATTCTGCAATCGTATTATCAGCCTTGGCAAAAAGATCATCCCACATTTGTATCATGGGGTAAGGCGGCGAAGTCACCATTAACTGAACACTTTCGTCGGCGAGTTCGGACATTTGTTGGCTGTTGCCTAGAATGATTCTGTGTTGAGATTTCATTGCCTGTATGTAGCATAGTTGGTCGTTTTTACTTTGCGGTAGATGGTAGACGGGAAATGATTAATAAGTCCGAACCCAGACCAATTTTGTATTGCAACGTGCATGCTACGGTAACCAAGCTAGGTCAAAGGTGAAGGACTCAAGATCTCGACGCTTTGACTTAAGCGCCCAAATGGGAAATCCTTTCCCTCAGGGGTTCGCAGGTTCAAATCCTGCCCGTAGCACCATTCCAGATAAGCATCTTTACGTCTCCGCGGCTTTGCGAAGTATATCCTTAAGTTGCACCGTGAGAACCGATAACTGATGATTCTCAATATCTCCAACTGCTGATATATTGCCCATACAAAGAGCTTCTCTGGAAAGCAGCTGCTCAGGGTTTTCCCCGCAGGATATATTAACAGTCTTTGAAACCTCAGCTCCTGCAATCCTTTATGTTCCTATGATGAGCAAAAGAGACCAATGGTAAGTGTCTTGGCTAAATATAAGATCGAAAATTTGTTGTTGTGGAAAAGCAATCACATATTCTTAAGAAAGAGATTCAACTAACATTTTTGATTTAACATGACAGAATCAGACCTACCCTACATTAAACAGCCAACGGAAATTCCTCCAGAAACAAACGAGCTTACTCCACCTTCTCCAGATGTAAAAAACCCGTTGCCTAATCATGAACCCATTGAAAAGGAGGATACCGAGGCTTTCATTTGTCCTGTTTGTGGAAAATCTTTCAACACAAAAGCTGACCTTGATTCACATATGGTAAAGAACCATAGGCAAAAAAAGAAAGCCTAAGAACCAACGTAATTTGCTCCAAGATAACGCGAGATCGTATAAAGGTATAAAGATCATTGGGTTCCTCTTTAGTTGCATGGGAAAAAGTTGAAGGTCAGCAAAGATGCAAAAACTGTGGACATTTACTATTCTTAGAAGAGGAAAAATTAAAGCATAAGCAATCTAACCATAGCATGTATTGCCCATGCAGAAAACCACAAAGTCCTTGAGTCTTTGCAGGATATAACCCGACTTAAATGAAACGCTCTATCTCTATCAGTAAGGGATTCACTTTCAGCCCTGCAAACATTTCTTATTCACTTCCCTACTTTGCTTTGCAGTTAGACATGTTTTCTTTGGAAAAAAAATCGTTCAATCTTTTTAATTCCTTCTGAAGTGAAAGTTTGTATTTTTTTTTTCAACAACAGAAAAAAACCATCCAAATATAAGGCTGCTTACTCAACGTAAAATATAGCATTTTTTATGATTAAAAAACTCAACTGGGTTCCAAGCCCTAAACTGTTTGGACACACTAAAGAGCTATTAGAATTGTTGGGTTTTCAGAAATTTAGGAAGAGGAAAAATGAAGAGGGAAAATGCCGTTGCTCTTGTTAAAGAGTTGGTTTATAATAATTTGATTCAGACAAACTGGCTATCAATTGATAGAAGGAAAGTTGACGGTTATGAGTTAAGATTTAAAGGAAATTGCGAACTACCTGACCTATATATATTTCTTCAAAAACGATATTTAGCGATGGAAAAGAACAAAGAAAAGGGTTTTGTCATTATTTTTAAACCTTGACTTCTTTTTGTAACCGCACAGGGGGCATTTCAAAAACCATCTCATTTTGATAAGACATTAATTTTTGGGGACAGCAAATTTCTTATATTAATTACCCTTATTCCAAGCAATTCAAGGTGTCTAGTATTTGGTCGCCTGCCCAAAATGTGGAAATGTTGTTGCTAAACCAGAAAGAGAGCTAGAGAACTCCCTGTTTTATCTAGCTTGTTATATATGTGATAAATGCGGCAAACATTTCCTCGTTGATCACAAGCAATCCAGCGAGTTACATTGGGGTACAAACAAAGCAAAATTACGATTAGTCGCTAGAAAACTGAAATAAAGTAAGAATTAATGAGAAAAATAGGACCTACAAAGCTGTAGTTTTTCATCTCTACTCAAATTTTCCGCCGCACATTGGGCACTCTATCTTTATTGTGTTTGATGGTGTTGGAAGTTGGAGTGAGCAGTAGAAGCAGAAGTAGATTTTGCATTTTGGGGCAGCAGTGGAATCCGCCGCCTATGTATTTTCCGCAGGCATCACAGGGTCTAGACAAATCAACCATAAGAACACTGGTTAATTCTTAAAAGACTATAAAAAGCAAGACGCTGAAACGACTTGCACTCGTAATGGAGGGATAGTTAAAAGTGGAGACATTTAACTTTTTGATGGGAACAAGAGTTTTTAATAAAAAAAAGAGAAATGAGTTTATTTGGCTTTTATGGTCGTTTCCTAAGTAATAGAACTATTAACACAGCGCCTATTATGGCAACAAAGATGAACAAGCCAGCGATAGCAGGAATAAAGTATAGGTCAGCTGCAGATTGTTGCAGAGCGTTGGTTGGTTGAGTAGTTGTTGCAGGTTGTTCAAATGACATGATGGTTTGTGCTGATGAGCTATAATATGAGTCGGTTCCATCGAATGTGGCAATTACCTTGTATGTTCCAGGGACATCGGGAGCGAAGGTGTATGAGTATTGTCCAGTCATGTCGCTTGTGGTTGTGCCTATAGTATATATGTTGTTGTTAGGGTCAATATACGATAATGTTACTGGAACGCCAGTTGCATTATCAGGTTTTGGCTGCTGCATATACAAGTATTCCATCCAAGCACTCATGCTTGTGTCAGAAATTGCTGGTGTGCCTGCGGCAGGTATCCCTAGGCATGTTTGGCCTGGAGATTGATCAGTGACTGTTCCTTTTATCAATATTTGAGCAGCGTCATTTATGAATGGTTCAGTTGTCACAGTGGTTGCGGTTTGCCCTTTGTTAAAGCAGTAAAGCTGATTGTCATACGCATTGAACGCTAATAAGTAGCCATCGTCAACCGGCATAGTGCCTTGATAGTATCCGTTTATACTCCAGACTTTCTCTCCTGTGTATGCGTCAAGAACGTACAAACTTGTCCCTCTGTAAAGTGGAGCACCATGCGAATTACCCGTACCTGCAATGACTTTTCCGTCGGCAACGGTATATAGATTGTTAGTTTCGAAAGGATAAGTGGTTAAGCCTGGGAAATTGGCTCCGCTTGATTCAGGATAGAAATCCCACATATTCTTTCCATTTGTCATATTGTGTGCATGAATCCCGGCGATGGTCTGGTGGTAAAGAATGCCGTAAGCACTTTGCGCAAACACGTCGTCATTTGCGAGGGAGTCAAAAGGATTTGAATAGGCTGTTGACGGACCCCAAACTTTTTCACCTGTATAAACACTGTAGCCGCTCCAAGTCATTGTTCCTGAGTCAAATTCCGTGTAGACTTCATTGGCGATGGCCCCCATCAAGCCCCAATTGTTATTGAAAGGAACTGTGCGATTTTGAACCCAGAGTTGAGCCCCTGTTTCCGTGCTGAAACCTTGCTCCATTTGCCATGGGGAGATAGAGGAAGGACGTGCAACCGCTATCAATACGCCATTTTCTAAGTCTATCATGCCATTGCCACGTACATTTATTGTTTCGCCAGGATAGGCTTTTATTGTTACATTCCACTGTACGCCCTTGTTCCAGTCATACGGATTTACACTGAAGGATTGACCAGTGGTAGTGCCAGAATAAGGCCTCCACTGCCATAAATTAGTAGATCTGCTCAGCAAACACTTTGATGAGTTCCACATAGCAAGCCAGCCATTTGCGCTGATAACATACATAAGCAGCTCACCACTTGGGCCTTCAACGAAGTTAGAACCGCCGGTCGCATTTGCAATCATAGCTACCATGTTTCCCGTGTTAGCATCATACATGTACCATGTACTGCCACTCACGTACCATAAGTAGGGAATGGCCCCTTCTTGATTAGGGGAGTAGTAGTTGTATATTTGTCCAAGGGTGATGCCAAATGTATTGTTCTGATACCACAATGTTTTACCTGTAGGCAAATCGACAGCGTAAAAGCCCATTCGCGGTGTCACTGGACTTTTATAGTAAAGCACTCCATTGATGATTACCACACCGTCAAAACATGGTTCATATGACTTCCCATTGTAATAGTTGTTTGTAGCACCATCACTGCCAAATCCGCCTCCAATCAAGCCTCCAGCTTCCAGCGGTTTTGTCCACACAATGTGAGCACTAGTAGGAACTGTAGTGTAAGGGTTGAAATTTCCATTCATCGTTCTAAGTCTGGTCAAACCTCCTGAGGCTAAACTGAGCCAGCCTCCGGAGAGAGTGTACCAATATTGGTTTTGAGCGTTTATTGGGTGTTGCCAGTAACTGGTTGGAAGCGGAACTTGTGGAGTTGCCCCTACTGGTTCATCCTGCACCGTAAACGTTGTCGTATAACTGCTTGGTCCATAATAACTGTCAACAGGTGCTCCAGTGCTGGTGGTTCCTATTACGTGGTTTCCAGGAAAAGTGAACTTCGCAGTGTAGTTGCCAACTTTATCGGGGGCGTATATGGTATTTGCGAATGAGTTATCAAAAGCCGTGAATGGCCCTAGAGTTTGCGTGGTTCCGTCGGGCTTGGTGATTAGCACAGTAAAGTTCTCAAAAGTTTTACCCAGGTAAGTGTTTGCTCTTGGGTCAAACTCAACTAGCCACATTTGAATTGTTACATGTTGACCAACCCCCACAGGATCTGGTGAAACGCTAATGTAGGCATGCGTAGGAATAGGCGAAGCGGCAGTTTGCGCATTTGCAAATGGAATAGTAACAAGTATTCCAGTAATAGATAGCATCAGAGATAAAGCCAAAGCAATCATAATAGTCATAGTTTTATTTTTAGAATATTTCATTTTTTTTCTTTTCCTATAATTGTGTTTTGCAAGGTAATCTTTTTAGAGGTTGCCCTGCCAACAAAAATCAGTATCTTTGCTAGAGGTATATTAGATTAATTGTTTTTGACAAGACGCCACGCTATAAGAAATATGATTTTGATACCTCTACATCGTACCTTTCGGCGGTTTCCAGTGGGCAGAACTTGATCAAACAGCTAAAGATGGCAGAGGACAAGAACTAAGTGGCAGACGAATTGATAAGAAGGAAATCTTATCTTTAACCCAAAATGCAAGTCATGACCAAAACAACCAGTCGGTTGTTACTAAGGAGATTATTAAAGAAAAAGAGGTAGTTACAAAAATTCGTTGCCGTTATTGTCACGGCTCTTACAATGAGATTTTAGATATATGTCCTCATTGCAGCGCGAAAAATTAAGAGCCAATTTCTACTTATTTAAGTGGAATATTGGTTGTTTTCTCTTTTATGTGTCGAATGTGAATGCGATGACAATACTGTTCTGAGAAAATCGGCTAAGTCCAAGGATTCGATTTCTGAACCCAATGTTGACAGGTTTTTAGTGATTTTAATGAAGTCTTAACTTGAAATCCAGCACCTACAGAAGAAGCGCCAAATGAGTTTCCATGTGAAGAAATTCTTGCGGAACGATTTTTCTCCTCACGATAAGTGAGTAAGTATTTTATGTGATTTCGAATGAAATTAGTGTAATACAAATAAAGGAGAAAAGAAAAATGCAAATTTCTAAAAACAAAACTAAAGCTATTCTGATTGCTTTGTTTCTTATACTAACAATCACTGTTTTTACTACACCCAAAGCTGATGCTGCCCGAGACTATTACACTACTTGGCTTTACGTTGCTACGAACCATCAAATTATAGGTGTCGGACAACAGATCCTTCTTGTCGCATGGACTGCGAGCATGCCGCCAGACATTGGGGAATCAAGTGGCCTGGTCGCTAGCCCCAATGGGAGAGCTGGATGGGATGGGATGACAGTCACAGTCACTAAACCGGATGGTACCAACGAAACCCTAGATTATCCACATTCCGATCCGGTTGGAGCGAATTGGGTTACTTATTCGCCTCTTGATGTTGGAAACTATTCCTTCCAAGCTTTCTTTCCTCCAACATGGAAGAACACCACTACAAATCAATACTATTATAGCTCAGCCGTCAGCAACATAGGTACATTTACCGCACAGCAGGAACCAATACAGCCATGGCAAGAGACGCCCCTTCCAACAGACTACTGGACTCGTCCACTATACTCTGCAAATCGAGGCTGGTATATCCTAGCAGGAGACTGGCTAGGCACCGCTAGTGGCGCACAGAATGTCGGCCCGACTAGCCGTTTCGGCTACGGCAAAGGGCCAGAAAGCGCACACATAATGTGGACTAAACCCTATTACGCTGGAGGCATCATGGATGCACGATTCGGCGATATTGGTTATCAAACAACACACTATCAAGGTCTTACTTTTGAACCAATAATCATCAACGGAAAAATCTACTACAACGCACGAGATACAGCACACGGCTCACAAGGTTCTTATGCTGTTGACCTATACACAGGCGAAACACTATTTTATATCAACAAGACTCTGTCGTTTGGGCAGATTTACAACTATGACTCACCTAACCAGCATGGAGGATTCGCATACTTATGGCGAACTTCCGGAGCTACTATAAACAACCCTGGCGGTGTAAATGGCACGGTTTGGGAGATGCTAGATGGAGTCACTGGCAACTCTATATGCAAGATAGCTAACGTCACTTCAGGTGGAACAGCTGTCTACGGCAAAGACGGAAGCATATTGCGCTACAACCTCGTCAACCTCGGAACCACCGCAGCGCCCAAGTATTACCTTCAGGTTTGGAATTCGTCAGCTACACCTTCTGAGCTTTTAGGTGATACGGGAACCAACTATTGGCAGTGGAGACCTGGAACTGGAGGAAGAGGTCAACTATTAGGCGGAGAATACGTTCATGACGGAAGCAAAGGTTTCTCGTTAAACGTGTCAATACCAAGTATATTGGCACCCACGAACACAAGGGCAAATCAAACGGGCACTATCCGAGCAGTACGTGAGGATGACTTGGTAATCATTGGAACTACGGGACTCAACGATGAACGAGGGCTTGCTCCTGGTTGGCTCATGGCTGTCAGTCTGAAGCAAGGCCAAGAAGGGACAAAACTGTGGGACATAACCTACACGCCGCCCTCGTCAACAGGCAACAGAACTATAACCTTGGTCCACGTGGACCCAGACGATGGGGTCTTCCTCTTTTCGGACAGAATGGAAAGGCGATGGTATGGCTATAGCCTCGAAACAGGGAAGTCAATATGGACAGGTGAACCAGAACCAGCATATCATTACTTTGGTATGAATAGCTTCATCTACCAAGGCATGCTCTTCTGCCAAGGCGACGGTATGGCTGCCGGAGAATTAATTGCCTATAACGTCACAACAGGAACGGTCTTATGGAAATACACGCCTGCACAAGTCGGCTTTGAATCTCCTTACGGCAATTATCCAATTAGCGTTACCTGCATTGCTGATGGAAAAATCTACTTGTCCTCAGGTGAGCACTCGCCGACTCAACCGCTGTGGCGAGGTTCATATCTACGATGTATCAACGTCTCAAATGGAGTGGAATTATGGAAAATATTACATTGGGCAGTTGTGCAGTCGGCTGGGCTAACACAGGGCATGGTAGTTCCCGGAGACGGCTACCTCGTAGGTCTCAATTTCTACGACAACCAAATATATTGCTACGGCAAGGGCCCAAGTGCCACCACGGTCGAAGCACCTATGACTGCTGCATCAGCCGGGTCTACTGTAATAATAGAAGGTACGGTGACTGATCAATCCTCAGGCGCTGTAAACTATGCGAGCAAATTCGGTCTTAAAAGCGGAGTTGCTGCTGTTTCCGATGCCAGCCAACAGGCATGGATGGAATACCTGTACATGCAACAAGCAAAGCCCACCAATGCAACCGGAGTTCCGGTAACGATAGACGCAATTGATCCAAACAGCAACTACATCCACATAGGCGACGCCACAACTGATGCAAGCGGCACCTTTGGCTACGCATGGATTACTCCAGACGTGCCTGGACAATACGTAATTATCGCCACTTTCAAGGGATCCTCTTCCTACGGAAGTTCGTCTGCACAGACTTACGCGTACGTAGGAGAAGCCGAAGCTATAGCATCACCTTATCCAGAGGTTGTTTTGCCACCGACTGAAATGTACATTGTAGGCTCGACCATAGCCATAATCATAGCAATCGCTGTTGTTGGCGCTCTGCTAATGCTCAAAAGGCGACCATAGCTCAAAATCAGTTCCCCTTTTTTCTTTTTCTTAAGAAAGGTACTTTTTGAAGGCACAAATGCTAACTATATTCAAGCCCTAAATGGAACGTATTGCAGGGAAACCGTTATTCGGTTCGGCTGAGGCTACCTTGGATTTCGGAGTTTATTCTTGAATCGTTTCTACCTTTACTTGCATGTCCAAACCGGGCGACTTGCCAATTCTTCATGTTGCCTCTAATAATTTGAGGATTGCTCGTTAGTATATAGAATGGCATTTTTGTTTGTGAAGAGTAGAGTTCAGCGATGAAGTTTAGTAAACTTTTGCCTACGCCGATTCCTTGATAGTCTGGTAACACGACGAGGCGGCTGACTCTAGTATTTTGCTTTCATTCTTACGCAGGCAACAGCAATGAATGCAATGGGCTTGTCTTGATGGACTGGAGTATAACATCTTACTCCTGCACCTAAGGAGCCCGTTTAGATAGTGATATTGCCGAAACATCTTCCATAGGTTATTGCCGCACCGATAGATTTTGAGTTCAACGGGCGGCCGACTTCTTTTTTTCGGCTAAACTCCATAGTGTCAGTGCAGAATACCCAGTCTGGTTCAAGCCAGTCGATAACGTCATAATGGCAAGTTACAGCTATGAATTTCTTGGAACTTCTGCGTACCGCTTTGCTGATGGCAAAGGCGCTAACTTTGGCGATCTCTCTATCCACCCGAAAGTAAACTCGTCGAAAACCACTAATTGCTTATCCAAACAAAGTGCGCGGGCGATGTCTACACGCATCTTCTCTCCCTGACTTAAACAATCATAGGCCTTCAACCAGTCTGGTGGAGAAGCAAAACCTAAGCCGCAAAGCATTTTTGTGATCACGCATGTTTCAAAGTGTTGGGGAAAGTCATCTAGAACGCACTTGTTTTTGTATTTGAAGTCTCGTATGTAAGCGTCTGGAAAAAGCTGTTTGGCTATGCTGGTTTTGCCTGAGCCACTGCGTCCAACCATAGATCTTTCATGAAGCTTTATGATGCTGACCGCTGCCATTTGACTCATTAACTGCTTTTTCTAAATCTGTTAAGTCTAAGAGGATACGGTTAGTAATAGAGTCAAACTTCTTTGGCTGTTGCCTTTTAAACTGAATAAACCGATAACGGTAACGCATGAGGCTGTTCCAGCTTTTCTTTTCTGTTGTGCTGCCATCCACAAGTAAGCTTGGGAGTTTGCGCTTAACTCTATCAGCATTTACCAAAAAAGAAAACCTCCTGAATAGTCATGGCAGATGGAAGAGAAAAAAGGGGAGAGTATAGTAAAAATACTCGTCTGGAGGGGCAAATCCTGCCCGTAGCACCAATTAAACCTCAAATTCCAAAGTCATTGGACAATCGAAGATCAATGTTTGCGAAAAACAAATAGACTTGTTTAACAACTTATCTCTTAAATGGCTCGTGGTATTATGACTTGTTGGAAATGGTTTGGAACCCTTTTGAAAGAGGCCGGAGTAGAACTGAACGAAAACAACAAAGAAAAGATTGACGCAGTCATACACAAATACATAGATGAGCAGTCAAACTACGGACGATGCTCTCCTGGCTGGAAAAAAGCAAGAAAGGAAATCGTAGCTGACGAAAAAATGAAAAGGGAACTAATAGTGCACCTCAAAACCATTAAGTAATATTTTCCATTAATATGTTTCCTGAAAAAATTGACATATTTAGTGCAGCAATTTTGTCAGAAGTTTGTGGATGATTTCTTCATTTCATTTTATTTTGTTTAGCATGCACCAGATTTTTTCCTTCATTTGAGTGGTGACTAGAAACAATAGATAGTAAGTGCCATCGATTGTGCGTATTAAGAAAAGATAGTAAACTACTTCATAACTTCGACTTAACTGCGCGGCAAAGCTAACAATTTTGTCTTGATCAAGGCTCAATAAAGGGGTCAATGCAAGAGCTAACAATAATCAAAAATAACCCAACTACACATTAGCCAACTTGAGGCACATCGCTTTGAGCGCACAGCAAATTACATGGGATTTAACAGAACTTTTTCAGAATATAAGTGACCCCAAAATCAACCAAGCCATCGCAGAAACTACAGACAGCGGCAAGTGCATTTGAAAAGACTTACCGAGGAAAAATAACTCAGCTAACTTCCGAAGACTTATTGCAGTGCTTCATCGATGTCGAGTCATTTGAGGCAAAATTTAGCGACCTAACGCTGTACTCAAGCTTATTCTTTGCTGCTGACATGACCCAGCCCCAAGCACAATCGCTAAACGACAAAGTAGACAAACTCTCAGCCAACATCAGCAAGCAACTGGCGTTCTATTCGCTGGAGCTTGGCGTGTTGATCAAAAGCAACCCTCAAATAATCTACGAAAAAACCTTATCCAATTACAAGCATATGTTAGAGCGGGTCCTTCGCCGTGTGGAGCATCAGCTCTCCGAAGTGGAAGAACAACTCATAATCGAGAAGGACCAATTCGGCGTCAATGCATGGTCAGAGCTGCAAAGCAAATGGCTAAACACCCGCCTCTTCGATGTTATGGTTTTGGGAGAAAAAAAGATCCTTAGCTATGGCGAGGCCAACGGTTTGTTGCCTCACTCTGACCGCGCCACCAGGGAATCCGCTAACCGGGCAATCTATGGGCTTCTTGGCAAAGACGGCGAAGTCTTCTCTTCAGCACTCCGTAGCATCTGCAACGACTGGGTAGCTGTTTCTAAACGCAGAAAATACGCCTCGCCTATGGAATCTAGCTTGATCAGCAACGACACTGAGGAGGGCATTATTGCTAATCTGCTTAAAACCATCGAAGAAGGCGCTGGGACTTACAGGCAATATCTTAAGCTTAAAGCAAAACTGATGGATTTACCTGAGCTAGGAAACCATGATATTGTCGCACCGTTGCCCAATTCACCTGAACTCAAATTCACTTTCCAACAAGCGCAAGACCTGGTTGTCAAAGCCTACAGCCGATTCGACCCTCAATATTCTAACGCCGTCAAAGAAATGTTTCAAAAACGCCACATCGACGCAACACCACGCTTTGGCAAGCGCAACGGCGCGTTTTGCGCTGGCTACTACAAGGGCAAATCAGCCTACATACTTCAAAGCTTCACCGGCACACTAACTGACGTTTTCACACTTGCACATGAGCTTGGGCATGCGACCCATGATTGGTACGCCTCAAGAAACCAAACGCTGTTAAACATGAATGTGCCTTCTACCGTGGCGGAGACAGCGTCGATTTTTGGTGAGTTATTAGTTACAGACCTACTTCTGGATGAAGCTAAATCTAATTCTGAACGAAGGGCGTTGTTATGTATGATTTTAGACGAGGCGGGAATGACAACCTTTCAGGTAACGGCGCGAGTGTGGTTTGAGCAGGCGCTCTATGCTTCCATAGAACATGATGAGTTCTTAGATTACCAGACAATCTGCAGCCACTGGACCAAAGCGCGGAGCCGCATCTTTGGTGACGCCGTCACTTGGTTCCCCGAAATGGAAGCTGAATGGACCATGAAACCTCACTATTACATGGCAAACTACCGCTTCTACAACTATCCCTACGTCTACGCCCAAATGTTCGTCTATTCGCTGTACGAGCGGTACTTGGAGGAAGGCAAAGTGTTTGTACCTAAACTGATCAAGATGCTTTCGGCGGGCGGTAGCGTGTCTCCGCAGGAAATTGGCGCAATCTCTGGGCTAAACGTGGCAGCGCCCGACTTCTGGAAAGGCGGCTTAGGGGTGTTCGAACGTTTCATCGGTGACTTGGAAAGAATCATTTAATGTTACGGTTTGGAAGCTTGTTTTCCAAACCACTTTGTGAACCACGCAAAAGTGGCGCATTCTTCTTTGGAAGTGCAAGATAGGCAGGGAAATTCTTGCGCTGCTAAATTAACCATTTCCACTAGTTTTTCACTTGAAGTTTTATCTGTTATTTTTCTTATCTGCTTTTCAAATTCGCCCGACAAAACCATCCCTTCTTAGTAACCTAAGAGAACCAGAATAATCAAGATTACGCCAAGGGCAAACGTGTAGGCGGCAAAGTAGTGGAAACTCTTGGTTAAAACCAGCTTCTTCACCAGCACAATAGCTACGTAGCCTGCTAAAACTGCGCAAACTAAACCAGTTAAAAGATTCAACGGAGAAACGCCTATGCCTGCGGAAACCAAGCTTCCCTCCTGAAGGTAAAGTTCAACTCCAAAGTCGCCGACTATTGCGGGAATCGAGAGCAGGAAAGAAAACTTGAAAACCATCTCCCGCTTGACGCCCTGCAAGAGCCCGCTGGATATTGTTGAGCCACTTCTGGAGAGTCCTGGAAAAATCGCTGCTCCTTGAGCTGCACCCATAACAAGCGCTTTTTTGTAGGTTATTTTGCTTTGATCTTCTTTGCCGTATTTGGAGAAGAAAACTATGGCGCCGCCAAAAAGGAAGGTTACTCCGATGATTAGCAAGGTTTGGTAGTTGTCGGCTAGGAACTTGTCGTATAGCAAGCCGATAATGCCTGTTGGGATGGTTGCGACTATGATTAGCGGGATGAATCTGCCGTATTCTGAGTGGAAATCCCGATGAATTAGGGCTGTTAGAATAAGTTTGATGTCATGCCTAAAATAGAATACAACAACACCAAGAGTGCCTAAATGTAAGAACAAGTTGAATAGAGGCGTCGCTTGGAACCCGAGGAAATGCTCAGTTATCCTTAGGTGTGCGGTGCTGGAGATAGGCAGCCACTCTGAGAAGCCTTGAATTAAACCTAGCAATATTGTGGTGAAGAGTTGGTCAAGCAAATCTTAGGCACCTGTGTGAGGGTCCGATATTTTCTAACTCTAAGATATCCTAACTTATAGCTTTTACAGAAAACAGATAATGGTGAGTTAAGTAACCTGCCAAAAAAGATCCGTTTAGATAATTTTAATAGTAAATAGCAAGAACAACTAAATGATTCCTATTTGACCAAAAACGTAAGAAACAAAGAAATCAAAATATCCCAAGAAAAACTTAGAGAAGGAATCACTCTTTCTCTTGAGAAATCATTGAAATACCTAAATGCAACAAGACTATTGCTTGAAAACGACTATGTTGATTACGCTGTCACACTAATTTTTTTGCAATAGAAGAATTTGGCAGAGCCGTGTATCTTAGGAAAAGGCTTCAAGAAGGAAAAGTAACAATCGAACCAGAAATACAGATAGGTAATAAAGGACACATGCTAAAATACGATTACGCTTTTTCTGTATTACCAGATGGGTTAAAGAATATTTTTTTTGGTTTGAATCCGAGCGCGGAGATTAATCCATTTATTGACCCACCTTGGTCTTTAATGGGAATAAAGGTGCAACAACTTAATCCTAAAACTCGTCTTAAACCAATTTACTCAAACTTCAATGAGGAAACACAGGATTGGGAAGAGGGCATACCTATATCTAAAATAAGGATAGAGGAAATAGCCAGTGAAATTGAGAAAGCAATCGTAGATTTTACATCTTAATCAGCTAAATTAGTTATTTCTCATTTATGATTGCATTCTCAAGCTATTCTAAGATTTATTCTTCATATTACTATTTGTTACTCAATCTTGACGCGTTCTTTGGCATGCTTTTCATACTCTTCTTCTGAGATAATACCTTTCTCAATCAGTAAATCAACTAAAGGCAGATTGCATTGTGTCTAAGAGATCTATTTCCTCTAAGGGGTCTCTTTCAACTTTAGCTTTTTTCATCCTTTCTGCCTTTCGCTAAGTAACCTTGTTCGCTTAGCCAATTCATAATGATTTGCCTTAGAGTATTGCTGTATCCTTCCCCTAGCTTATCGACTTCTTCTTTGTCCAAGATTTCAACTACACCAAAAGAGACTGGTAGCATCCTGGCGGAATGCCAATTGTGGCTAAAAGATAATTTAAAAAATAGGTATCTGAAGCTGAAAGATTGCTCTTTTTACTCTTTTTGTTGAAAGAGTTTCTTGATTGCTCCGATTCTTGCTTTCTGCGCCAGCACATCGCTTGTAACTACTGTTATGGCTTCTTCTGGGCACCATTTGACGCATTGTGGTCCTTCAGGTTTGTCCTTGCATAGGTCACAGACATAGACGACTTTGGTTTCTGGATGAAGCATCATGGCGCCATAGTCGCAGGCTTCAATACACCAGCCGCAGCCATTACATTTATCCTTGTCCAAAACGATTGCACCTGTCTCCTTTGATTGAGTAAGTGCATCTCTTGGGCAAGCGGCAACGCATGCTGGCTCTTCGCAAAGTCTACATGTAACAGCCATGTTAGCTAACTGGTTAACACGCACAACTCTGATGCGTGACTTGAGAGGATTGAATGCTTTCTCTTTGGTAAAGGAGCAAGCGTACTCACATATTTGGCAGCCCACGCATTTTTCTGGATCAACAGAAACAAATTTTCTCTCGTGGAGTTTAACCATATTTTACGCCTCTTTTCCTTCGACTATAGTTTGGTAATCTTGCATGCCTAGTTCTTGGAGCTTAGCTTTGGTTGGTATGCCTTCGACGTTCCAGCCGCGTGCTTGATAATAATCGTCTAGTAGGAGGTCAAGTTCTTCTTGGGTTACTACCGCTCCTTTTGCGGTTCCAGCATCTGTAATTGGTTGGTTCATGACTTTCCAGGGCAATGTGTCGTCTTTTCGACTAAAGCCTTCCCGGACATTGATTAGTTTAGCTAATGTGTTTATTCGTTCGCCCACAACGCCAAGTTCCTCAGCAGTCATTTCGATGCCCGTGACTAGGTTGTATAGTTTTGCCATGTCGGCGAGTTCTTTGTAGAGGGTACCTTTGGCGTTCTTGCAGATGATGAATGAATCGATAAGTGCGTAGATATCTTCTGAGTCTTTGACAAGTTTGCCGCGTCCTTTTTCAGCTTTGAAACGGTCAATTTTGCCCTTCAAGTCGATGAGGTAAGCGCCGCTTCGATTTTGGTCTGCTCCACGGAAAGAAACTGCTGAACCTAATGCCGCGGTTTTAAGACAACGTAAATCGAAACCAGTCACTTCTAAGCCTTTAATCTGTAGGGCTAGCTCAATTGAGTTTTTGCCGATTTTTTCGGCAGCTACCTTTACGCCGTCTGCAAGCATGTCGCCGATGCCTTCGCGTTTGCCGATTTTTTCGATAAGTTGCAGGAGTGCGTCTGCGTTTCCGAAGTGAGCATCTAATCCTTCGAGATCTTCATGGGTTAGTATGCCTTTTTCGTGGCAGTCCATGACGAAGCTAACGGTTACGCCTGCGCTTGTTGCATCAAGACCGTAGTGGTTGCAAAGTTCAGCGGCTTTAATTATTGCATCGAGTTTGTCTACTCCACAGTTTGGACCCAATGCCCAGATATTATCGTATTCCATGCGGGCTAAAGTGCCTTTGTAAGGTCCTTCTTTTATGACAGCTTCATGTTCACATCGCATGGCACATGAGTTGCAAGCGATGATTTTTGCAATATAGCGCTCATTGAGTGTTTCAGCGCTGACTTTTTCAGCGTTCTCAAAATGCGCGTTATTGAAGTTGCGTGTTGGTAAACAGAAAAGTTCGTTCTGCACCAATTATATTTTCGGATGTACCAAGGGTGCGGTATTTCTGTGCAGCTGGTCCTTTCATGCGTTCATGGAATTCTTTTACCATTGTTATGAATTCGTCGGGTTTAGCGACAACTATGTCTCTGGTGCCTCTGACAGCGATGGCTTTGAGGTTTTTGCTTCCCATGATTGCACCAAGACCTGTCCTTCCGGCTGCCCGTGTTTTCTCGTTTATTATGCATGCGATTTTTGAGAGTTTCTCGCCTGCTAAACCAATAGATGCAACTCGAACGTAGTAATCGCCCAGCTCATTTTTTATAGCATCTTCGGTTTCGCCAGGGGATTTACCCCAAAGTTGTGCCGCATCTAAGAAGCTGGACTGAGTCATCGTCAATCCAGAGATAAACTGGCTTGTCAGCCTTGCCCGTTAAAATTACAGCGTCGTACCCTGCACGTTTTAGTTCTGCGCCAAAGGTGCCGTGGCTTACAGCTTCTCCAACGCCATTTGTTTCGGGTGATTTAGATATGAATGCGTGACCGTTTCCGCCTGTCGGAAACATTGTTCCTGAAACTGGACCAAGTGCCAAAACAAGCGGGTTTTCCGCGCTTAGCGGGTTTACACCTGCTTTTGAGTTGGATAAGTAGAGTTTCATGCCAAGGCCGATGCCGCCAATGTATTTTTTGGCGGTCTCATCGGGTAATTTTTCAGTTCGGGTCTTGCCGGTGGTTAAATCAACGTATAAGATTGTTCCTGCGTAACCTAGCAACCTTGTTTCCTCCAAGATTATTGAAAGTATTTAGTGCTGTTGAACAATATATTAAGTTAATGGGTTCTTTGCTTGAAAATTCATGGCTTTAATTTCGCATTACAAAAGTCGTTTTGAATGATCGAGAATATCGCTTAATCGCTAAATTCTATGATAAAAACGAAAGATGCAATAGAAAAGAAATATCAGAACCCCAAACAAATACTAACCCAGAGCAGAAGGCAAAACAAATGCAAGTTAAAGTTCACTACATCAGCCTAGTAAAATCCTACACAAACAAAAGCCAAGACGAATTCAACCTCCCAGATGGCACCCCACTGTCGGGTCTGCTCGACAAAATCGCCCAAGCCTATGGCAGCCAATTCTCAAAGGAAGTCTATGATCCAACCAAAAAAGAGATGAAGGCAACGTTCGTGGCGATGGTTAACGGTGTTTTGATGGACCAGCTAAAAGGCGTAGACACACATCTCAAAGACGGCGACAGCGTAATTTTGATGTCGTTAGTGACAGGCGGCTAAATATAAGCGCAAGATAGCCCAGCTTAAAGCAATTAGCAATCATTATTTTTGTGAGAGAGAAAGTGACCTGAAAAAAAACTAAAATATTTTGCGCTAGAAATAGCGCATTTTGATAATTACTGGTTTATTTTGATTTGTTGGCTTCTTCGACGGTTTGAAACAGGTTCTTGACAGCTTTCTGTCGGTATTTCTGCGCTAATGTTTCTGCTGTAACGTAGGTTAATGCTTCTTCTGGACACCATTTGACGCATTGTGGCTCTTTTGTTTCGTTGTCAGTGCAGCTGTTGCAGGTGAACACGACTTTCTTTTCTGGATGCATGTTCATAGCGCCGAATTGGCATGCGCTTATGCACCATCCGCAGCCGTTGCAAGCGTTTTCGTCAACGCGTATTATACCGCTGTCTTCTTCTTGTTTTAGAGCGTCTCTTGGGCAGGCTGCTACACATGCTGGGTCTTCACAGTGTCTGCAGGTGATTGCAAGGTTTACCAATGGTCCAATTCGCATGGCGCGTATACGTGATTTGTTTGGGTTGAAGGTTTTCTCGTTAATCATGCTACAAGCATATTCGCAGACGCAGCAACCAATGCATTTGTCTGGATCAGCAGTCACGAATTTTCGATCTTGTGGACGCACCATTTTAGGTTCCTCCTACACTTGCAACTGCAGCTACAGGCTTGTTTTCTTTGGCTGCTTTCATTGCGTCTTCGGCAATGTAAGCTAAGTCTCCTAACCCTACCTGTTGCAAACGTTCAACCGTTGGGATACCATCAGCCGTCCATCCACGTGAAGCATAATAGTCATCTAAGCCAATTGCCATTTCCTCGTCGTTGACACAGACGCCCTTTGCTGGTCCCTCGTCAGGAACTGGGAAATGCTTTATCTTGTATGGAACATCGTCGTATTTGCGTGTGCCTTTGCCTTCACGTATGTTGAAGAGTCTTGCCAAGTTTTCGATTCTGTCGCCGTCTAGCATCATCTCTTCTACGGTGATTGGGATGCCTGTAGCTAAGGTGTAGTAGTTTGCGAGATCTTTCCAGCCGTCGTAGTATGTGCCTCTGCTAAATTTGCATACAATAAGTGAGTCAATGATGTTGTACATTTTGCTTTCATCAGTAATCGTTTTGCCGCGTCCAGCCTCAATCTTGAAGCGGTTAAACTTTCCCTTAACGTCAGGTGAGTAAGCTCCGTTTCTTAGGTGGCAAGCGCCTCTGAAAGATACTGAGAAGCCTAGTGCAGCAGTCTTTAGAGTTCTTAGGTCGTAGCCTGGAAGCTCTAAGCCTTTGATGTGGCAGGCATACTTGTATGCGTCTCCGCCGATTAATTCGGCAGCTTTTGCTACTCCTTCAGCCAAAATGTTTCCCAGCCAGCCTTCACGTTTACCAATCTTGTGAATAATAGCGATTAGTGCTTCAGCGTTGCCGAACTTTAAGGTCGATTCCGTCGGTTTGTTCCTTGGTGATTATGCCGTGCTCATAGAGATCCATCGCGAACGCGACAACAACGCCTATTGAGATGCCGTCCATGCCGTACTCGTTAACAATTCGCATTGCTTCGATAATTGCGTCTAAGCGGTCAACACCGCAAAGTGGTCCCATGCTCCAGAGGCATTCGAATTCCAATCGTGAAGTTGAACCTTTGTATGGTCCTTCGGGAACAACGCCGATGTGGTCACAACGCATACCGCAAGTTGCACAGCCGACAATTTTCTTAACATAATGCTCGTTGAAGTATTCGCCGCTTACTTTGTTGGCGCCTTCAAAAGTGGCGTTCGTCCAGTTCCTTGTTGCCAAGGCTGAAAGCGAGTTTAGAACCAAAACGTTTTCGGGTGTGCCTAAGGTTTTGTATTTCTTGGTTGATGGACCCTTCATACGTTCATGGATAAGTTTAACAAATTCCATGAATCCTTTAAGATCCGCTACGTTGACATCTTTTGTGCCTCGTACAGCGACTGCCTTGAGGTTTTTAGAACCCATAACTCCGCCCATACCGCTTCTTCCAATAGCACGAAACTCATCGTTTATTATAGCTGCAAACCTGCAAAGTTTCTCGCCTGCTTCACCAATCGCTGAAACACGGATGTAAAAGTCGCCGAGTTCATCTCGGATTTTGTCATCAGTTTCTCTAACGGTTGCATTTTTGAGGTATTCAGCATTTCGGATTTCAACTTTGTCATCGTCAATCCACAGGTAAGATAGTTTAGGTGCTTTACCTTTTATTATAACAGCATCGTAGCCCGCACGTTTTAGGTCAGGTCCGAAGAAGCCGTGGGCTTCGCCATTACCGATACCGCCGGTGGCAGGAGATTTGGACACGACGGCGTAGCTGTTGCCGCCTGTTGGACCCATGGTGCCGCTAAGTGGACCCGTTAAGTAAATAATCGGGTTATCTGGGTCATATGGATCAGTGCCTGGTTTTGAATTGTCAAACAGTAAGCGGATACCTAAACCTATTCCGCCGATGTAGTCTTTAGCCATCTGCTCTGATAATGGCTCGGTTTTTATTTCTCCTGTCGTGAGGTTAACATGTAAAATTTTTCCCGCATAAGCAAACATGCTTTCTTCCCCTCAATGTTGTTATGTAAAAGGCATTTGAAAACTATATTAAGTTAATGGCAGTTGCGTTTAAAAAAACACGGTTATTTTCGACCTGTTTTTTGTTACATAACGCAAAATAGAGCCCTCCCCAAGCACTCGTGGAAGCGAAAACTTAAACCAACCCAACCTCTACCCCATAAGCAGGCGAAAAACTTGAAGCGAACCGATGCTCTAAAACAATTAGCGGTCAACCAGAACAAACCATCAAACTTTTTAATCTTCAACCAAACCAACCTAACCTACTTAACAGGCTTCTCCGCAGCAACTGCCCTTCTAATACCAGAACAAGGCGAAAAAGTGCTTTACGTTTCAGGAGTCAACTATGAACAAGCTAAAGCTGAAGTCAAAGACGTTACCGTGGAACTTTTGAAAAGGTCCGAGAACCTGATTGAGAAAATTGCCAAACAAACCCCAGCCAAAAAGTTCGCTGTAGATGCACTATCAGTTGAAAGTTGGCGCGCTTTAGCTAAGGCAGTCGGCGGAGAGGAAAACTTGGAATTAGCCAACAACCTAATCCTTGAACTCCGAAAAACCAAAAGCCAAGAGGAAATCAAGCTCATAAATGAAGCCTGCAAACTAGCAGACATAGGCATGAAAGTAGCTTCCGAAACTGTTCGAGCAGGCACAAAAGAAAAGGATGTAGCGGCAGAGGTCGAATATGCCATGCGCAAGGCAGGTTCAGACGGAACAGCCTTTGAAACCATAGTAGCTTCAGGTGCAACATCAGCGTTTCCCCATGGCAGCAACCTAGAAAAAACAATTCATGAAGGCGATTCTATCGTGGTTGATTTGGGTGCAACAAATAGGTTCTACCGCTCAGACATCACTCGAACATTCTTCGCTGGGAAACCCACGGAGAAGCAAACCAGAATCTACGAAACCGTCGAATTGGCGCAACAGAAAGCCATCGAATCAATCAAACCAGGAATCCTAGCAAAAGAGGTTGATATGGCAGCTAGGCAAATTATTGAAAAGGCGGTTTTTGGTGAGTTTTTTGTTCATAACCTTGGGCACGGCGTTGGTCTGGAGGTTCATGAAGCGCCCATCTTGAGTCCCGACAGCAAGGACATTTTGGAAACAGGAAATGTAGTGACGGTTGAGCCAGGGATTTACGTGCCAGGTTTTGGCGGAGTCCGAATCGAAGACACAGTCCTTGTCACACCGGATGGGGCCGAAATACTTACATCTGCTCCTTAACGCCGCGGTGTTTCTTGAAGTAAACCAACAAACCAGCAATCGCCAAGGCTACTACCACAGAGACAGCGGCAACAGGCACTGTTGGGAAAGGCTCGGTTGAAGAAGCTTCTGGTTCAAGCTTTGTCAATGAAGAATTGCTGTTGTCCATGTAGTAGGTGGAATCAGGTGAAGGGGAAGGTTCAGTTGATGGCGAAGCCGGACTTCCCATAAAGCCGCCATAACCTAATGCAAGGCATTGGACCACTTCTCCCGAATCAGCCCAAATTATAACTTCAATATAGGAAACACCACCTGGATAAATGTCATTTAAGGGCAAATCAACAATCCAGCAAGCATACAAAACCATAGCGTTGCCACGATTAAGGAATGACATACGTGAACGTATCTGTTCCTTGACTACGTTGAAACCGGTTACTTCCTTATTACTAGACTTATAAGAAAAGGGTTCCGCACGTATCAAAGCAATACTTTCGGCTTCTTCCTGAGAAATATTCACCTCAGAGCTTCCCAATCGATAAAAGCTTCTATCGTCAGCGAAGTGTGATAGCTCTGCATCCTGAAAATCCAATATTAGTCGGCTATAGCCCGTTCCTTGTAGAGTATTGCTCCAAGTAAGATGAGTTCTGTCATTTTCGACGTATACCTCAAGTTTCAAATCATCAACCGTTCTTGTATTATTGGAAGAAATTTCCACCGTATCGAGCAGATTCCGCATTTGGGTAAGTTGTGTGTCTCTAGTGTATATTTGGTATCTTTGCAGAAAACCTGAAGCTGTATCCTTTAGGTTAGCGGAAGGTTGCACGCTATAAAGTGTCAGTCCTTGCGAAACCTCATAGAAAGAGCACGACATCACTCCTTTTTCCCATACAGTAAATGAAACTGTTAGGATGCTTGCTATGTTTAAGCCGGATGCGTCAAGCCTATATTGTCCTGTTGTTTTTTGGGCATCCAAAGAACCCGCTGAGATCAGTTTCGCCTCATATTTTGACATGTCAAACTGAACCACATCCTTCAAGAATGCAAGCACCTCTCCAGTATCAACAGTCGTTCCAACAGCTGCATATGCAACATTAAATTGTGCAGGGCAGACTACTGCAAGTATTGTTACAAGTACAAGGGAACATGTTTTTTTACTTAACATTTTATTGATTCATTTTCCTCTTCAAAGTAATGCTGCTCAAGTTTTCTCCGGTAAGCACTGAGAATTTAGTGCTTTAAGAGGTTTTTCGTCAAACTTTCTTGACTAACTTTTAGTTGGTACTCGCATGTTTGGGTTAACAAACTTTTGTGCTTTTGCTTAAGCGGCGTGTGTTTGAAGGTGGATATCGGTTTAAGTTTTTATCGCATGTGACACCTGATATTTTGTTTATGTTTGAGGCGCAGCTGGCGGGCTTTGTTGCTAAGGTGCATGGTAGTGTGTTGTGTGGGCATCTGCCTGAGTTTCCGTTACCATGAGTGGGTTGGCTGGCAAAATCTGTCTGCGGCGCCGTTCTTGCTGCGGAACAGAGTGTTCTCTTAGAAGAGTAAAATATGGGATTTAGCTTAGAAAGTAATAGGTGTGCTAGCAATGAAGGCTCTGAGCGTTTCGTGGAGAGTTTTAGCCTTAGGATTTATCTTATTATCGATGGCACTGGCGCTGGGAACTGTTTTGACTGGGCATTGCGAGTTGCAAAGCATTGAAGACAAGGCTTTAACTTACATAAAAAATGTGCTCCCAATAGACTTTGCACATTACAATGTCACATTTGGAAGTTATGAGCTTCCCGGATCCCCTAACGCAACCTATCGGACCGATGCGGTGACTTTCATGTTGAATTCCAGTGAAAGCATACTCGTTGTAAACTGCCAGTTTATTGAAGAAGTCCAGTACACTTGCGACATGAGAGTTCAACAGGGGTCGCCAATTTATAGCCGCGACTGCTCGGATTTGGTTGGTGTTGCAAAAAACATTTTTGAAAAACATGAAACCCAGACTGGCATGGATTCATCTGAAATCTTACGCACTCTTGACCTGGTTAGCTCAGCTGAAGGATCTGAAACAGTGACGTTAGGCAATGTCACGTTAACTATTTCACAAGGGCTCATTCCGACTGGCTTGAAGTCAGTTGACGGTTCGCTTCACGTTGACCCCTCGAGCACTCATAATGTTACCTCTTTTCGTTGGTCTTGGCGTGTGAATGGAGAAGAGCAGGTGATGGTGCTTTTGGACTTTGAGAATGGTAACTTGCATTCTATTCGCGACGACCGAATATTGTACGCAATAGAAAATAGAGAGGATAAAACAGGTCAGGTTGAACCGGAATTCGCTCCTTTCCTAGTCGCTATTGTTGCCGTTGTTTTAACTCTATCATTTGCCCTAGGCGTGGGTATCGTATTCTATTATAAGAGACGCAGCAGGTCAAGAGAAGCATCTGCCAACCAATTCCATGGAACTTAGCCAATGGGTTTCATATTTGGCTGATGGTTTTGTAGCTAATTTTCTTGTGCTAGATTTTGGATGTTAGGCTTCTTTTTTTGCGGTAGATAAGTAAAGCGCCTGCTACTCCAACTGCGGCTAATGCTGCTGAAACAGTAGCAACATTTGCAGTTGAAAAAGACTCCGTTTCTAAAGGCAAAGCATAGGCAGATGGAGAAGGTTCCCCAGCCACAGTAAAGTAAACTATGTCAGAGACAACTTGAGGATATTCATAAACTGGTCCGCTGCTACTTGTGATATCCGAGATAAAATGGGAATTGTTGTAAGCCGGTCCTCGATAATAGGTGAAGGAGAGAACTGTCACATTTAACACATGCCGTCTTATAGTTGATTGGTTTAAGTCTAATCTGAAGAAATACTCTCTAGAGGATTTGTATCCATAATTAATACTATTTCCGTCTAAATACGCATTTACAGAAGCTACTCGCCCCAATGAAATAGGGATCATATGCACAATTTTCCATGAGTCAGGGGTAGATACGGCAAAATTAAGATAAACATCACTGCCTTCGTATTCAGTATTGTTTTTTGGGCTCAGAATTGTCAGGGTAGGTTTATCCTGGTTAGGCGTAGATGGCCAAGGAACAGGATTAGCCATAGCCAACCCAGCCACTTGCATGCCTACAGTTAATGTTAGAATTAATGTTATGGTTGTTTTTGCCAATGTTTTGTTTGGCATCTAAACACCTATAAACTATTAGAAGAGATTGCTTAAGTGTTTTTTTGACAAACTTCCTTAGTCAAAGTTTATTGTCAAACTGTTTTAGTTTTGCGATGGATTTTCTTGTAGTAAAAAAGCAAACCAGCCCCTGCGAAGACTGCTGACAGTGTAATAATAGCTGCGATAGTTGGCAAAGTAAACTCATCCTCAAGACCTACGGGTGTTGGCATTGGAGCAGAAAAATCAACCTTTCTCATCAGTGGGTAGTAATCAGTGTTGTTTTCATTTATCACGTAGGCTGTGTTTCCTATTCCTGAAGCGTCAACTTCCTTTGCATTAGGATATTTTGATAGGTAATCGCTCCAAAAGTTTCTGTCGTAAGTGTTTTTGGAACCGGCATATCCAAATGTTAATGCGTACCATTCATCAGCGGAAAATTGCTCGGCATTATCAACAAAGTTGTTATAGGAAAAAATATTGTTGTTAGCTTTATTGATGCCCGCTCCAATTCCACAGTTAGTTATGTTGTTTCCAAAAAGCGTGTTATTATCAGATTCTGATATCCTGATACCTATGTGTGTATTGGCGTCCACGTTGTTTTCGGAAATAGTATTGTTATGGCTACTTTGTGAAACATCAATGCCAGAACCGCTTGAGGTGAATTCGTTTTTTTGAATGAAATTTGAAGTCGCAATAGCAAGCGTAATTCCAGAATATTTGATTGACTCAACCAAGTTCGCAGATACGTTATTGTGTGATCCGGATGAAAGTCTTATGCCATGGTCGGTGTTTATTATTCTGTTTCCAGATATTTTGCAGAAATTGCCATGCAATTGAACTCCAGCATAGCCCTCACGCAAGGTGAAACCTGTTGCAGTTACGTTATTTTGGCGTATGGTTAAGGGAACTTTGACGCCTCCTTTCAAAGTGCCAACAATTATGGTTGTATCCCTATCTTCTCCTACTAGCGATATTGACTTTTCTATTTTTAGGGTTTCATGATAGGTGCCTTTTTTAACAAATACTGTGTCACCTTGAACAGCATTCGTAACAGCATCTTCTATAGTGGCGTAATCGTCTGGAACAACAATCGTTTTGGAAGTAGCCTTCGCTGGCAAGAAAGAAATCGTGTATGATACGGCTATGATTAAGAAAATAAATAGCAACGCGGCGTTTTTATTCATACTTATTGCTCCTTTTTTTGGCGCAAGAATGCCAGTATGGTTACTATATTGTGTTTGTTTAAGAGGTTTTTCGTCAAGCTTTCTTGGCTAACCAGCTTCGTAAAGTAAAACTAAATTAGCCGCTCCGTGTTTTTCCTAGTTGAGAGTGTTTACTTTTGATTAATAATCCAGCCATAATTTTGGTTGATGTGCAGAACGATTTTTTCATTGGACCCCTAAAAATCAAAAGAGCCATTAACATAACCGAGCCGCTGCAGAGGCTTGTTGTGGCAGCACGCAAAAACGCTGTGCCCGTAATCTACAGCATCGATGCCCACTACCCCCAAGATGTTGAGGTTGTTCGGAAATGGGGCAACCACGCCATAAAAGGCACCGAGGGCGCACAGGTTATTTCTGAGCTGAAACCAGACGAAGGCAAGGACTACATTGTTGAAAAACGGACGTACAGTGGCTTCTACGAAACAGGCTTAGACCCGCTCTTGCGGAGCCTATACAAGGGCGACGGAGTAAAAACGGTGTGTTCTCGGAGGCTTACACACCAACATGTGCATACGCCACACATCCGCAGACGCGTTTTTCAGAGGCTACCAAATCGTCATCGCCAAAGACGGCGTCGATGCGTTTACGGCTGAGGAGCATGAGCAGGGATTAAAATATTTAGAGTACGTGTACAACGCAAATAATGATGCAGATGAAGATATTATCAGGGAAATCGTCGAGTAATGAGCCAGGTGCGCTCTGTTCTAAGAGTAAACTTGAGTTGATTCGCTGACTTGGCTTGCAACAATAATAATTAATGCTAAGAGCAGCCAGAGTTTTTTCATAAATTCTATAAACGAAGCTGAGCATATAAGTCAAACTCACTGCAAAAGAGTATGGTTATTACTCGTTAGGCTCGCTTTTGGTTGGTTGAAGTAATGGCTGAGCCTATGAGCACTCCTATACCTAAAGCTACAGAAGCAAGGGCGAATGTTTCATGGTGCAGGTCACTTAACTCGAACCAAACCCCATAAGCTAACTCTTGCTGATACAAAATCAGAAACGTCAAAACAAAAAACGCAACTGCAACAAGCACCGCAACCCAGCGATTACTCACAAAAATCACCTAATAATCAAAAGTAATTGAAGGCTTTTAAACATAATTGAAATGACAAAATTTTTACGTTTAAGTGCTTATTTATGAATGAGGGATAAAGTTTGGAAACTGATTTGTTGCAAAAACTCATCAACAGAAAAATCACAAAAGCACAACTTTTCCAGATGGTTGAAGAGGATTTCAGTTTGGTTCCCTTGTTGCTTGAGGGTACTTCATCGGCGAAGGCAACGGTTCGATATGGCTGCGGAAGCGTATTGATGAATTTGAGTGAGAAGCACCCTTACAAGCTCTACCCGTACATGGACAAGTTCGTCGGGCTCCTCGACAGCGAATACCGCATTCTAACGTGGAATGCACTGGCAATAATTGCCAATCTCACGGCAGTTGACACGGACCATAAGTTTGACGCAATATTCGACAAATATTACGGTTTTCTATTTAACGAATACATGGTTACAGTAGCTAACACAGTCGGCAATTCAGCGAAAATCGCCTCAAACAAACCATATCTCGCCGACAAAATCGCCGCGGACCTGCTCAAAGTCCAAAACCTTCAAACCACACCGCACTTGACCGAGGAATGTAAACTCGTCATAGCCGAGCAAGCCATCAAAACCTTCAACACCCTAATCAACTACACCCAAAACAAACAGGTCACTCATAGATTTCGCTAAAAAACACCAAGAGAGCCCAAGAATCAGCTTGAAAAAAGAAGCAAACAATTTTCTGACAAACTGGAAAAAAGCAGCCTGTTAGCCACTTTTGTCTAAACCCACTTTTGTCAATACTGAGATTAAGCTAACTTGATCCGCATACTAAACAAACCAATTTGGCGTTGACTCCAATTCCCACTTTCCGATGCTCAGTCATCTTGCCGCACTTGCTGCAATCCCAACCGTTTGTGAAAAAATGTTCTTTAGAAATAAATGGCAATGGCATGTTCTATCATTTCCCTTGATGACGTTAGATCGACCTCGGTATAAGCTTTCGCTTTATCATGTTGTTCACAAGTAAGTACGAGCCACAGGAATTTGCTTTGCCAACCGAGTGGAATGTTGGTGGGCCCGGGGCGATTTGAACACCCGGTCAACAGATTATGAGTCTGGCGCTCTAGCCGGACTGAGCTACGGGCCCAAATGCTGCACTCTTAATACTGCTGTTTCAAAACAGATTTAAACATTTTCCGTTTGTTGAGAAGCAACTTAACGGTCAATGGTTAGGGGTTCCCGAACCATTTCTCATACCAAGAGTTGAACATTGACAGGCAGTCTTTTTGCCATGCCTGTTCGCCCTCGTCTTTGCGGAGGCAGTTGACAAGCTCTAAGTTATGGGCAATTTCTGCTTTTGCCTCTTTCAACATGGAGTCAATATCATCAAGCATATCATTGCCACCTGCAGCGTAATCTTGGGTTGTTTGTCTTAGGAATGCTCGTTTGTGTTTGATTAATTCTTCAATTTTCCCCTCGCTCATATATAGCACCAGTAGGGAAATGTTGGTTTTTGGCATTTTAACGTTGTGTTCGCTCGTAGTGGTAGAGGTATTCTTGAGCGTAGCCTGCGTAAGCGCCGAAGTAATTTCGGGCGAAATCGCCGATTTTTATGTATTCACCGTTGGTTAATGAGTTGTGGCTACGCATTTTCTGTACAAACGGTTCAGGCAACTTATCTGCGTAATGATTAAGTATCACCCGTTTAACCCAAACATCCACGGGAAAAGCCTCCAGTTTTCTGAGCGAAAAAAGCAGCACGCAATCCGCCACCTTCAAGCCCACCCCAGAGAACTCCAAGAGTTTTTCTCTGGCTTCCAGATAAGGCAAATTCTTCAAGTCTTCAAGGTTTACTTTTTCGCCGTGGATTTTTTTGGCTGTTGCCTGTACGTATTTGGCTCTGTAGCCTAAACCGCATTCTTTCAAACCATTCTCGCTTGCATACGCCAGCTTTTCAACAGTTGGGAAAGTGTAGAAGTCCATGCCGTCGAAAACCTGTTTTTCCCCGTATTTCACTGAGATTTTTTTAAGCATCAGTTCGATGGCGGCTATGCTCTTGTATGTGGCACAGATGAAGCTGATTAGGCATTCCCAAGGCACCTGCCGAACAATCCTCAACCCCTCAAACCGCTGCAGAGCCTTCTGGACATATTCGTCTTTAGCGATGCATTGGCTGATTTCCGCTAAGTCATCGTTTAAACCAAAATAAGTCTTAACAAAGTCTTTGCTGACATTCTCAAACTTTAACTCAGAGCCACATTGACAAATCTTAACAACATTTTCCCCGACAACACCATACCACCATCCATCAATCTTCCGCCACCTAAACACCTGTCCACAGCAAAGCGAAAAATCCAAATCAAACGGAACAGCAAGACGCATCAGTGTTGCTCCATGAACTTTTCAGGCTTAGGAACCTCTGACGCTAACCCTTTTCGCTGACGCAAATCAGCAATAACTTCAGAAGAGAGTTTTTGGGGCATTTTTTCCCAGTGGTCAAAGAATGTTTGCCAAAAGGCTCTGCCTGAGGTTGCTGAGCGGAGTTCTTTTGAGAAGCCAAAAGTTTCGGAGACGGGTATGTACCCACTGATGATGGTGAGCAGTCCTTTTTGCTCAAACAAGGTTACTTTTCCGCGTCGGGTGGAGAGGATTCTTGAGGATTCTCCTGAGAGTTCGGTGGCGACGGATATGATTATTTTGTATATTGGCTCAAGCAGGGCTGGGTCAGCGGTTAGGAAGCTACCGAAGACTGCTTTGCCTACGCCATGCATGACTTCTAAACCGCCTTCACCGCTTTGATTTAATTGTAAATCCACCAAGTTCACCTGCAAATGTCGCACTGGTTCACCGCAGAGTGGACCAGCCCTGCACGCATACTCGAACCCCGCGATAATGGCTTCCAACTTCTCCTCGGAGATTTGCTCGGTTTTTCCGCTGCAGTCCAAAAGCACATTCCGATGCTCATCAACTGAAAGGATGCTGCCCGAATCCGCTTCGGCTGATGTGGTAGCTTCTTCGGCTTCAGGCATAACTTGCACCCAAAAACTATCCAGCTTGTTTGGGCTTTTCGCCAAAGCAACCACACCTTTTTTCAGGGCACTCTCCATGTAAACAACTCTTGGCGAAGAAACCGAAACATTGATGCCGTTGCTTTTTAGTTGGTGGATGGCTATTTCCAAGTGCAATTCGCCCATGCCGCTTAGCAGGTACTCGCCAGTTTGCTTATCCGCGGTGACCTTTAAGTTTGGGTCTTCGCTTGCAAGCTTCTCGAGGGCATCGAGCAATAAGGGAATTTCCGCAGGATTTTTTGGTTCAACCGCCAAAGTCACCACAGGCTCTGAAACATAGCATATACCCTCGAAGGGCACCATGCAGTCTTTATGTGCCAAGTCAACCAGCGTTTCGCCAGCCCCAACGCGCCCCGTCAATGTAAAAGAAGCTAAACTGCCAGCTGAAACTTCACTGACTTCTTCTCGAAGCGAACCCATATCGATGGAGACTTCTTTAACCTCAGTCTCAGATAGGGCATCCACAAGATGCAACCTATCACCCTTCTTGGCTTTGCCAGAGAAAACTCGTCCAGTGGCCACAGTATCTCCGTTTGGGTCAGAATGCACGTTGGTTACAAACATGATAGTTGGCGCATCATCACGGCATTCAATAAGTGCCTTGCCAATCTTCGAGCTGATTTGTCCATCCCAAACCTTCTCAATTCGATATGCTTGAGCTTCCCGTGGATTTGGAACCACGTTTATTGCCATTTCGAAAACTGCCTCGTAAACTGGCAAGGTCGTTTGCAGTTTCGCCTGCTCACCACTAGCGTACGCTTTTGTTATGTCTGAAAACTTTATCCCGTGCTGCTTTGCCATGTTCATGGTGAAGCCCCAGCCAGTGTAATGCGGAGCCAAAAGCCACATTGCCCTGTGAGGCACTGATTTTCCATTGGTTCTTGAATGGGGGTTCTGCGTATAGTTCGATAAGGTCGTTGAATCGACTGATTATGTTGTCGAGTTTCTTTTGGATTTGTTCCTCATTTAGCTGCAGCTCAATGATTAGTTTGTCAACTTTGTTGATGAACAATACTGGGCGCACGCGTTCTTCAAGGGCTTGCCTAGTGACGATTTCGGTTTGAGCCATGATTTCCTCAACGGCATCCACTACCACGACTGCCCCGTCGATGACACGTAGTGCTCTGGTGACTTTGCCAGTGAAATCTACGTGCCCCGGTGTGTCAACAAGATTTATGATGTATGGGATACCTGCGGCTTTGTAGAGGAGGCTGATGTTGGCTGTTTTTATGGTGATTTTGCGCTTCTGCTCTTCCTCTAGGTAATCGAGCACTCTTGCCATGCCAGCCATCCGTGGCGACAATAAACCTGCCCCGGCCAGCAAGGAATCAGCGAGGGTAGTTTTGCCGTGATCGATGTGTGCAATGATACCTATGTTTCTGATAAGCTCTTTTCTGCCCATCAATTGCTGCATTTCAAGGATTTGCTTAAACCGCGGCATACCTAAACCACGTAAGATAAGTTTAAGTTGGAACTAAAGGTTCCTATTAAATTTAAAAGTTAATGTGGCTTGCACATAAAAAAGGACCAGAAGAATTGAAACAACCCATAAAAGTACCCCTTGAAGCCTTAATTGAGGAACCCTACGCATCAATCGTGTGTTATCCCAGAACAAACCCCACAGAAATACGGAAGCGAATTGAAGAACTAAAACAACATGGCGTTGAAGCGATTGAATTTGTTGGGAAAACGTCGGCTTCCAATATTCCTGTTTTGGGCAAAGGCTATGTGGGCGTTGTGGCGATGGCGTATGCGAAGGGGCAAAGGGTGGCCTTGAAAATGCGCCGAATAGATGCTGACCGCATAGACTTTACGCATGAAGCCGAAATGCTCCAGAAAGCCAATGCAATAGATGTCGGTCCCAAGTTTATTGCTGTAAGCGCAAATTTTCTTTTATCCCAACTTATTGACGGCGATTTGCTTGAGGATTGGCTTGAAACCCACAAAGACAAACATGTTATCCGAAAGGTTTTGGTTGACATTTTGGAGCAATGTTGGCGATTGGATGAAGCGGGCCTAGATCATGGGGAAATAAGCAAGGCACCTAAACACTTACTCGTGGACAAGGATAACAAACCTTTCATAGTTGACTTTGAAACCGCAAGCGTGATGCGAAAAGTGATTAATGTTACATCGGTTTGCCAGTTTCTTTTTATGGGAAACAGCAGAGCAGCAAAAATCTTGGGCGAAATATTTGGCAAAAAGGATAAGGTGGAGTTAATTGCTGCTTTAAAAAATTTTAAAAAGAACCAAAATAGAGGAAACTTCGAAGGCTTACTTGAACTGTGCCTTTCATAATTATTATTTTATGCAACGATGTCTTGCAGTCTTTTTTGCTTAATTGCTTCTTTGAACTCTACCGCAATGCGTCTGCCCATGTACATGTTCTCACCGTACTTGAGGTAAGCGTATGGTGATGTTCCGATTCCAACGTTGGTTCCTGCGACGATACGCGCTGAGATTTCGAAGGTGTAGATTTTTGCTTCGTCGGTAATTACCGTTTCAAGGCAGAAGGGTCCGATTATTCCTGGCGGAGCGAGTTCTCTGGCTTTTTTGTGGACGTTATCGCCCATCCGCATGATTTCTGGAAGCAGAGATTCTCGGAGTACAATGGGGAAGTTGCCGATTACGGTATAGGTTGGGTTGATATCGATTTCCAGCTGCTGACTTGCAGGGATTTTCCCGATTGAATCCACGGCGGATTCGTACCTTCTATCCATAGCGAGCAACTCAACATCGTCGTTTAGGATGCTGCTAAAATAGCTAGGGTAAACATTGACTCCAAGTGCGTATTCTTGCAGGTGGATGCTTGGCAAATCGTCTTCAGTGAGCATGCCGCGTTTGACCATTTCGTTGAATTGTTTATAGAAGTTTTTTGGCGAATTGGCAAGGAAGTAGCCTCTGCCACCTTTTGCTCCTTGCAGTTTGGCGATGATTAAGCGGTCGATGTCTTCGGGCGACTTGAAGGTTGCTGGCAATCTGAGTCCTGCTTGGCGTAGCCATTCTTCTTGGCTTTTGCGGTTGGCTTCCCAATGGAGCAGTTGACGGTTGCCGAACATGGGAACAAAAAGGCTGTCTGTTAACTCCTCAGTGCTTAGGTACGCGGTGAATGAGCCATGTGGAATTAAAACTACGTTGAGCTTGCGCAATCTTTCTTGCAGATTCTCGCTGAGCAATTCCGTGAAGTCTTTAACGATGATTAATTCGTCAACCAGCGGATACTTCTGGTACATGATGGCATCTTTTTCTTTGCAGATGCAAACCGTTTTGAAGCCTTCTTCTTTTGCTCCCTTGAAAATGTTAAGCGAACTATGCGACCCCAAGGTGCCGATGGCGAGTTTTTTCTGGTCGTACTTCTCTATGATTTTGCCGACGTCTGTACCGGTTATCATGTTACCACTTCAGCGAGCCGGCGTTTTCTGACTGCACGTTTAATTTCCATAGCTACGCGTTTGCCCGGACCTACCTCAACGCCGTACTTGTACTTCATGTAAGGTGAAGTTGGCTCCACACAGGGGCATCCTGGAACGCGGGGGCTGACATCGAAGACTCGGAATTCCAAATCTTTGGTAATTGCACCCTGAAGTGCAAAGAGCCCAATCATGCCTGGCGGGAACTCTTTTTTGCAGATTGCCACGAAGCGTTCGGCTGCTTCAAATATTTTTTCCAATTGACTTTCTCTCATGGTTGCGCCCATGTGTCCTATTTCGATGTTCTGGGTAGCTATGTTGAGTTCTAATTGTTCTTTTGCAGGTAAGTCGAGTACGCCATCGAGGTCTGTTTGAATACGCCTATCGAAACCAAGCAGGTCGATGTCCTCGGTTAAGGGTGACCAGAAATAGTTTGCGTTGAATTTGGCGCCAATCACATATTCTTCAATGACGGATTGGTTTAGGGCTTCACGGGTTATGATGCCTGCTTTGATGCGTTTTTGGGCTTCCCGCTCATACTCTTCAGGGTTTGAAGCGTAAAAGAATGCCCGTTCAATCGCTCGACCCTTCTCAGCAACTTTCACGATAGCTGGGCAGTCGATTTCGGCGGGCGATTTGAATGCTCTAGGAAGTTTTATTCCTGCTTCTTTTAGGAGCCAAAGCTGGTTTTTTGGAGCGGTGCGTTCTTCAGTTTTAAGCAGGTACCTGTTGCCCATAAGGGGCACTGTGAACTTCTGTTCTATGGCTTCGTAACCTGCATACACACTAAAGGAGCGGTTGGGAACAAAAACCGTGTTCAAATCTGTTAGTTGCTTTACGACCTCAGGAGTTGTTATATCTGAGAATTTGTCTAAGAAGATAAATTTGTCAAATATGTTTCGGTAGTAACGCGCGTAGGTTTTTTCTCTCCCATTCTGGCATACCACTACGGTTTTGAAGCCTTCTTGTTTGGCTCCTGACGCAATTTCAAGTGCCGAATGCGAGCCTAAAACACCAATGTATATTTTCTTTTGGTCATAATCAGCAATGGTTTGTTTAATTTTATCTTGCATCATACTTTCTCACCCATATACTCCTTGTAATTCTCAATAACTTTTGCGAGCTTTGGCGTATTGAACAGTTCTTTGCCGGACATTTCGTTTGCCACAGCCATGTACATTTGGCTGATGACTGTTTTAAGTTTGAGGTCAAGTTTTGGAGGCTGCGACTTGCAGAGGGATTTCCAATCCTGAACACCCTTTGCTTCCGCGTCCTTTTTCGCCTTCTCCAAATCAGTGTACCAATCTGTTTTTTTATAGAATTGGCGTGCAACTTCTTTGCTTACGTGAACGCCCTCGAAAGAAAAGCGACATTCGTCGAGGGTTCCTAAAACATCGACAAGGATAAGTTGTCTTTTGTCATCGAAAGCTAACTCGATTTTCCCATCTTCATTCTTCAAACCAGCGTTTGCAGCAGCTATAGTGATGGTTTCATCTGCTTTCAGAAGAATGGCTTTGACGTCAGCAAGTTCTGGGTCAGTTAAGCCTGCGATTTTCTGCGCCTCGGTCCATGTAACGTAACGGTCGGTTTCCTCCAGTTTTGTGCTGACATCGAATATTGGTTTAGAGAGGGTTTCACCTGGTTGTGGCTGGTGGTCTAATCCAAGGTCTTTTAGGGTCACTTTTCCTTGCGCCAACCGTTTGAAGACAGAGGAACCTTCGGGCAAGCCGTTGCGGTAGATGATTTCGAGCGGGATAAGGCAGTTTTTCAGCTCAGAAGTGTAAATGCTGTAATCATGAATTATTTTGCCTTGGGCAACTGTTGTTTTTGGTCTGTAGACGTTAACCAAAGACACTTCCATGATGCTTGAGGGTGACTCGAGTTCACTGACCTTTACAGCTTTGCCCTGTTTATTGACCAAGCCTTTGTAGTGGGTCTTAACGCCTTTCTTCTCTAACTGCTCAAAACAGTAAGCACCCATAAGGCACAACGCCGCGCCTTTGCCTTCAATATGATCAGGCATTTCTCCCCAGTCAAAAACGCTGTAGCGGTCAGAAAAGAGAAATCTGCCTGTACCCATTGCGGTTTGGGTTGGTTTCTGGATTACTTGTAGGTCTTTTACGCTGCCCATCTTGTTGCCTCAAATTGTTTGTTAATTAGTTGTTTTTGTCCTTATATCGCTTTATCTATCGTTTACGTCAAAAACAAGGATTGTTAGGATGAACCTTAATCAAACAGCTAACTAAAACCAACCCAAATCAACCCAATGAAGAGAAAATGTTGTTGCAGGCCGCTCCCTGCAAAGAGTTGCAACAATCACACACAACTCATCCAAAGTCAAAAAAAGGAAAACCAATAACAATTCTAATCCTCCGAAAAAAAATGTACCATTGATATAATGGGAGCTATAGAAAAAGGGTAAACTAAGACCTAATAGGTACCCAATTGTTTTCAACAAAAACAAGGGAGATTAAACGAAGGTTTGGCTGAAACTTTATGTACTGGAAATGGGCTTTTCTTGGTCTAAGCACGTATTGTGCTAACTAAATTAACTGTCAAGGTTAAGCTTATGACTGAGGCAGCGCCAAATCCAACCCAAAGTAAAGATCAACCCATAAGAGCTTCCGAACTGGATCCTAAATTTAAGTATGAACTTCAAAAAATTCATGGAAGCGAAAAAATTCTGAAATGTTTCCAGTGTGGAACCTGCACCTCTGACTGTCCAGTTGCACGCTTCAGCGACAGTTACAGACCGCGAACGCTTATTCATATGGCACAGCTGGGCTTAAAAGACCGCGTTCTAAACAGTGACACTTTGTGGCTTTGTGCAGCCTGCTTCACATGCACAGACCGCTGCCCCCAAGACGTTGAAGTCGCAGCTGTCATCCGCGTCTTCCGCAATTTAGCCGCAGAAAAAGGCTGTGTCCCACAGGTTTTCAAAGACCAAGCTGCAAGCCTTCTCGAATCAGGGTACGCCTACAAAATTCCCGAATTAAGAGTTAAAAAGCGCGAATCTCAAGGCCTTCCACCTCTGCCAAAAGGAAACCCAGAAAACGTAAAAAAAACCCTCAAAGGCGTAAAATTCATCGAAAAAATCCAAAAACCCGCAGGAGAAAAACCAAGTGGGCAATAAATACCTCATATTCCTTGGATGCGCTATTCCCTATCGAGTTTCATCTTTTGAAATTTCTTCACGCAAAGTCCTGTCTAAACTCGGTGTTGAACTCGTTGAAATGCCAGAGTTCAACTGTTGCGGCTTACCTTTAGACCCTGTAAGCCACGAAACCATGCTTATTTTGGCTGCGAAGAACTTAGCATTAGCAGAACAGCAGAGCTTAAACATTCTCACATTATGTCCAGGTTGCGCTGGAACACTTAAGAAAGTTAACAAAATACTAAAAGCAGACAAAGCACAAAGAGAGGAAATCAACGCTCATCTCAAAGAAGCAGGTTTAGAATTCAAAGGAACAATTGAAACCAAACATCTTTTGCAGCTGCTTAAAGAAGATGTAGGGTTAGAAAAAATCAAAGCCTCAGTCGTTAAGCCACTAACAAACCTCAAAGTTGCTGAACACAACGGCTGCCACATCCTAAGACCCAAAGAATACATTGACTTTGATGACCCAGAAGACCCACAAACACTGAAAATGCTTATAGAAGCCACTGGAGCTACATGTCTAGACTACATTGACGAGACCGAATGTTGTGGAGCGCCCAGCGTTGGTGTAAGCGACAAAGTAGCGTTGGCATTGGCAAAAGACAAACTAAGCCACATAAAACAAGTCGATGCACAAGCTTTAATCACTATTTGCCCATTTTGCCACATAATGTACGATACAAACGAGTTACGTATAGAGAAACTGTTTAATGAAACCTATGGAATCCCAATTCTTCATTACCCACAATTACTCGGGTTAGCCATGGGTATGACACCTGAAGAGTTAGCCTTCAACGAACTTCGAGTAAACGCATCAAACCTGCTAAAACATGTAAATCAAGGAGCAAACAAACCATGAGTCAAAACAAACTAAAAATCGCCTTCTATTGGGCTGCAAGTTGTGGCGGCTGCGAAATAGCTGTCTTAGACTTAAACGAGAAAATCCTCGATGTAGTAAAAATAGCCGATATAGTTTTCTGGCCAGTAGCTATCGACATTAAATACAAAGATGTTGAAGCGCTTCCAGACAAACACATAGACATAACCTTCTTCAACGGCTCCATCCGCAATTCAGAACAAGAACACATGGCAAAAGTACTAAGAGCAAAATCCAAGACTCTTGTTGCTTTCGGCTCATGCGCCCATGAAGGCTGCGTTCCAGGCTTAGCAAACCTAAGCGACAAACAAGAGATTTTTGAGCAAGTTTACATAAAAGACAAATCAAACGTTAATCCCCAGGCAA
The DNA here is from genome assembly GCA_963770935.1 of Candidatus Bathyarchaeota archaeon. GTDB lineage: Archaea > Thermoproteota > Bathyarchaeia > Bathyarchaeales > Bathycorpusculaceae > Bathycorpusculum. The sequence continues at coordinate 53,601 of CAVYRJ010000017.1, forward strand.
CAATTCCCAAGACTCAAACCCAAGTCAAAGAAGGCACCCTAAAAATCCCAGAATTCTACGATACCGTAAAAACCCTAGCACAAACAGTTGATGTTGACTATTACCTCCCAGGTTGCCCACCCCCAGTTAAGCTAATCGCGGCAGCAGTTGACGCCATCGCAAGCAACAAACTTCCACCCAAAGGCTCAGTTTTAGCTCCACTCAAAGCAGTATGTGATGAATGCCCAAGAAAACGCGAAAACAAAAAAATCGACAAAATCTACCGAGTCTACGAGAAAACGCCTGAACCAGAAAAATGCCTGATGGAACAGGGTATAGTTTGCATGGGAATGGCAACCAGAAGCGGCTGTGGTGCTCAATGCTTAAAAGTTGATATGCCATGCACAGGTTGCGGTGGACTAGCCCCTAATGTTCCAGAGCAAGGAGCAGCCATGATAACTGCCTTAGCATCAATTCTCGGCTACGACGGCGTAGAAGGAAAAACCAAGTACACTGAAGAAGAAATTGAAGACTTAATGAACCAAATTAAAGACCCAGTTGGCACAGTGTACATGTACAGTCTACCAAATTCCATCTTAAAAAGAAAGGTGATTAAAAAATGAAAGAAATAGTAATAGACCCAATCACACGCCTTGAAGGACACGGAAACGTATCCATATTTTTAAACGACCAGGGCGAAGTAGAAAACGCTTACCTCAAAATACCCGAACTACGCGGCTTTGAGAAATTCTGCATTGGCAGAAGAGCAGAACTCATGCCCCAGTTAACCACAAGAATCTGCGGTGTCTGTCCCGTTGCCCACCACTTCGCCGCAACCAAAGCGTTAGATGCCGCATTCAACGTTGAACCAACCTCTGCAGCAAAGAAACTACGAGAACTCATGTACGCAGCTTACTACATTTACGACCACACTTTGCACTTCTACTATCTAGGTGGACCAGACTTCATCGTTGGACCAGATGCACCAGCAGAAAAACGCAACATATTAGGCGTCATCGAAAAAGTAGGCATGCCCATTGCGGCAGAAGTTATAAAACATCGTGCTTACGGGCAGAAAATAACTGAAATCATCGGCGGAAAAGCAACCCATCCAACCTGCGGATTGCCAGGCGGAATCTCCAAACCGCTAAGCGAGGAGAACAGGCAAGAAATCGAAAAGATGGCAGCCTCCTGCGTGGGTTTTGCACAGTTCTCATTGAAAATCTTCCATGATATCGTTTTGGGCAACAGCAAATATGTGGACATGATTTTGAGCCAAGCTTACACTATGCCAACCTACTACATGGGTATGGTTGACCAAAACAACAAAGTCAATTTTTACGACGGCAAAATCCGCGTGGTTGACCCGGCTGGCAAAGAATTCCTCAAGTTCGAATCCAAAGACTACCTCAAACACATCGGCGAACACGTCGAAGAATGGACCTACAGCAAATTCCCATACCTTAAAGCAATAGGCTGGAAAGGACAAGTTGCAGGTGCAGACAGCGGCGTTTACCGGGTTGGTCCACTTGGACGCTTAAACGCTTCAGATGGCATGGCGACACCACTTGCACAGGCAGAATACCAAGAAATGTATAAAACATTAGGCGGCAAACCAGTCCACAGTACACTTGCTTTCCATTGGGCGCGGTTGATTGAATTGCTCTACGCAACAGAAAGAACCATGGAGCTCGTAAAGGACCCCGAAATCACAAGCACAAACGTACGCAACAAACCAGGCGAACCAGGACAAGGCGTTGGAATCGTTGAAGCTGCACGCGGCACACTCATCCACGATTACACCCTTGACAAGGATGCACTAGTCAAAGACGTTAACCTAATCGTTGCAACCACCAACAATTATCCTGCAATCTGCATGAGCGTACGTGACGCAGCAAAAGGCCTAATCCATGGCGGCAAAGTCGACCAAGGCATCTTAAACAAGGTTGAAATGGCGTTCCGCGCATACGACCCATGCTTTGGCTGCGCAACACATGCCGCAGTCGGACAAATGCCATTGACTGTAGAAGTTTTCAACGCTCAAAAACAGTTAGTTAACTCGGTTAGTCGCCAGTAGCCCTTTTTTGTGGGCAACCTGTTTTATCATTTTTAAATTTATTCTCTTATCATGGGTGCTTCCATGGCGGATACAATCGAAAAAGACTTAAAAAACTGGTTTGCCAACGCAAACAAAATTGTCTTAGCGGGAATAGGTAATCCAATACGCAAAGACGATGATGTTGGATTAAAAATAGTTCAAAGCCTGCAAGGAAAGGTTCCAGAAAATGTTTGCCTACTAGAATGCGAGACCGTTCCAGAAAGCTACATCTTAGATATAGAGCAGTTTAAGCCAACTCATGTCTTGTTGATTGATGCCGCTTTTTTGGGTTTAAAACCCGGGGAAGCAAGACTTCTTGACACCGAAGAAATTAAGGATTTTCCCGCTATAACGACGCATATGTTGCCTTTGAAGATTTTCTGCGAGTACGTTAAGCAGGCAACTGGAGCAAAAATTGCCTTGTTGCTTATAGAACCAACAAGTATTGAATTTGGTGAAGGCTTGAGCAATGAAGTTGAGGCAGCATCAGAGAGACTATCAAAGTTACTTCTTGAGATGCTGGGTTAGGGTTCTTTTCTTTTGAAAACATAGTTGGCACTAAGCTTTATTTTGCCCTTGGAATAATCAGTTTCTTTCACTTCAATCTGATCTTTACTTACCCAGTTTATCGTTATTTTTTCTTCCAAATCCTCTTTTTTATAGCAGCCCTTCCAGCTGAATTCAAGAGTTTTGTCATCTATCCAATCGCCCACATGATCATGAGCATCGCCATGCGAGGTTACGCTAAAAAGGTGCATTTTACCGGCGGCTTGGTCAAAACTCCAAATATCACTTTCAAAGTAATCATCTTCTCCATCGATATGAATGTCCATTTCGGAGCTAATGCCTAATGGGGATCGCATTTCTTTAGCTGTCATCGTTCCGCAACCAGAAATAAGTTTGCCGTTGGATGTTTTCATCGCTATTCCCACAACCCATTCTCCGATTAACTGCTCAAGCAACTTTAACGCTCTGATTTGTTGTACCATAAAAATCAACCCTAAAAAATCAGCATCCAACAAACGAAATAAGGCTAATAAAGGCTTGTGGTTGGTGGCTTACAACAACGGAAAAGTTGTCAAGAAAAATTTGTTAAAAACGGATTTAAGCGCTTATGAAACACTATGGTTCTGAGGCAAAAGCAAATGATGAATCAAAATGAGCAAATAGAAAACGTCACTTTCCAATCATTAGCACACCCAACCCGAAGAACAATAATTAGAACCGTTCAATCCAGAAACCAAGGCATCTCATACACTGAACTGATTACAGAACTTGGAATGTCAACTGGAAAACTAAACTACCATTTGGAACAATTGAAAGGTCTAATAGAAAAAAATAGCAATCAACATTACGTTCTCACTCCCTTTGGCAAAAAAGCCATCGAGCACCTTAATCTCATAGAGCAGAAAATTAGTCCTGAAGATGAAAAATACGTTAAAATTGCCGTTCTATCCCAAAAAACAAGCCTTCAACCTATAGTAAAAGCATTCCTAACAATCAGCATTCTGCTGTCAGCTGTTCTAACTGCCATATGGGTTTTCCTAGTTTATGTATTCATAACAGAGGGCGCACCACTAATAATTTACATTCTTATGCCAGTTTTGATAGCGGTTGGCTTTGGCTTGATTGGCACACTGACATATTCTTTGGTTAAAGCACCATCATGGATTAAACGGTTTGAGCAAAGATTCTTCGGAGAACCTTAACAGCCCTTTTTTCTAATTAAAATTTAATTAGCTAGTTCCCCTTAGCATTGTACAGTGAAGTAGTTATGGCTGGAATAGCAGTAATCATTATGGGTTCAGAGCGGGATTTGGATTTTTCCCGTGAAATCGCCAAGTACCTAAGACTTTTAGGCGTAAACTACGAGTTCCGTGTTGCTTCTGCCCATAAAACTCCCGAGAAAGTGCTTGAAATAATCAAAGAATTCGAGACGGAAAAAGTGGTTTTTGTCACTGTTGCTGGGCGCTCAAACGCACTTAGCGCTTTTATCGATGGGAACACATCTAAACCCGTTATTGCGTGTCCACCATACAGCGAGAAATTCGGCGGAGCCGATATCTTCTCTTCGCTTAGAGTGCCCAGCGGCATCGGTAGCGTCGTGACTATTGAGCCTGAAGGAGCAGCAATCGCAGCAACAAAAATCCTCTCGCTCCAAGACGTGAACCTTGAAGCCAACGTGAAGACCTATCAAGAGAGCAAAAAGAAAGAACTTGACAAAGCCAACGAATCAGTAAAAAAACTAAAGTAACCTCTAAGGCTTTTTTCTACAGCCCCTTATTTATTTGCAGATCGAAAAATTTGAACCCATCGATAGCATTTAAATCTCATCTAAATAATTCCAAACATTCTGCTTAACCAAGCCGCTACTGTTAATCATAGTTTTAATTTCGGCAGTCTACTTTGTGTTATTCTCGCCTTTTAAAGGCGTATTGCCACTTCTATTTATCATTGCAGTCACCATAATTGCTTCAGTGGCGCTGTTCGGCATTATACTTTCGCTAAGCTTTGAGAAAAGAAATAGAAATTTAAGGCACTAAAAAAGAAGTTGTTATTCTCTACATTGTCTGAGGTTACGTAGTTCCTCGATGGTTTTATTCAAAATTGCCTTATCAGATATAGATTCAACATTAGAGACAGGCAAGCAAACTACGACTTTTCCCAGGTAAGGATGCTTGAACCCCATTTTATTTGATGCTTCCTCAGATAATGCCACATACAGATTGATTATTTTCCAATTGCTCATGTCTAATTCTGCGCTATGCACTTCGCCAAGCAAAAAACCGTCTGAAGTGAAAGCGGGTTTCCAAAATAACTTTGTGATTTCAACCATTAAAAAACCTTCAACTAAATAAATATCAAGCGCTTCTTTATATCTGTTTTTTAGACGCACTGATGCAGAAGCGTTTTTTACTTTCCAAGAGAATAGTTATGTGGTGTTTTTATTGTCGACTTCTGAAAAACAATCCAACCTCAAACCACTTACCCCTGAAGAAGAACAGGTTATAGTTTACAAAGGCACCGAAATGCCCTTCACAGGCAAATACTACGCGTTTTGGGAAAAAGGCACCTACGTATGCAAACGTTGTGGCGCAAAACTGTACCGTTCTGAGAACAAGTTTGAAGCAAACTGCGGGTGGCCAAGCTTTGACGACGAAATTCCCAGGCGCTGTTAAAAGGCTACCTGACCCCGATGGAAGGCGAACAGAAATCCAATGTGTCAACTGCGGCGCTCACCTCGGGCACGTTTTCACCGGTGAACATTTCACCGAAAAAAACACGAGGCACTGTGTTAATTCAATGTCGATGGATTTCATTCCAGACAAAACTTCGTAGTTTAGACACGAAAGAGTTATAGAATACTTAGCGCAAGTTGGCATTAAAAGAGCGGTTAGCGCTTTGGTGGACATCTTAGGAGCTCAAATTTCGCTTTCGACAATATTTGAAATATTAATAATTGCCATAGTAGCAATTACGTTTGAGAGATTAATCAGCCGTTATCTAACAGGCTTTGCCAAACGTATCAAACTTGAACCTAGCGCAAGCAACAACCTTGTTTTAACCTTCCGAATACTTATTCTAATATTTGCGGTCTTAGCGATAAGCAGTGTTGGCGGAGTACAAGCAGAATGGTTGCTGGCTGTGTCAGCTATAGGTGGCGCCGCGCTGGGTTTCGCGTCACAAAAAACTATCGGCAACTTTCTGGCTGGACTCTTCCTTTTGGCAGCAAAACCTTTCAAAGTGGGTGATTATGTAAAAATCGGCACTGTTGAAGGAATAGTTCAAGAAATCACTATCAACTATGCCAAAGTGTTGACTGCATCTAACAACACCATTTCAGTAAGTAACCTACAAATTTTGGATCGAGACATAACCAATTACCTCTACGAATCATCTAAGACGCACAACCTTTACTGTTACACCTTTGAAATCGGATTTGACCATAGTATCCCATCAGAAAAGTTAAACCAAATATTCAACCAAATCTTCGATAGTTACTCAATAGTGTTGCCGAGGAAACCAACCTGTATGCTTATTCGCTCAACCAGCTTAGATAGAGTATACTTAATCTACCTCTACGTGGATAAACCCCAAGACATCTTCACGTTAAGACCAAGAATCGCCGATGAAGTTTTTCAACGTTGGGATGTAGAGAGAGCAAAACTAAAGAAATAACTTCCACAGACCACTTCATATAAGAGGATAATTATGCCAAACAAAGAAAAAGAAAAACCCAAACAATTAACAGCGAAAGCATCTAACCTTTCAGGCTTAATCGAATATCAGGAAGGCTCAGTTGTTAGCCGCACCATAATCGATAAGAAAACTGGAACGGTGACGCTGTTTGCGTTTGACGAGAATCAAGGCTTAAGCGAGCACACGGCCCCCTACGATGCGATGGTTTACGTGATTGAAGGTGAAGTCAATGTTACCATTGCAGGCAAACCCATAAGTCTAAAGCAGGGCGAAGTAACCATCATGCCGGCAAACCAACCGCACGCCCTAACTGCAAAGTCAAAGTTCAAGATGCTTCTAACAATGATAAAATCCTAAAGCTTCAATCCCCACTTATCCCTAAAACAATATTCTCCAATGGGTTTTTTCGGTGGCAATGTAGGGGTTTCTGCAGGGTATCCTATAATTACGAAAGCTTCAGGTTCCACTGCCGCTGGAATCCCCAAAACTTTTCTCACCGTTTCTTTGCAGAATCCAGGTGCACAGAACCAACAAGCCCCAAAACCTAAGGCATGTGCAGTCAGAAGCATGTTCTGCATTGCAGCACCTAAACTCTGTTGAGACAAGTCACGTTCAAACATTTGTCTTTGCTGATCAGAAAACTTTCTTAATCCATCCATTACCGTGCATGCTAAAATAAGAGCGGGTGCATTCGCGAATCGATCCACTCGTTCCTGTTTCATTTTAGCATCAATTTTTCCTCCATCTTTTTCCACATCTGCAACCCAAGCATCTGCCGTAGCCTCCGCCAGCTCTCGTTTTACTGAGGGATTCTCTAAAATGATAAAGCGCCATGGTTGAGAATTATGTGCTGAAGGCGCCCAGCCAGCAGCCACCAAAACCTCAAGGACAACATCTCTCGGAACCATTTGAGGCAGGTATTTTCTTACGCTTCGGCGTTTTTTGATGACATCGTTTAGCGACATAGCCTCTCATATGTAGATTTAGGTTCTTAACTATTTTATTCTAACTAGGCAATTGACTAAAGGACAACTTGGAAGATGATGATGCTGATGATGAGACTGAACTCTGCAATTTGATAGCATCATCTTTCAGAAGAAACTCGGTCTTTTAAAATATATAGAAGCTAATTAGGGTCTGTTTGGCTCTAGAATAACTTTGAGCGATGCACCTGCTTCAGCCATTAGTCGGAAACCTTCCTGTGCTTCACGCAGACTTAGCTTATGCGTAATCATGCCTTTAACATTGAGTTGTCCAGTCTTCAAGTACCGTAGTGAATCTTCAAGGTCGTTTGGTGCTGCACCGTAGCTTGTGCGCATTATGATTTCGTTTCGCCAAAACTTGTTAATCGGCACTGGAAGCTGTACTGTTGGGTCAGGTACGGCAAAGAACAGGATGGTTCCTCCGTTGTCTACGCAATCCAACGCCGCCATCGCTGCTGAGGTTGCGCCCGTACAAATAATAACTTGGTCAGCTAAGCGCCCACTGTTTATTTCTTTGAGTTTCTGTGGCAGATTGTCTTTGGCGTTTAAAGCATAGTCTGCACCGAATTTCTTGGCAAGCTCCAGCCGATACGGATTAATGTCGGCTACAACGATGTTTTCTACGCCTTTAAACTTAGCAAGTTGAGCGTGCAGTATTCCTGAAATTCCGCTGCCGATAATTAATAGACTATCTTCTTTTTGGAGGCTTGCCAGCCTTTGACCTCGCGACACGCATGCTAAAGGTTCGATGAAGGTGCCTTCCTCAAAACTCATTTGGGCAGGTAGTTTATAGATGCCAAATTCTACGTTGATTTTGGGAACCTGAATATATTGTGCAAAGCCGCCTGGGTAATAGTTTGTTGTGTGCAATGTGTGACAGGCTGTGTGGCTGCCGCGTTGGCAGTATCGGCACTGGTAGCAGGGAACGTGATGGGAAACAAATACGCGATCGCCGACTTTGACGTTCTTGACTTCAGAGCCAACCTTGTCAATGACGCCTGTGGCTTCATGCCCAAGCACACGTGGCGCCTTGGGAACTCTGTACCATTCGATAACGTCGCTACCGCATATACCGCTTGCCAGAACTTTAAGCAGCACCTCTTCTCCACTGATCTTTGGGATGGGGATTTCTTCTACGCGGACGTCGTGGTTGTTGTAGTAGAAGGCGGCTAGCAAACGTTTCACCAAAAAAGGAAAGGTTAGGCTTTGCCTGCTATAATTTGGTTGTAGAGGTCTTCAGCTTCTTGAGCAGTGTAACCTTCATGTATTATGGCGCGGATAGCTTTGATCGATGCCACGGGATGCTGAGTTTGCCAGATGTTTCTGCCCAAGTTGACACCTACAGCGCCTTTCTGAATGCCGTCATAGACGAAATCGAAGACTTCCCGCTGTGTTTCAGTTTTGGGTCCACCCGCAATCACTATCGGAACTGGACAGCCATCCACAACTTTCTCAAAATGCTCTTTACAATAATAGGTCTTAACAACCCGAGCGCCAATTTCAGCGGTGATTCGGGCTGCTAAAGCTAAATAGCGGGCTTCTCGTTTTTCAAGTTCCTTGCCGACTGCGCAAACAGCCATGACGGGTACTCCGTATTCTTCACATTCATCGACAAGTTTAGAAAGGTTAGTTAGACTTTTGTTTTCGTATTTTGTTCCAACAAAAACTGACATTGAAACTGCAGAAGCATTTAACCTCAGGATTTCCTGGATGGATGTAACTACGCTTTCGTTAGCTAAGTCCTCCCCGACTACGGACACAGCGCCTGAAACCCGCATGATTATTGGTTTTTCGATTGCTGGATCAATACAGTTACGCAGTACCCCGCGGGTCAACATTAATCCATCAGCGTACTGAATGATTGGTTTTATTGTTTCGTCTGGATGTTCTAGACCATGTGTTGGTCCTTGGAAATAGCCATGGTCAATTGGCAAAAATAGTGCTTTGCCGTCTTTTTGGATAAGTCTACTTAAGCGATTTTTCATTCCCCAATCCATAATCATTTCTCCGTTGAAGCTTTTGGTTTTAGAATTAAATAACTTTTCGTTCTTTTTAGATTACCCTTTTCCAAACAGGTTCTTTTTATTATTGTAGAAAAAGAATAGTTTTACGTTTAGTTTTGCAAATGATAGGTTTTCAGTATTTGGTTGTCGACGTGAAAGTCTTTTCATTGCCAAGTGTCTGAGAACCGAAAAGAAAGATTGATTTCCAAAAGCTTCGCTTCTACAAAATAATTCACATACCAAACATGTTATAAAAGAAAGAAAACTTGGTGCATAGTGAATTTTATGAAACGTACTTTCACAATGTTTAAGATAAATTGCATTCTATAAGCAAATGGAAGTGGGAGAAGCCGCTGGCCAGTCGGCCCGGCATCACTTCACGAGTCGCATGCAACAATCTCGCGATACTTTTCCTTTCTGAAGACTGCAATAGGGTTAACTAACTACTTTTCTAAAAAGGTATAATGTGGCTCCAAGGGTTATTGCAGATATTAGACCAATTACGGCGTAGGCTGAAAGTATGGTGCTCCATATGTAGCCATCTATCATTAGGGCTCTGACTGCGTCTACGGTATAGCTAATTGGGTTAAACATTGAGACGGTTTTTATCCACTCCGGCATGAAATCAAGAGGTGTTAGAGCGGTGCTCATGAAGAGCAGTGGGAAAGTTAGAAAGCCGCCTACTGCGAATACAGTCTCTGAGCTTTTGGTTTTTAGTCCTATAGCAAGTGAGATTCCTGACCAAGCTAAACCAAAGAATGCTATGGTTGTGAGCATGATTAGAATTCCGCCAATTCCTGTAACTGGGAAAGCTCCTAGCCCGTAGGCTAAGGCGAGTATTATTAGGGATTGTATAACTACTCTAAAAGCATCACTTGCCAATCTTCCCAGCAGGATTGCGTATCTGCTTACTTGTGTTACGAGCATCTTTTGTAGGAAGCCTGTTTCTATGTCGAGTACTATTGAGGTTCCGGATTGTAGGGCGCTGCCAAATGCGTTCTGGAGCAGGATGCCCGGGGTAGCAAATATGAGGTAGCTATCGGCTGGGAACCCGGGTATATCCCCAAATCTGGAAAAAAGCTGGGTGAATAGGAGCAGGAATATGATCGGTTGAAACAGCGAAAAGAAGAGCAAAATCGGGGTTCGGACTAGTTTTTTGAGGTATCTTATGAAGAGGTATCTTGTATCGGATAGTAGGGTCATTTTTTATCGCCTGATGCCTCCAAAGCGTGTGTTCGGCGCTTTCACTAGTTCTTCGGTTCGTATTCTTCTTCCAGTTTGCTGCAGAAAAATGTCGTCAAGAGTAGGTGAGGAGAAGCTTATTGATGAGATTCTAATGTCGCTGCTATCGAAAGCTCGAACTATATCTGCTACGAGTAATCCGGCGTTCTTGGCGAACACCGTTAGGCACTCTTCTTGCTGCGAGTCAATGACTTTTTGCACGTCGACTAAGCTTGCGAGTATTTGCTTCGCCTTTTCCCTGTCTTTAGCGCAGTTGTCAAGTTGTATTCTAATTGAGTCGGCTCCGACTTGACGTTTTAGTTGTTTGGGAGTTCCTTCTGCTACAATTTTGCCTTGATCAACGATCGCGAGGTTTCGGCAGAGTCTGTCAGCTTCTTCCATATACTGGGTGGTTAGAAATATGGTTGTGCCTTCTTCCTTGTTTAGTTTTTCTAGATACAGCCAAATGGCTGAGCGTGATTGGGGGTCTAAGCCGGTGGTGGGTTCGTCTAGGAAGAGCAGTTTTGGATTATGTACTAGCGCGGAGGCTAGGTCCAGGCGTTTTCTCATTCCACCGGAATAGTTTCTTGCTCGTTTATCCGCCACACTTTCTAGTTCCATAAGCTTGAGTAACTCATTAACTCTTGTTTTGAGTTTGTCAGTGGGCATTTGCTGGAAATGTCCTTGAAGAGTGAGGTTTTCTTTGCCTGTCAGGTCTCCATCAACTGATGTTTCTTGGCTTTGCACGCCGATGATTTTCCGGATTTCTTTTTGATTCTTGTTTACGTTGTATCCTGCAACTTTTGCGGAGCCGGATGTTTTTCTTAGAAGAGTGGTTAAGATTCTAATGGCTGTACTTTTTCCGGCTCCGTTTGGACCAAGAAAACCAAAGAAGTCACCTTGTTTTACGTTAAATGAGATTTTATCTATGGCTTTTGTGCCATCAGAATAGACCAGAACGAGGTTTTCAACCTCAATTATGTTTGACATAGATCCCTTTTATTGCCCTAAGAAGAGCCATAAAAACGTTTTGCGCGAAATATCCAATAAATTTGTTAGAACAGCACGCGCGGTTGCGTGAGAGGCATATTTTACGAGTAGTCCGTGTGGCAGGCATCTTTTGAACTTCGCGGGAACGTCACACAAATGGACAACGCTGTAGCACTAATGAACGACCCAGCTCTGATAACCTGCAGCTCCTACCCGTGGATTGACTACAACCTTTTCATAACCCGGTCCCTATACATAGAAAACGGCCTATACACCTTCAGCGAAACAAGAGTACAACTAAACTACTTACAACTTTTAACAAATAGCAAGAATCGACTTAAGCTAAGATATCTTCTCCTTTTTTTTGACTATCCTAATTAGCTCAACTTTTCTTCTTCAACTCCTATTAATGATAGGTTTTATATGCAAAGTCAATTCTTATTCTTTTCCAGTTATTTCTATGAGGAACATGGATGGAAAGAGAAGTTGAGATTCTAGACACAACTCTCAGGGATGGAAGGCAGAGCATAAGAGCAACCATCTCGGAGTTGGACATGATGGAAATAGTAAAGCTGTTGGATGATCTTGGCGTCCACATAATAGAACTGGGCTTTCCATCGAGGTTTTCAAAAGACATGCAAGCGTTTAAGAACGTACGAAATCTACAACTGAAAAACTCCAAAATCTCAGCATTCGGTATGACCAGAAGAAAGGGAATTGACCCAGAAAAAGATACTAATTTGCAATGTCTCTTTGAAACTCAAGCAGAAATCATCACACTTTTCGGTAAAGCCGACCCATTACATGTTACAGTTGAACTAGACGCGAAACCTGAAGAAAACTTGGAAATGATTTATGACTCAATTAAATACCTCAAAAGAACAGCCCATGCAAAACAAGTAATTTTCGATGCTGAGCACTTCTTCAAAGGGTTTAGGCGCAACAGTGAATATGCAATGGAATGCCTCAGGACAGCAGAATCTGCAGGAGCCTACCCTTTGGTGCTTTGCGACACAGACGGCGGAACGATGACAACTCCCCTTAAAGAAACTGTCGCACACGTTGTGAGAGAATTCAAAAAATCAGGAGTACCAATAGGAATACATACCCATAACGACTGCGGACTTGCTGTTGCAAACACCCTTGCCGCTGTCGAGGCAGGAGTAACCCATGTTCAGGGAACGATTAACGGAGTAGGCGAGAGAACCGGCAACGCAGACCTGATGGAGATCATACCGAATCTGGAGATTAAAATGGGTTATAAGACTGTGAAGTCTGGCAATCTAACAAAGCTGAAAAACATATCTGACACAGCAAATTCACTGCTTCATCTGCCTGTCCGCAAAGATCGACCTTATGTCGGAGATGACTCAACTGCAACCAAGGCAGGCACACATTCTAAGCGTCCTGAAATGTATCTCCACTTCAAACCCGAGGACACAGGCAATGTTATGAAGATCTATGGATCTGAGATGTCTGGAAAACACAATTTCATAGCGAAAGCAAAGCAGTTTGGCATTGATCTGAACATAGAGGAAGCGGGATTGGTCATGGCTAATGTCAAGAGGAAATCCAGGATGGGCTACCAGTTTGAGAAGGCAGACGCGAACCTCTTTATCATTATGCTCGAATCCAAAGACGACTGGGTGGATCCCTTTAATGTTACTTCATGCGAGATGGCTTCAGCTTGGCAAGGAAAGGAACGTCCTGTTTCATACGGACTTGTAGCGATGGATCTTGGTTTAAAGACTGAGGCATTTATTGAATTTGGGATAGGCCCAGTCAATTCTTTCGACAAAGCGCTGAGGAGGTGCCTTAGGAAGACTCATCCCGAGATTAGTGATTTGGAACTCACTGACTTCTATGTAGATGTAGTCGATATATGCAAGGGCACCAAATCAAGGGTCAGAGCAAACGTCAGAATTTCGGTCAATGGTAGCCCATGGTCTTCACAGGGGCTGTCATACAACATTCTTAAGGCAAGTGGCGAAGCGCTTGTGACGGGTTACAAAGCCTGTTTAGAATATATGAGACGCTCCTAAAGCAAAAACCAAAAGTGGTACACCTCACAAACTAAAATTGCCTTCTAAATTCTAAATAGCAATCATTAAATCATACATGGAAACATGGAGAACAGGAAAGTAACTCGTTTTTGGACATGCCAGCTGAGAGGTTTAAAGTAAGTTGCGTTTTACGCTTTGTGCAGCATTCTTTGTTTAGTTCTCAAAAGAGAGTCAACTCAAAACATCGGCAAACATGAAAAAGCAGTGTCTCCAACGTACTTCAATACTTAATTTAGGGACAAAGCGGCGCGCTACCTTGTACTGAAATTAAGTGTTGAAGTAAGTCGGAGAAACTGCATAATCCGTTCTCCTAATTTTCTGAGCTGCTCCCCGGTTAAGAACCAAGCAAAGTACGCTAAACAACGCGTAAACTGCAACCTTCTTCAAACCTCTCACCTTGTTAACAATCTTGCCGCACCGAGTCTTCAAGAAACTATTCACCGCTTCAATAGCCGGTCTCTTATGATACTCAGTCTTCTGGTCGACAGGCCATACGTCCTAAACTTCTTATCAACCCGCAAAACGTCTCGAACAAAGAAAAGCTGATTGAGCAGAAAATTATTCCAGCCAATTCCGAGACTTAAAAACTGTTTTTCCCGCTAAATGCACTTTCAAACATTCTGGTTCAGGACACATCTCCACGCAACGCAAACAAACCATGCACTTGGAGGTTTTAACATCGCCACCCTTCTTTTCGTACACTTCAGTTACTTGCATAGGGCAGACTCTTTTGCAGATGCCGCATTTGGTGCATTTCTTTTCCTCCTTGTTTAGATGCAGGAAGGGCACAAATTTCCATTTTTCAAACCGATTAAAAACAGCAAACGAGATTCCTGTAGGGCAGAACCTGCACCAGAAACGCCTCACCTTAAACGAAGCAGCCAAAACAAGGGCAACAAAGGTAACAGCAATTGGTAACGCTAAGCCCTTTCCACCAGTATAAGCCATTATTTCTCCAACATAAGGAAAACTGATACTTTTTCCTCCGACTTCCAGAAGCGCTCCAAAAGGCGGCACCCAAGGAATAATTAATGTTTCCAGCGGAGCCAACATAATCGTTAAGGGTCGAAATGGTCCTCTAAGCCATTCAAAATCCCAAAGGTTGCTTAATGAGGCTGTTCCCATCAGAAAAGGCAGTAAAGCTAACGAGATAATCACCAGGGCAATTACGTACCTGAGTTTATGAAGGATTGTGGTTAGTTTTTCGGGAAGGTTCCAGTGGCGAATTTTAAGCAGTCGTCGAAGATAACTGGTTAGGTCCATGTAAAAACCGAATGGGCAGATCCAACCGCAGAAAAACCTGCCTAAAACAAACGTGGCTCCGATAATTAAGACAAAAAGAAGCCCCTTCCAAACCGCAATTATTGACAGGTAATAGATTGTGAGCAGGAAGAGCAGTTGAACTAAGACGCGGATGTAGGTGACCCGATTGGTCTTATATTTTGACCAGTTGAAGATTAACATTCACCCTGCCTAAAACTTAATGCATAGACTTCGTCTTGCTTGCTGTGTACGTCAGATAACAAAGTTCCTTCTCTGTTAATCTAACCAGAAACAGCCTTTTTTAAGTTTAAGGTATTTCATTATTTTTTGGGTTTAGGAGCAATAATGATGTAACCTTTTTCAATGAGCCAATGGTGAAACTGCCATGTCGTATATAAGCAGTCAGCGCTGCATTTTTGCCGGGTCTTCTCATACCCAGGCGAACCTTCTATTTGCTGGTTTAACTCTTGTTGCACAGGACATCCGACGTCTTTACAGAACTCTCTGCGTTTGTACTCAACAAAGCCTTCAGGAACCATATATCATCAGCGCCTACCTCATCTTCTAAAGCTATTAAGCCTTCGCAGATAACCTTCCACAACCTAGAAGAGAAGTTGTTGCTGCTGTTGTTGCAAAGGTTCCCTGCACACTACCTGCAACAATCAACCCATTAGGCTCTTGATTTCTCTTGGAGAAACCTCTTTTTTAACACGCAACTTTAAGTTAGCTTTTTTAATCCAAAAAGCCTCAAGCCTGTTATGCCCAAGTATTATCTTTTAGGCGGAGAAAACACCCATAAAAGAGACGCACAAGAAGTAAACCAGAGAGCATTCAACGATGCAGGAAAAGCACCGAGAGTTCTTGTGTTTTCTTGGGCAAGAGCATCATTTGATAAAACCTACCCAAAAAGTAAACTTCTATTCGATTACTTCAGAAGCTTGGGCGCTAGCACAGTTAGCACAGTAGATTATTCTTGCTCAATTGGGGAAATTAAGGAAAAAATTTCTGAATCAGACATTGTATATTTAACGGGAGGTGTGCCTAGCGTTTTGGTAGAGCGCTTAATAAAATCAGGAATTCGCGGTTTACTTGAGGGTTTTGAAGGGGTTATTGTTGGGAGAAGTGCAGGGGCATTAGCGCTTTGCCGAAAATGCGTAATAACTTGTAGAAGTAGCTCAGAAGTCAAAGTCATCGATGGTTTGGGGCTGGTTGATATAACGCTTAAGGCTCATTACAAGTTAGGCAGAGATAAAGAATTGAAAGAGTTGTCGAAGAAAGAGGATATTTTTGCTGTTCCCAAAGGTTCAGCGCTTGTTTGCGATAATAAGACGCTATCAGCCATCAATGATGTTTATTTATTTTGTAGTGGTGAAAGGCAAACCTTCAGTTAAGAGAAGAACCTTCGAAAACTGAAGCACTATTCGCCTCTTGTGTCGTTTCTGTTACATTCCGCTTTAGGTCGATACTCTACTTTTTTGTGGCGTTCTTTATGATGCCTTTCACATTCTTTTATTCTTACAAGCATCCACTCGTTTTCCTCGTAAACACATCCGCAAAGCAGAGTCTTAGTCGTCAAAATTGCCACACTCCAGGAGGTCAACCAACCCATAATGTATCTTTATCTCATAACGATTTCGATCGCAGTTGATTCAAAAGATTTTTTTACAATTGAAGGGGTCTTTTCAAAAAAGGTAACATTTTAGAGAGGGATTAGTTACTTGTTTGCTTGTAGTGTCGAAATATGAGCGTTATGAGTAGAAAAAACAAAAATACACAGCTTGAACATAAAAAGAAAGAACAACGAGAAAAAGAAGCAAAAAAGAAAGCTATGTTAAATCAACTTCCTCCAAAAGGAAAAAAGAAATAAGCTGGGCATAAACGGTAAGAGCTTTAAATGTAAAAATTTCGTTTACCCACGTAAGTTTAACGGTTTTTTAAATATTTCTTCCCGCCACTTATGCTCCCAGCTTGCCCAACCAGTTTTAACAAGACCCTCTCTTAAGATGGGTTTTTCAGCAACCCATTCCAGAAACGTCCAGAAGCGCCTCTTGTCTTTGAGAATTTCCTCAGGTACCCCTTTTTCGATGCACCATCTAATGTAGGCTTTTTCAACCAACGACTTAAGTTCTCCTGTGGATTCGACTCTTTGAACGTTAAACCCTTGGGTCTGTAAGTACGAAGCTAAGCTGGATAAAGCGTATTCTGAGCAAACCTTAATACAAGTTTCAGCATCGGGCTGCATGACCGAAATTATTTCGTTGGCGATTTTTACAGCGTCTTCTAAGTATTTTTTGTTTTTAAAGTTTGGTGGCTGAAAAGATGAAGTGGGGATTCTGCGTTCCATCAACATTGGATGTGGCGGTTTGAGCGCACCAATGACAACGCCCAGTAATAGATCGCTCCATCCGGAAGCATCGATTAGAATGGTTTTGTCAGGCATAAAACAGTCCAACGCCAATCTTAACACCCAAGGTTAAGAAATATGTGAGCGTTTGTTTTTCTATCTTTTGCTTTTGACACTATTTGTGGTCTAAATAATATAATTATTTTCTCCGAAGAATTATTAACGATAAGTTACAGAAAACCTTTGACCCTACAGATTTAAGAAAAAAAATTGTTAGTGACTATACCAGTTTCTTATGGGATTTTTTCTATTTTACATGGAAATATATGTATTTTACTATAACATTATAGTAAAAATACTATAACACATGATTAAAATAGTGTCTCTTGGTAAAGAGCTTTAGATGGCTTCACCTTTTTCTTGATTCCCCTCATTATTTTTGTTATGACTGAAATTTTTCTTGATCAAACTTTAATATACATAATGTACTGGGAATGCAGTGCGTTGTGCATACGGGGAAGGTACAGGTTGTAAACTTTTGTTTGCAGAAACAATCTAATTCTAATTTCTAAATCAAGAACTATCAAAGCAAGGCAGGTAATGCAGATAATGCAGGCAATTCTAACTGCCAAAAAAATCTATAAGCTCCCCCAACGAAAAATTTTCGATAGAAAAAACCTGCTTTATCTGCATTGGTTGAGTGAATCAACCTTATTTCATATTCTAGTTATAAGTAAATGGTAGAATGCGTCTAATCTGTGAATGATTTTTAGTGTAGCCGTATCCAGCAAAGAGGAGTAGAACACATCAATAATAATTGTACTTACATTGCTGTTTGGATCAAGATTTTCTCTAACCTCACAAAGCTAAAATACTTACAAGCGGCCTTGACATCTATGGGCTATTATTGTAGCATCTGCAAAGAACCAATAAATAAAGAAATCCATCAATACTCAACGAGCCACTTTGGCAAAGCACTATGTATTGAACACCAAAAAACCACCACACCCAAAAAAACCTACATCTGCAGTGAATGCAAACAAACAATAACCCATGGAGAGCTCAAGTTTTCACTTAAGAACTTCGATAAACCTCTATGCAGAGATTGCCAACCTGAAATTGAAGAAAAACTCAGTGCTCCACCTCAAAACTTTAGGTTAAATCAGACTTCAAAAATCGAGTTCGGAAAAAGTACTCATCTACCCTAAGATTATTCTATCATCACAGCGTCCTTTATGTTCTTGAAGTGTAAATCTCCTGTTAAAACTTTAGCGTTTAATCTCCTAGCAGTAGCTAAGACATAAGCATCTGCTAGGCCAAAATCTTTCAGGGTCTTTCTTGTTTCACAATGCAAAAGCCCCGCCTGCACTGAAAGTTCCTTGTCTACATTCACAATTTGTGAGTTGCTGCACACAACGCTGCTTGCCGCTTCGATATCTCTTTTTTCTCGGGCGACTTTGCTAAT
Organism: Candidatus Bathyarchaeota archaeon; assembly: GCA_963770935.1. Taxonomy (GTDB): domain Archaea; phylum Thermoproteota; class Bathyarchaeia; order Bathyarchaeales; family Bathycorpusculaceae; genus Bathycorpusculum. Next base: position 72,210 of record CAVYRJ010000017.1, read on the forward strand.
GATTTCTGCAAGCGTTATGGCACATGTGTAAACTTCGTTGTTATTTTCATCTAAGATTTTGTTAAGCTTAGCACCGTGTTCACTGCCAACTAGATACTCGACCCATGCCCAAGCATCAATTACGTAGTTACTCAAGCGAAGATTTCAACTCGTCTTCAACTGTGAAGGAAGCCATGCCTTTTAAGATGCCGAAGCCGTCTTTTCGGCATTTTTTTATTGTGATTTCGACATACTCGTTTTCCTTTATTTGTTGGAGGTCGACTACTTCTTTTGGAAGAGTAACAACGATGGAGCCACCGACTTTTCTGGTTTTGGTTAAACATTGATGCAAATTAATCACTGTTATATTTAATTATACTTCTGTTATACTTAAGGATTTTTCTGCGATCACGCCCCAGATTTTTATGAATAGAACAACCATTGCCAAGTCTCCCAACTCAACCTCCAACTACGTTGAAGTTTCAAGGTTACCTGACACACTCGAAGTAAGAGTAGATGGCAAAATCATGGCCACAATTGAGTTAAGCTGACTCACCGTTGTCTTGGCGGACAAAGATGGGAGTAAGATTCTTGTTCTTTATGTGGGTGTGGCGCTAATTAATTGCACACTATCCTCGGGGTTTGGGTTTGTTTGCTTTTTTGGTTTGGGTTGTTTTTCTTTTGTGTTTTGAGTGTGAGAAAGGTGTTTGGTCCACACAGTCAACATGGATGCTATGTTGGGCAGTATGGGTGTGAGTGCGGTTGCTTTCTGTACAAATTTAATATACTAATTCTGGATGCGCAAGGTTCAAGAAAAAATAATTTCTTTGTTTGATTTGTGACAGAAACACGTAGAGAATTTCGATGTGATTCGTTTAGGATATACTATTTTTCAATTCAAGTAGTATTTTTAGCACTAATTTAAGTGCAGAGTCGTAGCCATCGCAGTATTCTTTGCTTGGGTCTTTGTCCGCATAGGTTCGCTCCATAATTTCTTTTGTAATGCCTTCATTAGTTAGCTGGATTGAGCCTTCTTTAAGCCATATCAGAGCGTCTACATAACCATGTTCTGAGTCTGAAAGCTCATCTGTAGATGATTCTGCCTTATGCCTGATTATTTGCTCAATTCTTTCTTTTAACTCGTTCTCAATCTTGCTCATTTTTTTTCACCAATTTGAATATTTGCTTGTTATAGCGTCTGTCAGTAACTGCTTATAATAAATGCTGAGAAAAACAGAACTGGGTTTAATAAAGTTATTTTGGAAGCCTAAAAACCAACATTACGCCCTTTGGTCTTTTTGCTAAAATTATGATGTCGCCGTCATACAATTGTTCCCCCGGGCTTCCCACGGTTCCAACATCTTTTTCAACAGCTTTCTCCCGCAAAAGACTATAAAAGACCGTATAGCCAGAAAATGTCAATGCCTTCATGCTTAGTAGTGGGCGTTCCGATTGCAAGTTGCTCATCAACCCAGTTCATAGCTTCTGCAAGAGTGCCGTAAACTGAGTCAGTATGCAAAGCAAGACCGACTGGAGAAGCTGAGTATCTTAAAAAATAATCAATATGCTGTTTGAAAATTGACTCTGCATGTTCTGAAGAGTAGCCATATAACATGGGTTGGAGTCTGTCAACTTTTATAGTTGCAAAAAGCGGTGTTTGCATGTCAACACCCCAATGAGTAATTAATGCTGTAAAATATTCTTTCCCGATTCTATTTAGCGAAGTTGTAGCAGAGTTGAAGTAAGTAACTAAGTCTGTGAGGCTCCAAGAGGTCATATTTTCGATATCGTCAGCGACACCATCAAAACCATAAGTGTTTACAAGATTGGTTAGACTGTTAATTGCTGTTGATCGTTTTCCTGAAGTGCTAATATCGATTATGCTTGATTCACCAGAGTTTATCCAAGAGTAAATTTTCAACCCAACTGCGTGAGCGTTTTCAACAGCGGTTTTAATTTGATTGCTGGTTGGGATCAGATCGATTGATCCATCTTGGTTCCATAATCCCGTTTGAAGATATACTAGACTAAAATTCATTGATTTAATTAACGTATACTTCTCTGAGGTTGCGTATATACCGGCTTGGGTCCAGATGCCGTTGGATTTCTCATCGGTTGCTAATAATAGTGTGGATTGTGGTTTCTGTGAGTTGACGATGAAAATGAAAGTGAATAGCAAAATAGAGCATAATAATAAAGTTAGCAGCTTCAATCTATTGTCTTGCTTTGTCACTATCTACTTCATCCTTTCCAAGCATATTGTGGCTTGCATAACTAAAAAACCTACCCAAAAGCCAAAAATAAACCCCTAAAAAAGGGTTAAATTAGAGTGCAGTTAGAAAACCAGCTAACTAGCAACTAAGCGCATTAACTATAGGCTTTTTCTCTTGTCCCTAAATAATGGATCAATATTGTCTTTTGCTACAGGAATTGAGTCATAAAACTTTCCTTGATTTTCTGTGGTAAACCAACAATCCAGCAGTCATTGCCATTATACTAAACAGTATGGAGTTGCCAGGATGTAAACTCATCGACTAAGTCGCGTTTGCTTATTGGTTTGGGTGATCATGTTTTGAGTCCACAAAGTTTCTCGGTTAATTTCTCAAATATGAGCGCTTTTTTTTCGTTGCTTAGATGAAAGATAACTTTAGAAACCATTTCTTGGGAGATGGTGAAGATGTAGTTTAGTTTTATGACGCTTTCTTTGATGGCGCCTTCACTTTTAGTTAGCGGAATTCCTTTCATCTTCAAATTACTGGTTACGCCAACTATCACAACGTTTCCTAATTCTTCAAACAGAACAACCGCTGGCCTTGTCTTCACTTCAGCAGTATCAGTGAACTGTACACTGGCAATAATGATATCTCCTGCTCTAAGCATCTTGCCAAGACTCATCTTCTGGGTTGTCCCATAGTTCTTTCATTTTAGCCTGTTGAATTCTATGTAAGAACTCGTCGTATTGTGTTCTTTTTTTGGATTCTTTTGAGAGCTTTATTAAGCCTGAAATGGTTTCGTTGTAGGTTTCCCTTGGATATTTTTTTATGTTTTTTAGCTCTTTGACGACTGATTTCTTAAGTTGTATCGTGGTAGCTTCTTTCATTATATATCGCCTATAACTCATGATAATAAATTATATATAAATTTCTAGCTTGCCAGAAAAACCGCCATTTAGCAGAAATCAAAATCTTACCCAAATGAAATATATGGGGAAGGATAATTTTCATTTTTAGTAGGCAGAAAAAAAGAACTGAGCAACTGGAGAGTTTCTTGGGCTGATTTTTTGTATAAGTCCCAATTATTTATCTCTGAAGAATTACAATTGACCGTTATCTTGGATCTAAAAAAGCCAGTTTTTCAGATTGCGAGTATTCTCTTTGGTTAATGTTTATTTTCCTCCTATTCGTCGCATAGGCAGGTGTAGTCGCAGTAGTTGCATTCCCAGCTTCCTTTTTTGGGTTCAAACGATGTTGCTTTGATTTTGGAAACATTTAAGTTCGTTGTAAACAGTACTGTTTACGGTGTCTAATTTGGCTCAAGTACAACTGCGTCTTCCACAAAAAACTCTCGAGGAAATAGACAATTGGGTAGCCCAAGGACGCTTCAAAAACCGCAGTGACGCAATAAAATCAATCATCAACTACTACCAAGAACGCGAAAAAACATGTGATTTTTTTAACCTACTTCTCAAACGAAGCGAAGAAGCAAAACAACACCCAGAATCTCTTATCCCAATAGAGGAAATAGAGTGACTTTCAAAGTACTCCTGCATCCTAAAGCAGCAAAAGAAATCCAAAAAATAGAAAAACAAATCCGCACAAGAATAATCGAATGCGCAAAACAACTATGCGAAAACCCCGACAAACTTGGAAAACCTCTAAAACAATCAGATTACTGGAGACTAAGAGTAGGCGACTATCGAGTAATCTACGAAATAAATCAAAACAAAAAGCAAGTAATCATTCTTTTTATTTGTCACATAAGCAAAGTGTACGATGATTTTTCAAAAATGCTTTAATTAATTTAGCAACGGCGAAATCAATTGTTAAGTGATCATCCGAATCTTCTTTTTTGTAATTATGACGAGTTTGTTTTTTATTTCTTTTAGATTTATTCTGTTCTGAGCTGAATTTAGAACTTCAATAATGTTAGTTGGTGTTGTTGGATTTTCTTTCACTATTATTACTGTGAGTGGGGTGTCTTTTTGAAAAGTGCGGTAGAGTTGAGCAAAACCTTTGTCTAATGTGATAATTGTCATTTTGTTTTTTACGGCGTACTCCGCTAAGACATTGTCTTTGGTGCCCCTAAGCTGCAACTTCGAGACGTTTACTATTTCAAAACCTTTTTAGATAACCATTCCGCGACATCCCTTGGGATGTTCTCATCAACTATCATTATAGCCAAGGACGCGCCACTCTTCTCAGATCACTATTGTTTCCTCATTCTCTAAGCATTTTGAAGCATAAACGAGTGCAGCTTTGATATCTGCCTTCATTAAAGTTGGATATTGCTGCAATATTTCTTCTTCCGTCATGCCATTGGCTAAGAGTTCGATGACAAGATAAACGGGAATACGAGTTCCTTTAATAACTGGTTTCCCAGATAGAATTTCTGGGTCAATCGTTATTCTATCCATAGGTTCTTCCATTTGAAACACTTACTAATTCAACATAAATTATTAATTAAATACATGTCCTTTTCTTGCCTCTACATTAATTCATCAAACATGCCTTCGGATTCTTCTGTTAATTGGTCATCCCAGCATTCCCAACACATATCCTCAAAGTCTTCGCTCTCTTCGCTGCTGATTGCTTTTCCACAAACCTTGCATTTTCTCACATTTCTTTCTTGGGTCACTTCAAGTTGCCTACTTTTTTAATCCAAAGCCAATTTACTTCATTTCTTTTATTGTAATTGCAGTCTTGCATTTATTTAGCAAATCCATGTCCTGGGTAACTAATCTAAGGTTTTCTTTCTCTGCCAAGTAAGCATATGACGCGTCATAGAAAGTGAGATTTCTCTCTATTGCTACGGCTAAAACATTAGCTAGCGAATCTATCACTATTTTTCTTAGAGGACCAAGTGCTTGAGAAAAAATCGCAGCAATTCTTGTGGGATCCTTCAGTTTTTTTTGTTTATTCTCCTTCCACAGAACGTTACCAACCTCATACTCAGTTAAGGAACTCACTGCGCATTCCTCAACGTTGAAGACTACCCCGGAAATAAGCAGTGGGTAGAGTGCGGATGTGTCAATGAGGTACTTACATTTCGTGCCTTGTGGCTTTAACGTCATTTACCCACTCCTCAGCTTTAACATCCATAAGGCTGCTGAGTTCTTTGGCGACACTTTGTGCTTTGGCTTTTTTCTCAGATACAAGGTCTTCAAGAAGCTGCTCCACGGCCATTCTTAAGTCAATTCCAAGCTTCTCAGCTTCGTCTTTCAGGTTTTTTTTAACCCTTACAGATAAAACCTCAGTCACTGTATACACCAACGAATTATTGTATACAGCTACCTATAAAACTTTATCCCAGGTCACTAATAATACAATTTCCAAAATTCATCTAAAGTAAGAGGCAATTGTAAAATTAGACTTCAGCTATATCTTTAGCCTTCATATGCTTTTTCTAGGTCTTCGATGACAATCTTTTTCATCTTAAGCATTGCATCCATGACTCTTTTTGCTTTCACTTTATCTTTGTCAGATAACAGTTCGCCCAACCGTTTAGGATTAATCTGCCATGAGAGACCATACTTATCTTTCAGCCAACCACATACCTCAGACTCTGGAACCGCCGATAGCTTTTCCCAAAAATAATCAACCTCTTCTTGATCCGCGCACTCCACATAGAAAGATATTGCTTCAGTGAACTTGAATATTGGACCTCCATCAAGTGCCATAAAACGTTGTCCATTAAGCTCAAAAATAGCTGTTAAGATCTTCCCTTCCATCCCCTTTACTGGAATGTTATTTGGCTCTTCTGGGTAACGTAGTGTGCTTACTATCATTGAGTTTTTAGGGCTATTAGGCGCGGAATTAAAAATCTCTATATAGAATTTTATTGCTTCTTCAGCTTCTTTATCAAACCATAAACATGGAACAATTTTTTGCATTAGTTCATCAACCTCTATTTTCGAGAAAAAATCAATAATATTCTTTGTTAACGCTTGTTATTTTAGTCTTTGTAGTTGTATGTTTGCAGCCACAGTTTAAGTTTCTATTTATCGCCTTGGTAGGCAGAGGAAGCAATGAGTTGGATAGACCAGGAAGTCAAATTGTATGCAAGGAGACTCAATAGGGAATCTTCTATCCTTTTGATTTGAATTTGATGAGAAATTGGACAGAAGAAGTTGTGAAAATAATTGGCATAAAATTTTTGTCGCTTTAACTCTTGAAGTATGTTAAATTCCCATCAAAGATCCATGGTGTATCAGCACTGTAATGGATAGTGTGTAAGTTGCAATGATCAAAATCATTGATATTGCCAATTTGATGGCTGTAATCGCATTGTTGCTAGTTTTTTCTTTAGGAATCTGATGTAGAAGGTATGCAAGCTCTGCAAAGATAATGCCAAATGGAATGGGAACAAAAATAAAGAGAACAGGAGAGAACAGGAACAGAAGTCCCGGGGTCCATATTAAAAAATAAATTAAAAAACCACTCGAGATAAAACCTATTAGGCAGACCAAGCCTAAAATAAAAAAGGAATTTCTAATCAAACTTTGAGGTTTACTCAAGGTAATGCTCTCCGGGGTATGGCATCAGACTCTGTTTACGGTTATAGAAGGTCTAAAAAGATATTCTATTGTGAAAATTGAAGGTCTAATAATTAAAACTACATAATCAGAATTAACTTGAGTAACGGTAAATATACAGCCTTATCTCACCATGTAAACCGCCTCGCCCAACATAGCTATATCCTACGGTTGCTGGGAAAACCACTCCTGACTGCATCATATCAGTCAGTGACTTTTGCTTTTTCTCTCAGGGATGATATACTGGGAAATGGGTTGAGATGTGTTTAACTCCAATCGCAACGTCTGCTGATTTTTGTGGTGTAGAGTTTTTAGTTTTTCTATGGTTTGGAGAGTTGTTGCGAAATCAATGGCCCCCCCTATTAATATAAAAAATGTAATAGCATATATTCCAGTTTATCATTCCAAGAGCTAAGGATCGCTGGTTTTTTTTTTTTTTCATTTTTGCACATGCCCCCTCATAGTCTTCGTTGTTTTGCTCACTGATTTCTTTTCCATACACATTACATTTTACCATATTTTTTTTTCTTCGCTACTTATGTTTTTTCAAGTGTCGCAAAGACAACCGTAGTCGCAGTAGTTGCATTCCCAACTTCCTTTTTTGGGTTCAAATGCTGCTGCTTTGATTTTTGCTGCCATCTCGGTGATTTCGGTTTGTATTGCGTCTAATGGCTTGGTTTTCGGGTTCAAAGAACACTTTTCGTTAGTTCTCAAGAACCAGTCACCTACCTTCAAAGGACGACTGCCATACATCTGTTTAACTGCAAGCGCGTAAACCAGCAGTTGCATGTCCTTTTTTAGCTCATTTAGAGACGATGCCTTTTTGCTGGTTTTGTAGTCCACGACTGTGTAGCCTGATTTGTCTTTGTCGATGCGGTCAATTCGGCCTCGTAGTTTGATGTCGCCAATTGAGGTTTCAAACCACCGCTCAATATCAACAATTTCGGATTTGCTCTTTGCTTGTTCGTCGAGGAAAACTTTCAAAATCGTTTTGGCTTCGGCGTAATCGCGTTGTTCATCTATTTTTGTTTTGTAGCCTTTTGGATCCCAATATTTAGCCAGAAGCTCGCCTGCAACTTTTTCGTTTATGGGT
>CAVYRJ010000018.1:0-27123 GCA_963770935.1 Candidatus Bathyarchaeota archaeon
ACACTGGTAAGTCAGTTTTTGAGGCAGTTGTGGGGCAAAATCAAAACTATCTTTTGGGATATTGCAAGAGTACGTCTCTTCCAAAGAATCAAGGAGCTTATGCATCATGAAAGCACTTTTTCTAAAGTTAATCCCTAATTTTAGATGATGGGGAGTTTCCAGCCTTCTTTTTGTATGAAAAAGCTTTTTCATAACACTTCAATGAACGCTTGCATCATAAGATTTCTTTGTTGCGAGGTTGTTTGGGTTTTTCTTTTGTGGTAGACAATTAAGCCGGTACTGACCGCAACAGCTATAGCGACGGCGACGACCACTATGGGCAAGGGTTGAGCGGGCTGGTCTGGTTCTTTTTGCGTAGGATTGCTCGACGCGGGTGGCTGCACGGTGCCATAACCAAAAGGCGTATACACCTCCACAGCACTTGTTTGATTGCCTATCCAGGCGCCATCCATTTTTGTTCCTCCGCCCAACGCGTAGATTTTATCGTCCACTACGGCAACCGCAGGGCTGTAGCGTGCAGTAGGCATATCTGCGGCTCTGCTCCAGGTATCCGACGCCGGATCATACCTGAAAACTGCATTCACACCATCCTGATAAGTCAAACCGTGGATGATGGCGCCGCCTACGATGTAGATTTGCTTTGGAGCATGCTCGCCTGTGGTTGCGACTAGGCGGCTTTGCTTGTAGAATGTGGGCAGGGTTGCTCCTGTGCTCCAAGTATTTGTTGCTGTATCGTAAATTTGCAGCTTGCCTTCGCCGATGGTTACGGCGACGCCCCTACTGGTGTCTGATATTACGTATATTTTATCATCTACTGCAGACGCGAAAGTGGGGTCTGATACTTCTTGGGGCAATTCGGATATTCTTGTCCAAATGTCGGTTTCTGGGTGATATGCGTCTATGTTTGAACCTGTACTAGTCATGGTTGAACCATAGAATTTTCCACCGCTGTAGATTGCGTATATTTTACCGTTAACGGTGTTTGCAATCAGTTGGGTGCTCTGATCGATTGTGGGTTGTTTTGCTTCCCAAGTGCCTGTTTGCGTATCATAGGCTTCGGTGACATTGGTGGGGTAGCTTCCTTTAGCACCGCCTGGAATGGGATAGTGGTGGGACCCGCCTATTGTGTAGATTTTGTGGTCTACTACTGCTATGCCGAAGCCTGCTCTGTTTGTTGGCATGGGTGCTGTTTGGGTTAATGTTTGGCTTTGAGGGTCGTACACAAAAAGGCGGGTAGTATACTCCTGGCTGCTGAATATGTATATTTTATCGTCTACCGTTACTGCGGTGCCGCTTAACTGTTCAGGCAGGGGCTGTAGGGTTTGCCAAGTGTCCTCTTCTGTTGCGAGAGTATTTTGGAAATTAACAAAAAGTAATGAAGAAAGAACCATTAAACAAGCCAGCGCTAAACAAGCCCTAGACATACTGCTTCAATAGGAGCCATTTGGCTTTTCTAGGCTTATATAATTTACTCTATCAATGCAAACTCATTAAATCATCATATTGAAGCCACAGAATTCGTTTTTCCTAAATACAGCAAACTGTTCGAGCCCATTTTCACCAAAGTATTCGACTTTGATGCCAAAGAAGAGAACGAAACCATAACAGTCGTATTTACACAAAAACCTCCTATCTCCAACACTAACTGCGCGCTCAAACCAAAAATAATTGTTAGAAGGTTTTTCCTTGGAAGATGTCTTAAATGGAGATGTTAAACTTCTGGGAGTTTCCAGCCTTCTTTTTTCTTCCTGCCGATAAGATTTTTTATATCTGGTTGATCTAAGGCAAAGCGGATGTGTTCACAGTTGCTTGCATCACATATTGGGCAGTAAATTCCTTCGGGGGTGATTTTGATGTCCGCTACTTGGCCTAGCCTTACGTCTCTGACTTTTACGCCATCACTGGTGCGATTTAGCATTTGAAAGTGTTTATCTGCCCCGTAATTGTCGAGTAGCTCTCTGAGTGCTACTTTAACGATTTCTGCCTTGCTTTTGAACCCTTTTTTGCCGATTAGTTTGTCTGCTTCTTGGGAGAGTTCTTTGGGTATTCTCACTGTGACGTAATCGTCTTCTTTGCCGCTTTTTTCGTCTTTTGTTTTTTCGGACATATTTTGGCCTTCTTGGTTTAGCGTCGGATAGTTTCCAGTCCTCTTTTCTTTTGTTGTGGATTATTTTTTTGGCTTAACGGCAGCTCTGACTCGTTTTTTATGATAATCTGGGTCGATAGTTGCAGAGATGTCAAAGTCTATCGCTCTAAGTCGCCTCTGTAAGCAGATCCTCTTGGGTGCGTCTATTGATTGTGTCTTCTGCCATGTCCATAAGGAGGCATTCGCAGATTACGCAGCGATAAATGCCTTTTAACTGGTCGTGAAATAAATCGGTTTTTGCCAAAACCAAAACACATCTTCTTTATCCGCGGCTAACATGGAAATTTCAGAGATGCAGATTTGAGAGCTTAGTTTCTCAAGAATGGTTTTTACCTCTTGTTCAGTTCTACGGCATATCCAGCATTGTTTTTCTTTACTCATCAACCTTTCACTAAACCCAATAGGGGATTTAGTTATGTTATAAAGAGAAGGTTGTATAGACCTATTTTGTAAGGGGAGGGTTACTTGAAAGTGGTAACTTTGTTCGGACGAATTTTTTTAGGAGATTTCTAGATGTCTGGGAGTTTCCAGCCTTCTTTTCTTTTGTTGCGGATTATTTCTATAATTTCTTGTTGTAAGATGAGGTGTAGGTTGGGAGTTGGATTTTGAGGGATTAGTCTTGACGTGTTTTTCTTTAGTCAAGCGCTGATTCAAGTAAACTATGTAAGCACCCCTAACCATGTAGACTTATGAAATACTTGGGGAAACTCGTCACAATCATATTGATTAGTGCGATCGTTTTATCGAGTTTTACTTTAATTAGCGGAATTCAGGCATCGGTAGGAGGAAACATCACTTCCAATACAACTTGGACCAAAGCCGACAGCCCCTACACTTTAACTGGAACCGTGACTGTGGACTCTGGCGCAACTTTAACAATTGAACCTGGAGTCACCATACGAATTCCCAACGATTGCACGTTGCAGGTAAACGGCATTTTGGTTGCCAGAGGTACAAGTTCTGAAAAAATCAGTTTTACAGGCGGGGACGTTTCCCTTGGTGGAAGCGGTTCAGGCAGCGTGATTGAGAATGCAATCTTAGATCCTACTAATCTTATTATTGACAGTTCAGCTACAATTAATGGCAACACCATCATTGGGCGAGGCTCAGCAAATAGCTTCGAAGCAGTGTTAATCAATGGTGGAGCACCCAGCATTTTGAACAACCTTATTTATGGAGCAGACAGCCAACGTGGAATTCGCATAACCGGGGGGTCCCCAACAATTAGCTCAAACGGCATAATGGGCATGATAATCAGCGAAGGCAAAAACGTGGGGACCCCAGTTATTTCCCATAACACCATTGAGGGAGGCATCTCATTGTCAAAAAGCGGCGCAACCATTACAAATAATCTAATCACTGGATTTAAGTATGTCAACTTCAACGGCGACGTTGATAGTCTCTATACCTTGATATATGACAGCTGGCTTGGTAGCGGTATTGGCATTACGGCAGACTACGAAAATATACAACATGGCGCAGGCGCAGTGATCACTGACAACGTTATCACAGGTTGTGAAGATGGGATTTCTGTTTTGCAAGGCGGCACAACAACCATAGAGAGAAATCTAATCATTAACACCTCAAGAGTAGCACTTCACGTATCATCCGACGCCATCATCAGCGATAACACGATAAGAAACAACCAAAAAGGTATAGTGGTAGGCAACGCGCCGACCTTGACTGTGAGAAACAACAACCTGGAAAACAATGGCAATTACAGCTTTTACCTCTATACAGGCAATAATGTTGATGCAACAAGTAACTGGTGGGGCACAAACGACACCCAAATCATCGAAAACAGCATTTGGGATAGCACCTTTGAGCCATACGACGGAACGGTAAGCATTAATCCAATTCTAACCTCGCCAAACCCACAAGCACATCCCAACTCCATGATATTCCCAAGCATTAACATGCCAAACAGCGACGGCTCAGATAGCAACCCCTTCCACATTGGAACCAACAGCACCGTAACCGACGTATTCTTCAACCCCGAAAATGCAACACTCAGCTTCACTGTCAGCGGCCCAAGCGGCACCGAAGGCTCTACCAATGTAACCATGACCAAATCTGCTATGCCAAACAGCGGGACCCTCAAAGTCACCATAGACGAAAAACAAATTAATTATGCCCTTGCCGATAACGGCGATTCATGGAATTTAGGCTTCACCTATATCCACAGCGCTCACAGAGTAACCATCACAGACGGAGTAAACCAAACCCAACCCACACAAACGCCAACCTCAACACCAGTTTCTGCTGCTGACGAATTCAACATCCTGCCAATAGCATTATTCCTCATCACAGCACTCGCAGCTGTAAGCCTTATTATTGTTGGGTTAAAAAGAAAAAAATCCTAACTATAAATCAGGTCATCGAAAACTTCATTGAAGAACGGTAAAGGCAAAAGCAAAACGCATGAATTCTTCACTTTCGCGCAAGCCTCCACCGCTCGCTCGCACCCTTTGGATAGTTTTAAAAGGCTATCAGAAAATAGAGAAGATGGTAGTTGAAAACCAAAGTTATTTACGTAGAAACTGGAAGGAGATAATATATTTCAAAAAACCCCACTCAATAATTCCAAAATCTCATTTTATTTATCTAAGTAGCTTAGATGTCTGGGAGTTTCCACCCTTCTCTTCTTTTGTTGCGGATTATTTCTTTGATTTCTGGAACAGTTAATGCAAATTCTATGTGTCCGCAGTTCTCGCTTTCGTCTAGTTCGCAGTATATTCCTTCTGGTTTGAAGCGTATGTCTGCTATTCTGTGGAGTTGTCGGTCGGTGATTCTTACGCCATGTACGCCCATGTTGAAGTGGTCGTAGCGTGGCAGGACCGGCATGACTGGTTCGGGGGGCTTGTATTTGGTTAAGAGTTCGCGTAGTGCTTCTTTGACGATTTCTGCGCGGCTCTTAAAGCCGTATGTGCCGATTAATTTGTCCATTGAGTTAACTAGGTCATTTGGCAGTTTTATTGTGGTGTAGTCGCCTTCGATTGGTTCTTTTTCTATTCTTCTTGGCAATTTTTACCCTTGAGTAATGTATTAGTAACGTGCTTGTTTAAGTATTTTTGGCAATTTATCACCTATAGCGATGCCATAGATTACTAATAAATTACAATAAAACCTTAAATGGAATACATCTAATATAAACCAATTAATAATAGGTGAATAAATGACACAGGAATATGTAACTATAAAACTGCCCTGCAACATAGTCAACGAAGTCCTCGACCCGCTAGTTGGAACACATGGCTACTCAAGCAGAGCCGACGTCCTAAAAGACGCACTACGAAGACTATCCGAAAAATACAAATCATCGGCAAACTAAGAGGTTTGTGTTCTTGGGGAATAAGCTTTCTCTGGATTTTGCTTTTAGGAGGATTCGCGTGTCTAAACACCACGCCATTTGTATTCTGACAATTTTTGAAGCCCTTCTCCCCGATTCAAAAAGCTTCCTAAGCAAGAACACATCATCTCTTTGGCTCGGAGGGCGCTGCTTATGACGGTTTTTGACGATCTTAAAGAAAAGTTTCTTGTTTTGCCCGTTGATGACTTGGGGGATTGTATTGCCATTCCTGGTGAGGAGCTTGATCTTGATTGGATTTTGATGTTTCTAGAAGAGGGCTATCGCTTTGAGGGTTGTCTTATTGATGGATATCCGTTTGTTTTAGTGCAGGTTAAGCCTATAGTTATCGATAGACCAACTGAAACCTTGAGCACTCGCGAAGGGGACTTTAACTAATTGGTTGAAGGGCAAGGACAAGCTGGTCTTTTTGTCTCTGCAGAGGAATGCGTATTTGACACTAAAGCCGGACCAAATTCCTGCAAGTCAGAGCCAACTTTGAACTCTACTGACGCTAACCCTCAAATTTCCAAATCCATTCTTGAATTCAAAAATTTAGTTTATATCCGCTACAATGACCATGCTCACTTTCACCAGTCATCTGCAATGATTATGGCGCCAATTGTTAGGGAAGCTGTTGGTTGGCTTGTCTATGAATGCGATCAGTACATAACGTTAGTTTTTGATAGAGATGCAAGGCCGCCAACTCTGAAAGGTAGTGTGGATCCTAAAGCCTCAGGGCTGGTTCTTTTGCGTTCAGATCTTGTGGAATTTAAGAAATTAGATGATTTTTTGCCTCTAATTGGCTTGGAGCATAACTTAAATTCTCAGAGTGCCTACAAGAATGATCGAGAGTATGCGCACCTAGCCAAAGGAAGCGAAAAACTCCCAAAAAAGTCCAGAAAAGGAAGTAAAGAACTTGATTAGCCGAGCGAACACTATAAACCCCGCAATAATTAGAACCCGCAACCTAACTGTTGAAGAACTAAAAAACCTTAATCTTCCGCTGATAATCCAAGGCAACTTTGTGATAATTGAAAGAAGCTTAAACAACTGGAAACTCAAAACACCCATAACTGTCGAACTTGACAAAATCTTAGCAGCCAAAGAAAAAGGTCTCGTTGATTACGTTATCCGCTCCTGCCTAAACGATAGACCAACCATAATTCCATACATCTTCAACAACGAAAGTTTACTCAAACTTTGCAGACATTTTCTGCGGCACTGCTCAAGCTCATACGATAGCTGCATACTATACTCAATTAATGTCCGAAAATACGCCGAATGGTTAAGCTATAGCCCAGACGCAATCATTAAAGATGCAAAGCCAGTTGGAGCAATTCCCGACCCATTAATGGTTCAGAACCACTGCGGATTTTTAAACGACTACTTAGCAGAGCTTCAAGATTCAGGTCTTAAACCAGGATCTATCTGCAACTGCATCAAAGCCGTTAAAACCTTCTACCGAGTAAACGGCGTCAAAAAAGTAGAACTTGACGAGCCGCTTAGCAGAAAAGTCTCCTACAAAGACCGCGCACCAAAACCCGAAGAAATCACTACAATACTAGATAAAGCAGCAACGCGAGAAAGCTTTATCATCGCAGCAATAGCATCAGGCGGATTCCGAGAAGGAACTTTTGTAAAACTCAAGTATCGACACGTAAAAGAAGATCTAGAAGCTGGACGAGTACCAATACACATCCATGTCGAGGCAGCTATCACTAAAGGAAAATACCACGATTATGACACTTTTATCAACACCGAAGCATGCAGACTGCTAAAACTCTACATAGACGAAAGAAAACATGGCACTCAAAAAATGCCTCCAGAACAACTAACAGATGAAGCACCACTTATTCGAAACAGCCGCATCGCAAAAAAAGTGTTAGGCGTCAGTGAAAAAGCCATCAGAAAAATCGTACACGATTTAGCAGTTGAAGCAAAAGTTGCGCAAAAAATACCAGGCAGCTGGATGTACAGCGTTAGAACACATAGCTTAAGAAAATTCTTCAGGACGCAAATGAGCACAGCAAAAATCGACTCAGAAATCATCGAGTATATGATGGGACACACCATCAACACTTACACAGACGTTCAAAGCTTAGGTATCGAAACGCTTAGGAATATGTACTCAGCTGCAGGTCTTGCAATCCGCTCTAAAACACAGACCAACAAAATTGAGCAGCTAAAAGAAATAATTCGAGCCTGGGGAGAGAATCCTGAGGAAATTCTATCACAAGACGCTCTAATGCGGGGAAATATAACTGAGACAAGCGAGCAAGCAACAAACCATCAACTATCAATTCTAGCCGAGCAACTCAAACAAGTAATTAAAAAAGAGGCCTCAAAATGACTCCAAAAACAGTAGTTTTTCAATTCTGGAAAAACGGGTCCGATGGGATTTGAACCCATGACTTTCAGCTGTCTTCGCACCCTTAAGGGGTATTAGAAGGCTGACACGCTATCCGTACTGCGTCACGGACCCACAGGGCACTCTAAATGATGTGCTTCCAGATATAATTTTACCTATCGCTTTGAACTAAAACATGTCTGTTTAAGCAAGCGTTGATTAAAAATTAATTGTTCTTTATATGCTTAAAAATAATAGATAATGGACAAAATCTCAGCTTAAAAGCGATTTATGTTTTCCATCCTGGTCCAGCTTTTTTGCCGAAAGCAAGCACTTGGATATGTCCAACAACTATTATTATCATCCAAATCGAGGAGTAGAAGAAATAATATACAAAAAGCTCATGCAGCTTAATTTGGAAACCCAATTTTCTTGAGAACCCATAGAAAACTGCGGCAGTAAACGCGAAACCCGACATTGAAATGAGTAGAATCTTTAGCACGTCAGCAGTTGCCAATGACAAAAGGAAAAGTGGCAAGGCAATATTGAATTTCACTGACAAAAACAGTGAAACAACCAGTAGCGAATTGTACATCCAGAGGCTTGGAACAACCGCGCTTAAAAAGAACACGGCGACGGATGGGTAGAGGAAGAATAGGCTGGGCAAGAAAACCTGGGGTTTTTTAATGAAGCGTCTAGCTAACGGTTTGTACCAGTCTTTGAGCCATAACGCTTGTCCTATTGACCATCGCCTGCGTTGAGTAAGCCATTTTCTCCAATCCGAGTGGACCTCATTTTTTACTTCAACATCTGTAGTGTAGGCGAAACTGCTGTTCTCAAGGAAGGCGCGTGTAGCAAGGTCTATGTCCTCAGCAACAACTTTACGGAAGCCGTGGACTTTCTCGAACATTTCTCGTTTAATCGCGAAAGCAGCACCGTTTACTGCAGGGCACTTGTGCATGAATCTTGATGCCAGCCAAGCGCTTATGTTGAAAGTCAAATACTCGTAATAGGTCATTTTTGATAGGAAAGAATTATCTCTTGTAACTCTCTTCTTTATGTCCAATATGTCTGTGTGCTGCATTTCCATGATGATTTTTCTGAGATAGTCAGGGTCGTTTGTTACGACGACGTCTGCGTCAAGGAAAAGCAGCACCTTTGCCAGTAGATAGTTTGACTGTGCTGTTTAGGGCGTTTGCTTTTCCAACGCGCTCCTTGTTAACGATGAATTGAACGTTCTCTTTCTCAAATTGAGGTATTTTTTTTAGGAATTCTTCGGTTGGTTGGTCAACGGTTACAAAAATCTCTTTTGAAACATTCTGTTCGCCGAGCTCGTTTAGCATGCCTTCTAATTGACTGGATTCTCTGTAAATGGGGATGAAGATGCTGACGTCCACAACTAATCCTCAGTTATTAAACCACAAATGCATTGGGTTTATTCACTCTTGGCTTTTTAAATTATTCTAGAATCAAAGGAGTAAGTAGTTGTTTAGCATGGTCAAAACTAGAATTTCGTCGTAACCAATGCCACACCTAACACTGTCAAAACGATACTTACGACCAACTTTGGGGAGACACGCTCAATCTTTCTCAGGTAAATAAAGGCAAACAACGCGACAAACACAGGTTCAATAGAGAGCAATGGGGTTATCACAGAAACTTCATCAAAGCTTAAAGCGTAAAAACCCAGCATCCACGTGATTGCTTGACCAACGCCAGCAACCCAAAATAAGCGCATATCCCGCTTCAATGACAGCTCTTTTCTTGTGGGCACAGAAAACACCAGAATCCATAGAAAGGGCAGAAGCGAAGCTGTGTACGCAACGGCGACACCTAAAACTGGCGCGTCAAACTGGATTAGTGCGTACTTACGCAGTATGCTGCCAACACCTAATGCTATACCGCCCATAACGGGATAAATCAAGTCTATTTTTGAATGTTTGTTTTGGTTATGGGCTTCGTGGCTGCTCCACTCAACCATTATTCCGCCTAAAAACACAAAAAGAATGCCAATCCAGTTGCCTGGCGCCAAAATCTCGGTAAGGAACAGCACGGCTAAGAGAGAAGTGTAGAGTGGGTAAATTGCGAAGAGAGATGAGTTGACTGATGCGCCAAGCTTTTTCATCCCCTGATAATACAGAAGCCTAACTAATCCCGGAGTTAAAACGCCGCTTAACGCAAAGAGCAAAATGCTAACAATGTTGGCTGACGAGAAATCAGTCAAAACCAATGCAAGCGGCCAAAGAACTAGCATTCCTACCCAACTGATGGCTAAGCTGATGTTGAAAGTGCTTGATTGATTGGAGTATTTCCTAACCAGAACAACCGATAGGGCTGATGTTGCAGCTGATAGTATCGCCAAAGCTTCGCCAATCATGCCTTTCCATGTGATGAAGCGATAATTAAGACTATTCGTGTTTAGGCTTTGCTAGCTTTTTTATTTTAAGTATATAGGTAAATTATTATTTGTGACGTAAGATTATGTCAGCGTTATGGTATGCGTTAAGGCAATTAGTTTGCTCTCAGGCGGCTTGGACAGCATCCTTGCCACAGAACTCATTCGACGGCAAGGCATTGAAGTAATAACTTTTAACATTAAAACTCCATTCGGCATACCCAAAAAAGACGGAACCAGTGAAGCCGCCCAAGCTGCGGACCAACTAAGAGTCCCATTAAAGGTGGTCACTGTTGAAGGAGATTACTTAAAGATGCTGCGAAAGCCAAAGCATGGTTACGGCAGAAACCTGAACCCATGTGTAGACTGCAAAATCTTCATACTGAAAAAGGCAAAAAAATACGCCAAGGAAATTGGGGCGGACTTCATTTTTACAGGAGAAGTTTTAGGTGAGCGTCCAATGTCGCAGCATTATCCTGCTCTGAAGCTTATTGCTGAAGAATCAGGGTTGAAAGGGAAACTTTTGAGGCCGCTGTCAGCAAAGTTATTGCCTGAGACGGCTGCTGAAAAGAAAGGTTTAGTTGACCGAAACAAGCTGTTGAATATTCAAGGTAGGTCTAGGAAGCCCCAGTTTGAGCTTGCCAAAGAATTTGGGATTACGTCTTATCCTTCACCTGCTGGAGGCTGTCTTTTAACATGTGAAGAATACGCAAAAAAACTGCAGGACCTTTTCGATAATAAGAGACGTTTGTCCATGGCAGATGTGGCTTTGCTACGGATTGGCAGGCATTTTAGACTAGGCAAAAACAAAATAATCGTGGGAAGAAACGAATCTGAAAACAAATTCTTAACCGCTAACAAAATTCAGAGCGATTTCTATTTTGAACTCGCTGACATTGTTGGTCCAACAAGCCTTTTGCAGGGACCTAAAACAAGAATCGCAGTTGAAACAGCAGCTAAATTGACAGCCTTTTATTCAGACGCTAAATCTGGAGAAGTCACGGTGAAGTTCGGTAGAGAAACCCTCAACAAAACCATAACGGTAAGGTTGCCAGAGAAGGCTTATGTTGAAAAGCTTAGAATTAGAAACCTAAAGAAAACGGTTAAAAAATAGTCCGTATTGTTTTACAAGATTGCAACACTTATCCTTTGACCAGACAAAGTAGCAAGTTGGGTTACTATATTGAGCTCAAAAGCTAACAGCATACTGAGGACGGACTCTGTTTCACTTTCATTGAGCAGTTATGGAAAGATCGCTAAAAATAATTATTCTTTCTTCATTGCTTCTGCTTTAAGCTCTTTAGGCATTAATTCGATAGCATACCTTAAAGCTGTTCTCGGCATAATTTTGCGGTTCATAATCACATAATTGAAAACTTTCTTCTGGTGCTTTCGGCTTTCCTCTTTGAGCAGCCATCCATAACCCTTTCTGAACCATATCATCTCCATCTGTTAAGAGCAAGTCGCAGATTTCGAGCGCATCCTGCAAGAACAACCCTTTCTTAGCAGGAACAATAAGCGATACAGCTGAAGCCCGTTTGAGCCAGCGGTTTTCGCTTATAGCCCAACTCTTCATTTCCCCCACGATTTCTGGATATTTCTGGATTAGGTCGCCGATTGTGTGGTTGCAGAATCCGTCGCATTTTGCCCAATTGTTGATGTAGAGTTCAATCCACCGTTTGAAAGTTGCCAAATCGCTGGGCTCCAGATTATCCATGTAGTTGGGCAGCCAGAAGGCAACGATGAATGCTTCTTCAGTGTAATCTGAACGATAAAGCTCCTCGCACAACGCAAAAATTGTCCTGTTTATCTAAAGTCTTTACTTGGCTCCAGTATTTCTTTGCTATTTTATCAACAGTCTCAGTTTTGACCCCGTAGAATTTTACTTGTTCTTTGAAGAAGCGCTGAAAACTCTTCTGTGTCTTTTGGTCTGTCGCAGCTTTGAGGTCTTTGCGGATTTGGGATAGGATAGGGTTCATACAAAAAGAATCGATGGATTAGGAATAATAGCCTTTCTAGAATTAAAATAGAAATAAAATTCAAAATAAGTAAAGAGAGTGGTTTAGAAGTCTTCCATCTGGTAGAGACCGAAATCGATATTTAACGGTTTTTCAGGTCCACAGCTGTCTTCAAGGTCATAGAGGTGACTTGTAGCTTTTTCTAAACGGCTTTTTTTAACTGTCACTTTAGCTTTAACCATCCTGACTTTCATTTTCTCTTTAGGCTTACGCATAACATTGGATCCGCCAAGGACTAGGGTGTTGTCGATGATTTTTGGGGTAACTTCAACTTTGGCGTCTTCAATCAACAAATTAAGTTTCAGAGGATCTTCATTTATATTTTTAGTCAACGCCCTTGCGCCTCCAAACTTCAGCACTGATTAAATCTCGGATTGCGACTCGGATGGCTTCGGCACGGTTTGGATAGAACCGTTCGTCAACCAACTGGTCCAAAGCTTTTATATACGTTTCAGGCAAATACAGAGTGATTAGTTTCATTAGGATTTCTCCCGTTAACTGGTGGGTTAATATATTAAAACGTATATTCTTGGTTATACTTCTATATATTATGTGGCAAATATGCTTATAACATGTTCGTTCTACTCTTTATAAAGGTTTGAGAGTGGGTACTGCAGTTATATGTCAATTCAGGCAGGATCAGGGATTACGTTTTTATTCCCAGTTGAAGCAACTAACGTACTGATATCTCCATGGTCTGGAAGGTTTTCATCAAAAACTTTGGGTGCTCCTCCAATGTAGCTGATGGCGAAGTCTTAGCAGGTTGCCTAGCAAAAGCAGGATTCCACTTAACCACTACAGAATCGGAAGCTGACCTGCTAATCTACAACACCTGCGCAGTTAAAGGACCAACCGAAAATCGAATAATCAACGAACATAAAACATGCGCCAAAGGACAAAAAAATCGTGGTTGCAGGTTGCTTACCAAAGATTAGTTTTGAGCGGTTGCTGCGTGAAGTGCATTTTGATGGTGCAGTTGGTCCATCTGTTGGAGGAGAAATCGTGGATGTTGTTACACGTGTTCTGGCTGGCGAGAGAATAGTTGACCTAGGCAATGAGGAAAAAAAACCATTATTGAGCCTTCCAAGGCAAACGTCAAATCCAGTGGTAAGTATTGTTCCTATCAACTATGGCTGCTTAGGCAACTGCGCTTATTGTTGCGTGGTCCAAGCGCGAGGTCACCTCAGAAGTTACAGTATCCAAGAAGTCACAGAACGTGTGCAGAAAGATTATGCTTCTGGAGCCAAAGAATTTTGGGTAACTTCGCAAGATACAGCCAGTTATGGAAGAGATATAGGTACTGACCTTGCCGAGTTGCTTTTTGCGCTTGGCTGTTTGGGGGGCGATTTTCGGGTTAGAGTTGGAATGATGACGCCAAACTTGGTTAAGGATATGCAGAGCAGGCTTATTGTGGCGTTTAAGGCTGAGAAAGTTTTCAAGTTTTTGCATTTACCTGTTCAAAGCGGTGACGATGCAGTTCTTCGTTGCATGCGAAGGTTCTATACCGCTGCTGAATTTAGAGAAACCGTTGATGCGTTTAGGGCAGACCACCCAGATTTAACGCTTGCCACAGACATCATCGTTGGTTTTCCAGGCGAAACAGCAGTAGCCTTTGAGAACACACTCAGGCTTTTGGAGGAAGTTAAGCCTGACATAGTTAATGTTTCAAAATTTTTCGCTCGACCTAAAACTGCCGCTTGGAAGATGAAGGATGGCTTGGTGGAAAAGGAAGAAATCAAACGCAGAAGCACCGTTGCATCAGAGTTGGTGAAGCGGCTTTCGGCAAAGAGAAACCTTCCTTGGATGGGATGGACTGGTGAAATACTAGTGGATGAGAAAGGCAAAGTCGAGGGTTCATGGGTTGGACGCAACTTCGCATACAAACCAATTGCCATAAAAAGCAATGACGACCTACTGGGCAAAACCTTGAAGGTTAAAGTGGTTGAGACTTTGGGAACCTACCTAAAAGGAGAATTAGAGGAATAGAGCTTTAATTTCTATATTGAAGCAAGAAGGTTTCAAAGATATCCGTAAAACAAATTCCCATAATATTCTTATTAATAAGAAAAAACAAGAATAGTAATATCCTTGCATCCAGGAAAGGACATTAAACTTGGATCACTAAGAGCGATCTAAGGGAAGCAGAGGGATGAATCGAGAAAAATTCCTCAAACTATTAAAGGAGAAATAAACACGACACTTTCAAATATTTGTCTTTTTAACACGTTAACGCGCAAAAAAGAAGTATTCAAGCCATTAGAAACCAATAAAGTAAAAATGTACACTTGCGGTCCTACAGTTTATGATTTTGCACATATTGGGAATTTTCGTGCGTTTTTGTTTGAGGATTTGCTTAAGCGTTGGATGGTTCAGCGTGGCTTTAAAGTTACTCACGTCATGAATCTTACAGACATCGATGACAAAACGATTAAAGGCAGCCAAAAACAGGGTGTGCCGCTCCGAGAGTTTACGGATTTTTATGTTAAAGCGTTTTTTGAGGACATCAAAGCCCTAAATATTGAGCCTGCAGGCGTTTATCCTAAGGCCACAGACCACATCCCCGAAATGGTTGACTTAATAAATGCACTGATGGCAAAAGGTGTCGCCTACAAAGGCGAAGATGGCTCCATCTACTTCGCGGTATGCAAATTCCCAGACTACGGAAAATTATCACACATAAAAGTTGACGAACTTAAGGTAGGCGCCAGGGTCAGCCAAGATGAATATGCCAAAGAAGAAGCCCAAGACTTCGCACTCTGGAAAGCATGGACACCAGAAGACGGAGCCGTCTACTGGGAAACCGAATTGGGCAAAGGCAGACCAGGCTGGCACATCGAATGCAGCGCCATGAGCACGAAATACCTAGGCGAAACATTTGACATCCACTGCGGAGGCGTCGACAACATGTTCCCCCACCATGAAAACGAAATCGCCCAAAGCGAAGCCGCAACCGGCAAGAAATTTGTGAATTACTGGATGCATAATGAGCATTTGCAAGTGGAGGGCAAAAAAATGTCCAAAAGCTTTGGCAACTTCTACACGCTCCGCGACCTTCTCGCAAAAGGCTATGATCCAATTGCGATTCGATACCTGTTAATGTCTACGCATTATCGTCAGCAATTTAACTTTACATTTGAGGGTTTAGAATCTGCTAAGGGTGCGGTGGATAGACTTAGGAATTTTGTAAGACGTTTGCATGATACCGATGGCAAGGATAGCAAGGGAACAGTGGTTACTCTAATTTCGAAGCTTGAAGCTTGTTTTGGCGGCTCCATGGATGATGACTTAAACGTCGCTATAGCATTGGCATCTCTTTTTGACTTTGTGCGTGACATTAACAACCTTCTCGATTCGAACATGGTTAGCAAGGCTGAGGCATCAGATATCGGCGGTTTAATGATGCGTCTCGACGAGGTTTTAGGCGTTATAGGAAGAGTCGAAGTCAAAGAAGCCCTGCCTATTGACATTGATGCGTTGGTTCAGAAGCGTGAATTTGCACGTAAAGCCAAGAATTGGAAAGAAGCCGACGCCATCCGCGTGCAACTTAAATCGATGGGTATCATTCTTGAGGATACAGCGCAGGGTGTTCGGTGGCACAAAGAGAAAGCTTAGGTTTTGCCGCTAAAATTTCACTGGTTTTTTGTATATTTTTCTTTGTAGAGTTTGTTTGCAGTTTCCAATTCGGTTGGCGTTAATTGACCTTCTTCTAGCTGGATTTTCAAAATTGCTCTAAAGCCCTGTGCCAATGCGTTGGCGACTGTTTCAGGCATAACTTGGTGCCCCAGTTCACCTTGGATGCTTGTTATTTTGCGTTTGGCGATGTCGGCAGCTTGGGTGCAGTTTGCGCTTTTTAGTTTTAATAGCTGAAACATTTTTGGCAAATCAACACTCCGCAATATGGTTCCGTGTTGGAGGACGACGCCGTGGGTTATGGTTTGGCTGCTGCCTGAAATTTTTTTGCCGTTTACAGTTAGGTTTGGGCAGTTTTTGGCGTCTCCGCTGCTGAAATCGGCTGGAACGCCGAGAAGGCGGAGCGCGTCGGTTATTGCGTCATAGATTTTGTAGTAAATGGTGGTTAAATCTGCTGTGCCTAAATCAGAAGTTTTGGCTACCACGCTGTAGGTGACTTCGCCCTCGAAATCGTGGTAGACGGTGCCGCCGCCACTGATGCGTCTTACAACATCAACTCCCAATTTTTTGCAGGAATCCAAATAAACCTCGTTTTCAGGATTTTGGTTTTTGCCCACGCTGACGGCGGAAGGTTTCCAACGATAAAACCGCAAAGTATTAGAAACTTTCTCGTTGATTCGCGAGTTCAAAATTGCCTCGTCAATTGCCATGTTCATAAATGCATTGTTTGTTTCTAGCGGAAGTAGACGCCATGTATCCATTTTCTCAATCCGTTTCAAAGGAAAAACTAAGATGAGATTAAAAACCGTTATGCTGTCTGAAAACTTTACTGTACAAACTCAGTGGGAATTATTTCATCTCATAATTTAATTTCTTAAAAAAAATCACTAAGCTTTTTTTGAAGTTGCAAAAATAATATATATCTTTTAGTGAATAAGCTTTTGGGTGTCTGTTTGAAATCTAAACTTTCAGGAACTTGTTTAATTATCTTAATGATGGTCGCAGCAATGTCTACAATTGGTTTTGTTCTTGCTCAAACCTCCACAGATCGAATCACGACATCTCCGTCGACAACGCCTCAGATGGTTTCCGTAACGGGGTATGGCTGGATTGCGCCCGTGGGGAAAAGAGATGACTTTAGCTTCTTTGCGAGAGGTGGAACACTTAAGGCTGATGGCTGGCGATATAACTCAAATGCTCAAGCAAGCTTCACAGGCAGAGACTTCAAAAACAACCAGTTAATTCAAGTTTGGAGCACCAAAGTCTGGCGATTTAGAATTGATAGTGTTGACGCTGGCAAAAGAACCATCGTTGTGGGTACAGCTACAGTAAAAATTGGACAGCAAGAAGTGAGAAGCAATTGGTGGTTTAGGATCACCGCAAGAGACGCAACAGAAGGTAGCAAAGACACATTTTTGATTCAGCTATGGAGACCAATCGGCGCAAATAACGCAGGCGGGTGGGCAGCTGGCATATTCAAGGCTGATAGACCGGGTAGCTTGCAACTTAATGCAGACGCATTTTACCAGATTCAAGGCCTACTTAAAGGCGGCAACATAGCAATTAGACCATAAGCGGCGGAAAAATTCTGCCGTAACCCATTTTTTCAATTAAACAAGACAGATAAAGCCTTAAAACCATAACCTGCATTTGTCTTCTGCAAAGAGGAATTTGCATTGAAGGTTATCTCTGGTCCAGCGTCTAAAGAGCTTGCTGAAGCCGTTTCAGCGCAAACAGGTTACCCAAACGTGCCCGTTGTCTCCAAGATTTTCCCAGATGGCGAATCATACGTGCGCTTAGACGGCAACATTTCAGGCGAAGATGTAGCAATTGTACAGACAACTTGCCCACCAATGCAGGATGGCAGACTTTTTCAGTTAGCATTCTTGGCGGATTCTGCTAAGCGTGCAGGCGCAAAAAAAGTCACTGCCGTAGTACCTTACTTGGCATATGCAAGGCAAGACAAAATGTTTCTCTCCGGCGAAGGCATAAGCGTGGAAACCATCGCGCGGATGCTTAAAGCGGCTGGAATCGACGAGTTTCTAACAATTAACATTCACTCTGAGCCCACCTTGGCGCAATTTCCGTTTCCAGCCAAAACACTCAGCGCCATACCCCTAATCGCTGAATACTTCGTTAAGAAAGGTTACAAAGGCGCATTCGCCCTTTCACCTGACAAAGGCGCCATGTACATAGCCAAACAGGCCCAAGCCGTCCTAGGCGGCGATGTGGGACATCTAAGCAAGACACGTGACCGCTACACAGGACAAACCGTACAAACCGCAGAGGGCTTAAACGTAGAAGACCAAACCGTCATAATTCTGGATGACATCATCAGCACAGGTGGCACTATCGTTGGAGCAGCAAAAATATTGCGTGAACAAGGAGCCAAACATGTTTTCTGTGGTTGCGTCCATGGCTTGCTTATCGGCGACGCGGAGAAACGCATTTTGGATGCGGGCGTGGAAGAAATCGTTGGAACCGACAGCGTCCCAAGCAGTGTAAGTAAGGTTTCGCTGGCGCCTCTGATTAGTCAAGCTCTTAAAGGCGCTATTTAGTGCCTAAACTCTTCTTTTTATTATCGGGCGAGAACGAGTCGCTGCCAGCCGCCGAAGTTAAGGCGATTTTAGAGGCGGAAGGTTACAGTTACTCGAATGCTTCAGAATTCGACCAGATCCTGCGGTTAGAAGCAGAAGCTGACAGCGTCCAATCTGTGCAGGTTCGCTCGGCGTACACCCGCTTTTGCGCTTTGGAACTTTTCGTGGCAAATGCAAACAACGAAGACATAGCAAAAGTAGTTTCCGAAACAGACTTCAAAGCAGTGCTGAAGCCCGGCGAAACTTTTGTAGTGCGGATAAACCGTATTAAAAACTATGCGGACAAAGACCTGAACACGATGACGCTGGAAGGCGATCTGGGCAAACAAATCCTAAGTCTTACCGAAGGCACAAAAGTAAACCTGAAAAACCCGGATAAAACTTTCATAGGAATAATCACAGACGAAAAACTTGTTTTAGGCTTAAAACTAACCGATATAACCAGCAAAACCTTCTCTGAGCGACGACCACGCAAAAAACCCTTCTTCCATCCCTCTGCTATGCCCTCAAAAATGGCACGGTGCATGGTGAATCTGGCTCATGCAAAAGCTGAGTCGGTTTTGTTGGATCCGTTCTGCGGCACGGGCACTTCGCTTATTGAAGCCACCTACATCGGCTGCCGCGCAGTCGGCGTGGATGCTCAGCGTCGAATGATTTTGGGTACACAAAAAAACCTGAGGTTTTTCAATATAGTTGCCGGAAGGCTTGGTGCTGGCTGATTCACGAAAAATTCCGCTGTTCAAGGTTGACGCGGTGGTTACAGACCCACCTTATGGGCGCTCGTCAAGCACGCTGAAATCCACAACTAAGCAGTTGGTGGAAGACGTTTTAGCTGCGTCGCTAGCTCTGCTTGGGGTGGGGCAAACGGATTTGTATCGCTTCCCCTAAAACATTAAACATCTCGCGAATAGGCAAGCGGTTGGGCTACAAGCATGTGGAATCCCATTTGCGTATGTCCATCAGTCTTTGACGCGGGAGATTGCAGTATTCGAAAAGGTGACAGCATGAGTATTCGTGTGGTGTTTCTTGGAACAAGCGGCAGCGTTCCAACGCTTAAAAGAAGTCTGCCCTCCGTTGTCGTTCAATGCCCACGTAACCAGTGGATGTTTGACTGCGGCGAAAACGTACAACGGCAAATGATGCAAGCAAAAGTCAGTTTCCACCGCAAAATGAAGATTTTCATAACTCACCTTCATGGGGACCATGTATTGGGTTTGCCTGGGCTTTTACAGACAATGGCGCTAATGGAACGCAAAGAACCCGTGGAGATTTATGGACCCATGGGACTCAAAGATTTCCTAGTCTGCACCAAAGAGACACTCAACTTCGGGTTAAACTACCCGGTAGAAATCAACCAAATCGTCTCCGAAGGCGTTGTCTGCAACGAAGAAGAATACAGCATTGCAGCCACCAAATCTAACCATGCGGTAGAGAGCTATGCTTTTGCGTTTTTAGAGAAGCCGCGTCCTGGAAAGTTCTATCCCAAATTAGCCCAAGCATTGGGAATTCCAGCGGGAGAGTTGTGGTCTCGGCTGCAACGAGGCGAAGAAATCACTTTAGCGGATGGCAAATCAGTTAAACCGGGCGACGTAATGGGGCCTTTGCGAGCGGGTAGAAAAATTGTCTACACAGGCGACACTAAACCATTCGAATCATTCGCCAAATTCGCGGAGGGAGCGGATTTGGTGATTCATGATTGCACTTTTGACGATTCACTTGTAGAAAAAGCTGGTGTGGATGGGCATTCAACACCAAGCCAAGCGGCAAATCAGGCAAAGGCTGCTGAGGCAAAACAGCTTGCTCTCTCACATATCAGCGCAAGGTACCCAAACGCTGGACTGCTTTTAGAACAGGCAAAAAAAATCTTTCCCAATACTGTGCTGGCTGAGGATTTTATGGAGTTGGAGCTGCCCTTAAGCGAGTAGCTGTTTGAGCTTCTGGATGCTCTGTGGCACTTTATGCATGGATTCGACGACGACGGTTTTGTCATAACCGATTTTTTTGAGAGTCTCAGCAAACCATAGATAGTCGATGTTTCCATCTTCAACCCCAAAATGTTGGTCGTCTGAGCCGTCATTGTTGCTAGCGTGGATATGCACAATTTTGTCGGCAACCAAATTAAAGAACGGTTGAATTTGTCCCTCCAAGTTGGCATGCCCAAGATCCAGAGTTATGCCTACAGGCAAGTTGGTTTCCTTGTACATCTTCAGAAATTCCTCTGGTGTATTCATCAAAAACCAGTATTTTGCAGGCAAATTCTCCAGTGCAATGTTTATTCCATATTCCTCGGCGATTGCATGGAGCTTCTGGATGCTTTGGCACATAGTCTTGAAGTCGGCGCCTGGATAGAAGCTTCCGATTCCTGTGCGTTGCCCCGGATGAAACACCCACATCTTGGCGTCGATTGCGTTAGCGTTGGCGAGTGATTGTGCTAGGCGTTTTAATGAGGCGTTTAGCAAGGGCTTAACTGGCGAGGCTATGTTGACGTCAGCAAAGGGTGCATGTAAGCTGTATGTG
Organism: Candidatus Bathyarchaeota archaeon; assembly: GCA_963770935.1. Classification (GTDB taxonomy): domain Archaea; phylum Thermoproteota; class Bathyarchaeia; order Bathyarchaeales; family Bathycorpusculaceae; genus Bathycorpusculum. Next base: position 21,000 of record CAVYRJ010000018.1, read on the forward strand.
AGGTTGTAGGATTTTGCGGATTCTCTGAGTGCAGCGTATGCGTTTTTTGTCAAGGTCATGGGTTCCGTCATCGAGGATTTCTATGTATTTGGTATCCATTGTGCCTAAGCGCTTAACCATGCGGTTGAATGGTTCACCCAGACAGTAGAGCATTGAAACGCCAACTTTGGGTTTAGACATGCATATTCATCTTCGAAATTGGAATGTTTCTGGTTAAAAGCTATACCTGCCTAAATAAGTTAATCCTCAAAAGAAGTCAAACCTGTTGGAAATAAATTTATGAATTTTGAAATTATTGATGCTAAGAGTGTCTAACGTAAGTTCACTTATGGGCTTCAGGTCAAACAAATAAATAATTTAGAATAATGTTTTAGGGGAATAGTTTTCTTCCCCATTGATTCAGTCCTATTGTCACAGGTCTTGTAGTTTTGTATTGTACCTGTCTTATACCTAGGGCGAGTTCAGTGAATTCTCTTATAGTTTTATAACGGAAGTCCCATGTTGGCGTGCCATAACGCAAACCACTGCACATGTTATCCGCGTAAACGTACAATTTATGCCCCATGTAATCGAATTCTGCTTGGTTGGGTTCGCCATATTTTGGTTCCGAGAGCACTTTGAAAGGCCAGATTTTGCAGGCTTCAGGTTTCATTGCCTGTAATCCGCAGAAGTAGGTGTTGGTTTTGTTGCAGAGAAACCCACAGGAGCCGTCGCTGGTACGTTTGATGTAGAAGCGGTCTAAACCTGAAACTGTGGTTTCGATGCCGAAGGATTTGGAGATGTTGAGCCACTCAGGAAAGCCCAACACTACGCTGTAGAGTTTGCAGCAGTAACCGCACGCTTTGCAATGCCAATCTGAGACGTTTTGCCATGGAACAAACTGCATCTTACATAAGACACTCTTTTAGAAGTCAAGACGAAAAGAAGATTAAATATTTTTCCAAACAACTGAGAGAAAAATTAGGGTTTTTTGTAGAGGTAAATGGTGTGTGAGGGATAGCCTAACTTGGGGTTTTCGCAGAAATTCTCAACTTTTGTCGGTTTCCAACCGATTATCTCGTAGTCATGCGAGACTATACGCGCACCCTTTTTGAGGTCGCTCTCAAGCTTTGGCTTGATTTTCTCGTTAGCACTAGTCGTCAAGTAAAGGTAGACTACGTCAGCAGAGGTCAGGTTCACGTTGAACATGTCATCGTTCATGATGGTTACTCTGTCGTCAAGACCGTTCTCATGAATGTTGCCCATCGCTTTTTTAGCCAAATCCTCGCGCAACTCAATACCGACTCCTCGGGCGCCAAAAGTTTTCGCTGCCATAATCACGGTCCTGCCGTCTCCCGAACCCATGTCGAAGAGGACTTCGCCAGCTTTCAAATCAGCCAGCTTAAGCATATATTCTACAACGGTTTGTGGACTTGGAACAAAGGGAGCTATAAACATACTCAATTCCTACCCTTAACAAAGCCGGTCATGTTGTTATGCCACATAAGCGTCTTTTTTGGGCTGCGGGCGTTTTGCTTCGCCGCATTTGACGCAGCTTTGTGCGCATAGATCCAGGTATTTTTCTTCTTCCGCTGATTCGAGAGCTTTTGCTGCTTTGGTGCACATTTCGCTGGGCTCTTTGCAGCCCTCTTCCTTACATAGGTTTGAGATGTATTGGCAAACTTGTTGGACATCTTTGGGCTCTAGAACTGCTCTGTTGGTACGTACAAGTAAGCAGAGTTCCCGCGCCATTACGCAGGTTTTAACATATTTGATGCGTTCGAGAACTTCGTTGCGTAGGTTCTTTCGGCTAATTTCCACTTTCTATTCTCCTATGAATATAATAAGTAGATAGCAAAAATAAGAGGCTTTAAGCTTAAAAGCTTGCTGTTAAGTTCCTCGGAACAAACACTATAAAGTCTTCAACATGCTGCCGGATTCATAACCTTCTAAGTCAAACGTTACATACTTGAAACCAAGTTTCTTCAGTTCAAAAGCCACCTTATCCTGCACATCAATGTTGCAAAACAAGATTCTTTCTGTTTTAGCAACCTCAATGCGGGCTAAACGGTTGTGGTCTCTGACGCGAACCTGCTTAACCCCCGTTACAGCCTTTACTGCTTGTTCTGCCCTATCGATTCGGCTTAACTTTTCAGCGGTGATCTTCTCATTAAACGGAATCCTCGAAGCTAAACAAGCCAACGCAGGTTTGTCATGAACGCTAAGACCCATCTGTTTGGCAACTTGGCGAATCTCAGTCTTACTAAATCCGTTTATCATCCAGGGGCTGTAGACGTCTTTTACTTCTTGGACGGCTTTGAATCCTGGTCGGTGGTCGTTTAAGTCGGAAAAGTTTGTGCCTTCAAAAACCGTTTTGAACCCAAGTTTATTGGCAAAGTTGATTAGGGTTTGGAGGAGTTCTTTTTTACAGTAGTAGCAGCGGTTTTCGGGGTTTCTGCTAAAATCTGGGTTTTCCAGCTCATTGGTTTCTACCACGTACAAGCGGATTCCTATGTCCAAGGCTATTTTTTTTGCGTCGCGTAGCTCCTCAGAAGTGTAGGTGGGGGATTGAGCGATAACTGCTACTGCTTTGTTTCCTAAAACCTTATGGCTTAGGGCAGCCAACGTTGAACTGTCTACGCCTCCAGAAAAAGCGACAACCGCACCGTTTCTTCCTTTTTCCTGTATGAAATGTTTGATTAGAGCAAGTTTATCATTTAATTTTTCCATGCAAATTACCTATTTTTTAGAACTTCTCGTGCTTGTGAAACTGCAATTTCTGAGAGTTCTCTTAGAGGTTTTTTGGTTTTTTCAGCCAGCCTTTTAAGGTCCTCGTACTCGGGTTTTATGTGGATAATGTCTCCGTTTTGGTTTTTGGCAACTTTAACCCTAACGGTTTCCTTATTGCCCATCACAAGCAAATCCACCATGTGCAATTCTCGGTTTATTATGTGCCGCTCGCAGAAGTAAACTCTAACGCCTAGCGTACCTGTTTCGTCAATTAGTACTTTTGAAAGGTGCTCAACATCTTTTTGGTCAGCAATTACCTTGATTATTTGTCCGGGTCTGTTCTTTTTGGTGAACATGGGAATGATGCTTACGTCTTTGGCGCCTTCGCTTAACAGTTTCTCAAGCGTGTACCCCAGAACCTCACCAGTTGCGTCATCAATGTTGGTTTCTAAAACAGCAATCTCATCCTTCACAAGTCCACTCTCCAGCGACTCGCCCATTGTTAGTCTTAAAACGGCAGGCATCTGGGCAAACTCTTTGGTTCCCGCACCGTAACCAATCTTTAGAGGCGTCATAGACGGGTAAAATCGGGTAACTTCGTCAACTAAATTAACTAAAATAGAAACACCCGTTGGCGTCGCCAACTCAGCTTCTATTGGTCCGCCTTGGAAGGGGAACTTTTTTGATTGAAGTATGGCTAATGTTGCAGGCGCGGGACTTGAAACTATGCCGTGGGAAAACTTGAATGTTCCTCCGCCCACCGCTACAGGTGTAGAGTAAATCTTTGAATCAAACAAGCCCTAAATCATCCAAAGCTACCGCAGAGCCAAGGATTTCGGCGGCGGTATCAACCATCGCCACCTCATGCAAATGCGCATCGTCAAACGAGGTTTTATGCAAATCTGCTTCGGCGCCGACTAGTGTGCGGATGACTTTGGAGGCAAACTGTTTGGCTTTTTGGGAAAGCTCAAGGTTGCCTGCGGCTTTTTCTACTATGTCCACAAGTTCGCTGCCGCGTCTTTTCTGGGCTGATTCAGAGGTGACGTCGATTTGTGTAGCTTTGAATTCGCCCCTCATTACGGGGTTAATTTTTATTTTGATGTTTTTGTAGCCGTACTCCGGCTTTTCAAGCGTTTTTATGGCAGAGGTAATCTTTTCAACGTTGGCTCCAAGGTCAATTAACGCACCTAAAATCATGTCTCCAGCAACACCTGAAGCCTGACAATCGATTAGAAGAATTTTCTTAGTTTCAGTCATAGTTTATCACAAAAAATCGTTTCAATCAAGCAAGCATAATAGATATATTATCTTGCGTTTTTTAAATATTGTCTGTTTATGTCATCGCTTAGAGAAGTTTTAGACAAAGTTGCTTCAAATCAGATTTCGCCTGCTGAAGCCGAAAAAATCCTGCAATTGCTCACAATTGACGAGGTTGGGTGTTTAGCTAAGCTGGATGGGAACAGGGGGCTACGTAAGGGGATTCCTGAGATTATTTTGGCTGAAGGCAAATCGGCAAGTGATGTAGCGGAAATTTCTCGGCGGATGGTTGCTAAGTGTGGGCGAGCGATTGTGAGCCGGTGCACTAAAGAACATATTTTGGCGGTTAAAGAAGCGTTCCAAAACGATGTACAGATGGAAATTAACGATAAAGCCCGAGATGGTGGTAGTCAAAAACGAAAGGTTTCAGCATTACTCCAAGCGGGGGTCGAATTGGGATTTTAACGGCTGGAACCTCCGACATTCCTGTGGCTGAAGAAGCCAAAATCATCGCTCAAGAGATGGGCTGCACTGTTTATTCGACCTACGATGTTGGGGTCGCAGGAATTCACAGGTTGATTGAGCCACTAAAACAGGTATTCTCAAACGATGTTGATGTTGTCGTTGTTGTAGCTGGACGTGAAGGCGCTTTGGCGTCTGTGGTTTCTGGGTTGGTTGATGTTCCAGTTATCGCGGTTCCAACCTCGAATAGTTACGGTTTTGGCGAAAAGGGATTGAGTGCGCTTATGGCTATGCTTCAGTCGTGTTCGTTGGGGTTGGCAGTTGTTAACATCGATGGTGGTGTATGCTGCGGGTGCAGTGGCGACGTTGGTTGCTAATCGCGCTGCCAAATTCAGAAAAAACCCTTAACTTTTTTTGACAGGTTTCCTGAACATTACTTTGCTAATTAATAGACCCATAAGTAGAACCGTTAATACACCAAAGATTCCAGCAAATAAAGTGGAAACATATGAGTTACTGATTGAACTAAAAGAATAATCTGATAGCAGACCGCTCCACAAGTTTTCATTTTCTTGGGCTCCATAAGTTTGTACTACCTTTTCAAGACCGTCTGGATTAGTCGACGCTAACGGTATAAAGAAAACTGAAAAACAATGACTAAAGCTGCAGCAACGACATATTTTTTCAAAGTATTTTTCTCTCCTTTAACAATGTTAAGCCACCCATGATTGTTGGGTTCAATCGCTGTATTGAGGTAACAAGCACAGTTGTAATTGCGCCTTCTCCTATTCCGATTATTCCATGAAGTAACATCATGGAGGGAAGAGTAACAGCAATCCCGCCAGTGAATGCTGGAGCAACTTCAAAACTGGTAATTAAAGCGCCAAGCATCACTGAAGTCCATGATGCAATGAAAACACATGCAATGAACCATTTTTGACTCTTGTTTTTTTTAGTCAACAATTTAATCAGAAAGAAGCTCAATCCACCGATTATTGCCATGTTAAAGAGGTTCATGCCAAACGCAACTATGCCTCCATCGGCAAAAAATAGAGCTTGCATGCTCAAAACCAGAGTCATGCTTAAGATAGCTGCAAATGGACCAAGCAGTACGGCAAGGAAAGTTCCACCTATCAAATGTCCGCTTGTTCCAAAAGCTATCGGAAAATTAATCATTTGTGCAGCAAACACGAATGCGCTTGATATTGCCAACAGAGCAGTTATTGAACGTGAATATGTTTGCTGTGCTTTTTTCCAAGACCATGCCAAGATGCCGACGGATATTATCCACATTGCTATGGCTAAGATGATTGAAGTGTTGTTTAGGATTAATCCATCAGAGATGTGCATGATTTAACTTCCTCAGTAACACTTTTTGAAATTTTAGTGTTACTGGAAATATAAAAGTGTTTAGGAGCAAAAACAATCAGGTTAATCAACCAAATCCCAATTAGAACCAACCAAAATGCTCAACAGCCCCACGTTTGTCTGCTTCTGTTGGTACCCTGATGTGACAACAAAACAATATATTCCATCAAAAGAATGGTGTATTTTGCCGGTTGAGGAACACGCTTCACGGTGACACGCAGTATTGGTCGCTAAGCCACTGCTAAATCGCAGCTGAGATCACATCAAGGATGCGAATTAGTAAGAGCTTCTGACTAGGCGGTGTTTCTGTGGGGTTTAGACTCAACCC